>JAGXGH010000133.1 GCA_024636835.1 Verrucomicrobiales bacterium | reverse complement strand
GCTACTCGCGCTTTGAATTCGGGTTCGTGTCTTCTTCTTTTTGCTTTCATTTTGTTGTTGTTAGGTTCGGGGTTATCCCCGCTCCTAGCCATCAAAATTATAGCTTAACTACCTGTCCGAATTTCGGGGTCCACCTCAATCTGTCACCAGGCGCTGGAACGTCGCAATTAAAAGAGGTGCAGGCGAACTACAGCGATCAAGTTGTGATTGGTGAAGAGATTTTAATTTCTTGGGAAGCGAGTGATGGCGGCGGTTCAGTCTTCTTGAGTAGGAGCGATTTAAGTCTTCCTCGTTTTGTTAATAGAGGAACGTTGAAATTTATATTTCAGTCTAACAAGACATGGCTAATTACTTACTCTAAAAAATAAAAATAGGTGTTAACGGCCGAATCGATATCGTGAAAGGCAAAGGGTCAGTCCTTGAACTCAAGCAATTGCCATCATTGAGATTGATGAACAGCGGTGAACTCGTTCCCTTGGTTAGCTGCATGGATTTGGCGTAGTGTAAGAAGAAGGCAAAAAGGGTCAGTCCAATTTTCCATGTTTTTCTGATATTTGGCTGACATCAAACACCACCCCCAAGCGGCCTGATCACGCTTCCTGCTTGCCGCGAACGTTTCGCTCGTCGTTCCTCCTTCGCTTCGTTCCTCAGCTACGGCGGACATCCCCTCCTCGCTGCACTCTGCTCATAACAAGATGTAATCCAAAGCGCCCGCCTTGATGCCGCGATCCGTTGACTCAGTCGCCGCCTCACGGCTTCTTCGCCCCTTCGGGGCAGTCGCTTTGCTCCCGTCCATCTCAGCTCCCGCCAGTCGCCTCGATTCCCCAAGGGGGACCCCTTCGCGGCGGCGGGGAGCTACGCATATGGAGTCAGTCCCGAATGGCACTGTTTTAAGCAGTATTTCGGAAGTTGGAGAGAACCGCGAATACCGCTCACACGGGCGAGACGCACCGTGCTCCTTGAGGACACATGACGAGAACCGCTCTTAAAACAGTGCCATTCGAGTCAGTCCCCGTGAACTCACAAATCTCGTGTATGGGGATGACGAATCGGCAACTGAGTTTACCTTCTCCATCGCGGAGCGATGACTATTGTTATGGCTTCGGGGCAGGATGCCCCGGCCACTTCACTCCTTAAAGGCAAAGGGTTCTTTCATGTTGTCAGTGTGGGGTGGATTCCTACAGCAACAAGGACTACAGCCACCGCAAGCAGTGTGTGATGTGTGAGTTCACGGTCAATCGGCGGAAAATAGCAGCGATTAATCCATGAAAATCGGTGATTGGTCTTTGCGGTGATATAGAGTATCAAGCCCTTACGTATGGGGACTATCGTTGATCTGTATTTGGATGGACAGTTGCCGTAGTCGATTTTCACATTGTTATGAACCACCACCGCACATCAATCTTTAAACGCGTGTTCTTCTGGCTGTCCTCGGCTGGCTCCGAAACCCTCGAGCAGTGTCCGAATTGGGAGCAGCGGAAGTATGTGGCATTTGGTGCGACGGTTCTTGTGCCGTGTTTGTTTGCGTTCATCGCCAGCGCCTACGCGATCTCCACCCTGACCGATAATCAATGGGCGATCTACGGCGTGGCGACGGTGTGGGCGTTTATCATCATGACCATCGACCGAGCGTTGCTGGCGAGCTATCGGGCGTTTATGTCGCCGATCAAGAAGATCGGGCAGTTTATGCTGCGCTTTGTGGTGGCAGGATTGATGGGTCTAACCATTGCGCACCCACTGGTTTTGCTGTTATTCAACGACACGATCACGGGTGTGATTGAAAAAGAGCGAGCCGGAGAGATTGTGGTGGTAAAGGACCGCTATAAGATTGATCGAGATGCGGCTCAGGCATTAATTCGCAGTCAGCAAGCCGCCATAGCCAAGGAACGCGATCGTTGGAATGAAACCTTCCAGGCGAAGTTCCTGGTTCAGCAAACCAACGAGGAGGACGTTCCGATTCCAGGGCTGACTGCCGACCAGCAGACACAGTTGGATAGCGCGATCACCGATGCCACCAAGCCTTACCAAGATCGCCTGGATGCTATCGATGCGGAAACGGCTACGCTGTCGCCGGAGTATACGAGGATTCAAGGGGAGTTGGCATTCTGGCAGGAGGAGTTTGAAAAGGAGGTCAATGGCCAGCGAAGTGGTTTTGTGGGGCTCGGGCCACGTGCCAAGAGTATCCGGGACGACCAATTGGCGTGGCGTAGGACCGAGGCGACCCGTATGGGCAATCAGTTGACGCAATTGACCGAGGAGCGGAGTGGACTTTTGGAAAGTATCGGAGCTTCCAAGGCCGGGGCGATCGCGTCATTCGAGCAACAGCTGGAACTTCAGAAGGCGAAGATGGCCGAGGAAGAGGAGCGCCTGGCCGAGTTGAGGAGCAAGGTGGACGCCGATCAGGCCGAGCAGTTTGTCACCCAGCAAAATGCGCTGCGGGCAACAATCAAACAGCAGATCGATAGTATGCTGAGCGAGCTTGAGAGGATGCAGGATTCTGCGGCGAAGGTTGCCGAAGATGAGACGGCGACGGTGGCGGCAATTGCCAACGAACCTCGGCGGGACATTCTTACGCAAACGCTGGCTCTACACGACCTTTTCAAGCGTGGTGAGGAAGGCGGAGAGTTCGCGTTCTGGACGTATTGCATCCTTACGCTTTTGTTCATGTTGGTGGATACCATTCCACTGATGGTGAAGTTTTTCTGTTCCGCTGGGCCCTACGACAAATTGGTCGATCGCGATGAAGTGCGATACGATGCCGAACACCGGGCGTTTTTGCAGAGTCACGACAAATACATGCGTCATCTCAGCGATGGCAATTTGATCTCAGTTACTCGAAATAAGACCCTGGAAGACGCGATGGTCGATGGGGTCGAACATTCTCGAGCGGCGCAGACATTTCTCGATTCCTTGATTGAGATGGAGAGGGCGTTTAACGAAAAGATGCGACAGGAAGAAGAGCGCGCCGGAGTCCACGGAGGTGAGCAGAGTGATATGCTCGCAGTCATGAAGAAGCGTTTCTATGATGACATGCACCAACGGATGGAAACGTTTTTCAGCGGCATTCACCGTGCAGCTGATCTCCGGTGAGTGGGGTGATTGATGCTCGGTTTGTGTTTTGGATGGGAGTTCGATTTGGGAGTGGACTTGGGGGCAGGATGCCCCCGTCACGGTGGGTGACTAGAGGGTAGGATGCCCCCGTCATGATGGAGCTGTGCATTCTGCGCGGGATTTCAATTGCATCGGTCAACGGCTCAAGCGAGGATTCACCAACCCATTTTCACTTTTTATGTATACCGACGATCTTAAATCCCAATTAAAAGCGACTCTGGAGGAAATCGACGAGGCAGGTCTCTACAAGCGCGAGCGTTATATCGACTCGACGCAGAACAGCACGGTCACGCTGAAAGACGGTCGTGAGGTGATCAACATGTGTGCCAACAATTATCTCGGTCTGGCGGATCATCCCGAGGTGGTAAAGGCGGCTCACGATGCACTTGATCGCTGGGGTTTCGGTGTGGCATCCGTGCGGTTTATCTGCGGCACTCAGACGCTTCACCGTCAGTTGGAAGAGAAGATCTCCTCCTTCCTCGGGACCGAAGATACGATTCTCTATCCAAGCTGTTTTGATGCCAATGGCGGGCTTTTCGAGGTGCTCCTCGGGCCGGACGATGCGGTGATTTCGGATCAACTCAACCACGCATCGATCATCGACGGTGTGCGCCTTTGTAAGGCGATGCGTTTCCGATATGCAAACAACGACATGGCGGATCTTGAGGCGCAGTTGATTGCTGCCGACGAAGCTGGCGCGAAAACCAAACTCATCACCACCGACGGTGTGTTTTCGATGGATGGGATCATCGCGCAGCTGGACGAAGTGCATCAGTTGGCGGAGAAATACAACGCGCTGGTGCACTTTGACGATTGCCACTCGACGGGGTTTCTCGGCAAGACAGGTCGCGGCACTCACGAGCATTGTGGACTGATGGGTAAGATCGACCTGACCACCAGCACACTGGGTAAAGCCCTTGGTGGTGCCTCCGGCGGATACACGTCAGGACGGAAAGAGATTATCGATCTGCTGCGTCAACGCAGCCGTCCGTATCTTTTTTCCAACAGCGTTGCACCACCAATCGCGGCTGCGGCGATCAGGGTATTCGAGATGCTCGAGGAATCGACGGAGCTACGCGACAAACTCGAAGAGAACACCAAGTTCTTCCGCGAGAAGATGCTGGAAGCTGGTTTTGATATCTCTGGGAAAAATCATCCGATTTCTCCGGTGATGCTTGGCGACGCGGCACTCTCGCAGAAGTTTGCCGATCGTTTGCTCGACTACGGTGTTTATGCCATTGGATTCTTCTTCCCTGTCGTGCCTCAGGGGACGGCGAGGATCCGCACGCAGATTTCCGCTGCCCACAGCCGTGAGCAGTTGGAAAAAGCCGTCGATGCGTTTATCAAAACCGGTAAAGACCTGGGCGTCATTTCCTAATTCATTATCACAAGCTCTCATCTCAATAGAACCATCCTCATGTCCGCAGCAAAGAAGTCCAAGAAATCATCCGCCAAACTCATCGACCTCGACTTGCTCGCGGCCGTTACCGAAATTCCTGGCCCTCCAGGCTACGAGAAGCCGGTGCGTGACTTCATCCTCAGCAAGGTTGCCGGGTGGTGTGATTCGCTGCGTATCGACAACATCGGCAATGTGATTTGCCATGTGAAAGGGAAAAACAGCGACGAATGTTCGATGGCAGCTGCGCACATGGATGAGATTGGCTTCATGGTGAAGAGTATCGATGACCGTGGTTTTCTGCGTTTTCACACCTTGGGTGGATTTGATCCCAAAGCGCTCACCGCTCAGCGTGTGATCGTGCACGGAAAGGAAGATTTATTAGGCACGATGGGAGCGAAACCTATTCACATCATGGATGCAGGGGATCGCGCGAAAACGCCGGAGACGACGGATTTCTTCATCGATCTCGGCTTGCCTGTGGGCGAGGTCAAGAAGCTTGTTGAGGTAGGTGATCCAATTACCCGCTGGAGTCCATTAGTAGAGATCGGCGAGTGCGTGAACTGCAAGTCATTGGACAACCGCGCCAGCGTGTATGTGCTCCTCGAGACGCTGCGCGAATTGAAAGAAGAGAAGAAGAAGCTCTCTCACGACTTTTACGCCGTGTTCACGGTGCAGGAAGAAGTTGGTCTGCGTGGAGTGATGGCATCCACTCTGGATATCCAGCCAAAGTTCGGAATCGGTCTCGACACCACGATCGCCTTTGACGGTCCAGGCTCGACTGCCGAAAACCGCGTTACCGGACTGGGTGAGGGGGTAGGTATCAAGCTCATGGATTCCTCGGTGATCTGCGACCCGCGCATGATCCGCTACATGAAAGAGCTAGCCACCAAGAACAAGATTACCTGGCAGCCGGAAATTCTCACGGCCGGCGGAACAGATACCGCAGGCATGCAGCGCAACACGCCGGGCGGAGCCATCGTCGGTGCGCTCTCTGTTCCTACCCGCAACATCCACCTCGCCACCGAGATGTGTGACAAAAAGGATTTACGCGCAACGATCGACCTCCTCAAACTCGTCGTCGCCAACTTTGATAAGGGGAATTGGGAGGCGTAGAGTGCTTCAAATAGTTCGATCGATCCGCACGTTTGAGAGGTGTTCGTTACGAGGTATTCACAAATGACGTATTACGAGGGTCCGTTGCCTTTTCCATCGTAATGCTATAGTCCTTGATACCTCAAAGGCATTTTTCTAGGAATCCCTAATTATGTTATTTGATTATAAAACGTGTCATTATGATGGTTTTAAAATTGAGATTATTTATAGGTCTGGTGTTCATGTGCCAAAGGCTCTTGAAGCTCTGCTAGACATGTTCTTTGAGAATAAGTTGAATCTCATTACAGAATGGATTCCTGACAGGATCTATTTAAAAAATAGAACAAGCAGTGTGATTAGGCCTTTAAGATTTTTTAACGCTATTAAGGTTGATATGGGTTTTTTTTGTGCCGATATAGATGACTGGAATCGTCTCGTTGGTTTTGTGATGTGCTTGTCTAAAAAGGGTACCCATAATGTCTCTCAAGAAAAATTTCAGTTTTTTTCAGATGAGATTGGAAAACATATAGAAAGACAGAGTAGAGATCAAGGACAGCTATGATACGAGTGTGTAATATGGGTATCGATGACTTTTTACGGGGTGTATGGACGTGAAGGAGATTACCGGACAGCTGAAAGTCATCCCTCCCTGAGAGGTCTAAAGGCTCACGGAGGGGTTGCGCCTCGCGCCCCACATTCACTTCACGCTGCTCACCGGACTCCAAACCCGGAATGGCAGTCCATCAAAAAAAACCGCACTCTTCGCTCGCACCACCCGATGTGGGCGAGGGCGCCCACACTCCATCGACAACCCCTTCGATCCACTATTTTTCGCCATGTCATTCTTACCCTTTCCAGGGTGTGCATGCTCATGTAGAAGCAAAAAATCTCTGTCCAGCTTTGCAGGCTAGAGGGCCTTTCAAGCGTCGTGGACGGTCGACGTCCGTAAAGCCATCGATCAGCCTCACACCCGAATCATTGACGGAAACCATAATGGTGGTATATTGGTGCCGTTATGAACATTACTCTGAAAGACGTTCCCAAAGAACTCCATGAGAGCTTGAAGATGGCTGCCGATAAATCGGGCCGTAGTCTGAACAAATTTATTCTCATCACACTGAAGCGGGCGTTGACACCTCAGAAGGCGAACCGAATAGAGTTAATGCGACGTGTCAGAGCCAGAAGGGATCTGATGAAGTTTGTTGTCACAGACGATTCCCTTTCGGCGGCGATCAAGGAGGGGCGGGAGTGATCGTCGTTGATACGAATATCATCACCTACTTTTTGATTCGGGGGGAGAGATCAGATAGTGTTGACCGTTTGATGGAATGCGATCCGGATTGGTGTGCCCCTCGACTATGGCTCGATGAATTTTTGAACGTTCTCACTACCTATGAGCGGAACGAGTTCATAGCCACGGATGATGTCTACCAGCTTTTAGAGGATGCGGTCGAGTTGATGGATGGGCGTAGCTATGAAATAGCTCCGGAACGTGTATTAGCCGTAGCAAGAAGAACTGGCTGCTCGGCCTATGACAGTCAATACGTGGCACTAGCAGAAGACATAGGGGCTATGCTGTATACTTGTGACAAAGGGATTTTGAATAAATGCCCTGATCTTGCACGCGAGCCAGAATGATCCTATACCAAGATTTGGTATCAGTCCCGAAATCGGGAAGCTGAAAAAGCGGAGCAGCAGGAGCCGCTCCGCTTTTCGGAATGTTGTGATAATCAGAGTTTTAGCGACGGCGGCGCACGAGGCACAGACTGCCAAGTCCGAGTAGCGAGAGAATTGCGCCCGAAGGTTCCGGAACCACAACAATCGTGCCGCCGTTATTGGCATAATTCGATCCGAGTGCATTCAAGTCCCCACCTGTGTAGGTCCCTGCTGCGACGGCTCCATTGGGATCAACCAGATCACCTAGGTTGAATGTCAATGTCTGACCGCTGTTTACTTGGAGAACGGAGGTGTCGAAAATCGTAAGCGCGTTCGAAAAGGTGTAACTCGAAGTTCCGAATCCCAGAGTCAGAGCCCCTGATGTCCCGAGACTGATCGCGCCGGAATAGCTGCTGAGCCCGTTGAAACTCACGATGTCGACGATTTGACTGTTTGCGCCAACCAAGTCCAAATTCCCGGTGCCGCTAAGCGCTGAGGTAACGGTCAGGTTACCGCCGGCGTTGCCGATCTGTATCTGACTGCCGATACCAGTTACGTTGAAGCTGGCAACATCAAGGGTTCCCGAAAGATTACTGTCAACACCACCGTTCGGCCCCAGATTGAGCAAGCCGCCATCAAGATTGAAAGCGCCATTGATGGTCGATGTGGAACCGCTGTTTTTCATCAATGCTGAAGAACCGCTGACCACAGTGAGGGAATCACCGCCAAACGTTGAATTGGAGGTGTTAGCCGGGATTCGGGTATTGCCTGACGTGGTCACGTAGTCATTACCGGCCGTGGGAGCAGCGGCAGGAGTACCCCACATGGCACTGTTCCAGTCAATATTCTCGACGGTCTGAAAGATTGTGACGGCCGAGACGGAATGGCAGGCAGCACCCGCCATGACGGCTCCGATGAGGAGATTTTTTCTGAATGTCTGCATCATTTTGTTGTGTTATTTTGAGATGGTGGGAACCACGATGTATGATTCTTCATCGCTTGAAAGCATTAAACACGCCATTTCGAGATCAATGCAAACATTTTATTAACTTCACCGACGAGCCTTTTACTACTGCGGAGACAGCAGAGACTGCGGGAAGAGGAGCGCTAGCTTTGCGACGTCGATGAGGAAGACTTCAGGGCGTTTGTCGATACGACCTAACCAGAATTTCGAGGTTTTGTTCACGGGGGTGAAGTCGATAGTGTGCTCTACGACCTTACCTTCTGTTCCGTCGGCCTCGGTGGGGACGACTTGGAATTCGACGCTGAGGATAGGCTCGCTCAATTTGCGTAGCGCGTCACCAGAGACGGTGGTTGACCAGCGGTCGACTTGGAGTCGTTCCAATTGTGCGGCCATTTCGTGTGCGGATACGGTGTTGAGTTGGGGAGTAACATCTTTCTCTCCGAGGAGTCCAATCCAAAGGCTATCGAGGTAGTTGTAGCGCAGCGTTAGCGGAGCCCATTCTTGTTGGGTGATTTTCACTTGGCGGAGGTCGAGGGCGGAGAAATTGAACGGAATGGTTGAGAGCCATGCTCCGGGGTTGGTAGGGAGAAGGAAGGCAAGGGCGTCGGGCACCTCGTAGATGAAGGGTTGGCCGTCAAACTTGGCGAAGTGTTTACCGTCCTCGTTGCGTCCTATGTTCAGCCGGATTGCATTCGACTCCTCGAGTGAGATGAAGGCGGCTTGAAGAATGGGTTGATCGAGGCCGAACTGTGCGTAATCGGTTGTTCCATCGGCGGCGAAATTGACGATGTTGGTTTCGTTGATTGCGGTGAGCGTTTCGAAAATGAGTTTGTCGTTCGAGCGTTTCCATTCACCTCTGAGCATCACCTCCCACTCGCGTCCACGACGGCGAAGCTGAACTAGTGACGAAGCCTCTGCGGGGTCGCGGATGAGGATGTTGAAAATCTTCGCTGGATCGATATTTGCGAGAGTGCGCGAGCGATAGCGGTTGGAGTCGAGATCGAAGGCTTGCTCGGCAGTGGTCGGTAACATCAGCGCGGATTTGCGGTCGTTCGACAAGAGGGTGAGAGATTCCTCCTCAGGTTTGATGGGGAGAAGCGTCAAGGTGATCGGCTTTTCATCCAAGGCGGGATTGCCTTTGACTAGTTTGGCGGCACTGTGTTTCTGCATCCAAATACTGATGGATTTTGCGGCCGTGGCGGCTTGCTCATTGCTGTCTAGCGCGACGATATCGGTAGCAATGGGTTCGGAGAGCGACGCGAGAAGTGTGGACACTGCATCTTGATCGGCTGCCGTAGAGAGCGGGCTTTCCATGACCCACGGTGAGTCTGCGGTTTTTCTGGAGAGTTCGATCTGCCGCTGTCCTTGAGCGATGCGGATTTTCAGAGGTGGACGGGGGAGGAAGAGCGGGCGCTGATCGCGCCATGTTTCGAATGGACGGTCAACGATCAGTCGTAAGTTCCCTCCGACGACAAAAATACGGTTCTTGTATTCGCGGTCGAGACGCTGGACATACGTGGTCGGGATATCATTGACGCTCAATGGTGCGAGACTCCCGATACGAAACCGCGCAATGGACTCGCCACGATTATTTCTCAATATGACATCGACGCCGTTGTCGGCAAGCCCGTAGTCGGTGAGTTCTGCGGGGTGGTTTTTGCGCACTTCTTCGAGTTCGAATCCGTCTTCAATGATCATGCCGTTAAGGCTCACCATCAGCGCGAGCAAAGCCTGAAAGTCGACGCGATCGTTGATCGGAGAGTCCATTTGCCATGCACCGCGCGCGTCGCGTTCGATGTGAGCGCGCTGACCCTGACGGACGATGTCGATGGAAGAAATTGTTGCTGGCTCGAAGCGGATCAACGTTTCTCCGATAGCTGGTGGAGTGGCCGCAGGGTCGGCAGGCGTGAATGCATCCTTGGCATACCACAGGGAGGCAGCTGCCAGGATGATAAGGACGATGCTCGATCCGATTCGCATGAGGCAAGTGTGGAAGAATTACGCGCGGCGGCGTTGGAAGACGAGGAACCCGAGGATCAAGGTTGTGGCGGGGAGCAGTCCGCAAACCACCCACGAGAGAGTGGCTTGGGAGCCCTCTTTCATCTGAAGTCTGAACAAGGATGGAGTGGCGGGTGTGATGCCGACGGTGAGTTCCTCGTTCATCGTCCAGCTGATCGCCGAGAAGAGAAAGTCGACGTTGGCTTGGTTGAGTGTGGGCGGGTCTAGCAGGTGCGGGTTGGCGATGACGACCATGCGTGAACTGCGGACGCGAAGTCGGGCGTCGTCGACGTTTCCTTTTTCGACCATGGCTGCCAGCGACAGCGGGCCGGGAATGTCTTCGCCAGGGGTGAGTTCGGCGGGTGTGACGTCGGGTCTGCTTTCTGCCCAGTAGTCGCCGGGAGAAAGAGCGAGCGAGGCAACCTGGATTTTGCGGCGCAACAATTCGTCGGTGCCTTCATCGACTTGGAGGAAACATGAGCGGCCAGGGAAAACGGTATCGACATTGAGGAAAGAATCTGTCCACTCCGCACCGGCAAGAAACTCGACGGGGACGTCGTAAACGGTGAGGTCATTGCCGCCAACTTGTTGGGTGCGTGTAACGACAGGAAGGTGGCCGACATTGACGCCGTAAAGTCTCAGGAAGGCTTCGAAGTTTGGCAGGGATTCGGTGGGGTTGAGAAGGGTGATGAGTCCGCCTTTGCGCTCTTCGAAGAACTTGCGGACAAGTCCGAGCTCACGTCCGGTGAAGTCGTATCGCGCATTGACGAGAATCAGTGCGCTGGCGTCATCGGGAATGGCGTCGACGTCTTTGAGGCTGAGTTCGCGAACGGCCACGCCTTGGCGCTGGTTAATCAGTGTGGCCAGAATATCGGCACCGGTTCCTTGGTTGGTGCGGGGCCAGGCCCCTTTACCGGTGAGAATATAGAGGACGGGTTGTTTTGCGCGTTGGAGAGAGAGTAGAGCGGAAGTGATAGCGTCTTCGCCAATGAACGCTCCGCGCACCCATTGTCCCGATTGGTCGCGCTCGAGGAGGAAAAGATCTTCTTCGGGGATTTCACGGAGGCTGCCGTTTTTCACGATGAGCACAGCATTGCGGTGAAATTCGTGTTTGAAGTTCGTGCTGATCTCACGGGCACGGTTTGGGTTGCGGACGGGGTCAAGCACCTCGGCGGTGATTGTATTACCACCGACATCGTCAAAGCGCTCGGTGAGTTCGGTGATGCGGGCAAAGTCAGGACTGGTCTCCGAGAACGCGGCGATGATGCGTGTTTCACTGTCAATGGACGCGATGACTTTTTGGGTGGTTTCCGAGAGAGTGTGAATTTCATTCGGCGAAAAATCCCGACTCAGATACCATTTCGCAGCGGCGAAGTTGGCAACCAGAAAAATGACCACCAACAAGCCCATTTGGATGAGTGAGTTCGCCGCGGATGCCGCCGAGCGAACTTTCGTCGCAGACGTTCCGTGATCGGGTTCTTTAGTGGGGTTGTCTTTCGACATAGTGGAAAAATGGAAAAGGCCGGATAACGCGCAGGATCAGTTTTTCCAGCGGCGGGCGTTGAGTGTGAAAGTGGTGGCGACCAGCAACACGGCGGTAGCGCTGAGGTAGTAGGCGATCGGTCGGGTGTCGACCATGCCGGAACTGAAGCGCTGCATATGGAGGTCGGAGTTGATGTGCTCGAAGAATTCTTGAACGATCTCGGAAAGTCCGCCGAGACTGCTGCCGGGTAGGTGACCGAGAAGGAATAGCATGACAATCAAGGCAAAGGTCAGAACGCCCGCGACGATCTGGTTGGCACTCAAGGATGAGGCCAGACAACCTATCGCGATATTCATCATTCCCAACAGCACGATGATGCAGAATGCACCAGCGAGGGCGTAAACGGGGAATGCGTGTTCAATACCGCCGATCCATTCCAGCAACAGGTAGTGGAGGATGGTGGGTAGCCACAGGATGATATAGAAGATCAAGCAGGCGAAGAATTTTGCCAATACGACATCCGCCATACGGACGGGCGCGGTGAGCAACATCTCAAGGGTGCCCATTTTCTGCTCTTCGGAGAATAAGCGCATTGTGATGAGCGGGAATAACACGAAGAGCGGAATCCAGAACAGCGCTCCGGTAAACTGCGCCTGAACCAGGCTCATGTTTTGTGGTCCTGTGAGCAGTGGTTTAAGAGCGAACAAAAACGATACACCCTGAACGATCATCATCATGGAGATGACGACATAGGCAACGGGTGAAAGGAAGAACCCTCGCAGCTCTTTGCGGAGAATGGTGATGAAT
This sequence comes from Verrucomicrobiales bacterium, assembly GCA_024636835.1. Taxonomy (GTDB): domain Bacteria; phylum Verrucomicrobiota; class Verrucomicrobiia; order Verrucomicrobiales; family SLCJ01; genus Sulfuriroseicoccus. Next base: position 23,523 of record JAGXGH010000133.1, on the reverse strand, counting down.
GCGGTCATGGCTGGCTAAATTTGGCGCTGTGTCAGTTCGACGAACACATCTTCGAGGTTGGCGGAGAGTCGGCTGATCTCACGAAGCGGCCATCCGTTTGCCGCGCACAGGGCGACGATTTTTTGCCGCACGTCGGTGCCGGATTCGGCGCGGATGACGAATCGTTTCCATCCACCTTCGATCTCACATTCAAGAGTGACTTTCTTGATTACGGAGATTTCGCGGAGTTTGGCCTCGGCGATTTCGGGGACGGCTTGGATTTCGAGATGAACGGTACCTGCTCGGCGCAGTTGGTTGACGAGGTTTTCCGGAGTGTCTGCGGCTTTGATGGTGCCTTCGTTAATGATGATCACGCGTCCACAAACCGCTTCGACCTCGGAAAGGATGTGAGTGGAAAGCAGGACGGTGTGATTTTCCGAGAGGTCTTGGATCAACTCGCGCACCTGACGGATTTGATTGGGGTCGAGGCCGTTGGTTGGTTCATCGAGGATGAGAAGTTTCGGCTGGTGGACGAGCGCATCAGCAAGCCCCACGCGCTGACGATATCCGCGCGAGAGTGTTCTAATGATCTTGCGGCGGACATCGGTAAGCCCGCAACGATCCATGACCGCGCCCACGCGGATGCGGAGTTCCTTGCCTGAGAGGCCTTTGAGCCGTGCGCGGAAGTGCAGGTATTCCTTCACCCGCATGTCTGTGTAAAGAGGGACGTTTTCCGGCATGTAGCCGATTTCGCGGCGGGCAGCGATGGAATCGGTAAGGATGTCGTGCCCTGCTACCTTGATACCGCCCGAGGTGGGTGGCAGGTATCCGGTGAGCATTCGCATCGTCGTCGACTTGCCTGCACCGTTTGGTCCGAGAAAACCTACGACCTCGCCGGCATCGACATGGAAAGAAATGCGATCGACTACCGTCTTTGAGTAAAATTGTCGGGTGACATTATGGACGTCGATCATTGGTGTGAGAAAAGTAGCTGCGGTGGGGGGCTTTGGAGCCGTAGCGCAAGGATAGCGCATTCAGTGCTTAAAGCATGTTCAAAGTTTCTAGGTGAACCGTCAACGGAAGCCAATGGAAATTCTGCCAGGCGAAGAATTGACGGCGAATCAGCCCTGTTTACCAAGTGCTGTAAATTAGTTAAAAAAGCGTCAATGTTTACTTTTCAATAGTTGTGGATCGTGCATCAGTAAAGGATACCCGTACCGATCCGAATCCTCGGTTTACCGTCTCATGAATTCAAACGTTTCGCCCCGCCAAAACGCCGATCTGCTGGAGCAGAAATACGAAGAGTGGCTTAAAGATCCACGTGCTGTGGAGCCCACATGGTCTGCGTTTTTTGAAGGTTTTGAGCTGGGAACGGCGCAAACCAAAAAAGAACGTGAAGAATCTGGTTCTCCGTCAGAAGTCGTTCCGGTTGAGGGATCTGGGTCTATACATGCAGAGGTGGGCTTGCGTACCAAGCTCTTCGGGATGGTCTACGGCTACCGTGCCATCGGCCATATGCAGGCTTGGATGGATCCACTGAGCGACACTGCTCCGGATCCAATTCGCGCATTGAGTTTGGAAGAGTTCGACTTCAGTGAGGCGGATCTCGACCGCACAGTGGCGACCCAATACTTCGGTGATGGTCAGCCAATGACACTCCGCGATCTTCGAGCAAAGTTGGAAGACATCTACTGCGGGTGGATAGGATTTGAGTTCATGCACATCCAGGATCGCGAAATGCGGCACTGGTTACGCGATAGGATTGAGCACCGTGGTGAGATGTTTAAACCCACGGACGAAGAAGTGAAGGATGCTCTTCAGTGGTTGATCGAATCGGAGACCATTGAGACATATCTCGGGAAGAAGTTCCTCGGTGAGAAGCGATTCTCCATTGAGGGCGGCGAATCTGCCCTAGTGGTTTTGAATTCCATCCTTGAGAGCGCTAAATCCTCGGGGATCGATGAAATTGAAATGGGAATGGCTCACCGCGGCCGTCTCAACATTCTCGCGAACTTCCTGAAGAAGCCGCTGAAGACCATTCTTTACGAGTTCACTCCGGATTACGTCCCCGACCTGATCGCTGGCGATGGCGATGTGAAATACCACCTTGGGTTCGAGTCGAAACGCGAAACCCGCGACGGCCACACCGTCCGCCTTTCCCTGGCGGCCAACCCGAGCCACCTCGAAGCGGTGAACCCCGTGGTCGAGGGTAAGGCACGTGCTCGTCAGCGTTTGATCGGCGATGCGGAGACCCGCACACGCGTGCTTCCGATTCTTTTGCATGGTGATGCCGCATTCGCCGGGCAGGGGACTGTTTCCGAGTTGTTGAACTTCTCGCAACTTCCAGGTTACCGCACAGGTGGGACGATTCACTTGGTGGTGAACAACCAGATCGGATTCACCACATCACCGGCAGATGCGCGCTCGTCGCAGTATTGCACCGATGTGGCGAAAATGATCGAGGCACCGGTTTTCCATGTAAATGGCGACAAGCCGGTTGAGGTGATGTATGCCACTCAGCTCGCTCTGGAATTCCGTCAGAAGTTTGGTCGCGACGTGGTGATCGACATGGTTTGCTACCGTCGACAAGGACACAATGAAGCCGATCAAGCAGCGATCACCCAGCCGAAGTTCGTGTCGATGATTCAAAAGCGCTCGACGGTCGCGTCACTTTTCCGTGATGAATTGGTCGAGGCTGGATTGGTCACTAACGAGGATGCGGAAAAAATGCAGCAAGATTTTATCGACCGTCTCGAAGACGAGTTCGTGCAGATGAAGAAGCTTGCCGAGAGCGGGCAGATCGACGCCTTCTACGGGTCGACCACCGCCGAAACTCCGCCACCATTCAACTTCGATCCCGTGCAAACAGGGATCGATAAAGCCTTGTTGACCGATATTGGGACCAAGCTTTCCACCATCCCTGATGAGTTTAAACTTAATCAAACACTCAAAAAGCGCTTTTTCCCGGCACGCCTTAAGGCCATCGAATCCGGCGAGGGAATCGACTGGGCATTTGCGGAATCGCTCGCCTGGGGGGCACTGCTTCTCGAAGGTAACGGCGTGCGCCTTTCCGGTCAGGATTGCCGACGCGGAACCTTCAGCCAGCGTCATGCTGTCCTTTATGATGCCGACTCTCGCGAACGCTACACCCCGTTGTCGAATCTGAGTGAAGACCAAGAGCGCATCTGCGTTTACAACTCACTGCTTTCCGAGGCCGCTGTACTCGGTTTCGACTACGGATACTCACTCAGCGCACCGCAACTTCTGATCATGTGGGAAGCGCAGTTTGGTGATTTCGCTAACGGCGCGCAGGTGATCATCGATCAATTTATTTCCAGTGCAGAGAGCAAGTGGCAGCAAGCGAGCAGCATCGTGATGTTGCTGCCTCACGGCTACGAGGGCATGGGGCCTGAGCACTCTAGTGCGCGTCTCGAGCGCTTCCTCCAGCTTTGTGCGAACAACAACATGCAGGTGTGTAACGTCACCACACCGGCGCAATACTTTCACCTGCTTCGTCGCCAAGTCCGTCGTAGTTTCCGCAAGCCCTTGATTTTGATGACTCCAAAGAGCCTGCTGCGTCATCCCGATTGCGTTTCGACCATCGACGAAATGGCAGAGGGCACGTGCTTCAAGGAATTGCTTGCCGACACCACGTCGGAAGTCGCTCCAGAGAAGATCGTCCGCATCGTGTTCTGCACCGGTAAAGTTTTTTACGATCTGGAGGAACATCGCCGCGAAAACAAACTCGATAACTCAATCATCATCCGCGTCGAGCAGATCAGTCCATTCCACCGTGAGATGGCGAAGGAACTCATCGCGCCATACACCAAAGCTGAAAAGTTCGTTTGGTGTCAGGAAGAGCCCCGCAACATGGGTGCTTGGATGTTTATTCGCGATGACCTTGAAGCGGTCTGTGACGACAAAGTGCGTTACTCCGGGCGCGACTCCGCGGCCAGCCCCGCAGCCGGTGCTAAACTCGTTCACAAGCGCGAGCAGAAGTCACTCGTCGAAAATGCCTTCAATCTCTAAGTTTTCTCCCTTTTTTATTCCGATTAAAACACGCTCATGAGCACAGAAGTAGTTATCCCAAACGCCGGTGAATCCGTCACCTCCGCCACTATCGGCGAGTGGCACGTCAAGGACGGCGATGAAGTCGCATCCGGTGATGTATTAGTGACTCTTGAGACCGACAAAGTTTCCCAAGATCTCCCGGCGGAAGCCAGCGGTATAATTAAGATACTCGTCGAAGAAGGAGAGGACGTCGAGATTGGCGCGCTGATTGCAACGATCGAAGAAAGTGCCTCCGGCGATACTGCCCCGAAAGCAGAAGTGAAGGAAGAATCTCCGAGCAAGAAGGAAGAAAGTCCAAAGAAGGAGGAAGAGAAATCTCCGGCACCCGCGGCGAAAAAATCAGAAGAAAAGCAGGCGGCCAAGCCAGCTCCAGCTGAGAAGAAAGAGGAAAAGACACGCCCTGATTTTTCCGCGCTTTCCAGCATGTCTCAAGGCTCTTCATCCGAGGCGCCAGCAGTGGTCGAAGAGGGACGTACCACGCGCAAAAAGATGAGCCCGCTGCGCCGCAAGATCGCGTCGCACCTCGTCAACGCACAGCAGACTGCCGCTATTCTGACCACTTTCAATGAGGTGGACATGAGCTCGGTCATGGGCTTGCGTAAATCGCTTCAAGAAAGCTTCATCGCCAAGCACGGTGTGAAACTTGGTTTCATGTCATTCTTCGTTAAAGCCGTCGTCGAGGCGCTGAAGGCGGTGCCTGGCGTCAATGGCACCATCGATGGTAATGAGGTCGTGCAGAATCATTTCTACGACATTGGTGTCGCCATCGGAACGGAGAAAGGACTCGTCGTCCCCGTGCTCCGCGACTGCGATAAGAAATCCTTCGCTGAGATCGAGCAGGACATCATCGACTACGCCAACAAAGCGAAGGCCGGTCAGTTGGAAATGTCCGACCTGCAGGGCGGTGTGTTTACCATTTCTAATGGCGGCACTTACGGGTCGCTGCTTTCCACACCGATTCTCAACCCACCTCAAAGCGGTATTCTTGGAATGCACACCATTCAGCAGCGCCCTGTCGCCGTGGATGGTAAAGTCGAGATCCGTCCGATGATGTATCTTGCCATGAGTTACGACCACCGTCTCGTCGATGGCAAAGAGGCTGTGACCTTCTTGATTCGCATCAAAGAATGCATCGAACAGCCGACGCGATTGCTCGTGGGTGCTTAGTTGAACACCGACTACTTCATCCAGCGTTTCTCTGCTTCGGCTATCTTTGTGTCACTTAGACCGAAGGCTCGAAGAATGCCTTTGGCCATCATGATATTGCCCAGTTTGTTCATGTGACAGCCGTCGCTGGTCAGTTTGTTTTTGAGGTCGCCACCGTAGAAATATTTACCAAAATTTCCCGGTTTGCCTGGCACGTCGGGAATGGTCTTGAGCTTGGCCTGCATGTCGGCATTGAGGTCGGCTAACAAACAGCCCTTTTCCTTGGCAATGTTACGCAAGAACTCATTATAGGGGATCAGGTCTTGATTGAGCTGTTTGCTTGGATCCTCGCCGATCATGGTCGAGGTCAGAATCATGACTTTAATATCGGCAGCCTGCGCTTTATCGATGATCTCTGTGATGTTCTTTTTGTAGTCTTCCAGCGGGATACCCTCGAAAGTGCGATCGCCGAGCACCAGTTTAAAGTGCCAGACATCGTTGACACCGCAGCTCAGGGTCATCCAGTCCGGGTTCTTGGATATTACGGATTCGTCGAGGCGGTTGAGCATGTCGCTGGATTTATTGCCAGACTTGCCGGCAGGGATTTTTTTCACATCGAGCTCCTCGTGGTTCAGGGCCTCAATGACCAGATTGATGTATCCATCCTTGCGGTTGCCGGCTTGAGTGATGGAGTCCCCGAGAAAGGCGATGGTTTCGCCGCCCTTAAGGACGAGCTTTTGGGTTTGCTCCGCTTTGGCGATACCTTGGAAACAAAGCGGAGCGATGGCGATGGTCATCACGAGATGCTTGAGGAAATGCTGTCTTTTTATAGTCATAAAACCACCTTGTGCATGTGTCAGGTTCCGGTCAATATGGAAAAATCCCTTGAAGTATGAACGCCCTAGCATTCAAGGTGTTCTAATCAGCTCGCACTCCTCAGATCTCGAACAAGAAACCACATAGATCGTTTTTATGACTGCTACTCGGATTGGCCTGTTTGGTATTGGCCTCGACACGTATTGGCCTCAGTTTGAGGGTTTGAAAGAACGCTTGGAGGGTTATCTCTCCGAGGTTCACTCCAAGCTTGAACGCGAGGGTGTCGAGATTGTGAATGTTGGTCTCGTGGATAGCCCTGAGCGTGCCTACGAGGCTGGGCGCGAATTGCGTCGGGCGGATGTGGACATCATTTTTCTTCACGTCACCACTTATGCGCTGTCATCGACCGTGCTGCCTGTGGTGCGACGCGCCAAGGTGCCGGTGATCGTGCTCAATCTTGCGCCTGCTCCGGCGATCGATTACGCAAAGTTCAACGCGCTTGGCGATAGAACCAAGATGACCGGTGAGTGGTTGTCGTATTGCTCGGCCTGTCCGGTGCCTGAGATCGCGAATGTTTTTCAGCGCTCGGGGATTCGTTTTCATCAGGTGACCGGAGTGCTTCACGACGATCCGCAGTGCTGGAATGAGATCGATGCGTGGGTGGAGGCGGCACGAGTGGCGGCGGTGATGGCGGAGAATCGTCTCGGCCTGATGGGGCACTACTATAGCGGGATGTTGGATATTTATTCGGATGTGACCTTGCAGTGCGCGGTGTTCGGAACCCATATCGAAATCCTCGAAGTGGACGAACTGGCAGCCAGGCGGCGTGAGGTTGGCGAAGAAGAAGTCAGTGCACGTGTCGCGGAGTTCCATGATGTCTTCGACGTCCAGGAGGATTGTCCGGCAGAGGATCTGGCCGAGGCTGCACGAACCGCGGTGGCGCTTGATGCCATGGTGGCAGACCACCGTCTGGGATCGATGGCATACTATTACAAAGGCACCGGAGTGACGGAGAACGAAACCGCACTCGAATCGATTATTCTCGGCACCTCACAGTTGACTGGACGCGGTATTCCTGTGGCGGGCGAGTATGAGGTGAAGAACGTGCAGGCGATGAAGATCATGGATCTGTTCGGCACCGGTGGATCGTTTACCGAATACTACGCGATGGATTTCGCGGACGACGTGGTGCTGATGGGGCACGACGGGCCGGGACACATTGCCATCGCAGAGGGGAAGACCAAGGTGCGCCCGCTCGAAGTTTATCACGGCAAGGTTGGGAAAGGGGTGTCCGTCGAGATGGCCGTCAAACAGGGGCCAGTCACACTGCTTTCTGTGATCGAACAGACCGGCGGCAAGCTCGCGCTGCTCGTGGCGCAAGGTGAGTCGGTCGCCGGCCCCATCCTGGAAATCGGTAATACGAACAGTCGTTATAAATTTGCATGCGGAGCGCGCGAATTCGTCAACCGATGGAATGCTGCGGGACCCGCTCACCACTGCGCGGTCGGGGTAGGGCATATCGCGGATAAGATTGAAAAACTTGGTGAGCTATTGGAGATCGAGGTGATCACGGTGGCCTGAATGAATTAGTTGCGACCTTTAAAAATTATGAACCCACTCATTGGCGTCCTTTATCACTGGATCGGCGGTCTCGCTGCCGGTTCGTTTTATGTTCCTTTCCGTGGCGTGAAACGATGGTCTTGGGAAACCTCTTGGCTGGTCGCTGGCGTGTTCTCCTGGATCATCGCTCCGTGGACATTTGCACTGATCAATACCAATGATGTGGTTGGGGTGTTAAGTGAAACGCCCGGCGAAACATGGTTCTACACCTACCTCTTCGGAGCGATGTGGGGCATGGGTGGACTAACTTTCGGGCTCACCATGCGCTACCTCGGCATGTCGCTCGGCATGGCGGTGGCGCTGGGATACTGCACGGTGTTTGGCACCTTGATCCCACCTATTTTTCAGGGCGAGTTTCACGCTAAACTTATCGAACCCGAGAGCGGGCGCTGGGTGCTTGTGGGTCTGGTCGTTTGTGTGGTGGGAATCGTCATCAATGCGCTGGCAGGAAAAGCCAAAGAGGGCGAGATGGATCAGGAACAGAAGAAAAAGACCGTCAAAGAGTTCAATTTCAAAAAAGGCATTTTGGTCGCGACTTTCTCCGGAATCATGAGCGCAGGAATGGCGTTCGGCTTCACTGCGGGTGGTCCGATTAGCGAGATTTCACGTGAACACGGCACCGATCCTCTTTGGAGTGGCCTGCCGATATTGATTGTTGTGCTTTTGGGCGGATTTACCAGTAACTTTATCTGGTGTGTGATCCTCAATATCAAAAACGGCTCTGGATATGAGTATCTCGCCAGCACCCAGCGCCATGCTGCACACCAAAAAGATGCCACCGTGCCTGAGAATGCCACGGATTCACCGGCCGTGGAAATGGCTGAAGAGTTGCCAAACAATGGTGATGTCAGCGAAAGTCGCCGCATCCCACTGATCTTTAATTACCTCTTTGCCGCCCTGGCCGGGGTAACATGGTATTTCCAGTTCTTCTTCTACTCCATGGGCGAGACGCAGATGGGCGACTACAAGTTTAGTTCGTGGACATTGCACATGGCATCGATCATCCTATTCAGCTCGATCTGGGGGCTCGCGCTCGGCGAGTGGAAAGGCGCGAGTAAGAAGGCAAAGAGTCGACTATTCATCGGACTCGGCGTGCTGGTTCTTTCAACGATCATCATCGGCTACGGAAACTACATCGGTGGTCAACAAAGTGGCCACTAATCCATCGCTGTGTCCGGGCTGTCCTGGAACAAGGCGGTAGAGGGTGGATTGGATGTGCGCGGAAGGGACTCGCGGTGGATAGTGGGATCGATCATCCATTCTGCCATCATTCGATAGGTTGGAGCCGGTGTGATGAGAACATTGCCATGCCCGCCGTCGGACACGGGGATCCACGCTTTGTGAGAGGAGGCGAAGGCGTCGTAAAGAGCATGCCCGCGCTCGATGGAGATCAGATCGTCCACGTCGCCATGGAATACGAGAGTTGGCGTAGTCACAGCGCGAGCCCATTGATACGGCTGGACGGATTTTAGCGGAACTCCACCACGATAAATCGCACATTTTTCAACGAGATAGGCCAGTGCTGGTGCAGCGGGTCCTGCGTAGCGTGCGGATTTTTCTGTTACCAGGGTTTCCAAGTTATCGAAAGATGAGACGACGATCAGAGAGCGCCAATAGTCTGGATTACGTGAGGCGGCGCTGGTGGCAAATGCTCCACCCATCGACATGCCCCATAGACAGGCAGGTTCGTCACCAATGAGTTGTTTGGACAAAAGTTCGCGGTGTAGGTTTTCCGGAATGGTGGATTCGAACTCCGAGGAACCGAAGGCGACATTGTCGATCGGGCTTTCGCCATGCGCGGGGAGGTCGGGAATGATGCAGCGAAATCCAGCGGCACAGAAACGCACGGCGACGGCGAGGAAGTTTTCCTTTCTTGCCATGCGCCCGTGGAGAAGAACTACGGTTCCATTGATAGCGCCATACTGGCCGAGAATAATACCCTCGGCCGTCAGTTGTTTGCGCAAGGTTACACCGCGCTCGCTTGGCTTTTCGCCAAGGCTTGGTTCGACGATCAGATAGGGAACGCGGTCGTCGAGTGCTAGCCCGCTGCGTATTGTCACACCATGTTTTTCGGGGGCGTTGAGGATGGTTTGACCGGCTTCCGTGATGGCAAGTCGAGGCGGGCAGGCAAGTTCACCTCCCGCGCGCCAGATGAATGATCCCATGCCCAGAGCGAGAATAACGATGAGCAGCGCCGCCGTCTTGAGGATACGGATTTTGATCCGCCTCGACTTGGTGGGTCCGAGGTGATCCCTGGAGGACTCTTTCACAATCGAGGGGTGATATGAGCGGGCCCCCGGGAGTTTGAGCCTTCCACCCCACGGAATGGAGAAAATTTACGTGTTTTTATTGATGTGTTTTCTCCATCGGATTTGAATGTCGTCACCTGTACGCAGGACGACATTAACAGCGAAGATATTGCGAGAAGGATGAATTTGGTAGCTGGCATAGTCAGAGAAGGGTGTGCGGCTTGGGCGATTCGTGCTCTCAAGTTTGATGACCTTAGAGAACTGGATCAAGTGCGATTTAGCGTTCCTGTCTGTTAGACGTGCCTCTCGAACAAAAGCGCAGTGTCTGGCGCTTTATGCAGCATCTTTTTTATCAGTATTCTCTTCGTTTCCTTTTGGTGCCTCCTTAGCCTCCTCTTTATCCTCGGCTGTTTTGATGATGAGTTCGATAGCCTTGTCTTTTTCGAGCACCTCCTTGGCAAGTGCGCTGACTTGATCGACAGTGACAGCGGAATATCCTGTTTCGATAGAACGTGCCCAGTCGAGGACTTCGGGTGTGCGCTGGCTGTCGCTCAAAACAGTTCCAAGCCAGTAGCCGTTGGTGCGACGGGCTTGGCGGATTTGCGCGATGATGGGTTCACGGGCGCGATCGAGTTCTTCTTTAGTGACGCCATTCTCTGCAAGGTCGGCGCCGATTTCCATCAGTCGTTGAGTGAGCTTTTTAGCCTTCGCTGGGTCGACAAGAATCACTGCGGTGACGCCGCCATCGTCGATCCAGAAGTTCGAGTCGGAGAACCCAGCTTGTGGGCTGTAGGCGTCTCCTTCTTTCTCGCGGATCTCGACGCGCAAGCGGTCGGAGAGCACTTCGCCGAGTAGGTTTCCAGTGCGTGTTTTGGTGATGTCGCGCATGGCATCGTATGGCCAACTCACGTTAACCAGGCCCTTCTTGACTTGGCTCTCGAAGGTGAAGGTTTTGCTCTTTTCCTCCGGTGAGGGAACCTTCTTGGCGTCGGAGTTGACACTCCAGCTCCATGGGCGCTCGGAAAGTGCACCAAAGGTCTTTTCGATCAATGGGATGGCAGTTTCGATGTCCAAGTCACCGACGATAGAAAGCTCGATAGCTCCGCCTTGAAGAGGACCGGAGAGCCATGCTTTGACATCTTCCATGGTGTAGTTGGCAAGGACATCGACGTCGGCCAGACCGAAACGTGGGTCGTTGCCGGCAAGGTAGTTGGCCCCTTTGGTACCGTAGATACCCTCAGCGGTCATCTTCATCTGTGCGGTAGCCATTGGGAGCATTTTCTTAAGCATTCTTCCTGCTTCCTCGCGGTAGCCTGCATGCTGAAGATACGCACACATGAGTGTGAGCTGGGTTTCCAGATCCTCGGGAGCGGTGGCACCTGAGAGTTGGAAGGAGTCCCCGCCAATCGAAAGCGAAGCGCCCACTCGCTTGCCGGCGAAGATGCGCTCCAGTTCATCGGTAGAGTGCGCTTCGAGGCCGCCGGCGTTGAAGAGGCTGTCGGCGATCAATGCAAGGCCTGGTTTGTCGTCGGGTTGAATCACCAGACCGCCGGCAATCGATGCACTGAGACTAATCGAGTTTTTGGTGAAGTCGGTGGTCTTTAAATTGACGCGGATTCCATTGGAAAGCTCGAGTTGGGTGATGCCCAAGTCTTCGATCTCGGTGCGATTTACCACGGTGCCCGGTGTGCCGACTTCACTGTAGGCGAAGGTTTTAGTGATGGTCTCTTCTGGAGCATCGATGTCCATTTTTCCCGCAGCGTCGTAAGCACCAAGCACAGCGGCTTCACCACCTTCGATGGGTTTTGGTGAAGTGATCACGATCGCCATGTTACGCTTACTCCACTTTTCGTTAAGCGATTTATGAGCGGCTTCTGGTGTGATGCTCTCAATGGCTGCATTGAAGCGTGCGAGTGCGTCTTCCGGTGTGCTGAACACTTTCTCCTCGTGGAGTGATTTGGTCAGTGCTCCGACGAGTGCGTCACTGCGGCGGGTGGCTTTCGATTTCACGCTGTCTTCAAAGGCACGCTGCAGGTTGGCGCGCACTTCATCGAATTCCGATTGGGTAAACCCATGTTCCAAGGCGCGGCGGAGTTCGTTCTCTGCGACGATCATTGCGCTTTTCCAGTCGTCACCTTTGGCTGTGACGTTCATTGCGGAGAGGGTGGCGGTTTCAAAAAGATCGTAGGTTGATGACTTCGCACTGGTGAATTCCGCATCCTCTTCCTTGGCGAGGATCGACAAGCGGTTGTTGAGCATGGCGTAGGCGATTTTCAGCGGAAGGTCTTTGGCGCGCTGTGCAACGGAGTCGGTGGTCGGCTCGAAAGGGTTGATGTTGACAATTTCGACGTCGGTGGATTTAAGTTCCTTATCGCTTTCGATGAGTAATTTAATACCGTCAAATTGAGTCACTTTGCCGAGATCTGGATCGGGTTTTGCCGCATCTAATGGCTTCATCTTACTGAATAGATCGACCACACGTTTCTCCATGACGTCGACATCAAAGTCACCAACGATGACGACGGTGGTGCGGTCCGGAGAGTAGTTGGTTTCGTAGAAATCGACGAAGCGCTGACGGTCTGCGTTGGTGATGACTTTTTCCAATCCGATCGGCATGCGCTTGGCCATCAGCGTCTCCGGGAGAAGTTGGCCAAATTGCTTTTCCATCAAGCGGAACTCGACAGAGTCGCGGTCGCGTTTTTCGCTAAGAATGACGCCGCGTTCGTGGTCGACTTGCTCTTTCAAGAGTAGCATGCCGTCAGCCCAATCGCTGAGGACGAGCAGTCCTTTCTCGACGAGTTCGTCACGGTTGTCCGGAAGGTCTAACATGTAGACCGTCTCGTCGAAGCTGGTGTAGGCATTGAGGTGCGCACCAAAGGCGATGCCGTTGCTTTGGAGGAAGGTGACGAGTTCGTCGGGCTTGAAGTTTTTGGTGCCGTTGAATGCCATGTGCTCGAGGAAGTGAGCGATGCCGCGTTGATCTTCTTCTTCGGCAAGTGATCCTGCGTCGATGTGCAGGCGCATGGAGATACGGTTCGGGGGCTCTGCGTTTTTCATCAAGGCATAACGCACGCCGTTCTCGAGTGTTCCGTAGCGTACTGCCGGATCGGCTGTGATGTCGGAGTTTGCTTGAGGGAAGGGTTTGGCGGTCGGTACGTCTGCCAAAACTGGAGTAAGCAGTGAGCATGCTCCGGCGGCGATGGTGAAGAGTTGTCGGGCGCTATGGAAAACGGTCATGGTTGTGATGATTGCTTTGAAAAATGATCTAAGGAAGACGCAGATAAAGGCGAGTTTAAGACGAAAAAATGTCTCAAAATCTGCGTTTATCAATCAGATGTGAGCCAATCTCTCACAGAGCCTAGCCTAGATCAGCTTGGCGTGCTTTAGGGAGGCCTCGACAAAGCCTGAGAATACAGGGTGTGGCGCGTTCGGACGCGAGAGGAACTCCGGGTGGAACTGCACGGCGATATAAAACGGATGGTTCGGGATTTCGATGATTTCGGTCAGGGTGTTGTCCGGTGATGTGCCGGAGATGACCAAGCCGTTTTTCTCGAATTGCTCGCGGTAGTTTTGGTTGAACTCGAAACGGTGACGGTGGCGTTCTGAGATGGTTGTCTCGCCGTAGAGTTGATGGGCTTTGGTGCCTTCCTTGAGGTCGGTTACCCAGGTGCCGAGTCGCATTGATCCGCCTTTGTCTTCGACTTCCTGTTGTTCTTCGAGAAGGCAGATGACGGGGTGGGGTGAGTTCGGATCGAACTCGGTGGAGTTTGATCCTTCGAGCCCACAGACATTGCGTGCGAACTCGATGGTGGCGATTTGCATACCGAGACAGATACCGAAGAAAGGCACTGAATTTTCGCGTGCGTATTGGGCGGAGAGGATTTTTCCCTCGGTGCCACGATCGCCAAACCCACCGGGGATGAGGATGCCATCAACGTTTTTGAGATGTTTTTCCGCGCCGTCGCTTTCGATATCTTCGGCGTCAATGCGGATGAGTTTCACCGCGGTGTCGTGCTGAGCGCCGGCGTGGGTGAGGGATTCATAGATCGACTTGTAGGCGTCTTGCAGTTCGATGTATTTGCCGACTACGGCGATGCGGCAAGTGTTGGTCGGATGGATGACGCGGTTGACGAAATCGCGGTAGGCATCAAGATTTGGATCTGGTGCATCAATGCCGAGTTTTTCACAGACGAGGTCGTCGAGACGTTGGTTTCTCAGTGCGAGCGGGCATTCGTAAATCGAGTGATCGACGTCGCGAAACTCGATCACAGCGCGGCGTTCGAGGTTACAGAACATGGCGATTTTCTCGCGGACTTCGAGTTCGACGTCGTGCTCGGCGCGGCAGATGAGAATATCTGGTGCAATGCCGATTTCGCGTAGTTTTGCCACGGATTGCTGGGTGGGTTTTGTCTTCAACTCGCCAGCGGCTTTGATGAATGGGATCAGCGTGACGTGCATGAAAATGACATTCTCCGGGCCGACGTCGTGACGGAACTGACGGATCGCCTCAAGGAAGGGGAGGCCTTCGATATCGCCAACGGTGCCTCCGATTTCGGTGATGATGATATCGCCTTCCATCTTGCGGGCGACTTCGTGGATGCGGTTTTTGATCTCGTTGGTGACGTGAGGGATGACCTGAACAGTCTTTCCGAGGTAATCTCCGCGGCGCTCTTTTTTGAGCACGGTCTCGTAAACCTGACCGGAGGTGAGGTTGTTGAGTTTTGAAAGCCGGCATGAGGTAAAACGCTCATAGTGGCCAAGGTCCAGGTCGGTTTCCGCGCCATCGTCGAGGACGTAAACTTCACCATGTTGGAATGGCGACATGGTGCCGGGGTCGACATTGAGATACGGGTCGAACTTGTTGAGGACGACTTTTTGACCGCGCAACTCCAGCAGCGTGCCGAGGCTGGCTGCGGCGAGACCTTTTCCTAGGGAGCTAACTACTCCTCCGGTGACGAAAATATACTTCATTGTGTTGAGATCGGGTGCGGGCTGGGAATGGGTTGGGAAGCTTAGGATGGAAAGATTTGCTGAATGAGTGACTCGATGGCATCGGCTTGTTCTGGAGTGTCAATGCCTGGCGAATCATCGCTGGTGGTGATGACTCTAATCCTCACCCCTTGGTCAAGTGCACGCAACTGTTCAAGCTGCTCACTTTGTTCGATGGCGGACGGTGGCCAGGCAACGAATTCAAGTAAAAACTGACGTGAATAGGCGTAGATGCCTTTGTGGCGCAGAGGCTGGACAAGTCCTTCATGTACCGCATCACGGACAAATGGAATAGGGCTGCGGGAAAAATACATGGCATCACCTGCGCGGTTGCGAACGACTTTTACCACATTCGGGTCATGGAGATGCTGTTTGCCTTCTTCTGATGTGATGTCGATGAACGTGGCGGCGGTTGCCATTTGCAAGTCGGGATGGTCGCGCAAAAGGTTGGCCAGTTCGTCGATTAACGAAGGATCGATCAAAGGTTCGTCTCCCTGAACGTTCACTACGGCATCGATCTCTGGATGCTTCTCGATCACCTCGGCAATGCGGTCGGTGCCGGTTGTGTGGTCTTCCCGGGTGATCGTTACTTCGGCCCCGAATGCGCGGGCGGCCGATGCAATGCGCTCGTCATCGGTGGCGATAATCGTTTTATCAATTGACGAACAAGCTTGGCAGCGCTCCCAGACATGTTGGATCATCGGCTTGCCGGCGAGAAGATGGAGAGGTTTTCCGGGGAAGCGAGATGACGCCCAGCGAGCCGGAATCACAGCGGCAATGGTGCTGGAAGAGGGTTCCGGTGCGTCGGTCTCGCGTGCTGTCATGGAAAAAATCTCGGGAGTCTCGGGTCATCCAGAGGATTGGATGAGTCCGATTCGGCGTCGGTAAGCGAAATGTTCTTTGCTTCTACTACAATTTCTTACCAAAAGCAGGACGGTTCACAACAGATACTTTCAACGAATTGAAGGAAACTTCGCAAGCTCATTGCTTGCTAATACCTCGAAATCCAATCATTCTAGTCATATGCAGAGTAAAGATATCTTGAAATTTTTCCGAGTCCACGGTCGGATCTCCCGAGCTAACGCGCTGGTGCTCTCTTTTGGAATGGCGGTGAGCGCCGTCTCATCGGCTAGTGCCGCCACCGAAACACCTGATGAAAGAGCGCCGGTGCGAGTGTTCGATCAAGTGGTGGTGCCGGTGCCGCATGAGATTTTTGCGGTGCTGGATGATTTGGGCATTCGTGGATGGAAAGGAGTGGCTCCGCTTCCCAAGCGCCCACAGAGAATTTCCCGACCACAGGCAGCCTTGTTACTCGGTGCTGTGGTTGCCGAAGGGTTTCTTGCGGTGCAAGCGCAGGACATCGATAAAACAAAAGATCTCGGTCCGGATGTGTTGGAACTTGCCGACATGTTGGGCGTGAAGGACGAAGTGTCTGGCCACGCGCGGGCGATTGTTGATGGTGCGGATCAAGAGCGCTGGGATGATGTGCGTGCCGAGCTGGATAAAACCCAGCAAACGGTGCGCGAGGCGATGACCAAATTGCGCGACGATGATCTTGCGGCCTTCGTGAGTTTTGGTGGATGGGTTCGTGGCACCGAGGCGGTCAGCCATGTGATTTTGGATAGTTATACCAAGGATCTTGCGGAACTGCTCCGTCAGCCCGACCTTGCACGCCATTTTTCGAAAACCTTGAAGGGCGTTGAAGGCAGCGCGGCGAAGGCTCCCGGTGTGAAGACAATGAGTCTAGCACTCGACAAATTATCGGCATTGATGTCGAAAGAAATGCTGACGGACATCGAAGTAAGACAGATCGAAGATATCTGCACGGAATCCGTCGCTGCCATTTACGGCGCGAAAACAGAGGCGGCATCTGATGAGTAAGCTCCCACGGATGATCAACCCGAACTCAACATACGGTATGAAAACATTGGTAAAAAATCTAACTCTTCAGTGCAGTATCCTCTCTATTGGAATAATGATGTTAGCTCCGCAGGTGGCAAGAGCAGTAGTCGATGATGCTCACAGCTTCGCGTTGGAAGCGGCGCAAGAAGACGTCGAGAAGGGCGGTGTGAAAATACGCTATGACTACGCGAGCGGTGTCTTGAAGAACGGACAGTCGACGACGGTTGGCTATCAGGTTTTTCGTGGCAATGCCTATTGGTTCTATCTAGGTTCGTCAGAGTTGGCTACCAAGTTCACTGTCAGCGTGACCGATGCAGACGGCAATGAAATCAAAGGTGAGGTGAAGAAATACGCTAACTCTTACGTATTTCAATTCGTGCCTGAGCGCACCATGCTAGTGGCGGTGACACTCTCTGGCGTCGCTGAAGACGCAGAGGTCTTCGATTGGGCTCTGGTTTACGGATACAAGACGCGCCACAGTGGTGCCACCGCTGATGATGAGAAGAAAAGTGACAAGGAATGATCTCATTAGTAAGGTTTTGTTTGTTGAATTATGCGTATTCTGCGCTCGCAATTTGATGGTTAATGCGACAAGTTTTTGTCCTTGATCGTTTTCCTGATTATCTCTTCGCTGGTTTTTTAGTGCTATGAAAAAGATTTTTGCTCTCGCTGTCTTCTTGTTTGCCGGTGCGCTTGCCCCGCTTTCGGCACAGGTCCTTGTTTATGAACTTGAGATCAAGCCTATCCGTAGCATGAACCTCGACTTCTATAATGAAGGATATTTTGTCGTGCCACCGGATGGTGGAGTGGGGTCGTTCATCTTCGCATTCAAAAAGAATGGAACCCGCAGCTACAGTGTCGCCAGCGGTATAGGTCGGCTCTTTTTTGGAAGGAAGGATGACAATATTCAAGCGGTGGTCGAAGCGGGTAATGCTTCGCCTGCGACGGATCCAACGACAACTCCGGATACTGAAGGCGTGTCCACGACATCGACTGATGCAACATTCCTCGCCTTTGGTGAGGCTGATAAGAAAATGCGTTTCAAGACGGCACTGTCGGATAATGTGTTGCGAGTCGCCAAGGTTTTGCGTGGCGGATCGGTTGCTTGGGCTGAAGAAACCTTTACCGGTGAAAATGCGCCGAGCCACCTCGGTTTTGTAGGCATGTTCGACTTGAAAATGGACCTCGAAGAAAAACGCACGGAGGAATACAATGATCGTAACTTGAGCGTCGACCAAGCCCTTGCTGAATTGGAGAATTTCCTTAAATCTCGTGGCTATGCCAATGAGAATGAAGTCGGACCCGTTACAGACGGCGGCACCACCGATGGTGGGACTGGTACTACGGATGGTGGACTGACCATCGGTGGTTAGTCTGTCGAAGCTTCCTGATACGTACGATTTATGACTACCGATTCGATGGTTCAGGAGGTGCTGAGTTTTGAAAGCGCGGCATTTCTCCACGCAATGTTTGGTAATGAGACGAGTCGCTTGCGTCTATTGAAGGATGCCTTCGGAGTGCAGGCGACAGCTCGCGGTGGCGATCTTGTTTTGCAGGGGACGGAAGAGGGAGTCGCGAAATCTCGCGAGCTCTTTGAGGCTTTGGAAGCCTCGGTGCGCCGAGGTGGCGAAGTAACGGCTCACGGATTTAATATCGCTGTGCACTCGATGAAGGATCTTGGCGCCAGCGCTGATGAAGCGAGCAGTGTTACCGAATTAAAGCTCGTTGGTGGCAGAGGCCGTCCCTCAGTGCGGGCGCGAACCCGTCGTCAGGTGGAATACCTTCGAGCGATGGATAAAAATTTCGTAGTTTTTGGTCTCGGTAGCGCAGGGACGGGCAAGACCTACCTCGCCGTGGCGAAAGCGCTCGATGAGTTTCGGCAGGGGAATTATCGAAAACTGGTGCTGACCAGTCCCGCTGTGGAGGCGGGTGAGGCATTGGGATTCCTACCCGGCGACCTGAAGGAAAAAATATACCCGTATCTACGCCCGCTCTATGATGCGCTCTACGATATGGGAGGTGCGGTGGAGATTGAAAAGATGGTCGAGGCAGGAACCATTGAGATTGCACCTCTGGCCTACATGCGTGGCCGAACGCTCAGTGATGCATTTATCATTCTGGATGAGGCACAAAACACGACGCGTGAGCAGATGTTGATGTTTCTTACGAGGATGGGAGAGAACAGCAAATGTGTGATCACTGGCGACCCTTCGCAGACCGATTTGAAACGCTCGGCAGGTAGTGGCTTGATCGAAGCCTATCAGGTGCTACGTGGGGTGGAAGAGATCGCCTTCGTAGAGTTTGAGCGCGCGGATGTTGTCAGGCACCCAGTGGTTCAGCGGATTATTGAAGCGTATGACAAGCATCACCCGGGTGGGATAAACCCAATCTCAAAAATGGCACGAGATGACCATGAGGATGGCGATTGATTCCACTGAGAGGAGGCGTTAAGGTCAGAAATCCGAAACCGCCGAAACCGGCTAATACCGCCTGGGATTGTTCTTCCGTATCGCACGAAGCCATCTTGAAAGAAAAGCATGGTCAATTCAACTTCAGCAAGTTTGAGCACTTCTAAAACCTCTAAACTCGATCCTAGCCCAGTTGCTAAATCCTCGGATTTGCACACAGGCTTTGACATTGCCTCGCGCGCCGGCAAAGTCCTCGCTGGTCGTCTCGATCACAGCCGCTGGTTGCGTATTGCCATTCTGGCTTCGGCGGTTGGTGTGCTGGTTGCACTGATAGACACACCGCTGGCGGATACGCGGTTCTACTACGAGCGCTATAAGGGCTTGCTCGTCGGGGTGATGATTCTCGTCACTGCGATTTTTCATTTGTTTCTCGGACACCGAGACAAAGTATTTAACCGCAACTGCCGAGTCTTGCTGGTCTTCGGAATGATCTTCGGACAATTGGCGATCACCAAGCTACTGCAGATATGGTTGGTTGGCTACATGGATGTCGACGCAGGGCAGGTTGCGCTGTTTTTGCCCTGTGCCCTTGCTCCCATGGTGTTGTCCGTTCTTCTGGGTCAACGAGCAGGGATTTACGCCACTCTCTACGGAAGTTTATTCACGGCATTGGTGATTGATGCTGGTGAGCCTTACCTGTTCATCGTGCTCAATCTCATGAGTGGACTTACGGCGGTGGCGATCACCGGGCGAGTGAGAAAGCGCGGTCGACTCATCCGCGCCGGTGTGTTGATTGGATTGGTCCACCTCGCGTTGGTATGGGCCTTTGGTCTGACGACGCCACTGCATTTCTATGGAGAGAATATTGACTGGAGTCGAGCTTTTGCAGAAAGTGCGACGATCATTGGAATGGAAATTCTCGTGGCGACTTTGCTGTCGGGCTTGCTGCCGGTTTTGGAATCGTTCTTTGGTATCACCACTGAGATTTCGTGGATTGAGCTGGCGGATTTAAACAATCCATTGCTGAAGCGCCTGACGATTGAGGCTCCGGGGACGTATCACCACAGTTTGCTGGTTGGTGCTCTGTCGGAGAATGCCGCAGAACGAGTAGGTGCCAATGCGACGATGGCACGGGTGTGTTCGTATTTTCACGATATCGGGAAACTTAATGCCCCACAGTATTTCATCGAAAACCAAGGCGATGGGGTGAACCCTCACGACGAGCTTACTCCGCACATGAGTGCGAAGATGATTCTTGCTCACGTCCCTGATGGTGTTGTGCTTGCGGAGAAACACCGTCTCAACGCGCGGATCGTTGAAGTGATCCGTGAACACCACGGCACCTCAATGGTCTATATCTTCTATCGCAATGCGATGAAGAAGCGCGAGGAACAACTTGCGGAAGTGGAGCAGGGGATGCGTGCGGAAGAAGATGTGGTGACCGTTGAACAAGCGGATTTCCGCTATGCCGGACCCCCGCCTCATAGCAAGGAGAGTGCGATTATTAGTTTGGCTGACGCCGCAGAGAGTGCGCGCAGAAGCTTGCAAACGAATGACATTGAAGAGATTCGTGAACTCGTTGATCGCTTGGTCGCCGAGCGGATTAAGGACGGTCAGTTGGACTTTGCCGATCTGACCTTGCAGGAGTTGTCCGAGATCAAGAAATCCTTCGTGAGCGATCTCAAAAGCATGGCTCATGCGCGCCCATCCTATCGTGCCGAGGAACCGAATTTCACAGTAGGGACGAGTAAAAAACCGTCTGCTGTCGGCTCAGATACAAAGCTGCCATCGAAGAGCATACCCGCCACTGATGAAGCGGCGAAATCGGCAGCCAAGGCGTAGTTCGTTTCCCTCATGGATATCGAGATCACAGCCGACCATCCAACGATGACCATCGATACGGCGTGGTTGGATGCTGTGCTTCGAGCGGCGCTTTGGGATTGTATGGCGGCTCCGGGGTCGCATTCAGATCGGCAGGTTTTGGAAAACTTGGACGAACTCTCCATCGCCCTGGTTGATGATCCGACGATTGCGAAGATTCACGAGGATTTTATGGCGATCCCAGGAGCCACGGATGTGATCACTTTTGATCATGGCGAGATTGTCATCAGTTTGGATACCGCAGCTCGCTATGCCGAGGAATTTCAGAGCACATTCGACCATGAGGTGGCGCGTTACGGTGTGCATGGCTTGCTCCATTTGAATGGACACGAAGACCACGATCCCGCCGAGCGCGAGGTGATGCACGAGATTCAAGAGAGGATCCTAGAACTTGCGCTTGCGAGAGTCGGTTTGCTTGACCAAGATGGTCAGACGTGAATCAACTCCAACTACAAGAAAACCACGAAGAAGATCAGGCCGTGCTTGATCTGATTCGGGTGATTCGTCTCTGCCGCCCAAATCGTTTGGGTGATGGTTGCTTGGTGTTCGATCCCTCCGTTCATCATGCTTTTGTGTCGCCTGTATGGGCTGGTCTGGATAGGAAAATTGATCGCATGCGTGAGAGCCACAGCCAAGCTTGGTGGGCGTGGATAAAGACCGAGGAAGCTCGTGATTGGCGTCGACATTTCCTCCGTGTCCACGAATTGACCGGGGCTTTGAGGATGCGTGAAGTGGCCATTGCCTCTCGACAGGAATTGCGTGGATCAAGAGCGATACGGACGTCCGGGTCGGTGGCCTTGGTTGCGGAGATAGCTGGAAGACTCGCAAGCGCTGCCCATCCTCGCCCGATCAATCGGCTTGCGGAACAGATTGTGGAATCGCCGGAGAAATACTCACACGTAAGTCTGCTGGCGATGTTTTATGCGGCATTCCATCATCGCGCGGATGTGGCTTTAGGTGCCTGGCACTTCGCAGAGTGGAAGGCGGGAATGCGTCCGTTCTATCAATCGCTCGCTCGCGACGGTGTGCGATTTCCGGAAGGGGTGACGGCGGATGATGTAGATCACTTTTTGGCGGACAATCCCGGTGGGTTTCTCCATCACGTTCGTGCGTGGACGGCGGGTGGCGAGATTGCCGGAATGTCCATCGCCTCAGCAATGGAGCGTGATGTTTAGTATGAGTGCAAGCCATGAAACTCCGATGATGTCGATTCATGCGGTCGATCCACTTGACGACCCCGGCACGGCGGTGATGGAGGACACTCGTATCTCCACGGCAGCGCCTTGGACAGTGGTTATTCACGACGATCCGGTGAACACGATTGAGTATGTGATTTTGACGATCCAACGCTTGTTTGGCTACGCCAGAGCAAAGGCGGAGCATCATACGATGGAGGTCCATCACATGGGCCGATCCATCGTCTGGAATGGAGCCAAGGAAAAGGCCGAACTCTACGTGCATCAACTGCACGCGGCCCAGCTCAAGGCATCACTGGAAAGGGCCGGAGAATGAGACTGTATGAATTCACGGACGACGGTGGTTTGCAGCTCTTGGCTGTCGGTCCGGAATGGATGGAGAAGCTACGCCGCTTGCCCGCGATCGCTCGTGGCGATGGGGCGGAGCGTTTCCGTGCGCCGGACCCGCTGGACCCGGAAAATCGTTCACCGGAGGCGAGTGCGCTGCGCGAGGATTGGGTGGATCTCGTCGTTCCTGATCTTCATGAGGTTTTCGATAACCAACACTGTGCGGTGATCGAGGTTTTGGACAAGGCTCAACCTAGCGAGTTCGGCCAGTGGATGCTTCTCCAACAAAAACTTCTTCAAGGTGATGCGGCGACTGAAAAGAACGAGGAGGGAGGGGAGGGCGAGTGTGAATTGGTCGATCTGACGATACCACCCGAGCTTGTTGAGTCTTGGTATGGCGCGCTGAACCAGGGACGTCTCGCATTACACGCACGCTACGCGGAGAGCGAGAGTGATTTAGATAGTGCAGATGACGCTTCGAAGAGTGACGCCTGGAAGCACGCGCGTGATCACTATTTGTTTTATTCGCGTCTTCAAGCCCCGCTCATGCAGTTGATGCAGATGGGTTTTGAGGGGAAGGATTTTGAAAATGACGACCAGGAGGACGACGAGGAATTTGACGATTATCCGCCGTTTTAAATCCGACAGACTCCTCGCAATGATAGCACCTCGACGCCTTACTTTTCGTCCTTGTTGCGGCGATCATCGAGATACCCCCGCAGCATCAGCCCAAGGCCACCTGCCATCAAGGTGATGAGCATAAAAAGGTGCGTGCCCTTGATCGCCATGACCGGACGGAATCGACTGACCACCTCGATTCCGAGAATCACTAACCCCAGAACGACGAGGGTCCAACCCCAGGTTTTCTTGACATCAAAAAACAGCACGATGATTCCTATGAACAGGGGTAAGAGCACCACGCCCATCGAAGTCGTCTCT
>JAGXGH010000003.1 GCA_024636835.1 Verrucomicrobiales bacterium | reverse complement strand
TGGACTATGCATTCGAGGTCGAACATGTCGATCATCAGCTCGCCCAGATGCTCGCTGAATTGGAAAAACGCGGTTTATTGGAAAACACCATCGTGATCGTCACCAGCGATCACGGAATGCCGTTTCCTCGAGTCAAAGGCCACACCTATCCAGCTGCGAATCACGTGCCTCTTGCCATCCGTTGGCCGGCGGGGATTAAAGTCGCCAAGCGCGTTATCGAAGACTTCGTCGATTTCACGGATTTTGCCCCCACGATCTTGGAATTGGCTGGAATCGGACAAAGTGAATCTGGGATGGCGGAGACCACTGGTCGTTCCTGGCTCCCCATATTGCAGAGCGAAAAATCAGGACAAATCATTCCTGAGAGCGATCACGTGATCATCGGAAAAGAGCGAACCGATATTGGCAGACCCGGCGATGTGGGATACCCCACTCGTGGGATTATTTACGACGGCTTTGTTTATCTGAAAAACTACGAACCTAGTCGTTGGCCTGCCGGGAATCCTGAAACCGGCTACCTCGATACCGATGGCTCACCCACCAAAACATTGATCCTTGAAATGGGCCGCAAAGATCGCAGCGATCCATTCTGGAAAATCAATTTCGGAAAACGCGGTTCGGAGGAACTCTACGCTCTTAAAGCAGACCCCGATTGCATGAATAACCTGGCCGAAGTCTCCTCCCACGATGCCCGGCGGAATTCAATGCTCAACAAAATGAGCGGACAGCTCAAGCAACAGGGCGATCCCAGGATGTTCGGGAAAGGAAAACTTTTTGATGAATATCCAGTCACCAAAAACCGCGGGTTTTACGAAAGATACATGAGTGGTGAACGCCCGGTAACCGGCTGGGTGAACCCAACAGATTACGAGAGCGAACCACTCGATTGATTCCAAGTCCCTACTTATCCCAGCATGCACGAGCACGCTTGACCCAAGCCTTGTCATCCGTGAAGATAATTTCAACATGATCTCTCTACGCTCTTGGTGTTTCTTTGGTCTGTTGCTCTGCCTAACGCCATCGGAGGCGGCAGAACAACTCAATTTCAATCCAGATTGGAAGTTCATCCGTGACGATGTCGAGGGAGCGGTAAAGCCCGGATTCGACGACGGCGAATGGCAGTCCGTCTCGGCACCACACACCTACAACGACACGGACACTTTCGATGATTGGTCGCCGCCCAACCACGCGGGAGAGATGGACCAATGGGGCGGCAAGACGTGGTATCGCAAGCACTTCGATGTTCCCGCCGAGTGGAAAAATAAGAAAGTCATCATCGAATTCGAAGCCGCTCGCCAAATTGCCGAAGTCTATTGCAATGGTGTGAAAGTCGGGCGCTGTGAAAATGGTTTCGTGCCTTTCGGCGCGGATCTAACACCTCATTTGAAGTTCGGCGCGCCCAACGTGATTGCGGTCAGCTGCGACAATTCTTTTGTTAAGGACACCGATTTCGGTGGTGACCGCTCCAAGGTCTGGCATCATTTCCAGGGTGGTGCCAAATTGCCATGGAACAATCCGCACTGGCACCCGGCACACGGCGGTCTTTACCGCAATGTCTTCCTGCACGTCAGTGACAAACTGCACTTCACCCAAGCCCTGTTCAACAATCTGGAGACCGTCGGCACCTATGTGTATGCCGTCAAACCCACGCGTGAGGAAACCGGTGTCGCCATCGAAAATCAGATCGCCAACGAAACCGGCACAGCTCAAGAATTTTCCCTGCGCAATCAACTGCTCGACCGCGAGGGCCAAGCGGTGATGAGTATCCAACAGCAAGTCACTCTGGCTCCCGGCAAAACCGAAATTCTCAAGTCGCAGGGTCGGCTTGCCGACCCGCAATTGTGGGAACCCGGCTACCCCTACGTCTACACCCTGCTCAGCGAGATTCTTGTCGATGGCAAGGTCGTCGACAGCAAGCGCGAGCCACTCGGCGTGCGCTGGGTCGAGTTGACCACCGACCGGGGATTTTTCATCAATGACCGTCACCTGAAGCTGCAGGGCTGGGGGATCAAGTCGGTCGATGGTTGGCCTGGCCTAGGCGCTGCGAATGCGGATTGGATGCACTATCACACACTCCAACTGGTGACCGAGGCCGGTGGCAATTTTGTGCGATGGGGTCACACCGCCGGAGCCCCCATCCACTTGGAGGCCGCCGACCAACTCGGCATTATCACGCAACAACCCGGTGTCGATGGGGAAGGGGACACCGAAGGCCACGCCTGGGAAATCCGCTCCAAAGCCTGGCGGGAAATGATCATCTATTTCCGCAATCACCCCTCACTTATCGTATGGGAAGGCGGCAACCAAAGCACATCCGAAGCTCACACCAGCGAACTGAAGGAGGCCGTGCTGCGCTATGACCCCCATGGCGGGCGGGTCTATGCTCACCGCCGCGCCAACAACGTCGTCAAACCTTTCTGCGACTTGACGATCAGCACAGAGGGTTCCGGCTACATCCGCTCCCTGCCGACCATCGAGGGCGAATACAACCGGGAGGAATCCCCCCGCCGGGTGTGGGACCGCCACACTCCGCCCTACGAGGATTGGCATGCCAGCGGCAGCTACGACCTCACCAGTGAGGAATACGCGCTCAACCAACTCATCCACTACCACAAGATCGACGCCCCCAGCCACGGTGGCGGCGCCAACTGGATTTTTGTCGATTCCACCAGCGGCGGGCGCGTGGATTCCGAAGTCACCCGTACCAGCGGCGAGCTGGATGCCATGCGTCTGCCTAAAGAAGCCTATCATGTCTGCAAGGTCATCTTTACCGATCAACCTGACCTGCATATCATCGGCCACTGGAATTACCCACAGGGCACCGTTAAAGACATCAGCGTAGTCGCCGACTGCGATGAGGTTAGCCTCCAGCTCAATGGCAAGGAGATAGGACGCCAACAAGCGGCCTCCGAAGTCAAGATCCTCCGTCAGAGCAAACAGGTCGGCTCAGCCAACCGCGGGCCGGACGCTTGGCAGCATCCCATGCGCTTCACTTTTCCAAAAGTTCAATGGCAGCCGGGCACGCTGATTGCCATTGGCTATCGGAAGGGTAAGGAAGTGGGTCGCGACCGTGTAGTGACCACCGGCGAGCCGGTGGCACTTCGTCTTACTGCATTGACCGGGCCGAAAGGTCTGCTGGCAGATGGCAGCGATGCCGCCGTCTTCACCGTGGAAGCCGTCGATGCAGAAGGCCGCCGCTGCCCAACGTATATCGGCCGCAGCGACTTCTCACTGAGCGGCCCCGGCATCTGGCGAGGCGGCTACAACAGCGGTAAAATTGATTCTACCAACAAAACCCACCTCGAGCTCGAAGCCGGGGTCAACCGGGTCATCGTTCGTGGCACGCGCCAAGCCGGTAAGATCGAGTTCACCGCGACCAGCGAAGGGCTGGAAGCGGCAACGATCACACTCGTGTCCCAGCCAGTGCTGGTGAAAGGCGGCATCTCGCCGATGCTGCCCCCGATTCCCGACCAGGGTGAATTGACTCCGCTGTCCCTACCTCGTGAGCAGGATGCTCCTCGTCCTGGCGCGGCGCCCGCACTCACCGGCGAAGAATCTGAGCTGATCGGCGACCTTTCCTACTCTGGTCCTGCCGGTGGCGCCAAAATCCGAGCGACCCAAGCCGGCGATCCCATGTTCAGCGATCATGATCAAGCACTTCCGAAACCGCTGCCCGAACTTCTGCAAGGAGGCGAAACCATTCTGCTACCCAACCAGGACTGGAACTACTCCGCCGTCGATCTACTTCAGTTCAACGTCAAAAAGAACGCCAAGGTCTACGTCGCCCAAGACGCCCGCCTCACCCCATTACCGTGGCTCAAGGATGGCTTTCGCGATACCGGCAAAAGCATCAAAGAGGGCAAGCATCTGTGGAAACTTTACGTCCGCAAGGTCAAAGCCAACGACTCTGTTTTGATGGGAAGCAACACCGAGAGCAAAGGCCAAAAACGCTGGATGATGTCCGTGTTTGTTGTTCCGGAGTAGGGCAGGTATTGGAAATTAACCTGTCTCGCGAGTTTCGGATGGCGAAGACTTTTCCAAGCCTACCACCATCTCACCACGCATAGCGCGGCCGTCTCTGCCGTTTGAGCGGGTTTCTAGCTGTTCTCAAAAGCTACCGAACTGCCGCTTAAAGCAGTGCCATTCGGGTCAGTAGTAAATCGTGACAACCTCTCTTGAGAGCTAAGATCGATTTACTAGATTTTCACTCAGTGGTCGATGCGGTAGATCCAAGCAAGAAGCTCCGTATTTGAGGTAGGAAGGAAATGACCAACATCATCGTGAAAAAGAGCGCATTAAGCGACAGGCCGAGGTTGTTGAGAATAGCATCTGACCAGTTACCTTTGGGGGCACTTATGTCCACGTTCATCCTCCACCAAGTTGCTCCAATCAGGGCAAAAGTCATGGGCACCAGTAGAATCTTCACAAAGACATTACCGTAAACATTGAACTTATGATCAGGATTGTGGTTGGCGGCATCAATCACCTTCTTGTAAACGACGAGCATGAGCAAGGAGACGACACCGATCAAAGCAACAATGGTCCACAGGAAGTTAGGATCATAGGTGTTCCAAAGCAGATCTCTAACACCAAAGCTGTCAGTATCAGTCATCTTAGCGAGTGTCGAAACGACGTCTTCCTTTGGCAGCGCATCCACTTTTTCTGCACTCATATTAAGCTTTTCAGTGAGATAACGCCGAGCCAATACGGCCTTGTCGCCATCATTTTGATAGATAAAGCTGGCAACGATCGCGCCAATCGACTGACCAATACCAACGGTGAAATTACCGAAACCAATGTAGAGCGCCTCCTTGCCCTTGGGGGCAATATCCACAATGTAGCGTGAGGTGCCGGGGCCGGACATCATTTCACCCAGAGAGAAAAAGCCGATGCATCCGAGAATCCACCAACCGTTCATTGTTATCCCCAGCCCGTAAATGGCGATAACCGCCAACAGAATACCAATAATAATGGTCACTAGCGTGGGCAGCTTACGAGTGAAGTATCCCATTATAAAGGTGGCAATACTGATCATTAGGGCATTTAAGAGAATCATCCATTCCTCAACCAAATTGCCGTCATCGTTAATGGGGACGATATCATTCCCAATGAGCGAGTCTAGGGACGAGGCGAGGTCTCTGGAATCGACCCAATCGTGGATATAATTCGGGAGAATGTCGAAGAGTTGAAAAGTCAGTAACCAGAAGCCCGCAAAGCTGATGGTGTAGAAGAACAAACGCGGTTCGAGTAATCCACGCAGCGACTCAAAAAGCATACGGAACGGTCCGATTTTCTCCTCACCCTCTGCTGCGGCTTTACGCGCTGGCTCCTTGAAGAAAAACAGGGGAATGAAATTGAGGGCAACGGTCCCAGCACAAAGAAGGAAGACCGTATCCGGACCCCATTCTTCATTCATGAATCCGCCAATCAATGGTCCAAGAAAACCGCCGATGTTGACCAACTGATAGAAGATACTCCAGCCAAATGAAGCGTTTTTGTCATTAAGCTGGCTGGCAATCAATCCACCGATACCCGGTTTGAAAATCGCGGTTCCAAATGCCACGCCCATTGCCCCTGCAAAGATGATTACGAAGACATGATCAGTGCCCGCAGCACGAGCTTCAGCGAGCGGCATACCAGCCAACATCTCTGAGATGGGGATCGCTACAGCCATAATCAAATAGCCAATAATCTTAAACAACGTGGCAATCGCAATATTGACCTTACAACCGTAGCGGTCCGCAAAACCACCTGAAAGAATAGGGACGAAAGACTGCACAATCGCCCAGACCGCAAACAAACTACCCTTCTGCATTTGAGTAAGTTCCGGGCCACCCAAGCCAATTGCCATCAATAAATAGACCGGCAACATGATCCGCACACCATAATAAGCGAAACGTTCGATCAACTCCATCCAGCCCCCGGTCCAAAAAACAGGACTGAACGTTTTTAACTGACCAAGCATCGTATCGCTCGAGTCTGGTGAGGATGGGGCTGGCATTGAGGGGTCGGCTTTATCGCTCATGAAATGATATGCAGGTGAATCTTAAAAATTGTCCAGACGGAATTCGGAAGCTTTCTGACCATCAGAGGTTTCAGGAGGGAAACCTTGGAGGATGTGATGGCGAGCGAATAACTTTCGAGTGTATTTACTCTCGGGCAAGTGCAAATACCAATGCTGCGGTTTTGCTGGCGAGAAAGCAGGATATGGAAGATTTGATTCACCTCACCGCACGGGTTCAAACCATTTCCCGCAGAATGGAGTCGCGTAAAACGGCTGCGCCGCACGCGATAGACAATGGGGAGCTGTAGCGGACGCTTTGCAAGCGCCGAACGAAGGTCGCCTGGTGTTCCTCATTATCGGTAAACTCTGAAAAACAGTAACAGGCCGGGTCATGCCTTCTAGTTTGGCTTGGGTAATTCCTTGAGTCCTTCGAGGTAAACCTCAAGGTCACCTTCCTTGCCGCGGAAGTATTGCAGGAAGCTGGTGACGGCGATCACGTTGGTGCCGGGTTTGAGCGCTTTGTAGAGTTTGTCGCCGGGTTTTGCATAAGTCATGCGCGGGTGCCAGGTTCTCGAACGTCCTTTTTGGCTCTCTATAAGCGTGCCGTTGACGTAAACCGTGTAGCCTTGGCGGCTGAAGACGGCGAGACGCAGCAGGGCTTGGTCGAGGTCGTCGATCTCTATGGTCTTGCGCACCATGGTGACCTCGCCTCCGAGGTGTGGAGCGTTCTGCCATACTGCTTGGTCGCGGTAAGTTTCCGGTGCGGCCGCACCAACCTTGGCGGTGACCTTCGCCCAGCGTGCCGGATCGGGTTGGTAATCCGGTTGGAACCAGTCGCCAAACTCCGCGGGAATGGTCACCTTGCGGTAGCGGGTGTTCTGCTCGGGTTTTAGCTTTTCGGCGGGTTCGAACGAAGCATAAAGCCAGTCCTGTGTGCCACCGTCCGCTTTATCGAGAAGTTTCCACCCGGTCGGCTTACCGGCGAGTTGGTCGATATCGATAATTTTGTTCAACGGGGTGACCATCGCGTTCACCGAGCCTTTGTAGTCCGGGCTGAGAACCTCGCCATACTCGTCATAGAGGGCGGAACGGTAGTGTTTGTTGAGGACGTCGCCTACCTTTCTGCGTTCGGTTTCGGGGAGTTTTTTGGCAGCTTGAACCAGGGCGTCAATGTGGAGTGCACGTTCGCGTGGGCCGAGGTCATCGAGTCGTTCCACACTGATCGCCGCCAGAGCGGGGGCGAGTTCCGGAGCGATATCCAGGGCGGAGCTCAGGGAGTTGGCGAGGGCGACACTGGTGATCGCTGAAAGGTCCATGCTGTCCTCATCCCATGTCTGGTTCGGGGTGTTTGCGTAGGCATTACGTAGCATCTCGCCGGCGAGTTTGCGCGAGCCCTCTGGCATGTTGTCAGCGTTGAGCTTCAGGAGGTAAATGACAGTTCCCTGGGCACGTGCGTGCTCCATGGTGGCGTGGACCTTGGCGATGAGAGGCATCACCTTGGCGGCAAGTTCCGGCTTCTGCAACAAGGGTGAGAGAGCGATAGTGGCTGATTCATAAAACCACCATTCTTCGTTGTTGAGCCACGGGGTGATGGTGTCGATGTGAACGGCCGTTTGCTCCGGCTTGGCGAGTGCCATGGCGAGCAGTGCCTGATCAACCAGCCAAATGGGACCGTCCGGGTCTTTGACCATGGCAATCAGGCGGTCGAACATGGTTTGGGTGAAATTCTCGGGGTCGATGGAGTCGGCGGATGCCCATCCTTTGCTGTAGCGCAGGCGCCAAGGCTCAAATTGGTTGATCGACAGGCAGCCGGTGTGGCGTTCCAAAGGATTCTCGGAGGCGAGCAGTTCCTCGATCAGATCGTAGTGCCCACCGGCGCGGATGGCGCTGCTGATCGCCTGGCGGAATGCATGCTGAGGGTGGCCGGCGACCTGTCGCAGCTGATCCTTGGTGGCGGTCTTGATTTTTTCGTATTCGAGATGCGGAACTGGGTCGAGCGGTTTGTAGTTCGGGCTGCCGGCTATGGTCAGGAAGGCGGTGTCGGCGGGACGGCCCCACGGGCGCTCGGGGAGGGTAAAGGACTTGCCGAACTTCGATGTGGGTGCGCCGAAAATCTGTAAATGGCGGCGGGGGGCAGTGAGTCCAAGCACCGTTGCATTGCCGTAATCGGTGTTGTCGTAGCCGCGGGCGCTGGACATCACGAACGAGCCATCGAACTGACGTGAAAGTTCGTACCACCAGCGGACTTGCTCCTGACGGTTGCGGTAGAGATCGGGTTTTTGCTCCATGACCAACGAGGCAATCGGGTTATACCAGATCAGACCGATTGGGCCGGTGTGGCCGTTGAGCATGGCCGTGTAGTCGTAGAGTGAGGCTGACGCGGCTTGGTCGCGAGCCATGGCATATATACCGGGCTTGTCCGACTTGGCAGCGATCTGCATCGCGGCGGCGATCTGTTCGGTTTTCCCGTTGCTTGCCAACCCGCTTTCCGGGCGGCCGTTGCCGTAGGCATTGGTGCCATGGCCGACAAATCGGTAAAAGAAGCGCAACGATTCGAGCAACGTGTCGTCGTCAACCTTGGCGCCACAGTGTTTGGCGAGCAGCAGGGTGGTGAGCAGGTTGGTGCCGGTGGCATTGACCACGCCGTATTTTGGGTTGGCGGCGGTGGCCCAGTGATACCAGCCCCCCTGCACTTGATAGCGCCGGGCGGCATCGCAGATGGCGTTGATGTAGGGCATCACCGATTCATCTCCTGTGCGCAGGTAGTACTCGCAGGCGGCGATGCCCTGGTGTCCAAGGTACCATGTGTGGGCTCCGGTTTTTTCCGAATCAAAGTTCGCCAGCAGTTCCTTGTAGATGCCCCGAACGACGTCGAGATCTTGTTCTTCGCCGGTCGAGAGTAGTGCGAGGATGCCCAGTGCATCGGTCATCTTCGGATTGGACAGCTCGCCTTTGCTTGCTTTTTCACGAAGGTAGGCGGCGTTGGCGGCGATGATCTTGTCTGTTTTCGGGCAATCGATTGGCCAAGTAGGGCTGTAGCTGCCAAGCACTGGTAGGGTGACAGTGACCTCGCCGGTGTTGGTGGTGAAGTTAATCTTGCCGTCGCTGGATTCGGCGGCGGTGATTTGGTCGGCAAGAAACATACGGTGCTCCCAGAAACCTTCGGGCACAGGTTTGCCATTGATGGCGGTGATAACCTGATCCTTGGTGAATTTGCCGTCGGCTGGCGAGCCGGATTGAACCTTGGTGACCTTGATCGTGTTGTCCTTTTGGAGGTCGATTTCGAGGCCGGTGGGGCCGAGCGTGCGGACAGGGGTAGGTCCGTCGGCAGCATGAGCGATCGCCAGGCAGCTAATGGCGACAAGGAAGAGGGTGCGGAGCAATGGGTGTTTCATGAGGATAGACGTTTACGCGGTAAAGTTAAAAGCCACCGAACGAATTAAAGCCCGAAATCAGCTCTTAAGCCCGGTGGTATCGAATGTGAAGGCATCCTTGGAGGCAACCACTTCGTCCCAAGTCACGGTTTCGCCATCGCGATAACAAGCTTCGCGTGCAAGCAGGGCAAGGTAATGACTTTGCGCGCTCGGAGTCACGGTTGCTTGGCTGAAGTCTTTCTGGGTAATGTTGTCGTGGAAGGTCTTCCAGTTATTCGTGATGCCGATGTTGTAGATTCCACGGATTTTTTCCTTCATAAAGCGGTCGCCGTAGAATGACTTTTTGCCGCGGATCATCACTTCGCCGGAGTAATCGGCGCTGAGGCTGCCTTCACTACCGTGGAGTTTCACAAAAATACCGTGGTGATCAGGAAGTTGATGACCATCGAGGCGTTTACCACGGAATACCACCTTGAGGCCATCGCCGTAGTCGTAGGTAGCGAGCCAATGGTCTTTCACGTCTCCCGGCCTTGGATCGGGGTATTTATCCAGTAGGAAGCGCCCGCAATGGCCGGTGGCGGATATCGGATTACGGCCGATCATCAGACTGGCCATGTCGATGGCATGAATACTAAATTCAATGATCGACTCGCCACAGAGGTCACGCCATTGGAGCCAGTTTTTCAACTTCGCCTCCTGACTGTCTTGCGGCACCCTCAATTCAAAGGCGGGGCAAGTGCCTTCTATGTCACCGTAGCCAAGGATGCCCAGGTCACCATTAGCAACGTTCTTTGCAGCCTCGTTGTAGTGGGCGAGGGCACGGGTTTGGAAATCTACCAGGAAACATCTTTTATTACTGGTGGCTTTGCGGGCAGCGGCTTCGATACGAGCCACGCCCGCTGCGTCCACGGCAATGGGTTTAGCCAACCAGACGTGGAGTCCGGCTTCGACCGCGGCTTCCACCTGTTCAGGGTGGAAGTAAGGAGGGGAGAGAACGGCGACGATGTCGATGCCTCCCGCCTCGATCATTTTTTTGAAGCAGCCAAGACCGGTATAGCGGCGATTCGCGGGCACCGTGAATTTCTCCCCCTGCTTATCGACCGCTTCCTGGAAATAGTCTGCGAGTGCGACGATCTCGAAACGGCCATCTTTGATCGCCATATCTCCAACGTTGTTAGAGCGTCCGCCGCAACCGATGATGCCGATCCGCAGTTTTTGTCCCGAGGCATCCTGCGCACGGGTGATGTGTGGCATGGACAGAGCGGCGGCGGCGAGGCCTGATTTGGCAAGGAATTGGCGGCGACTGGTGGTGTTGGAGATCGGGTTCATAATGGGCCGGGATTTAAAATTTATCGAGAGGAGTATCGGAGATGCCCGATTACTTGCTGGGCGTGGTCGTGGTATTTTCCTCAGGCTTGGATTGATTGCCGGGTAGGGGAAGCAGTTCGATTTTACGGAACTCCGTCGGATGGGTTTCGGCTTGGATGGCGATGTAGCCGCTGGTGAGTGGTGTTCCATCATCCAGTTGCGGCGCTTGATAGCGTAGGACTTCCTTACCGTTGACGAAATGGATGATTTCCTCGCCACCACGAACCTCTACTTCGATGGTCGTCCAGTCGAGGCCGGTGAACAAGGGGGAGGAGGAATCCGTGTTTTCAACATCCTTGCCATCGATGAGAACCTTGGTTCCGGGAGTGAAAAGATTCCCCATGTGGCGGTTGGAAAACTTCTCGCCTTTCTTTGGGTTATTGCCCCAGAACTGAGCTTCAATCGAGTGTGGGAATTTCTGCCCGATAGGGATGGTCTCGGGTGCTTGGGAGTGCAACATCAGTCCGTTGTTACGGTATGCCCATCCGGGGCCACCGGAGAGCTGATCGCCGGTGAAGCGGAACTCTGCGCGAATACGGTAGTGACTGTAGGGTGTCTTGTAGAATAGGTGCCCGAAACTACCGTCGAACTTCTCCATGTCTGAGTAGCTCACCTTGAGGAGTCCGTCTTCGACTCGAAAGACATTTTTGAAGTTTTTACCTGCAGGATTATCGGCAAACTTGGGTGTCCAGTCCTTAATGTCTTTGCCGTTGAACAGAGGTATCCATTCTTGTGCATAAACACTGCCCAAACTCAAGCAGGCAATCAGGATGGTACGGATAGTTGTGGTGGTCTTCATGATGATTGGTTCTACGGCGTGAAAGAGTGCATTTTTTCACTGAGTCATGAAGAACGGCAGTGCATAGGCTTGAGGGCTCTTGCGTGTGGTGTGTTGTTTTAGAATTCGTCGTAGGCAATCCGGCTCGGTTCGACACCGAGATTTTCCAGCATTTTGGTGCAGGCTTTGATCATCATGGGAGGTCCGCAAAGATAGAACTCGATGGCTCCGGGATTGGGGTGGGATGCGAGATATTCCTCACGCACCACTTCATGGATGAACCCTACCGGACCGGTCCATAGGTCCTCGTTGATAGGCTCGGAAAGCGCGAGGTGAAAATGGAAGTTATCATGTTCTTCGGCGAGGCGTTCGAAGTGGTCGTCGTAGTAGATTTCCTGCCGCGAGCGCGCGCCATACCAATAACTGATCCGGCGCGGGCTGTTTTCGGTTTCCAGCAATTCGGTGAGATGCGCGCGCAATGGTGCCATCCCCGCACCACCGCCGATGTAAACCATCTCGCGGTTGGTCGGCTTGATGTGGAAGTCGCCGGACGGGCCGATTGCGGTCACGGTGTCGCCGGGTTTGAGATGAAACATATAGCTCGATCCAACACCCGGTGCACAGTCCTGCCCCGGCGGCGGGGTGGCGAGGCGGACGTTGAGAACGATGCGATCGGCGCTGCCGTCGCGTCCGGCAATGGAGTAGTTGTTGCGTCGTCCGTCCTCGCTGTGGCTTGCCTCGAAGTCGAAGACGTGCTGACGTTCCCAGACGGCGGCATAAGGCTCCGGGATGTCGAAGTCACGGAAACGGATGCGCTCGTAGGGCGGAATGTCGAACTGAAGATAGTCGCCCGGTTCGAAATCTACGGCGTCCGCTGCTCCGGCCGGTTCGAACACGAGTTCGCGGATGAAAGTGGAAACACTTCGGGAGGAAACCAGACGCAGCGTCACCGTGTGCGTCTCGCGGGCACCGTCGCCACCGGCATTCAACACGTTGAGCCAGATCCGTCCGCCGCGTTCCTCGATCGGATAGGTCGTCAATCCGCGGCAAACCGGCGCGCGCGCGGGGGAGCCGTCCTTGAGGTTGAAGCGGCCATTGTGTTTTGGACACTCGACGATTTTCCCTTTCACCAAGCCATTGGCGAGGTGGGTGTTGCCGTGGGTACAAATGCCGTCCGTGGCGAACAATTCTCCCTCGTCATCTCGGCACAACGCGAAAGTATTGCGATCGTGGTCGAAGCGGATCACATCCTCCACGCCAAGGTCGGCGGCGGCACAGATTTCGAGCCAACCATCGGTGTCGGGCGTGGCGTCCGAGCGGCGAGGGCCTTCCTCATGCTTCAGCTTCGGTTCCGGTAAGCGACGCTTGACGTGGTAGGCCGGATCTTTCATCTGACGCAGGATTGTCGGAAGGATCTCGCGCCAGGCGGAAAGGATGGTCGGGTAGGGGGGCGGGCAATCGTTCTTGATCGCCTCGTGCAGTTCCGGCAGTCGGTGATAAGGCACCAGTGGGAACATGTGGTGCTCGGTGTGATAGTTCATGTTCCAATAGATGAACCGACTGATCGGGTTCATGTATACGGTGCGGCAGTTGAGCCGGTGATCCAAAACGTTTTCGGCGAGGCCTGCGTGCTGCGTAGTGTTATGGATGATCATCAGCCAAGTTCCGAAGAATTGCGGCAGGATGAAGAGGAAGATCGGCAACCAAGTTTGGAAGAAAATTGCGGCAGCGATCACTGCCAGGTAGATGGCTACGCATATCCGGGCATTGCGGAAAATCCGCGGAAACTCAGATTCGGGAATGAAGGTTTGTTCGTCAGCGGAAACACGGCCCGCCGCGTGCTTGAGCAAGTTTGGAAAGTAAGTGCGGTAGCCGCTGACGGCCCACAGGCTGAGCACAAAGCCTTTCATGTTGGGCGGGCGCGGCACTTGGATTTCGGGATCTCGACCGACGACGATGGTGTCGCTATGGTGGCGGGTGTGACTCCAACGCCAAACAACGGATTCGCGCATCACCATGAACGAGGCGATTTCATAGATGACCGAGTTCATCCAGTCGGTGCGAAAGGCTGTGCCATGACTGCACTCGTGCCAACGCGAGTCCGAAGCGGTGGCATAGAGCACGGCGAAAACCAGATAAGGGAGCACGGCCCACCAAGTCCCCCAAAAGTATGCGGTGGCTGTGCCGGTGAGTGCGAGTAGACCGAACCAGAGGAGGGTGTCGCGGATGGCTGGGCCGTCGCGTCGCTCGAGCAGTTTGCGTATGGTGGATCGAGGCACCGGGGTTTGGTACCAGTCCGCCTCGGCAAGCCCCATTTCCACCGCGCGGTTGGCGTTCTCACCGGTCAGGCTGTAGTCGAGAATGTCGGGCGGTCGCATTGTTGTCGCCGGTCCGTGTGCATGATCGAGGTCCATGGTTATCTATATCATCGGGTTACTTCTTTTCGAGCAGCGGCAACAGAGTCTCCATCCACCTTGCCGCCATCTTCTTGGCTCCGGATGCATTGGGGTGGACCTTGTCGTTGATGGTGTCCGTCTTCCAATCAAATCCATCGGCCTGGTTTACGAGAATGATCTTGTCGCCCTTTTGAATTAGGCGCTCCGTTAAGGATGCCAACTCCTTGTTCAACTCGGGGATGTAAGAATACTTGGGCAGCTTTCCCGCAGGAATGGCCTGTGCAAGGAGGATCGTGACCTCGGGATTGATCTTCCGCATGGTGTCGATGATGGCTTCGGTATCGCGGATGATTCCGGGAACCGGTTTGTCCTTGCTGAAGCTGTTGTGTCCCGAATGGATTAGCACGAAGTCGGCCGGAAACCGGGTATAAATATCTTTCGCCATGCCGAGCAAGTCGTGCGTGCTGTTTCCTCCATATCCAGCATGCGCGGAGGTCGAATCCTTTCTTGGTCCGATAAATTGGACCGCCACTTCGCGCTTTTCCAATTCGGGAACCAGAACCTGGCGATAACATACGAATGTTTCTCCACCTTGGGTGATCGAATCACCGAAAGCCAATATAGTCGGCGGTTCTCCAGCAAGCGCGGTGATGTGGATCATCATCCATGGAATTACAACATAGAGGATCTTTCGGAATTGGGACATGCGTTCATTGTCTCTTCAAATTCTGCCAATGTAAAATGGATCCGCTGACATCGTTTTCGCTCGATGCTAAGCGTGGTGGTGTCGAAGGAGAAGACTAGGTTGGTTGTTGCAAGTCAGTGGTCTTCTGTCGAGTATTGATTTTATGACGAAAAACTTCGTGTTCCTGATTTTTTTTGCAGCTTCGACGTTTCTTTCTGCAGCAAGCGAAAGGCCTAACGTGGTCTTCTTGTTGGTCGATGATCTTGGCTGGGGCGACTTCGGCTGTTATGGAGCGGAGTTTGTTGAAACGCCAAACATCGACAAGCTGGCCGCCGAGGGTATGCGATTCTCGAATGCGTATGCAGCTTGCACGGTTTGTTCGCCGAGTCGTGCGGCGATCCTGAGCGGTTGCTATCCGGCGAGGCTCCACCTGACGGATTGGATCGCAGGACATAATCATCCCAAAGCCAAACTCTCCATCCCTGATTGGAAGATGAAGCTGGATCACGAGCGGATACTC
>JAGXGH010000132.1 GCA_024636835.1 Verrucomicrobiales bacterium | reverse complement strand
GTTGTTTCCTTCAAGGCAGACTTCCACAGACCCAGAAAGCGGCGTGAAGCGGAGATATCACCTCCACGGAAAAGTATATAACGAAGCCATCAAGCGTGCGGCCAGTGCGGCAGGGATCGAGAAGCGGGTGACGAGTCATGCGCTACGGCACAGCTTCGCCACACATCTGTTGGAGGGCGGGACGGATTTGCGAACGATCCAGGAACTTCTCGGACACGAGGACATCACCACCACGGAGATTTACCTTCATGTCACGATGGGGGCAAACGGGCTGGGGGTGACGAGTCCGCTGGATGGGCTTTGTCGCGTAAAAGGGCTGCGCCCTCACGCGATCCCCGCGTAAAAGGGCTGCGCCCCACGCGATTAGCGCGTAAGAGATTCTCGCGCAAAGACGGTGAGAGTTTGTTGAGAGAGGATTTACAAAATTAGAAGGATTGAAGTAGGTTTTTCTAACGCCAATCCTGGAGCGAAATGCCGCGCTACGTTCCCTTTCTACACGATACTTTATCCCTTCTACTTCGAAAGCCTGCCACCTGATGACAGCGTCTTACGACGATAAACATTCAGCAGATGTTGGCCGAGTATATGTCGTTGTTCGTGACACTTGAGTAGGGCATGCGTCTAATATGCGCGGCCTCGCGCAATGCGGTTAAAACCAAACCACTGAATATTAACAAATATGTCCTTCCCCCAAACTTTGGTGTAAATCCGAATAATGCGGCACATTTTCCAAAGCCTGACGACTTCGACTACGGAAGAGCACACGGTCTTACGACTTCGGCTAAGAAGGGTGGTAGGGGTGGCCGGACTCGAACCGGCACTGGAAGGATTTTAAGTCCTCTGTCTCTGCCATTGGACTACACCCCCGACACGAGAATGAATCATAGAGAATGTTTGCGTGAGTGCAACTCTGGGCCTCGGATCATTCGCAATATTACCAAATCTTGGTATTGATCTTACGCGATCGGGCAGGTGTTGGTTGATCATGTGCAACTTATGCGCGGCGAAAGTCATATTCTCATTCGAAAGCTGTATTATTCCCCGCCATTACTTCAATCTAACTGGCGAAATGCAATTACAGAAGCTCCTCGACGAAATCGCTGGCTGCGAATGGCTTGAAGTTCTCGGCGAGTTCGCCGGTGCCTAAGAAGCGAGTGGGGATACTTAGTTCCTCTTGCACGGCGACGACAACGCCACCTTTACCTGAGCCGTCGAGTTTGGTGACGATAAGACCGGTGAGCTGCGTGGCTTTGTGAAACTCACGGGCTTGCTGCACTGCGTTGCCGCCGGTTGTGGCGTCGACGACTAGTAAAACTTCGTGCGGCGCGGACTCGTCGGTTTTTCCGAGTGTGCGGCGGATTTTATCCAGTTCTGCCATTAAATTGTGGCGGTTATGGAGTCTTCCTGCGGTATCACAGATCAAGTAGTCAGAATTTGCCGCTGCGGCGGAGCGATAGGCATCGAAACAGACGCTGGATGGGTCGGCGTTTGGTGCTCCTTTGACAAGTGGTAGGTCGAGACGCTGGCACCAGGCTTCGAGTTGTTCGACGGCGGCGGCGCGGAAGGTATCTGCTGCGGCAAGTGTGACGCTGTGCCCTTGGTTGCGCAGGAAGTGACCAAGTTTGGCGCAAGACGTTGTTTTCCCCGTTCCGTTAACGCCAACGACGAGGATGACTCGTGGTCCGTTGTCAGAGGGGGCGGGGAGAGGCGGCGTGGATTCTGGAAGTCTCGCGAGAACGACTTTGCGGCATTCATCGATCACGTCATCGGCGCTCACTTGTCTGCCGAGCGTTTGAAGATCTTCGATGATCTTCATGGCGAGTCGGACACCGATATCGCTAGAGATGAGTAGTTCTTCAAGCTCGTCCCAATCGGGCTTGGCTTTGCGGGAAAAGACGTTCGAAATTTTGGAAAACAGACCCATGACGAGAATCAATGAGAGAAGGGAATAGCGATATTCGCTGGCTATGCTTGGTGCTTTACTTGCTAGCTGCCTGCCACCGAGAGTTTCTTGCGTATGGAGTCGAGTACTGCATTGATGAACTTACCGGATTCCTCGCCTGAGAATCGTTTAGCCATCTCAATCGCCTCATTAATGACCACGGGCTGAGGCACCTCGGTAAGGTGAATGAGTTCGAAAATGGCGATGCGCAGGATGTTGTGGTCGACCTTGGCGATGCGATCCAGATCGTAATCCGGGGTGGCGGCATCGATGAGTGTATCGATTTCTTCGAGGTGTTTGTTGGTGCCTTCGACGAGTTCTTCGGCGAACGCGCGCACCAGTGGTTTGGCACGACGAAGCTCCCAGAATGCGGAACGTTCGGCTTCGGTGCCCAGCTGGTTTAGCTCGTTCGAGAACAAAAACTGAAGTGCGGCTTCACGGCCTTCGCGACGTTTACCCATTGGTTCCAACTCCTTGTGCTTGTGGTGGAGCCGACTTGGCGTTTGACTGAGTGGTGCGGATCTTTTCCATGGACTGGATGATCTCTAGAGCAGCTCGTCCTGCTTCGCGACCGCGGTTTAATTGTTCCCCCATGGTGCGCTCAATCGCTTGTTCTTCATTATTGAGTAAGAGGACTTCATTGATCACAGGGATCAGATGTTTGGTTGCCGTTGATTGGAGCGCGTAAGTGACGCTTTCTGCGACGAGATCGCCATGGGCAGTGGATCCACGAATAATCACGCCAAGGGCAATGATGGCATGTGGGGGTTGGCGAACTGCAATAGCTTCCACGGCGACGGGGATTTCGAATGCACCGGGCACCTGGTGTAAATCCATGGCGATGTCTTCGGCTTCTTCGATGAGAACTTTGCAACAATTCTCCACCATCGCGTCAGTGAACGCTGAGTTGAAACGCGATGCCACGATGGCGACTCGGCGCTTTTTGCCGATCATGCGCGGCTTGAGTGGAAGTTGGAAATCTGACATGGGTTGGAATGTGGGCGAAGGCTGTGCGGATGCAACCAGAATCGCAAGGCGATCTTGTCTCAGCGAGAAAAAAAAACCGCGCTTCACAGGAAGCGCGGCAAGAAAAAATTCTTTGTTGGCTAGACCGCTTTAGCGGTTCGGGCGACGGTTGTAAGTTGATCCGAGGCTGAATCCAAGCTCAGGAGGAAACTCTTCCAAGCCTGACTTCGGGTTGATTTCCATACGGTTGTAAGGCTGACGCCATCCGCATTTGTAAGTTGGCCACATGAAGGTGACGAGTTCAAAGGTGCCCCATCCGAGGCGGCGAACTGCGCGCATGGTGCCATCTGTTAGTCCTGGCCCCCATGCTGAGTTGTTACCCTCAATGCGCTGGTAGGAAGCCATCGTGGTTGGAATCTCGGTTACGCCAAGGAAGATATTGGTGAGTGCGCGACCGACTTTGCGGGTCGGGCCGTAGCGATTAAGCTGCGGGTCTTGAAGGTCGGCGCTTGCGGAGATCGGCAACAAGATGCCGAGGGCGAGGGTGGCAATGAGGAATTTCTTCATAGAGGTGGAAAAATAATCGGGGAGTTGAGAAGTTTCGCAACTACTAAGCTTTTTTAGCCCCATGGAGGCATCGCTGGCAAGTAATTCGTGAATTTTTTTTAATGACAGTGAATGAAACAGGTATTTTGATAATGTCATCATGCGCAGGCTTTCCCTTTTTAGCTGTATTTCATTTTCGATTCTCATCGCTTCACCATCATTAGCCAAGAAGGCGGATTCGGAGGTAATAGAGGAAAAATCCACTGAGCAAGCTAAACAGGCTGAACCTGTGGAACCGGAGGGTAACCCGCCGAAGGAAGCTAAAGCTAAACCGCCGAAGGAAGATAAAAAGCCTGAACCGATGGGACCGGGGATTAAACCGACGACGCCAGAGATTCCCGGCACGCCATGGAGAGTGCATGATGGAACCCGTCCACAACCGGTTGCTGTGAAGCCGGCGGGTGCGCTGACTACGCCTCTACCAGAAGACGCGAAAGTGCTTTTTGACGGATCTTCCACGGATGCGTGGCTGAGTGCCAAGACTGGCGAGCCCTGTCCGTGGCTGAACAAGGATGGTGTGTTGGTTGCCAAGGCGCATAGTATTTTGTCGAAGCAAGAATTTGGCGACGTGCAGGTGCACTTGGAGTGGCGTATTCCCAGTGGTCGCAAGGTCAATGGACAAGGAGGAGGGAACAGTGGTATCTTTTTGATGCGCCTTTATGAGGTTCAGATACTGCAAAGTCACGGTAATCAAACCTATCCCGACGGCACCGCGGGAGCTGTGTATGGTCAAACGCCACCACTTGTGAATGCGACGCTACCGCAAGGCGAATGGCAGAGTTACGATATTGTCTTCCATGCACCGCATTTTAATGATGATGGTTCGCTGAAGGCGCCAGCGACGGTGACGGCTTTGCACAATGGCATCGTTGTTCAGAGCGAAACGGAGATCATGGGGCCGACAGTATATCGCAAGTTGGCCTCGTATCCGAAGAACCTTCCCGAGAAGGCTCCGCTGTTACTTCAGTGGCATGGTGATCCGGTGGAGTTCCGCAATATCTGGGTGCGCGATTTGAAATAAAATTTGTTGAGTTTCGCAAGGTATCTACTCCAGATATTGTCTTGTTGATTTAATCCTTGCATATCAATCATCTTGTAAATACTATGTAAAGCATGCGTAGGGGGCGGTTTTTTTGGCGATTATGTCCGATTGGCGCTGGACTTACTCCTGACAGTTTCTTATTCCAATCAGATTCCATGAAAAAGCGTAACGAAAACTCCGCCGCACCCCAACGATCACAAAGGGCGTTTACCCTTGTGGAAATGTTGGTGGTGATCACCATCATCTCGATTCTCTTGGCGGCCGGTGCTGCGGTGATGCGGAGCGGGACAGAGGCCAGTTCGGTGCGAGCTGGAGCGGATACATTGCAAAGTCTTACCGAGTTGGCACGCGGAGCTGCCATAGGACGGAGTACGGAAGCGCGTTTGATGATTGCGAATAATTCATCTGATGATGATCGCTACCTGCGGGTGGCGCTGGTAGTCGCTGCCGATCCTGCAAACGACGGTTCGGGTAGTTGGACATGGAAGCCCATCGGCGAGCCACGCGAGCTTCCTGGAGGTGTATATTTCGGCAAGGGTGATGGCGATACGATTGACAGCGCTGGGAATCTGACGTCGTGGGCTTCGACCGAAGATCCTACAATTTCCGGAAATATTCAGCTTGGTAAAGCCTTGCGAGACGCAGGTTACGAAAGCACCAGTGCATGGATTGCAATTGCTTTCGATGGCAACGGTCGAGTGATCAACCCTGCACTCACGGGGAACCCGGTGTTAACGGTTAACCGTGGTATTAATAATGGTGGTACCATCACTACTCCTACGAAGTTTGAGAAATACGCCGAAGGCTTCGTCGTTATCCGATCGACCGGCCGCCCGGTTCGCTTGGAAGACACCTATGTGCAGGCAAACTTCTGAAACTCATCTTCTTTTTTTAGCAACGCTTAATTATTCCTATGTTTGTTTCATCCCATCCATCTCGTCGAGGTTTCAGCTTGGTTGAAGTCGCTATTGCCGTGGTGATCGTGTCCATCGTTGTCATCACCACCGTCGGATTGCTCGCACCAGTGCAGAAAAATATCGAGGACGTTGTATCTGCCGATGAGGTTTCCCGTCTTCTCCGTGCGGTGGAAATTGAAATGAGCGTCGTGCGTCCCAGTGAGAGCGCGTCCTATAAAACAGGCTTCGATAAGGCTTACCAAGTAGTGAAGAATGACAATGTGGTTTATGCATTTTTCTACCGTGCCGATGTTCCGCAAACCCCGGCTGACCTGACCGGTGGGCGGTCTACACCAACTAACGGCACGGTGAGTAGTCAGCGCCTCGGTGAAGACTACGTTCAACAGGCCGCCGTGTTCACCGAGCAATCGTTCGCTGAAGCACAAAGTTTTTTCGCAGCGGCTGAAGGTCGGGTGTTTCTTGTTCGTTTCAAACTGCTGGAGAGTGTCATGAAGCCGGAGGCGGTAGACTCCTTCAATGCGGGTGGATCTGATCAATTCACGGAAGCCGTTTTACCTGTGGCTGCGGAATTTTACGCTTTGGAATCGATAGATATGGTAACAGATTCAGAACCGACTGGCTTTATCTCCA
Source organism: Verrucomicrobiales bacterium (assembly GCA_024636835.1). GTDB lineage: Bacteria > Verrucomicrobiota > Verrucomicrobiia > Verrucomicrobiales > SLCJ01 > Sulfuriroseicoccus. Next base: position 39,623 of record JAGXGH010000132.1, on the reverse strand, counting down.
GTATTAGAGCTGGTGATATACGTCCGGTGTTCGACTTGAATATGGCGTTCAGACGCTAAACCCCTGATCAAGAATATTTCTGCTATGAAGATACATTTTTCCCATCCACTTCGAGGCAAACGAAAGTCCGCATTTACCCTTGTCGAACTGCTGATTGCGATGTCGATCACGTCCATCATTCTCTTGGTGATGCTGTCGTTAACAGCCACTGTCGCAGACGCTTGGAAGCGCTCACGAGGGGCGGTTTTCTCCAACGCTTCAGCTAGAGCTGCGTTTGATCGAATTGTTACGGATGTCGAATCTGCGTATTACGTTCAAAGTTTAGGAGAAGCCGAATGGTTCAGATTTTTCCCCGACGATGATTCAGATCTGGGAACTTCGACCGATGGATCATCTTCTCCAACATGGGCGATGTTTTACACGTCTCCGATTGACCGCAATGTGTCTCAACCTGGCGATGTGATAGGAGTAAGTTATCGCCTGGCTAAGCAGCCTGTTGTTGGTAACAACGCAGACTATGATCTGTGGGCGCTCTATCGCGCGTTTCCTACGCCATACTGGAATGGACCAAACCCCGACGATGCTCCCAACCCGGCGAAGATCACGTTCGATGAGCTCTTAGGGAAGCCTGACATTCATGCGGGATTTTGGGCGGGGAAGGATACCATCACGCAGAGCACTGACTATCTGATCGCTGCCAATGTTTTGGATTTCCAAGTGGTCAGCTGGATTCGTTTGGTGAATGGAGATCTTCAAAAAGTGCCGTCTGACACCGATGTTTCGGTTACCTCTGAGGGGGTGCGCATTGGTGGCACAGAGGTCACAGGCGCTCGTCTCTACGCGGTCGAGATCAGTCTGACCATCTTGTCGGACTCTGCCGTCAATCACATGCGCGAGGGGACTTTCAAAGGATTGTCTGTGGAAAAATTCCTCCAACAGAATAGCTGGAGTTTCACGCGTTTGATTCGTATTAATCCGGAGTCTGAATTGTTGATTCAATAGTCGACGGACTCGCCGAAAAGATTTAATGCCTGCATTTCCTCGGGGATGCGGGCGTTTTTTTTGGCGGTCCAACGCATACTGTTAAGGATGGCGTGAGTGATGGTTTGTTTGCCGTATTCAACGGCTTTCTCCAAATTCATTCCATTGGCTATGGCAGCGGTGATGGCGGCTGAGAGGGTGCAGCCAGTGCCATGCGTGTTCACTCCTTCGATAAGCGGTGAACGAAATTCGGTAATTTTACCCTCGGTAGTGGCGAGCACATCGACGGCTTCGGTTGAGTTGCCGAGGTGGCCGCCCTTGACGAGTACGGCGGTGGTGAATTTACGCGAGAGATCGCGTGCGAGATCGCGCATCGCGGTGAGTTCGTTCACTGGGTCTAGATCAAGTAGTGCGGCGGCTTCGTTGAGGTTCGGAGTGACGAGAGTTGCCATCGGGCAGAGTTCATCGCGATAGCAGGCGATCGCGTCGGGCTCTACTAATGGGTCGCCACTGGTAGCGATCATCACCGGATCCACAACGATAGGGAACATACCGGATTGGAGTGTCGGAAGAATAGCGCGGATGTGTGAGATGGAAAAAAGCATCCCTGTCTTGACTGCGCTGACGGAGTATTGATCGAGTAGTAGCGAGACCTGGGATGCGACAATTTTCGGCGGAATCGGATGGATGGCTTCGACGATGCCTGGAGTTTCTGAAACCACACAGGTGACGGCGGAAAGCCCGTGAACATTGGCGCGGTGGAAGGCTTTGAGATCGGCTTGGATGCCCGCGCCGCCAGAACAATCCGATCCGGCGATGGTGAGGGCGACAGGGGGAGATGTGAAACGTGGAGCTAGAGTGGACATTCTTTCGTTGCTTATGGAGTGGAGCTGTGGATTTGTTCAAGGTGGGAACCATCCGAGAAGTTGATTTTATTCGTATCGAAGTACGCGATGTGGTTTTTATGCCCACGTTGGATGCTCCGGCCGATCAGCCGTTTCCATTTGTCTACATCATAGCGATAGAAAATATAGGTAGTGAGGCGGTGACGTTTATCGGACGGAAGTGGGTGGTCAGCGAGCACGAAGGTTCTGTGGCGGTTGTCGAGGGTGAGGGGATTGTCGGACAAACTCCGCGAGTCGTTCCTGGTGATGTGTTTTCTTACAACTCCTATCATACGATTGGCAAGGATAGTACGGCGAGTGGTGCTTACTTCGGACGTCTGGATTCTGGCGAACTTGTTTGTGTTAGAATCCCAGAGTTTACGATGCGGGTGCCTGACTTCGCATAGTTATACCAAATCTTGGTATTGATCTGACGCGATCGAATGTTGAATTGATTGATCGTGAGTCACTTGTGCGCGGCGAAAAGTCATGTTTTTATTCGAAAGCGGTATCATTGAGATCGCAGAAATCCGTCAGGACTGAAAATGCCGTCGACATGCATGTCGTGTGGTTCGACGGGTAGCTTAGTGCGGAGTTGGCAGCGAAAGGCAATTCCGTAGGTTTCGGCACGCCAGGCAGGGTGGGCGAGTAGGCGATCGTAAAACCCACCGCCCTTACCAAGACGAGCACCAGTTTTACGATCAAATCCCCATGCTGGAATCAGTCCGATATCGATTTCCTCAGGGGCGATTTTTGTGGTGAGCTGAGGCGAAGGTTCACGAATCCCCATGGGGCCTGAAATGAGATTGTCGAGAGATTCCACGAGGTGGAGTTCCATTACCCCATTAGGGATGTCGGTAATGAGAGGAAGCGCGACGCGCCATCCATGTTCCAGAGCGAATTCGATGACGGGGTCGATATTGAGCTCAATGGTGAATGCTGCGTAGACAAGAAGAGTTCCCTTTGGTTGCCCAAAGAGATGAGTCACGGCCTCGATGTTCACGGCTTTCTCTTCGGTGGAACGTTGAGACGGCGATAGATCGCGCATCAAATTTCGGATACTCTTGCGAAGATCATTCTTGTGATTTTTAGGCGAGGAATCAGACATAAGGTTTCTTCATTTGGTGGCGTTGTATGGTATCGTGAGTGACAAGCTACTGTTCGACAAGGATTGTCCTCCATGATAGATAGATTCAGAATGCAATGATTCTCCCCAAAAACATCATCAAAGTTTTCGCTGCGACCTTGCTGGTGGTTGCGATGCCAGTGTTTGCCGGTGAGGTGAAGCAAGGGGCTGTAGACAAGGCTGATGGCGCCGATTTCGGATATCGTGAGCCGATTCCCAATGCATTTAAGTTTACTGATGCGGGCTTGGATATGGTGAAGGCGGAGCGTGAGGAGTATGCCAAAAGCCTAGCCGCTACCGCCAACATGCTATTGACAGAGCGGGCCTTGGTGGATGAGGGTAAACTGCTCGTCGATCCGAAGAAGGCAAAGCCCTTATTACCCTTGATTGATCGGTTGATGGGACTGTCATTTCAGCTCGCCCCGAGAATGCGAGCGCCAGTGCTCATCAATCATCAGTTCCGCAAGGGAATGGTCGCGAAACATTATAAGCCGGAGATTGCACGTCAGTCTCTGGCATCATTAATGCAGATGAGGGCGATTCAATTGTTGGATAACGGTGGTGCTGAGAACGAGTTGTTGGCCGGGTGTTTTTTGGATCTCTCAGTGGCTCTTGACCCGCAGAATGAAGATGCCATATTCAACCTGGAAATGCTCAGGATGGATAAGAAAACAGCAGACTGGCGCCCGATCTGGGCTAAATAATTAGAGGTGAAATTGACGAGGATTTAAGTCATTAAACTTGCGGCGTCTGTCCCATCTGTTCTGTTGTAGTCTGTTTGTTTATGTTGCGATTGGCTCGCGGTAATTTTAGCCATTGTTTATGAAAGCGCTGATTAAAAAGGAAGCACGTGAAGGTCTGTGGCTCGAGGACGTGCCGATGCCTGAGGTTGGCCCGATGGATGTATTGATCAAGGTAACAAAGACCTCGATCTGCGGTACCGATGTGCATATCTGGAAATGGGATAAGTGGGCGCAAAAAACGATTCCTGTGCCGATGGTCGTCGGACATGAGTTCTGCGGTGTCGTCGAGAAGGTCGGCAGCGGTGTGACGGATATCGTCGAAGGCGAAATGGTCTCGGGAGAAGGGCATATCGTCTGTGGGCGCTGCCGCAACTGTTTGGCGGGTCGGCGTCATCTTTGCCCGAACACGCAAGGGGTTGGTGTCAATCGACCCGGTGCCTTTGCTGAGTATCTCTCGATTCCTTATACAAACGTTTATAAAGTCGATGAAGGCATCAAGGAGGATATTGTCTCGCTGTTTGATCCACTGGGTAATGCGGTGCATACCGCGCTAAGCTGGGATTTGGTGGCCGAGGACGTGCTGATCACAGGAGCTGGTCCGATCGGATGTATGGCGGCAGCGATTTGCCGATTCGCCGGTGCGCGCAATGTGGTGGTGACCGATGTGAACCCTTATCGATTGGAATTGGCGAAAACACTAGGTGCAACCCGTGCTGTGAACGTGGCCGAAGAGAAGATCGATGAAGTGATGGGGGAGATCGGACTGCGCGAGGGTTTTGATGTTGGTCTCGAAATGTCGGGACACCCCAGCGGGCTTAATGATTTACTCAACTATACCTCGAACGGCGCGAAAATCTCATTACTGGGCATCTTTCCAGAGCCGGTGGCGATCGATTGGGACAAAGTGATTTTCAAGGGCCTGGAGATTAAAGGGATCTACGGACGCGAAATGTTTGAGACTTGGTATAAAATGAGCTCGATGGTGAAAGCTGGGCTCGATGTTTCCAAGATCATAACCCATCGCTTTCACTACACGGACTTCGAGAAAGGCTTTGCCGCGATGCTCAGTGGTCAATCGGGCAAGGTGGTGCTGGATTGGGAGTAAGCATGACCATTGTGTTGTGTCGCCTGAAGGTGCGGATTTCGATGGCTTGGTTCCAGTCGAGTTTATAGCGGCCATTTCTTCTCAATGGCGGCCACCAAGTCGCGTTTTGAGCGGATACAACGACCTTGGTGAGAAGTCGGCAAAGGGAATACAAGAGGTGGGGATGGGGGATTCCACAACTTTGCGGAGAATTTGGTTAAAATTCTAGAGATGGTACGCCATAGTAGGGGTGGATTCTGGGGAATAACGGATTAATCTCTACGGTGGTCACATCGGGGCTTCCGTTGGGATCGTCAATGGTATCAAATCAAGTAAGATGGCGAAGGATAACATTCAAGAGAAAGACGCAGAACTGAAGTCGTGCTATGAGGCAACGCGCAAGAGTTTGATCGCTCGGCTTCAGAACTGGGAAGATCAACGCACTTGGGACGAGTTCTATAAAACGTATTGGCGGCTGATCTACAGTGTCGCGATGAAGTCAGGGCTGCGTTCCGACGAGGCCTTTGATGTCGTTCAGGAGACGATTCTAGGAATTGCCAAGCAGTCGAAAGAAAATCGCTATGATCCGAATGCTGGGTCGTTCAAGTCGTGGCTGCTAAATATGACACGCTGGCGTATTGGCGATCAGTTCAGGAAGCGGAAAAAAGACACGGCGATGTCCTTACCCGATCGAGGAGATGACGACCGTAATACTTCTGTCATCGAGCGAATGGAGGATCCGAATGGAGGCACCTTGGAAAAAGTCTGGGATGCCGAATGGGCGGATAATTTGACCCAAGCGGCTCTGCAGAAGGTAAAGAGCAAGGTGAGTGTGAAGCAATTTCAGATCTACGACTGCTATGTAGTGAAAGGCTGGGATACACGTAAAGTGGCGCGTGAACTAGGAGTCAGTGTTACTCAGGTCTACCTCGCGAAGCACCGAGTCGGAGCGATTTTGAAAAAGGAGATTAGCCAGCTGGATGGCGACGCCTTCTAGGTGAATGAGCTCCAGTTCTTCCTTGGAAAATTAGTAGGAGGTTGGATGATGCGGAGCGAGTATCCGATATTACAGTTTTTCTGATCTTCTATTCCGCCAGTGGCATCCATTTACTCAAAGAACGCACCGATCATTCCCGATCATCAGATCCTTCGCAAAATAGGCGAAGGCTCATATGGTGAGGTCTGGCTCGGGCGCGGCGTGACTGGAGCATTCCGGGCGATTAAAGTTGTTCGGAGAACGGATTTCGATGATGAGCCGAGTTTCGAGCTCGAGTTCAATGGAATCCTACGCTTCGAACAGATCTCCCGGGAAAACCGCGGGCTGGTAAACATTCTTCACGTCGGGAGAAACAGGGAGGAAGGGTTCTATTACTATGTGATGGAGCTTGGTGACGACGTCGAGAAGGGACGAGAAATCAACCCTGTGGATTACGAGCCAAGGAGCTTGCGCACCGATACAGTGAGAAAAGGCCGGTTGCCGATGGATGAATGCGTGGATATAGGGATCGTCCTTGCCGAGGCTTTGCAGTTTTTGCACGAGAAAGATTTGGTACACCGCGATATCAAGCCGGCGAACATTATTTTCGTGAATGGCCAGGCGAAGTTGGCGGATATTGGATTGGTAGCACCAGCGGGGAGGCAAACGTTCGTTGGTACGATGGGGTTTGTTCCACCCGAAGGTCCTGGAAGCGAGGCTGCGGATATTTACTCGCTAGGTATGGTGTTATACGAGATCAGCTCGGGTAATGACCGGATGGATTTTCCTGAGGTGCCGGATGATCTTCCAGATGCAAATGCACAGAAGTTATGGCGATCATTGAACTCTGTCCTCTGTGCTGCTTGTGCTCCAAATGCGGACGAACGCTATGAAACGGCTGCCGACCTGGGCGAAGCTCTCAACGATGTGAAATCAGGGCGTGAGGTGAAATCCGTACGTCCGAAGTCGCATAGGGTTACCCTCGTGGCGAGTTTGGTGGCTTTGGCGGTGATGATTGGAGGTTGGGTGTGGAATCGACAAGAGAACCAGACCGTGACATCTGTCGTCCCACAGAATGTGGGGAGTGTTTCCAACCCGGGCACAATTTTGACTCCGCAAGAGAATACCGAAGATCCAGTTCCCACTTCTAACTTGTGTGCCGTGAAGTTTTTCTCTGAACCAGAAAATGCGCTGGTTCATTACAACGGTAGACTGATTACCACAACACCTCAAACCGTCTACGGTCTTGAAGCGGGTGAGAAGACCTTTGTGTTTAAGAAAGAGAATTATCGTGACGAGGTCGTGGTGAGAGATATCCGGCCTGATCAGCGCAACCTCATTAGTGTGAAAATGCGGCCATGGATGCCCCCCATGGTGGGTAAGCCGTGGCGCAATGAGTTGGACATGGATTTCAGCCCAGAGGGCGATGAGCACTTCAGCCAGCTTCCGATCAGAATTTCGGATTTCGACGAATTCGTGAAAGCGACTGGTGTGAACGAGGAAGTGTTCTCGACGAACGCGAAAGTGAACATGGCCGATGGAGATACGCGGACGGAGAAAATCGCACTGATGACGCTCGATCAAGTGCGGGTGTTTGTCGAATGGCTCACTGGTCGTGAACTGGCGAGTGGTTTCCTGACTCGAGATCACTATTACTCGTTTAGTATGGCTCCTGGAATACCGCCGAAGCGGGCAGATGATGGTCAGGTCTATCAGGCCTTTAATTTGATTGTGCGTCAGCGGGTCTACGGATCTGTGACGATTAATACATCACCTGCTGGAGCTACAGTGTCGGACTCGCAGGGAAGAAAGTTCACGGGAGTTACACCGTTAACGATTGAGCGACTACTTCCCGGGAAGATGATCTTTGACATCCGTCTCGACGGTCATGCTTCCGAGACGGTAGCGCTCACTGTTGAACCCGAGCAACGCAAGGTAATCAATTTGAACCTTCAGGTGAATCGTGGTGTCGTTTTTGATAGACCTTGGACTAATAGCTTGGACATGACCTTTATTCCTATACGTGGGGTAATGTGGTCAATCTACGAAACGCGACTTGGCGACTGGAGGCGTTACGAGAGGGATGCCGGTATACCTGCGGTCGCGTCACCATCATTTGTGCAGGGTGATGATCATCCGTTTTCCAGGGCAAGCCGAGATGATGCCGAAGCTTTTTGTCGATGGCTGACTAGGAAGGAACGCGCGGAAGGTCTGATTGGAGAAGATCATGAATACCGTCTTCCGACGGATAGGGAATGGAGCCTCGCCGCAGGGCTTGATGATCCGCCGGAGTCTTCGCCGGCCGAGCTGGATGGACTCGCTATTGATCAATATCCGTGGGGTCGCGAGTTTCCACCACCGGGTAAGGTGGGGAATTATGCGGGTGCCGAAGCCCCGAGGTTTCTTCAAGAACGTGGAGTCATAGAGGGGTTCGAAGATGGTTTTCCCTACACTGCGCCTGTGGGGTCGTTTCCGCGTAACGCGGATGGGCTATTTGATTTGGGTGGGAACGTTTGGGAATGGGTTTCGGATAACTATGGCGGACGTCTTCCTCGCCACGCGGTATGTCGTGGAGCAAGTTGGGCCGATGCGCGGCCTGAGAATCTGATGACTTCAATGAGAAATGCATTCAGTCCGGATTACCGGGGTGATGGTCTATATGGCTTTCGTACGGTGATCTCGCGTGTTGCAACCGTCGAGCTTGACGATCAGGACCCTCAGCAAAATACACCAGTCACCACCGGTGAGGAAGAGTCAGCTTCGGATTATTCTTTCGATCTGCGAGAGTTTTATTCAACGCCCAGCGAGGGTGAGGAATCAGACTATTAGCTGTAGCCGAGTCTCTTGTTGAAACGGTGTACAATCTTTCAAATCCGTTTTGTGGGGCTTGTTCAAAGCGCCATTACTCGCCAAGGTGAAGGGAACGGAAACATACATTTATGGTTCAAATCAATATAAGTTATGACGGCGAGCTGCGTTGCAGCGCGGTTCACGGCCCATCCGGTGAGAAACTGCACACCGATGCGCCCAAGGACAACGAGGGAAAGGGCGAGTCCTTCTCACCAACCGATCTCGTTGCAACAGCTCTTGGAACTTGCATGGCAACGGTTATGGGGATTTACGCCCGTCGCAAAGAGCTCGCACTAGAAGGGATGCGTGTGACGGTGAAGAAGGAAATGTCTTCCGACATGCCGCGACGCATTGTGTGCTTGGAAACGGAGATTGAGTTACCGATTGAATCGGTACATCCGGAAGCCAAAATCTTGGAGCGCGCGGCATATACTTGTCCGGTGCATCAGAGTTTGGCATCGGAGATGGAGAAGCCCATCACGTTTCGCTATTCCGATTCTTGAGCTTATCCAAGAATGGTTGCATCACCTAGTGCGAAAGTGGATCCAGACGCAGAACTTGTTGAAAAAGCGAGGGAAGGAGATACCTGCGCCTTCGACGAACTTGTGAACCGGCATTCCCGCAGGATCTATGGGCTGATTTACAACATGACCTCCAATCATGAGGACACCAATGACCTTATGCAGGACGTCTTCACGCGGGCCTTCCGCTCGTTGAAGCGATTTCAGGGACGGTCTAAGTTTTCGACCTGGCTGTATTCGGTGGCGGTGAATCTTACGCTGAATTTCCTCAAGAAGCGTCGTCGTAGAGAGACGATGAGCCTTGATGATGTGGATAATGGAATCGTCAACAACGAGGTGTTCATCGACCTGTCAAACCGCGCAAACCCAGTCCAGCAGGCTGGAATTCACGAAATTCAAAAAAGATTGAACAAGGCGCTACAGACGTTGTCGGAAGATCATAGAGTCGTTGTCACCATGTTCGATATTCAGCAACTTCCGCATGCCGAGATTAGTCGGATACTGGGAGTTTCTGAAGGGACCGTAAGATCAAGACTCTTTTATGCACACCGCCATCTACAAAGCCTGCTAGGTGATCTGCTGGCGACATAACTTCCAATCTCTTATCACGAAAATCTATGTCCAAAGGAGAACACGAACCCGATCCTCGGATCAGTGCACTGCTAAAATTGAAGAATTACGAATCGCCCTCTGACGGGTATTTCGAACAGTTTAGCCGAGAGCTTCGTGAACATCAGCGGTCTGATGCGCTAAAAGGTTCCTCGTTCTCGCTTTTCCTCGAGCGTTTTTTAGCCTGGCTCGATCTTCTTGGTAAACCCCGTTTGGCGTATGGCGCGGCGGCGGCTTATGCCGTGTTGGCGATCGTTCTTGTGATTGGTCTTCGTCAGCAGCAGGGAGGGGATGTGAAAAGGAACCCCTTCATGGAATCGACTCCTGTTTCTGCACGTCCCGCACAGCCGAAGCAGGTAGTGCCTGTGATGGAAACCCTATCTCAGGCAGAGCGCGAGCGACTTGCTGCCGAGAAAAAAGCGAGCGCGGCTGCGACCAAGGAGAATTAATTACCTCTGAAGTGGAGAGATTCCCATTTTGGTTGGTCAATCGGGCCGGTGCCTTTGAACTCGAAGATATAGCTAAACAGAACGGTTGCCACTTGAGCGACGCCCCGCGCGTTGAGCCTGGCGTTGAGGTCGACATTTTTTGTCGCACAGTTTACCGTGCCTTTAAGCTTCATTGCAAATGCGGGGGTGAGTGCCTCAAAGTCATTGGTTTCGACGATGCCATCATGGATGACGAAGTTGCACGTTGCTTCCTTGGCGACGCTGTATCCCACACCGGCCTTAGGCAGCACTGCCTCGATCAAAGGAGAAAGAGGGCCAAAGAGAGGAAGCGAAAAAATGTTTCCATTAAGAATGGCCGCAACGCCTTTGCCTTGTAGGGAATTAGTATCACCTGCGTTATAGGTGAAATCGATATGCCCAGTGATCTGCCCTTCGTCAGTCGAGTTCGTAACGGTGCTAGTGTCTCGATACATCTCAACTAAAGGCGCAAAATCGACGTTTCTCACCTGAACTTTACCGGAAACACCGGTCAACTCACCTCCGAAATCGGTGGTGAGTTCTCCCTTAATTGAGCCATTCATCAGAGTTCCGGAAAATGCCGGTAGATGCAGAACGTTGCCTAGCATCGCAAGTTGGATGTTTGGTTCATCGACTGGTAGGTCACTTCCACAAAACGGAAATGTCATCGAGCCCGACGACGATATTGTGGCGTGGAAATTGTTCGCACGGCCGAGGTCTTCCGCGATATCGCCATTGAATTTGACGTCGGGGGGTGAAGAGAAACGGTAGGAAGAAAGAATACTTCCGGTTTCTGGCGCGACGAGTGAGAGCACGGTCTCGGGATAGGCAGTGCCCTTTAGGGAATTTACCGTGGTGAGTCCCTTGGCCGGGTCGTGGACAATGGATTTTGCGACCACGGCTCCACCGTCTTTAAATTCGACGCGTGTAGTCCCCATCGAGTGTTTGTGGTCGCGCATTTCCCAACTCGTAGACCCTTTGCGAACGGCGATGCCATTGAAGGTGATGTTATCAAACGAGCCGTCACCTCGTAGAATCCACGAACGAGTATCGTCGAATCGACCTTCTCCATAGAGTTGCGCAGCGATTTGAGAGGCATCGTCACAACCGAAGCGCTCAAGAAACGACACCACATCCGGTGCGCCAAAGGCGAAGCAACCAAGTTCCTCAGGATGTGCCGAAACGACGGCTTTTGCGCGGAATTCCCCGTCGCTACGTAGGAAGTCACCTTCGATCAATCCAGTTTCATGGCGTGCCTTTATCTCTTTGAAGAACGTTTGCTTGCCTTCGGCGGCGAACTGCAGGGAGACATAGTCGAAGGGAACGCCGCGATAGGAAAGGGCACCGCTGGCAAGTAAGCCTTCGAGCTTTCCTGGCACATTGTAGAGCGACATTGGCTGGTTCATGTCGAGTTCTCCCGCGAGCTCGATTAAAGGTGAATCGGTGAGTTCAATTCCCGAATCCGCAAGTTCTGGAAGGATTGCGGTTAGCCAATTCAATGCCCGCGTTTCACTGCGCACGGCGAAGCGCAGACGCTTGGTGTCGCGCACGAACTCAAGCTCGCCGTCGAGGGTGCCGCCATCATCGGCGAAGGAGTATCGCCGCATGTCGAGCACGCCTTCTTTGTAATGTGCATTGGCGATGACTTTTGTGAAGTTGCGGCCTCGCCAATGAACCATGGGAGCGGAGAAGTCCAAAGTTACGTCTGCGCTTTCGAGTGCATCCAACTCGGCACTTCCCTTAATGTTGAGTTTTGCGGGTGTGGTGACAAATTCCATCTCACGAAGGATTCCCGCTACCGCACGAAGTTGATCAACCGCGACGACGAGTGATGCATTCCAAGTCAGTTCATCCTCAGGTGGTTGTTCTGATTTGTCTTCGTCGTCTGCGTGCCTCATCGCAATGTCTGGTAGACCGTCATCATTCGAGTCGCGGTGTAAGAGTTCGATATTGATCAAGAAATCGACACCAAGAATGGTGCCTTGCGTTTGGTCGATTTTGATTCGTCGTTCATCGAGGTGAATGCGTCCGTTGAAGTTACTAATGACGAGCTTTTCATCTTCTGTGCGCGGTTTTTTACCGTTCTCAGTGAGCGGTATGGTGACCTCGGCATCCGAGACTTCGAGGTGATTGAGGAAGAGCTCATCGCGGGCGAGAGCGATCAAGCTCACGTCGAGCTCCAGTCGGTCGATCGATGCGATCAAGTACTCGTCATTGTCGCGGTCGTAGAGTTTGACGTCTTTTGCGACCAAGCCGTGAAATGGATCAAGAGTCAGCCTCCGCAGCGACAGCGTGATCCCGTGGCGGGCGAACTCTTCCTGCACCATTCCTCGCCACTTCTTTGTTAGTCCTTTGCTCGATGCGTAAACACCAGCCCAAACCCCCGTGAGAACAAGGACGAGTAGGGCGAGTTTGGTGATTCGCCTGAACCATATGTAGGATCGTGATGCCATCGTGATTACTGCATACTATGCACGATCCCGCTACGGCCGGAAAATGAAATCGCACACCACCATGCGGTGGTCGGTGTTGCCGACTTTCTCGGCACTGAGCCCTAGCGGGTCGAGTCGGCGGTCCAGCCAAATTTGATCGATGCGGTGAATCGGCAGACCGGTGGGAAAGGTGTTTCCCCAACCCACGCCGCAGATGGTATAAGTGTCGACGTAATCGTCTTGGAGCATTCGGTTTGAGGCATCCCCCGCTGGAGCGTTAAAATCACCGGCGACGATGGTGGGAACGTAGCTTTGCTCCACATCGGGAAGCAGTCGTAGGTGCGCCATAATGAAACCCAGTGATTCGCGCCGCCGCCGCCGGTTGTTTGCATGAGCGCGCCATGTTTCTGGTGACCATGCGGAGAGTTTCACGGTGGCGGAATCGAGGTGGACGTTGGCGATGTTGATCACCCGACCGTCGACCAGTGTGAGTTGAGAAACGATCCCTCTAGGTGCCATGCTGCGCGAAGTGCGAGCCATCGGCACCATCCGCAACGATTTACCACGGGCAAGGATGGTGCATTGTCGATGCCTCTGCATCACTGAGTCTTTACCAAAGAGCTGCTGAGCCAGTTGCTGGACTTTGTAATGGGGAGGCGATTCCTGGATGAGAATGATATCTGGATTCCATGCGGCGATTTCCGAGGTCTGCTGGGGGCCGCCGTATTTCGCATTGATGGTGATGATGCGCAGCGCGTTCGGGGAGAGTTCGGTTACCTCCGTGGTTATTACCGGGCGGTATCCCAGAGCCATGTTTTTGAGCCCGGTGGTTTCGTCGGCAAGGAAGGGAAGGGTGATCAACCAGACCACTGCAACTGCCGGGATCCAGCGTGTCTTGATGAAGAAACGCGCGACGATTAAGAGGCCCAGCGCAACGATGGCGTAGAGCCACACCGGAAACACCGTCGCCATGGCGAGTTTGTCCCAGCGAAAGTGAAACAGCACCACCACCAAGGCGTGCATGGCAAAAGCGCTAATCAGTAGCAGGTAGCCAATGGTTTTACCGAGGCGGTGGAACATAGGGGGAATTATACCGCTTTCGAATAATAAAATGACTATTCACCGCGCGCAAACAGCTCACGACAAATACCAAAATTGGGTATCACTTGCCAATCGCGTGCCGCGCAGCGGTTCTACGTGACGCGTCAGATGAATACCAAGATTTTGTATTACATCCCTGGCAGACCAAGGCCGCCGGTCACTTTTTTCATCTCTTCTTCTGCGAGTGCGCGGCCTTTGGCGATCGCATCATTCACACCGCTGAGGACCAGTTCTTCGAGAAACTCGGAATCTTCAGGGTCGATCACGGCAGGATCAATCTTGATGGAAACCACGTCACCTGCACAGCTTGCGACAACAGTGACTTTTCCTCCTCCAGCACCGCCTTCAACGGTTTTATCAGCAAGCTCGGCCTGTACTGCGCCCATTTTTTGCTGCATCTGCTGGGCTTGTTTCATCATCTTGGCAATATTCATAATTTTGTCTATAGTTTAGGTTCTTCGTTGGGAGCAACGTTCAATCGTTGCGGAAATGTTTACTCGCCTGATTTCTTTACTTCGCGTAGAGCGAATTCTTCTACGAGGGCGGTGATCAACGGGTCATCGAAAAACCCGGGCTGTTGGGCAATCAGTGGAGCTTCTTCCTCCTGTTCCGGAGCTTTTTCTTCGGCTGGAGCGCTTGTGGTGTCAGTCGGTTCAGCTTTTGGCGCAAAGTCTTCGTAGTCGGGGATGGAAAGATCCACCTCGGAAAGCTCGAGATCGTCGGACAGCTCTAAAACAAGACTCGCCCCAAATCCCAGCTCAGCGGCGATACGCGGAAGTGCTGGGTTCGGCTTTACCACGGTCTCCACTTCGAATTCTGCCTCACTTGGAAAAGCGACGGTCAAGCCGGGTTCGCCAAACTCCATGACCTTTGCTCCTTCGAGCGCGGCGATTACCATGCCTTCTTGCGAAAGCTCGAGGCGTCGGATCAACTCTGCCATCACTTGGTCGGCAGACTCTAAAATCGGCGCGGGTTCAACTGGGGGCACAACATCCTCTGGCGGAGGCTTGGGTGCGGAAGTGGATGGTGGCGGCGTGTCATCGAGCGAAAACCCATCGAGAGGGCCCGCACCATCGGGCTCAGTTTCTTCAGCGGGATCCGAGTCTGTAGCCGGGGATTCCGGTGCAGGCTCCGCTGAGATAGGTTCCGGTTCCAAGACTTCAGCTTCGGGTTCGGGATTGTTCGGCTCAGTCTGCGGTTCCCCGTTGGTTTCGACCTTTGGGGTCGTTGCGATGGATGGTTCAGGCTTTCCCGGCGCAGTCGGCGGAGCCATGGTGGGACTTGCTGGAACTGCGCCATCGGCGACATTGCGAAGAATGCGGATCACATCGCTGACGGACGTTTCCTCAAACAACTGAATGGTGCGAATGGCAGCGAGTTCGAAGTGTAATTGTTTGTCCGCAGACCAGCGCATTTTGTTCTGGTACTCGGCCAGTAAATCGGTGGCTTCGAGGAGGCGATCCGTCGACATTTTGCCCACGAGTTGGTCGAGACGCGTTCGCGTTTCGTCCATCAGGTCGGGCAGTGCGTTCTTCGGCGATACGGTGATCAGCAAGAGGTTGCGGAAAAATTGAATCAGCTCGCCAAGTAGATTGGATAAATCGCGTCCCGCTTGATGCTCGTTGTGAATGAGTTCCAGAGCGTCTGCTGTGCGTCGTTCAAGCAGCGCATCGGTAAGGCGGGCGATGGTCTCCTGAGAGGCAAATCCAAAGATATCGAGAACGTTGGCCTCGGTGATCGTTTCACCACAGAATGCCACCAATTGATCGAGCATAGACTGCGCATCTCGCATCCCGCCGTCCGCGCCTTTGGCGATGGCTTGGGCGGCATCCGCTTCGAGGGTGATTCCTTCCTCTGTTGCGATGTGAAGCAGGTGCTTGGCGATCACCGGAGCCGAAATTGGGCGTAGATCGAAGCGCTGACAGCGGCTGAGGATGGTCGGAAGCACCTTGTTGGGCTCGGTGGTGGCGAAGATGAACTTCACGTGAGCCGGTGGTTCTTCGAGGGTTTTCAGCAAGGCATTGAATGCTGCCGTGCTGAGCATGTGCACCTCATCGATGTAGTAAATTTTATACTGCCCGCTGGTGGGAGCAAAGCGGACGGTCTCGCGCAGTTCGCGGATTTGGTCGACGCTGTTATTGGAGGCACCATCAATTTCCAGTACATCGAGTGAACGACCTTCGGCGATCTCAATACAAACTGGATCACTGGGATCGAAGTCGATTTTCGGTCCGCCGGTGCAGTTCAATGCTTTGGAAAGAATACGTGCGGTTGAAGTTTTTCCGGTGCCTCGTGGTCCCGCAAAAAGATAGGCCTGGGCTATTCTGTCCTGCTCGATGGCATTGCGCAATGTGCGTACAACATGATCTTGGCCGAGCACGTCGGCAAAGGTGGTAGGACGATATTTACGGGCAAAAACCTGATAACTCACGAGATCAATGTAGGAGCGTGGGACAGAATGGAAACCCTTTTTTGAGAGAAGGTGACGAAAGTTTTACTCATTTCGCACACTGGTTGCTAGATCCCGACCATATTTACGGCCTCGCCCACCGCATACACACCGATGGAGACCAAAAATCCCGTGAGAAGTAACCCCGTTAAGGCGACGAATATTGCGATGAGGCGGGAAATAGGATGGCTGGGGCGCATGTCGCCATAACCAACCGTTGTCGCTGTACTTAGTCATAAACGCCAAACTCGGCTCGACGGTTTGCGCTGTCGTTGCCTGGCTGGGCAGGCGCGTCCTCTCCGAAACTGACCGTTTGCAATTTAGCTGCCTGCACGCCCATGGCGATTAATGTCGACCGCACGGATTGCGCACGACGCTCCCCGAGCACGCGGTTGTATTCCGAGGTGCCAGCGGCATCGGTGTGTCCTGCGATGATCATGTTCTTACGGTTCGTGCGAAGTTTCGCGGCCATGTTTTCGACCTTGGCGCCTTCGCTTTGGCGTATCGCGTAGCTGTCGTAGTCGAAGTAAACGGGCTGGAACATGGATTTATCCAAACGCTCGCTACCCGGGCCGTAGAAGGATACGGACTCATTGCGCTGTGGGAGCGGCTCGACGTTGGCAAAATCGTCGTATGATGTGCTGTTGAAATTGGGGTCGGCGGCGAAGTCGTCTTTGGTCTGTTGGCAGGATGCCACGAGCAATGGAGCGATTATGGCGACGGCGAATAGGCGGATGAATTTCATAGGTCGGTGAGGTGGGAACTTGAAAAAATTAAAAGATTAGCGCTTCGTCCAAGATGGTTCTTTGGCACGCATTCCAGTGACGATGGCCTTTGCCGATCCGGTTTCGGTATCGAGCAGGTAAACGTTACCGCTTTGGGTGTAAATGAGATGACGGGAGTCGGGCCCCCAAACCGGTGATTCACCATCTGAGAGGACGGTGGTTTTTCCACTCGAGAACTCGTAGATGGCGACGCGAATGTTTCCGCCGGATCGGACGTTGAATGCGAGACGCTGGCCATCGGGCGACCAATCGGGTTCGGTGTTGTATGCATAACCGGTTTTTAGTGTGCTCGGGTTGCCTCCGCTTGACGATATGATCATTAGCTGTGGGTTCGATCCGGTGCCGGCATTATAAGCGATTTTTCGTCCGTCTGGCGACCACGTCGGTGAAGATTCGACCTGCATGGTCTTGGTGAGCGCTTTGGCTTTGCCGCCACCAATCGATCCCACATAGAGCTCGGGGTTACCACTGAAGCTCATGGTCAGTGCAACTTTGCTTCCGTCTGGAGAAATAGCCGATCCGGTGTTGGTTCCCGGTGAGCTGAAAAGTCGCGATCGAGTGCCTGTGCGCAGATTCATTCCCCAAACATCGGGGTATCCACTGCGATAGGAGGTGTAGGCAAGGGTTCCGCCATCCGGTGAAATTGATGGCGAAACCGCCAGTGAGTTGTCAGCGGTGAGGGCGCGTAGGTTTTCTCCGTGGTGGTCGCAGATGAAGATTTCGCGACCTTTGCCACGGCTGCCAGAAAAGACAATCTTACTGCCGGGAAGCCCGAGCTTGCCGGTGATCTCCAGGATGATGTCGCGACTGAAAAGATGCGCGGCTCCGGCGAGTGTTCCCGCCGAGTAACGACGGCTGAATCGCACGTGACCGTCGGGTGACACCAGTGATCCGTTGAGCGCATTGCCGGAAATTCCACCTTTGGCGATCCATGTGGATCCGGCGATCCGTGCCAATTTAAACCCAGGCGTACTGCGTAAATCCTGTTGGACAAGAGCCGCGGCCTGCGAGCCGTTGGCTCCGCCGAAGCGCTCGACTTCGATGTTGATTTGGCTGCTCTTGCGAATCACCACCTGGGCGTCGGCCACTGGTGTGAGTATGGCGACGAGAACTAAGGCAAAGGAAAGGATCGGCGATTTGTTCATGGTATGGATTGCCGGGTGGACGAGGGATTATTGGGAAAATCAGAAGGGTGGACTTCAGATGATTGAAACCCTTGTCAGGCTAAGAATCGAGCGTGAAATTGATAGTTTCTGAATACGTGGATTGGCGATAGTCGCGTGGTAGAGGAGCGAGCTGTGTGACGCGGTTCAATGCGGAGCGCACGGAGGCGTCCACTGCGGCGTTGCCCGATGAACGGACGATCTCAGCTTTGATCACGCGCCCGTCTTTACGGACAGTGATGCGCACGCTTGCCGAGTAATTTTTACCGGTATAGTCGGGGCCGGCTGGTTGGTTCCACGCTGAGAAGAACGCGGGACCGAGCACCGCATTGTTATACCATCCCATGTCCGCCACCGAGCCTGACCCACTGCCGCTGCCAGAGGAACTTCCGCCGCCTCCGGAGGAATTACCCGATCCTCGCTGCGCTGCAAGTCGCGCCGCTTTTGCCTTTGCGTCCGCGGCAACTTTTGCGTCCGCGGCCGCTTTCGCTTTCGCCGCTGCCAGGGCTTTCGCGTCGGCCTCAGCTTTCGCATTCGCCTCGGCCTTCTGTCTGGCGATACGTTCTTGCTCGAGCTTCTTGGCGGCTATGGCTTCGGCTTTCTTCTTCTCCTCAGCTTCGCGCTTTTTCCGTAGTCGCTCCAACTCAACGGCGGCGACACGTTTCCTCTCCGCTTCTGCGATAGCTTTTGCTTCGGCTTCCATCTGTTCGCGATCGCGGCGAATTTTCTGCAATCGTTCATCAACCTCGGCGTCGCGTTTCAGTGTTTCTTCTTCCAGCCTGCGAAGCTCGGCGACTTGCTCACTATCCGGCAGCACGATGTCGCTCGATGCGTCGGTAGGGTTGCGATTTTCAGGCAATACGGGCAGGCGATCGGGGTCTTGTTTGACGAGGTCGAAGAACTTCGCTTGAGCGTAGGGGTCAGTGGGTCGTTCGGTGGGAACTGGGGTGATGGCCGATTTTTCCAAGCTAAGCTCTGCTTTGGTACGATGATGCATACCAAGGAAAAATAAAGTAATGCCAATGACATGCAGCGCCAGAATGATCGTAATCCACCGAATGAATGGGTCTTTTGACGATCGCTCGCCAGCGCGCAATTTCCCAGCCGGAATAGGCGTGGAGGAGCGACGTTGTTTGGCGGTGCGGCGTTGACTAGGCATTCGGGCAGGGAATTACTCGGGCTGGGTAATGAGTGCGACTTTTGTGATCCCAGCTTCGGCTAGGGCGTCCATCACGGCGACCACGGGTTGCACCGTGATGCGATGATCGGCTTCAATGACTACGGCAAGGTCGGATTGTTCATTTCGTAGCACTGTAAGTTGAGCCGGAAGTGACTGCATGGTGGCTGTCTCGCCGTTGATGGAGAGCTCTCCATCTTGTGTAAGTGTGATCACGTGGACACGGTCTGGTGGTAGGGATTCTCGATCGGCGGTGGAAGTGGGGATCACAAGGTCCGCTTTGTTGCCGAGCAGGGGTGCGGTGATCATGAAGATGATCAAAAGCACAAATGCCAAGTCGAGGAGTGGCGTGATGTTGAGCTCACTCAGTGTTCCGAAGTCGCGGTATCGATGACGCATGGTGGGCAGTGCGGATTAGCGCTTGAAGGGTGATCGAAATTGATTGCCACTAGAGGGTGGCGGGGAGTTGTCGTCTTTAGCTCTAAGGTCGAGGATGTCATCGGGCACTCGCAGATCATCGTCATCGGGGTCGTCGTCAGACAAAGGAAAAAGAGAGTCCGGCTCGATTTCGGGCTTGGATTCTTTGAGGGGAGCTGGCTCGTCGTTAGGTTCAGCTGATTTTTCAGGAGTGTTCGGCTCAGGATTGGCAGGATCGAGGCTGGGTTCAAGCTCCATCCCGGGCTCGGAATGTGGACGCGGCGGGATGTCAGTTGGATCGGGAGCATTGAGCGCGATCGCCGTGTCGAGTTTGCGCCCGTAGTCGACGTAGCGTCGCTCGAAGCGTGTTTGAAGCTCGGCGGCATAGTGGTCGAGACTTAACACCATCGACTTCACGTTGTTGATCAAGTAGTTGTATCCGAACATCGCGGGGATCGCGACAAGTAGCCCGATAACGGTCGTCACCAATGCGGCACTCACCCCTGGAGCCATCTCCGCAAGCGATGCCCCGCCACCGGCATCGGCGATTCCAGAGAAGGTATCCATCACCCCCCAAACCGTGCCGAGCAGACCGAGGAATGGTGCGCCGGATACAGCGGTGGCGAGGAAGTTCATCCGCGACTCCAAACGCAAGGCCATCTCGCCGACGGCACGCTCCATCGACGAGCGTACGCCATCCATCTGACTTGGAGTGACGCGCTCTGCGCTACGCACACGTGAGCCGAATAGTTCATCGCGCTCAGCAGACCCGAGTAGGTGGATGCACAATTCTCGACATCCCGCAGCATAGACACTAAAGAGCGGTGCGCCTTTTGGAGTGATTTGGTTTTCGAATGGGTCGAGCGGACCTGTGGCTTCGCGGAAGGCTTCGAGGAATCGGCGGTTTTCCTTGGCCGCTTTTGTCAAGGTGATGAACTTCGTGACCATCACAGACCAGCTGATCACAGACAGCACGCCAAGCGCGACACACACGGCAATGCCGGATGTCGACGATTGCTCGAAAGCGTATTCAAAGCCAGAGGCTGCAAGAAAGTGAATGAACATGAGGTTCGGCGTGTGCTCGGTGGATAGTTAACTTTCACTGACTATCTACGACGCAACCCTCGCTGGCAAGAATGGAATGCATTCAGGCTGTGGTGACAGAATTTCGCTTTTTGCTGCGGAATGCATAGATCAGGAACCCGATACCGATGGCAATCATGGGTAGCGAGTAGAATTGTCCGCGCGTCAGCCCTGCGATCAAATCGGCATCGGGAACGCGGAAATTCTCTACCACGATGCGGAAGACGGCGTAGAGAATAAAAAACAACCCGGTGATCGCGCCGAAGGGAGCGTTACGCCATTTCACCCTCACAGCGAAGAGAATGGCAAAGAGCACCAGTCCCTCGAGAATCCCCTCGTAGAGTTGCGACGGATGGCGTGGGTTGAGGAATTCGCCAACGGCTTCGCGGAAGGCGTCGTTGTCTCGCATTCGGTCCATGAATGCAGCGCCGCTTCCATCGGCGAGTCCGTAGCCATTGAGTAATTGAGGCTCCATTTCACCGATGGTTTGAAACACTGCCGATGCCTGCTCGGGGTAGTCTTTGGAGAGGTCGCCGTGGAGAAACTCATTGGGGAATTTCACCGCCCAAGCGACATCGGAAACGTGTCCGTAGAGTTCGCCATTGATGAAGTTGGCAAGCCGTCCGAACAAAATGCCCAGCGGTGTGACCACCACGAGGTTGTCACCGATACCTGGCCATGAGATCTTGCGTTTCCTTGCGTAGAAGAAGGTGAAGACCATTAGTCCAAGGATGCCGCCGTGGCTCGCCATTCCACCGTCCCACAGCTTGAGAATGCTCAGCGGCTCCTCGATAATCATTTGCGGTTGGTAGAAAAGCACGTAGCCAAGTCGCCCCCCGAGCATCACACCCAGCAAGGCACCCATGAAAATGAAATCGCTGATCTCTTCAGGTTTGAGCTGGCCGATCTTGCGCTTCGCCATCCACACCATCAGCAGATAGGCACAGACGAATCCCCCAACATAGGCGAGACCATACCACTTCGGACCAAAGCTTTCGGTGAATTTGAAAATCTCGGGCTGCAGGACGTTGATGTAATGGGCGAGTAGGGTGTTCATCAGTGGCGCTGGTGTCGTCATCAATGGAGACGCCACAGAGGGATGGGGAAAGCGAAAAGTTTGGGGCTAATTGTGCTCTAGACAAGAATCATAATCTCGCTGAACACATCCAGGATCATACGACCATCAGCACGAATAAAACGGTGCCATTCGGTTAAGTGCTACTTTGCCAGTGTCATAGCGGCTGATATCGTGCCAAGTGTGTGTGCTTGGCGTTTCCAGTCGGAGGATGGACACTGCCTGCTGCCACCCATGTAGCGAAGACTTGCCGCCTCCTTCAGTGCTTAATGCAGGCCGTCCGTGTCGGACGGCACCCACTGTCTCGGTGCCGTATCTTCGCCCATATCCCCTTACGAGAGATTTGATGACTCCAGGCACTAAGCCCTTCGTCACCAGACGACTGTGTGCTCACACCACCGGAACAGGATTCAGCGATTACGCGGATCACTACCAGTCATCAATTCACCGTAAGTTTGGTCTTGGACTGCCCAACACTTTCATCCATAAACATTCTGAAAGCTGGGTAGCCCGTTCTGCTGCCCCCAAACCAAATTTCAAAACAAGTTATCCGGCCCCCTCGGTTTTTACCTACAAAACCGGACCCCTCGGATAATAGTACGTTCGGAGGAAAGATGCACACTATCCGTCATATGCGCATAAAAGGCCGCCCACAACTATTCAGATCCTTTGTCATGTCCCTTGGAATCTGTTTGTCGGCCATTTCTGCAGAGCCTGCAAGTAGTACTAAGCCAAAGAACCTTCTCGATGGAGAAAAGCTGATGGCGATTCGGGGGCTACCACTGACTCACAAACGCGAAGGTGATCGCCCCTATGCCACTGGAACAGATATGACCGACAAGAGTGGTAACTGCATCAAATTCTTTGAGGACCCAATCTCCCCGTTTCCGATCACGGTATGGTTCGAGAAGGGTATGGTAAGTGGCATTGACATCCACACATGGGGACCACGCTCAGAAGACGAAGAATCCGAACAAGCCGGCGCTGGACAACCCGCTAGCCGATCCGAGTCGGATTTGGAGGGTGGCGACAAACCTCACACTGAAGCGGAGGGCGTTCCCGGTAGCGGGTGCCAGGCCTTTGACGTTGCTAAATGGAATTGAACGGAATAAAGGTATCACGATCGCCACGAGCGAATGAGTGTTACATATTCACGTCCAGCGTATCGAAGCCATATTTTGTCATCAGCTCAGAGCGTGTTGATCGAAACATTTTTAATTTCTCGTCATTCACAAAGAGGCACTTGAAGGCAGACAACCGCCTGCACCTGTTCGGGAAGAGAAAAGAAAAAGAATTATCGGATCTACTTATTGAAGACTCCGACATCTCAGCGATCATGATTAACCTGCTTGATATCTGCAGGAAGCCGATAGAAAGCGGTGCAGCTATTTATCTCGTCCAGAATAAAGGAAATTTCAGAGTTACGGTTCCGAACAGAGAATGGTGGGATCATATGGATTTCTCCCAAGAATTAAAAAGGTTCAAAGATTACCTGCACTCTTTAGCGAATGGAGCATCAAACCCTAAAAGGTATAACAAGGCAGAGGTAGCAACGCCATAGGCGCGCTACTCCTCGATGTTGCTAAACAAAATGAAATACATTCGCTACACTTTTATCGCAGCACTCATCTGCTGTTTTGCGTTATCCATTAAG
The DNA here is from genome assembly GCA_024636835.1 of Verrucomicrobiales bacterium. GTDB lineage: Bacteria > Verrucomicrobiota > Verrucomicrobiia > Verrucomicrobiales > SLCJ01 > Sulfuriroseicoccus. Next base: position 16,046 of record JAGXGH010000132.1, on the reverse strand, counting down.
GGAATTATTGCCCCCGAAATAACCTTCACAACATCTAGTGGAACCGAACTTAGCGGCTTGGACGTTGATCCCCAGATGTATGCAAACTCCATGACGAAGTATCGCACGGCGATCATACCTTGGCTCGGACTGATAGGACTTATTCTATGCGGATGGATTTTCCTCAGTCGAAAGAAGGTTGTATACGGGACAGTCATTGCCTCTGTTGGCCTTCTCGGTTACATCATCTTCAATAATGTATGGGGTCTAGGCTATACGCTGGGTCAATCTGTATCAGTAGCTCTCCAAGGTCATGGGACTCAGACTGCTGCTTGGACATGGTTCTATCTGGCAGCTCTGGTCACCCTTCTCATCGCGACAATGAAAAATGCAGAAGGCGCAGCACCCAATCCCTGACCTTGCTGTGTTTCAGATCGCTTTTCATAATAAAAACCCTCAACTTGTCATCGACGTGCGCCTCCCAGTCAGGGATGTGTGCGCTCTGACGTTGCATAGAAATAGTGATACAAATGAAATTTCTCTCTACGGTAATGCTTCTGCTCACCTTCGCTCCATCGGGATATTCGATTGAAGTGGAAGGCTTCACGCCCAGTCAATCCCTCGTATACAAGACGATCGATAAAACGGAACTGAAGCTTCATCTATTCGTTCCAGAGGGACATAAGCCAACTGACAAGCGCCCCGCCATCGTCTTCTTTTTCGGAGGCGGATGGAACATTGGTTCGCCGAGTCAGTTCTATCCGCACTGTGAGTATCTGGCCTCCCGCGGGATGGTCGCCATGTCCGCTGATTATCGCGTAAAATCACGCAACAACACCACGCCACTCGAGTGCGTAAAGGACGGAAAATCAGCCATCAGGTGGGTTCGCCAGCATGCAGCGGAACTCGGTGTCGATCCAACTAGGATTGCCGCTGGTGGAGCATCTGCTGGTGGACAGGTAGCAGCCGCCACAGGAACCACCCAGAAACTTGAAGAAGAGGGTGAGGATTTGAGCATTAGTTCCCACTCTGATGCGCTGGTTCTTTTTAATCCTGTATACGACAACGGCCCGACCGGCTTTGAACATGACCGGGTCAAGGAATACTGGGAAGAATTCTCTCCGATGCACAATATCAGCACGAAGACTCCTCCAACGATTGTCTTTCTGGGCACTAAGGATCATTTGATCCCCGTGAAGACGGCTGAGGAATACAAAAAAAGGATGGAAGACAAGGGGCGCCGATGTGACCTGATGCTTTACGAGGGCCAAGGCCACGCGTTCTTTAATTTCAAGGATAAGGAATATTATACCAAGACCGTCATCGAAATGGATGTGTTTCTGGAATCGCTGGGATACTTAAAAGGCAAACCGTCATTGCAGAACAAAGCCATTGCACTGGACCCTCCTGCGTCGGTCCAGTGATTGCCCTGAAGACGTGGATTTGGTGCCAGGTAACAAATATCAAATTTCGCAGAAACGCCGAAGTCAAACTTTCTCAGTCCCTCCCGCCATTTTCCACCATTCGTGCCGAGCTAGTGCTCAGCGCTCCCAGCATATGCCTGATAGGGGTCAGCTAACGCAATTGTTAAATTGATTGGCAGCTTTGCTGGGGTAATAGAGTGAGCCGACACGTCTCACCTACAGTTGCCTATGCTTGAGCATTTGGAAATGGCGCTAGCGCGAGAGAACTAGTGATAGGGGTCAGTCCTTTCATATTAACATTTACACTACTTTCCCCTTGTGCTTAGGATTTCTTTATGCCTCGTCCACCTCGCATTGAATACCCAGGTGCGGTATACCATGTCATGGCTCGCGGTGATGGGGGAATGAACATCTTCGACACCGATGACGATCGTAATGCGTTGCTCGATTTGATGATGCAATTACACGATAGTCATGGATGGAAGACTCACGCCTATGTCCTCATGGGCAACCATTTTCATATACTGCTCGAAACCCCGGAAGCCAATCTGGTCGACGGCATGCGCTGGATGATGGGCGTTTTCGCGCTTGGATGGAACCGGCGCAGCAAGCGCCGCGGTCACGTTTTCCAAGGGCGCTACAAATCCATACCTGTTGATGCCGGAAATAGAACAGACGGCTATTTCAAGGTTGTCGCTGATTATATCCATCTCAATCCAGCTCGCACCGGCTGGGTGGGTGCAAGCACTGGAAAGAAGCTTGGCTCCTACCGCTGGAGCAGTTTCAACTTCTATGACAAACGCAAAGCCCCCGCATGGATATCGACCACCCGTGTAATGGAAGAATTCTCACTCAGCGATGATCGGCGGGGCAGACGAAGCTATGCAGCCTATCTGGAAAAAAGAGCATTGAGCAACGACCTGACCCTCGATCAAGGAACATTCAAAGTTTTGCGCCGTGGCTGGTTTCTCGGTTCGCAAGATTTTGGCAAGAGCTTGCTGAAGCTAGTCCCGAACAGTTTACGGAAACCGAAAAGAGAGAGTCTATCCGGCGAGCCGGTTCGGCTGCACGACGAACACGCTGCCGCCAAACGCGCCGACAAGGCACTCGTGGCCCTCGACCTGCCAAAGGACTCTGGAAAACTTCGAGGCCATGGAAAGTTCATGGACGAGAAAGCACTCGTCGCGTCTCTACTTCGCCAACTGACCAAAGTCTCCAACGCATGGATCGCTGAGCGACTTGGCTACAGCAGCTCACCAACCGTGAGTCGAGCTGTGGCACGTGTCAGGGACTCCAAGTCATTGCAAAGAAGACTTCGGAAGCTTCGTGAAATGTCAATATGAAAGGACTGACCCTTTTGCTCTTTTGCTGACTCATTTTTTTACTGATCGGTGGTTACGTGTGGGGACTTACGACCATGAATGACACGAAAACAAGTGATCAGGGCGTATCATCGTTGATCGACATTAGTCGCCATCGAAAGAACTTTACTCATGGCCTAGTAGTTACTGTGTTATTGAATAAGCTGATAAAGCGCTGAACCCTGCTCACGGATAGTGGCAATAAGCGATAAGAACGAAAACGAATCAACCTAGAGACTCTATGAAATCCATCATCGGCGCACTGACGCTTACAGGGCTACTGCTTACTTCGGTAGTAGCGGCGGATAAACCCAACTTCGTGATCATTTACACGGATGACCAGGGCTACGGCGATATCTCGGCCTATGGCAAAACGGACATCGTCACCCCGAACATGGATCGCATCGGCAAGGAGGGCATGTTGTTCACGAACATGCGGGCCAACTGCACGGTGTGCACTCCATCGCGCGCAGCCTTGCTGACGGGTATTTATGCGGACCGAGCCGGCGCTCCCGGTGTGATTCGCACTGAGCCTGAACGTTCCTATGGTTATCTCGACCCCTCAGTGCCGACACTCGCCGATGAACTGAATAAGGTGGGTTATCACACCGCGCTGGTCGGTAAGTGGCACTTGGGTATTGAAGCGCCCAACATCCCCAATGACCGCGGATTCGATTTCTTCCACGGGTTTCTTGGGGACATGATGAACGATTATTACAACTGCAAGCGCGGCGGTATCAACTTCCTGCGGCGCGATAAGGAAGTCGTCCAACCAACCAAACATGCCACCGATATGTTTACCGACTGGGCGATCGATTACCTTAATGATCGCAATGGTAAAAAGGACGAACCGTTTTTTCTCTTCCTCGCCTATAACGCGCCGCATTTTCCCATTCAGCCGCCCAAGGAATGGGTGGAAAAAGTGAGTAAACGCCAGCCGGAAATGGATGCAAACCGGGTGAAGTCCGTGGCATTTGTCGAACACCTCGATGCGGCGATAGGGCGCGTGCTTGAAACACTCGACGAATCCGGGTTAGCGGAGAATACGGTGGTCGTGTTCACTTCCGATAATGGTGGATCCATACAGCATCATCAGAATAACGACCCGTGGCGAGGTGGAAAGCAGGACCACTACGACGGTGGTCTCAAGGTGCCGTTTTCCGTGCGCTGGCCGGGGCAGGTCAAGTCGGGCACTACGAGTGACTACCAAGGGCTGACCTTTGATATTTTCGCTACTTTCATCGACATCGCCGGTGGAGAACTTCGCGATGATCTGGATGCTGTTAGTCTTCTGCCGCTGATCAAGGGCGAGGAATTTCAAACGCCGGGCCGGGAGCTGTATTTCGTGCGCCGGGAAGGAGGGGGGCATGCTGGTAAAGCCTATCAGGCGATCATTGTGGATGGCTGGAAACTGATGCAGAACGATCCTTTTAGCCCGCTCGAACTCTACAACCTCAATGAAGATCCCTATGAGGAAAAAGACCTGGCCGCCAGCGAGAACAAGAAATTCCAGAAACTCTCCAAACGACTGAGCCATCATATCCAGCGTGGTGGAGCAACCCCATGGCAGAAGCCACTGAAATGATAGTGGAACCCTGTAAAGCTTAAACGTGATGCGGTCCGTGAGTAATGAATTGGTAACTCAATAACCGCGCCATTAATCGCAAATAAAAATATAGAAACGGTATGAAACATCTTCTTGTTACCCTGGCGTGCTGCTTGTCAGCGATTGCTCCGGCGAATGCCGAGCAGCCCAACGTCCTGCTCATTCTAACGGACGATCTAGGGTGGTCCGATATTGGCTGTTACGGCTCGGAGATCGAGACGCCTGTGCTCGATCGTCTTGCTGACAACGGGCTGCGATTCAGCAACTTCTATTCAACAGCCAAGTGTCATTCTTCGCGCGTCAGTTTGTTGTCAGGACGTTGGTGCCGCCAGGCCGGCGATGAAAGTCTGAGTCGTGCGGTGACGATTCCCGAGGTGCTGCAACCTGCGGGATACTTCACCACAATGACGGGTAAGTGGCATCTGACTAAAGAGCCAACAGATTTCGGATTTCAGCGTTACTGGGGTCACCTTTCCGGCGCCACTCACTTCTTTAAAGGGGATAAGACCTTCCGCCTCAACGGAGAGAAATGGGAGGTGCCTGAAAAAGGGTTCTACACCACGGTCGCCAATGCGGATTTTGCGTTGAAATTCCTTGCTGAAGCACGTGAGGTCAAAAAACCATGGCTTTGTTACATGGCATTCAACGCTCCGCACGCTCCACTGCATGCGCTCAAGGAAGACTACAAGAAATACGAAGGTCGTTATGCCAAGGGATGGGACGCGGTGCGCGATGCACGTGTGGCTCGTCAGCAGGAGATGAAGCTTTTCGGAGACGATTTTACTCCGTCCGAACGTCCCGGACACATTCCTGCCTGGGATGGCCTTCCTGAGGAAACCAAGCAGTGGGAAGAGAAACGTATGACCACGCTTGCGGCGATGATCGACCGGGTCGATCAAGAGATCGGCCGGGTGGTAGCGGATCTCGAAAAGAACGGTGAACTGGATAACACCATCATCCTTTTCTTCTCGGACAACGGAGCTTGTCCTTACGATCGTCACAACCTTCAGCCGGAACTGATGCCGTGGGATCCGCTTACTCGCTGGACCGACAGCACCGCTTGGGCGTGGGCGCGCAACACGCCATTTCGCTTCTATAAGCAGAATCAGTTCGAGGGAGGTGCCTCAACGCCAGCCATTATACACTGGCCGGCGGGTTTAAAGACCGAGCCGGGTGCCGTGGTGGAAACTCCAGCTCATTTGGTGGATGTTTTACCGACTCTGGCTGAGATTGCAGGAGCCAAAATCCCCAGTGAATGGCCAGGACGCGAACCGACGCCACTGGCGGGAGTTTCATTGAAGCCGGTATTCGATGGTAAGGGCATGGAATCTCGCCCACCGATCCATTTGCTCTTCAATAAAGACCGTGGCCTGCGCGATGGAGATTGGAAGCTGGTAAGTTACCAAAGCAAGGCATGGGAGCTCTACAACATGGCTGAGGACCGAGCCGAATTGAACAATGTTGCGGCTCAGCATCCGGAGATCGTCGAGCGGATGTCGAAGGAATGGCACCGTATGGCGAAGGATGTCTTGATGGCGCCAGCGAAGGAGCGGGGGCCGGTAAGCGAAGAGGGGCCGCCACATCATCATCGCGAGTGGACCAAGTTCAAAGGGAAGTGATCACTGATACCAAATCTTGGTAATATTACCTGATAGGTTCGCTGTGATTTGATCTCTATCGCGCTACGGGGCCGACCTGTTGGGCGGTGAGTGGAGCCTTGATTGTCTTCACCGGGTATTCAATCGCGCCAAGCGTAGGTTGTTTTCCTCGTGCATTACCGAGGATGTCTGTCGTGAGTGATGCGGCTTCTTCGGGTAGTTTTTTTGCTGAGGGGGTTGATGAAGTTGGTGTCGCCAAGCCTGTCTTCCGGATGCTGAGGTTAGGGTCTCCTTCGTGGATCCCGTCGGTCGCTGCGATGCCAAGTTTGCCGTAGGCGGTGTTATCGACCCAGCGCCATGCCTCAGGTGGGTCGTTTTTTATCAGCTGGAGGATTATCCCAGCGTTGTGGCCGGGTGCCGTATAGAAAATGTTTCCAGCAACAAGGCAGTCTTTTGGTGTGCTGCCATTGGGGTATTTCGAATGTTTCACTCCCACGGTCATGTCCGTCTGGCAGTTGAGGAAGGTGTTGAAAAGGACGTGAACCCTTTCGACGCGGACGTAAAAATCATCTGTGGTGCCGTCCATCATCGTGATGGCCGATGATTCAAGACCGGAGAAGTAATTGTTAGCCACAACGTGGTCCGAGCCCTGCATTCGAACTCCGCCGCTGCCTTTTTCGCCATCGCCAAAGAAGTAGTTGCAGCTTGCGGTGTTGCTATCGCCATGACGGAAGACGAGCGAACCCTGACACGCTCGAAAGGTGTTTCCGCGGATCAGATTGCCATTGGATTTGATCGAGATGATTTCGGCTTCACCGTTGCAACGCTCGAAGAGGTTGTTTTCGATGGTCGTCTCAGAATGGCCAGCTTTCGGATTCTTCGGGTTCCCCTTGGTGATGAGTTGCAGGGTTTCATAACCATTGCCGCTTGGGCCTCTTGGGACATCGCGGAAATGATTGTGGTGGATGTGATGGCGCTCATTTTTATTGAGCACCGTGATTTGGATGAGTTGACAACCTCGTTGCATTTCGAGGTTGTTTTTCTTGTTTTCAAAGCGGCAGTGGTCGATCTCGATATTCTTACTTCCAGCGGCAACGGTGAGCCATTTCCCGGACTGCACGTTGGTCATCACACAGCGGCTGAAGCGGCATCCGCGCCCTTTGATCGCTACCGATCCTTTATCTGAGAACTGTATGCCCACCAGTGAGACATATTCGCCTTGAAGGTCGAGGGCTTGTTTGATCACGACATCCCCTGAGGTTTCGGCACGAATGATGATCGGTTTGTCGACGGTTCCTTTTGCCGATAGCTTGTAGCGTTGATCGTAGATGCCGTCGGCCAAGACAATGACGTCGCCAGGTTTCGCAACAGAGACGGATTTCTGCAATTGCTCGATTGACTTTACGAGTGTTGTTGATTCGTCTTTTCCGTGTGTCGGGCATGGCAGGAAGCCGCACGATGCGAAGATAAGGATGAATGAACGGAGACGCATGAGTTGTGCTGTCTGTTGCAGGTGAGGAATGGTCTTCTTCATCGCTTGAGGCATGGAGCTAACTCTGGCACGGCCGTTTTGAGTTCCATGAGAATGATGTCCGCAATAGCCTTAGCTCCTTTTGGGCTGAAGTGGGTTCTGTCATCTTTATCGAAGTTGTAGGCGGCGCTAGCTTCAGGGCCGATCGCGTTGTGGTGTTCGATACTGATCGAATTCAAATCGATGAACGGCACGACGGCATCAATGGCGACAGCTCTGGCTGCTTTGGCGAAAGCGGGTAGTGTTCTGTCATTATGAAAAATTTGAGGTGAGATCTTGCCGTTATGATCAAAGACGCGTCGCGTGACCGAGCTCAAGACGATCGGCTTCGCTCCGCTCTTTTTCACCCTCGCGACGTAATCTTTGAGTTTGCGGCTGTAGGCATTGGCGTCGTAGCGCTTCATGTCGTTGTGCCCAAATTGAATCAGCACGAAGTCGGGCTTTAGTTTGATGAGCTCATCCAGTTTCTTGGATAGCGAATCCAGAGTGGCTCCATTCTTTGCATAGTTGAGCACCTTCGCTTGGTCGTTGAATTGCTCCGCAAAGGCAGGACCCCAGCCATAGGTGCTAGCAACCGTGGAGTCGCCAATCAATCCGATGATGTAGGTTTTCTTCGTATCCTCAGCAGTGCATAGGGTGGTGAGGCCTAAGGACAAAAGGACGATTCGGATGATGGATTTCATGAGAGGGAGTTTGAACTTCGTTTATAAAAAAATCTTCTATTGGCGCTTTTCGAACATTAAATAAATAGGGCTTTCAGTGACCGTTAGAGTTAGAGATGTCGCGTCGGAGCTTTGGTAGTCGGCTTGAACGGCGTCGCCATTTTGAAGAGGCATTTGCACGGCTTTTATAATGCGGCCAGGTAGGCTGTCCAGTGTGACGCGCTGTTCGCGGTTACTTCCTGTCGGTGACCACACCACCCATGCGATGAGTTGCTTGTTGCTCGCGTGGATGAATTCGTAGGCGTAGAGCTTGCCTGTTTCTTTGTGAACGACGCGGTTCATCCGGTAGTCGCCGAGCGTTTCGTAAAGGTGTTTTACAGCCCAGAAAGAAGGCTTGGGTTCGAAATTTCGCGTCAGTCCGGACGATGCATGAACTGAGGCTCCGTCGGAGTCGTTGAAGAAATAAATATAGGCGCGCTCAATGTCTCGCTCGCCGAAGCAGAACAGGGAGCGGACGAGATACTGTGCTTGCTGTTCGTCGGTGACCCCGGTCCAGTTGAGTTTCTTGGCCCAACCTTCGCGCTTTTTCATCGCTTCTGGTGTGCAGGAATCGTAGCCGAATTCGGTGATCCAGACTTCTTTATCAGGCGTTTTCTGATCGCGAAACGCAATCGCTACATCCACGACTTTTAGGTAGTCGATGGCAGGATCCTCAGGATAACTACGGTCCCAGGGGCTCTGGCCTTTTTTCTTTGGTTTTGTGGCATAGACGTGAACGTTGATGATATCGTAGAGCGAGCGGATCTCGGGCGATGAGAAGGTTTCCTCGAGCGACTTGGAATACTTGTCCGCTTCTCCGGATCGGGCGGTAGCGGTGACGATTTTCATTTTGGGATCCGCCTTGCGAATGCCACTGGCCATCTGAATGAAGAGTTTTTGGTAAAGTGCATCGTCGAAATCATTGCCAGGTTCGTTGCCGATCTCAATGGAGGTGACCAGTTTTCGTGTTCCTGACGGGCCAAAGTATTTGGCCATTTCGTAGCCGTATTCATGGATCCATTTTTCCTGCCCGTCCCAGAGTTTGAGGTAGTCCTTGTTGCTCTCTCCGAAAGACCCGAACTGCGCGCAAAGATCCACTTCGAATCCTTGATCCACCCACTTGCCATAAACATGCTTGTCCCAGTCGACCTTGTTGACGCAGCGAGGAAAGGTGATTGGGGCGCCGGGATTTTTTACATCCCAGTTGATATTGTGATAATTTCTCACCAAGCGACAGGTCTGCTTGTAGAGTTCCGGTTTGAACTGGAAGTGACCATTGATGCCGATGAAGTCTTTCAGCAGCGGTTTCTCTGGGCTTTTGGCAAAAGATATCTGGATCGCTAGGCCATGGAATAATACTATGGATAGAAGCAGTATTTTTGAGGGATGATTGATCTTACTCATACGAGGATTCTCACAGTTCTACGATTGGGGTCGAGGGGATAATGCAGCCAAAAGCTATGATGCCGTGATGGATTTCACGCTTCGCTACCGTTTCTTTGCCCTTGATGGAATAGGCAATCCACCCACCCAAAAAAACTTGCCAGCCCCGCCAGCCAGGAAGCAATGATGATGAGCGTGAGGGGGGCATGTTCTATGCGATGTCCCGGAACCACATTGGCGTCATGGGCTGATGATCTCAATTCCTTCTCCATTGGCCAAGCTGCGATACGGTTGATTGACCTTATGGCACTCCTCTTCAAACTCAGCTGGGTCAGCGGTATTGAATTCGAACATATCGAAGTGGTGGGGAATCACCATCCCCGCATTGATTTCACGGCCAAGCTCGGCGGCTTCGCATGGGTTGAGGTTTCCGGCAACACGGCGCTCGGGTTTGTTGCCGTTTATCGGCAGGAAGGCGACGTCGGGGGTAAAGTCCTGGAGCGATTCGGCGAGGCCGTCGTGCAGCAAGGTGTCGCCGCTGTGATAACAAGTAAAGTGGCCGATCTGCGCAACGAAACCTATGAACTTGCAGTTGCCTGCGTCATCGCGGTCGACGGTGTTGTGGGCGGCGGTGATGCCGTGGATGGTGACTCGGGCAATCTCGAGCGACTCGCCGGCATTGATATCGATGAGTCGGTCGGAGAGATCCCCGCCAAGACGCTCGAGGATGAACGCGCGGTTGGCGCGGGGGCCGATTAATTTGGCCTGTGGATTGGCGTCGAGAAGCGGGATGAGCGTCTCGGCGTCGAGGTGGTCGGTGTGGTTGTGGGATGTGGTGATGAGGTCGATGCCGGTCAGTTTAGCCGGGTCTACGACCTGCTCGGTCACGCGCACATGCGGTTTATCCGTCTCTGCGTATTTAGTGGTCAGGGAGTTCGAGAGGTAAGGATCGAACAACACGGTGGCCTTTGGTGTGACCACCAGAAACCCGCTCTGTCCGAGCCACCAGATTTTCGACCCGCCGGCATCCCGCGTTTGCGCGATGTCGGCGAGCAGGGCGTCGTCTTTTTGAAAGGCCTGCTTCATCGATCTACTGGATTCCGAGTTCCTTTTTCACCAGGTTCACACCGGCGACCATGTTGACGAGTTTGCGTTTCGCGGCCCAGCGAGCGGTCTGGCTGAGTCCGCAATCGGGTGCGAAAACGAGTTTTTCGGCAGGTGCGAATTCGAGGCAGCGCTTGACGCGGGCTGCGATGTCCTCCGGGGTTTCAATATAGTAGCTCTTCACGTCGACGATGCCGACGGCGACGTCGGTGCGTTTGGCGATTTCCGAGATCAGTTCCAGTTCGGCAAACTCACGACTAGCCATTTCGACGTGCATTTCGTCGCACTTGAAGTCGAGAAATGCGGGGAACATCGGAGCAATGTGACGCAGGCCGACTGCGCGGGCTTTGAAGTTACCGAAGCAGAGGTGGGTGCAGACGCGCGCTTTGCCAACGATAGACTCAACCGTGCGGTTATAGATGTCGACGAAGCGTGCGGTGTCCTCTTTGTAGGCGTAACAGCTCATCGATGGTTCATCGACGCTGATCTCGGTGCAACCGGCGGCAACGAGGTCTTCGAGCTCTTTGCGAACGATGGGCAACAAGGCTTCGGTGAGCGCCCAGCGGTCGGGGTATTGCGCGTTGGGCAGCAGGCGGCCAGTCATCGTGTAAGGACCCGGGACGCTGGCCTTGAGTGTCACTTCCTTATCATGTCCTGTGGCTTTGTAGATTTTGACCAGTCGCTCGTATTCTTCAACAACACCGAGGCCATTGGGGGCGTGGAGATCGCCGGTAACCGCGTGTTTTCCGCGCTGGTCGTGAGCTGGTGGTCCGAACAGGCGAGGAGAGGCGGATTCGAGTTCGATGCCTTTGATGTAGCCGTAGAAAGAAAGGTTGAAGTCGAGACGGGTTTGCTCGCCGTCGGTGACGACATCGAGGCCGGCTGCCAGTTGGTCGTGGAGCGCGGTGACGACGGCGTCGTCCTGAGCTTCAGCGATATCATTTACGCCAAAGCGATCGAGATTCTGCGAGGTGAATTCGAGCCAGCCGGGAAATGGATAGCTGCCGATGACGGTGTTGCGGAGTGGGTTGGATTGCATGGGTGTTGGTAGTTAAAGCTTCTGGTGGGGAGAATGCAATGATGTATCGGCCGTCTTCAAAGCCATGAGAGAACTCTGTCCCAAAAAAGATACACACTGTGATATCCATCTTTAACCGATTCGGCATAGGGGCGGCCGGTAAAGAATGCGCCTATCAACACGATTGGGGTAGCGAGGAGCATAGAAATAGGTAGGAGAAGCAACCACAGAACGGTTCTCACCAGCAACTCTAATAACAATTCCCCAATCGCCTGCATAGCCGGTAGCATCAAAAAGATAGTCTTCTGAATTCTTGTGCGGATTTATTCATCGTCTGACGGGGCTTTGTGTAGCTTCATGATGGTGTTCTCCAAGGCGTGCAACGATGCCATTTCACTCGCCGAAGTTTAACATTGCGGCATTGGGCTGATCAACGATCAATCCGGTCACTCCGCATTCAGTGCAATACTTCAGATCTAGTGAGTCATCCGAACCGTAACTCCAGACCTCAATTCCGTTTTCTTGGGCGCTTGCGACAAGTTTTTGGGTGACAAGGAGGAGCGGGACCACAAGAAGATCGTAGGAGTTGTCTTTGCAGCGTTTGATCACGTCAGTCGAAGAAAGTATCATACTGCGATGCTTGGTGAATAGCGCGGTATAGCCGAGACGATAACCCTTGCCTTTGAAGTTTTCTAGCACGTCGTGATTTCCGAAGATGATGATCTGATTTTTTGGAATCTTTGACGATTCTATCAGGGCGAGCACTTTATCATGAATTTCCTCCACTTTGACATCGAGCACCCAATATCGTTCATCCGAATGGAATTCGTCGAAGACCTCTTTCAAGGTCAGAATTTTCTCGGTAGGGTCGACCAAGAGATCCGCGGCCTTCAAGGCATCCAGCGTCATGTTTGACACCCTTCCGCTGTGGGTGGTTTTCTCATCAATTTCTGCATCGTGGAACACAAGCAATGCTCCATCTTTAGAGGCTCGGATATCGATCTCAATCCAATCGACTTTTGCGTCGATGGCCGCCTGTATAGATCTTCTCGTGTTGCCAATCAGTCGATTTTCTTCAGCCGCATCCGGATCCGTCGACCGAAGTCCCGATCCTCGATGTCCAATAATGATGGGTTTGGTTCCACGATGCACGGAACTGGATGGGTGATTCCACTGGAGTCTTGAGAGGACAGGGAAGCTCTGATGAGATAAATAGAGGAAATGATTCGATGCGTATGCTAAGCAGAATACGGCGAGTAAGCCTCCAAGAAGGGATAACCTGCGAAGCCTCCGCCAGATGATGCTGTTGAGTCGCATTAGTTCGTCTCGATTTCTCTATGCTGTAAAGACTCTGATAGCTCGGCTGAGGGGGAGAACTTAGTCATTAAATCCGATCGGCGTTGTGGAGATAAGATGGATTCTAACAGCACGAGCTTACTATAGGTATCTGCGGTAAATCCTCCTCCGTCGGCAGGAAGCACGAGACTAAGGTAGTTACTACCAGAAACCGTTCCTAAGTAAGCGTCGGAGGATAAAGCGTATCCGTCGCTCAATTCAAAAGAGTAAGCTAACTTAGCTAGTGGAGCTTTGTAGAGATTGTTAGTTATCTCTGTGCTTCCTGTAATAGCTGACAGAGGCCAAATCTTTTCGAGCTCTCGCAATTCATCTGAGGAGAGAGCGAACGTTTTCCCTGAGCTGGATTGGAGGCTAAAGCTGGTAAATGACGACCCTCGACCAATACTGGAATGGTGTTTCTGGTGATTAGTTGTGCAAGCGGTTATCAGAACGACAAGGGCACATAAGGAAATCATTCGTAGTCGAAGCATCGTGTTGTTGGATCAAGATCAGCAGAATCCTCTCGGAAACTACAGGGTGGTGAGTAATATCTCACGAATATGCGATGCAAGACGTGGGTGTCTTGGATCGCTTGTTAGCCTCAAGGCGATGTATGTGAAGAAAGTGCAGTGATACCAAATCTTGGTATGGAGGTGACGCGAGTGTATATGGACATGATTGGTCGTGAGGTTCTTGTGCGCGGCGAATAATCATTGAGGATGTTCGCGTGCAGAATCAGGTGATTGCCGCAAAAAGGCATAAAAGGCGCTAAAATGTGAGATGACTAGAGCCGTGTAACTTGGAAAAAATATATGCAATTGAGCCAAGTCTTATGGCTTTGTTGCAAGCAATTGGATACTGGTCGATTCAAATTCTTTGGTCTCTGAATCGTATACATCTCCGTTTGACAGGAATCCTTCAAAGGTCTTGTTCAGTTTCGGTGCATGCGTGTGAAACACAATGGCGTAGATCTCAGAGTCTGATTCATTCCAGGACACCGGAAGTGCGATATTGATGATGCCATCGCCGTCTTTCATACACGATTCCAGCGCATAATAGGCGGTGTAATCATCTGTTATAAATTGTATGGCATGATCAAACATTGCGTCGCCCCGGGGTTTGACTTCTGCCCATGGGTCAGTTGAATTTTCAGATGTGTGATTTTCTTCAGTTATTTGGATACAGAGAGTAATCGAGGAATTAGGAGGAACTGTAAGAGCTTTATCAAAAGCTTTACCGAGATATCCTCCATGAACAGATGCGTGAAGAAAACGTCTTCCGGTGAGATGCGCGGTTTCGAATCGGCTCGAAACGGTAAAAATCATCCGGCAGTCACCGATAGTGTTGTCGAGGTTAAGCTCGGTTTTGCTATTGTTTTTGATTTCCAGAGCAAATTCTACCAGCCCTTGCGAAACATGTGAGGTGCTTAAATTTAGCTCCACTCGCTGTGCGATTGGTTCGCCAATATTGGAAGTATTGCGGTAATTGAAACACGACGTTAAGGCAACACACACCAGCACACTGCTAAGAATAGCTTTCATTTTTGATTGTGAGTTCTCATTACCAACTCGGCATCATTTCGAAGACGTAACCTTTGAGATATTCGGTTTCGGGGATGCCGAGGATGATGGGGTGGTCGGGGCGTTGGCCGTGGGTTTCGAGCAGACGGAGCGAGCGTTTGGCATCGACTGCGGCACCGCGCATCATGTCGAGGTAGTCGTGTGAGGTGACGTGGTGTGAGCACGAGTAGGTGGCGAGGATGCCGCCGGGGGCCAAGAGCTTGAGTGCGCGAAGGTGGATCTCTTTGTAGCCACGCATTGCGTTGGGAAGCATTTTCTTGCTCTTGGTGAACGAGGGTGGATCGAGGATGATAAGGTCGTATTGTTCGAGAGGCGTTCCATTGTCGTCGGTCGCGCTGGTGGCGGCTTTCAGATAGTCGAACACATTCACCGCTTCGAAGGTGATCACATCTCCGAGACCGTTTGCGGCGGCGTTGGCCGTAGCTCGTTCAATGGCAGGTTCTGAGACATCGATTGCTTTGACGCTGGTGGCCCCGGCATTCGCGCAGGCGAGGGCGAACCCACCTTGATTGGTAAAGCAGTCGAGCACGCGTTTGCCGGCGGCGAACTTGGCGACGGCTGGGTAGCTGTCAATCTGATCGAGGTAGAAACCGGTTTTTTGACCGTCGGTCAGGTGGGTGGCGAATTGGAGGTCGCCGATTTGAATGGTCACTTCACCAGGGTCCCCGCCGTGGAGCATTCCGGTGCGGAGTTCCAGGCCTTCGGTGTTGCGGATCGGTGAGTCGTTACGTTCGATGATCGACACCGGCGAGAGTGCATCGCGCAGCGCGGTAACGATGAGGTCGAGTCGCTGATCCATCGCCAGCGTGGTGGTTTGCACCACACAATGGTCGCCGTAGCGATCGATGATCAGTCCGGGAAGGCCGTCTGACTCACTCCAAACGAGGCGGCAAAGGCGTTCGTCGACGGTGCTGGCTTTGCGATGGTCGATGGCGCGCTGTATGCGGCGGGTGAAGAAATCCTGATCGAGCTTTTGCTTCCGGCGAGAGATGCGGCGAGCAATGATCATTGAGTTCGGATTGTAAATGCCGCATCCGAGTTGGCGGTTTTTCAGGTCCTTGAGGTTGATGACATCGCCGGGCTGGGGATCGCCTGATGCGTGATCGATTTCGTAGGACATGACCCAATCGTGGCCATGGAAGATACGTGAGCGGTTTTTGATGAAGAGGCTGGCCATGTTTTGGGCAGTATAGAGCAGGAAGTAGCGAGTAGCGAGGCTGTGTTATGTGTTATGTTTTAGGTGGATAATAATAAAGGGCCGATGCTTTTGGAGCGGCCTGCGGGTGGGGGATATGGTGTTGTCGGCGGTGTTGGCTTGGCCTGGATTGGGGGGAGAACCCAGAGCGTTGTCCAGGGTTGGCGTAGTTCGACCCTTTGGGGCTGAAATGCCCTTGCTACCTGCTACCTGCTACCTGCTACCTGCTAC
>JAGXGH010000131.1 GCA_024636835.1 Verrucomicrobiales bacterium | reverse complement strand
GAACCGGAGCCGGAGCCCGAACCGGAGCCATCTCTTGAATTAGCACCTGAGCTACCCGTTTCGGATGGAAAGGATGACGGGCTGATTGATACCCCTGATTCTGCCCGGGAAAAGGTGCAGGAGCAGGAGGTCGTGCCTGAGAAGGGTGCTGCACCTGACCAAGATAAAGAGTTCGCCAAGGAGGTTGTGATTCCAAAGAAGCGCACCAGGGCATGGCGTGCGCGGAAGTTGAGCGGTGATAAGAGGGAATCTGATGATGTATCCGTCGAATCTGAACCTTCGGAGAAGTCCAAGGTGGTGCAACCGACATTGCGTAAAGAGGAGTTCCGCGACCAGGCGATTCTTGAGAGCAAACAAGAGACTAGAAAAAATGAGGCTACAGAGGACGAAACTCCCGTTGAATCTCCCCCGAGCAAGGTATCAAAAAGTGATGATGAGAACGGCCAGCAGGTTATTCGCTTGAAGCCCTTGCGTCGTGCGTCTGACCGCATGGAAGAGATGCGGCGCTTGCGCGATGCGATGGAGGGTGGTCAAGAAAGCTTTGAGGTGATTCGTGTAGCTGGCACTGAGACGATGGTGGTGATTTGTCCGGAATGCCATCAGCGTTATGTACTGAATTTCCGAATGGCGGGCAGTGAGTATGTGTGTCGTAGTTGCTCTTCAAAACTCAAATTGCCGAGCCCTAATGAAGGGAAGCCTGCAACGGTTATTGAAGCTGGTAAAAAGCGCGACGTGAAGGCCGAGCGGATTACCTTGCCTGAACGGCGAGAGCCTTCTGAAGGTAATGTTTCGAGAGGGCGCGAAGATTTAGCGATGAAATTCCCGAGTCAGTCAAGACCGTCCTCCGAGGAGGATCAAAGTGGCTGGGGAATAGCGAAGGAGCAAGTCGCGCCGCGTAAAATTACCGATCTTCGTGGTGCGTTTCTCGTTGTCTTTGTCCTTGTTTTGTTTGCAGTCCTTGTGACGTGGTTGGTGATCAAGGTCACAGATGATCGCAAGCGGGCTGAGGATGATAAAGTGCGGGTTACACGGGATATGGCCGCTCTGAACGTGAGTGGCGCAGCAGCACTGCAGAGTCAGATTGATGAGGCGACCCGTAATGTCGAACAGTCCCGCGATGAGATTGGTGAGCAAGGAGCCGCGATTGCTGAGCAGGCTGATCTGTTGGTTCGTCAAGTCATTAAGGCGAAAAGTATCGATGAGCTATCGCGTTTTGTGATTGACCCGGCAGTCACGGTGCCAATCATGCGGCGGTACTACGCGAAGGAAGGCGGGTATTGGAGTTTCACGGGCTATTACGGTGAGCCGATGAAAGTAGTTCCGGATCATCGTCGAAATGAAGGCGGCAGAGTCTATCAAATGGTCGGTGTGGAATTTGACGGTAACGGCACCAAGAAAATCGCATCGCCATTTGCAGTATTTGCGGTGCTTGTCGAAAAGGGAGTGTTGAAGATCGATTGGCAGCATATGATCCGGTATTCCGAGATGACGATCGAGGAGCTGATTGAGAAGAAGCCTGTTGAACCGGTGCTTGTTCGGATGTCTGCGGAGTTAAAAGCGGATTATTACAATTTTGGGTTTGATTCAGAGTTGTGGTATTCGCTCTACTTGTTCGATCCGGAGAATCGCAGTTCGTTACCTGTATTTGTGCCGAAGAATAGTGAAGCGTTTACAAAGCTACTGTCTGAAATCAGCCGTTTTGCGGGCACCGGAGAGTCGGTGGCCAATAACCATGTTCCCCTGACCTTAAAGATACGATATGAAGAAAATGAGACTCACCATGGATTTGTTGTCGATGAATTTGTCGCGGGATCTTGGATTACCCAATGATCAAAAGTGAGACAAGTCGTTGACGTAAGCTACGGGATTTGTTCCGATCTCTTCAATTAACCCACCCAAGTAAGTCGCCTGTGCCTGTTGAGAACTCATCTGCGAACGGATTTCGTGAAATTAGCGAGGGGCTTATCGTTTGTAATTCCTGCGGTAAGGTTCATCAGATTCACGGTGCCAAGCGCAAACCATTGAAGTGCGAAACTTGTGGTGAGCGTTTCGTCAATGCTCCGTCGCCAGAAGGTGCGGCCGGAGAAGCGGCCGAGGGTGGGATCGTTCACTATGAGTTAGATTGTCCGGAGTGCGAGACTCATTACGATATCGACTTGCCATCGGGGCCGATGATATTCGATTGTGGAGAGTGTGGATGTTCGTTTACGGTTGAGGAAGAATCTGGATTTCGGAAGTCTGGATCGCAAACTCAGGCAGCTGAAGCGGTTAGTGAAGTGCGGTCAGGACGGAGTAAAAAGGGGCGCCTTCCCAAGCGCAAAACCTTGTCCATTTCCAAGCAGAAAGATAAGTATCCATGGCTCAACTCTGTTGTATCATTTTTTGTTGCCACGTTCGTCTGTGTCGGGTTTGTGGTTTACCTCATCGTTCAGGCCTTTGAGGAACGCGTAATTGATCCCGGACCACAACTGGGCGAGACTGTAACCAAGCTTGTCGATGCTGTTGATGAGCGGCTTGAGAAGCGGGAGAATGTATTTACTATTAATAACCTGAGTGATCGCGATGTCGGGACTTTTCTCAGCGACTTAGAAGGTTTTGTAGGTGCGCAGACTTTGGAGGGAAAGGCGAGGTTTTGTCGTTTTCCCGGTTTGGCGAGAGTCCGAATGCAGCAGCACTATGCGAATCAAATCTACGAGGCGGATTCCATAGTGGATCAAGAGCGCGTGGGTCCTGTGCAACTGGTTGCAGTCTCGTCGGGGCAGCGATTTGTTCAGGCTAGGTTTCGCGACAAGAATGATAATGAATCCGTCTATGTTGGTGAACCTGTTGATGGAGGGCGGTTTGCTTTCGAATGGGAGCCAACAGTGCTTTTTAGTGAGCTTCCTTGGGAGCATGTCGAAGCTGGAATCACTGATCGACCAATTACTGCGTTGGTGCGGGTTGAAAAGTCTACCCGCTATTCTGCTGAGCTATCGCTGGATAAATACGCAAGCTACCAAGTATTTCGCAAAGGGCTTGGTGATGGGTTTGTGGCCTACACGGAGCTCGGATCTGATGTCGAGAAGGCGCTCTCCAAGGTGTTTACCATGGATCAATTCCCGCTCTTGGGTGTGGAAGACCGGCCATCGACAAAACACGTGATGCTAAAGTTCGAGTTTCCGAAAGAATGGAATCCCGCAGGAGGGTCGCGTTACGGGCGTATTCTAGAAGTGGTCCAGGAGGACTGGGTTCGATACGAGAAATAGCGTTCACCAGTTTGTTTCGTCACCAGCGGCTCTACGGAAAATAGCGTGTATTGCGCCTTTCATATTACTACCCCCGGGGCGTAAGGATCGCATCATCTCGTCAGGATTTATCTCTTCAGGAGAGGCAAGGGCCCAGCGAAAAATCGGTGTGCTTGTTGCGTTTCCCGAATCATCAAAAGATCGTAGTTCGCCGAAGCGATGATCGGCGATAACGACGTTGCCGTGGGGATCGAGAGTGGCTGACCAATAGTCTTTCGAGAACCATGCCAGAGTGTCAAGAACGCGAGTGTCATGCCAAGGGTTTGCAAGAAAGCGGTGTTTTGGAACGCGGTCGAAGTGCACGTCATCGTTGTCATCAAAGACGGACCAATAGCCGATGAGAAACTCATCACCAATATCGGCGATGCCTCGCCACAGAGCAATATTTGTCAGCGTGGGGGAGGATTGGAATTTTACCACCTCGTGACCCTGTGCCGCCAGCTGGTTATGAAATACTTCGTTGGCGCGCGCTTTGATGATGAAGCTCATACTCGTGTAGGTGACGAGCCAAAGACTGATCGCCCATAGACGTAATCTTCGGGATGGCGAATCCCTCGCTTGGAAGGCTCCGATGATCAGACCTATGAACATCGGTAGCAAGAAGAATAGATCGATGATGAAAAAGTTGTTAAAGGCGATCCGCGCGTTGCTGAACGGTTGCAGGACCTGCGTGCCGTAGGTCGTGAAGCAGTCGATCAGGACGTGAGTCGACAGTGCAAGAAAGGCGAACCATGTGGTGCTGGCGAAGCTTGGTCCGGCCTTGTGGTGGCACCGAGAAATGATCCACCCGAGCAAAGGGGAGAGCACCAGCATCATCACAAAGGAATGCGAGATGCCGCGGTGGACGGCTAGTTCCTCAAGCTGATCCAAGAGGGGAGAGGAAAGCACGTCAAGATCCGGAAGAGTGCCTACGAGTGCGCCCCAAAGGAGTGCCTTGTTGCCGAGTTTGCGTCCGAGGACAAGATCACCACAGAGTGCGCCAAGGGTGGCTTGTGTTAGAGAATCCATTTGCCGTCTGACTACGTTCAGCGGAGGCCTTGGAGATCACTAACTGGCGCGACGGATCGCGAATAAAGTGCATGCATGGGGACGAGAAGCTCTTGTCCGGCACGCAAATTGGAGTTGCTTGGGATATCGTTGAGTTGAGCGATCTCATCCACACCGAGAAAGAGCTTGCGGCCAATCCCGTAAAGGGTTTCACCTGCTTTCACTTCGTAGGGGACCAGTTCGTCGTTGGCTATCGGTGTGGGAACGAGCGGTAGCGGAGTGGCTTGAGTCGAGGAGGTTTTCGGTTTCGCAGGCACTTGGAGTTTCTGGCCGATGCGTATATGTCCGGAGTCTGGAAGTTGATTGAGGGCGACCAAGGCGGCCGTCGTTGTGCCGTATTGGCGGGCGATTGAGCTCAGGGTTTCCCCTTCCTGCACAATGTGAGTGCCCATGGGAACTGCTCGCTCGACTCTTTGCGGTGAGGGTGCTCCCGGTGTGAGGCGGATTTTTTGGCCAATTTGAATGCGCTCGGGTGCAATGCCTGGGTTGGCGGCAATAATTGCAGCAACGGTAGTATTGTTCGCGCGTGCAATGGATGAGAGAGTGTCGCCCGAGGCTACGGTGACAGTGCTTGAGGTGTCGGATTGAACGACGGGCTTCGGAGTGGGCGCAGGCGGAGTAGGCGCAGGCTTTGGCTCCGGTTTAGCTACTGCCACGTTTTGAGTTTTTCCGGGGATCTTGAGCGTCTGCCCGACACGGACCAATTTCGGATCGGTGATGTCATTGGCCTCGGCAATCTTCTGCCAAGTGGTGCCATATTTGTTGCCGATGGCAGTCAATGTTTCGCCAGCTTGCACCTCATGTTCGACTGGCTGTTGCGGAGCAACCGGCTTCGGCTCAGGCTTGGGCTGTGGAGCGGTGGGATGCTCTGGCTCTGGTTTAGGAGGGGTTGGCGTGGTGAGATCAGGATTTCCTGTCGGCCTCTGTGGCTCAGCTTGAGTGTGCTCTTGAGGTGAGGGTTCGACGGGTTTCTCAGGGAGTTCAACAGGCGCAGGCGGATTGTCACGGACGAGCAGTGCACGCAGTTCGTTCAATTCGTCTGCGAGGCGTTTCACCTCACTGGACTGCTCTTCGACGGCTTCGCCCAAGCGGCGCGTTTTCTCCGTTTCCGATGATTTCTGTTGCGAAAGATAGTCTTGAGCTGACAGGGAGCCAGCGAGGATCAATGAAGAGATCGTCGCGGTAATTGAACAAACGGCGAGCCTTCTGCGTCCTTGGGTGAGTGAGAGGGGAAAAATCATGATGCGGGCCGAGATATGAATGGAGCGTTATTCAACCGTATATCTTTGCCACAATTTAGCCGCGATGCGATACTAATCACAAGCTTGTTTTATCAAGAATAATTGATTATCAATTGCCTACGTAATAAATCAGGACAAAGTTCACCGTCATGGACAGTGCATTACCCAAGGGAATCTGGTTCGCGATAGTTGCGGCGGTGGGGGTGTCCATGCTTGGAATTCACTACTCGATGAAGTCGGCGGATGAAGTGCCGACGGAGGAGCCTGTCGGCGAGGTAGCAGATGATGTCATGAAGGGTGAGCCAGTTCGGGTGGTGCTCGATCCCGGTCACGGAGGCGGTGATGGAGGGACGGTGGTGTTTTCTCTACTGGAAAAAGAGTTGGCTCTAGATATTTCAATGCGAGTGCGGCGTGCGCTCGAGCGAGATGGCATCCGGGCGGTGATGACTCGCCAAGGAGATCGCGATGTTGAGCTCGCGGAGCGGGTGGAGCTCGGGCGTAAACATCCAGGAGTGCCGTTCGTTTCGATTCATTTGAACCGTTACAAGAGTGCTTCAGTTCGCGGGGCAGAGGTTTATGTGATGGATGGAAAGCCCGTTCCTCTGCCAGTCGTGAAGGGTTACGATGGTCAGAAAATGGGCGGATCGGAGCTTCATTGGACAAGCGGAAATAGCGCGAACCAAGGGTTCTTTGATCGTCGGAGCACGACGTTAGGAACGCAAATACTTGCAGCGATGACCGACGGTGGTGATTTAGAAAACC
The DNA here is from genome assembly GCA_024636835.1 of Verrucomicrobiales bacterium. Taxonomy (GTDB): domain Bacteria; phylum Verrucomicrobiota; class Verrucomicrobiia; order Verrucomicrobiales; family SLCJ01; genus Sulfuriroseicoccus. The sequence goes on along the minus strand of JAGXGH010000131.1, from coordinate 10,708 downwards.
GCGGTGTGCGTCAGCGTAAATTGTTTGTCGTCGAGCACGCCCCACCGCCTTCGGTGCTTGTGGAGTGCGGGTATTTATCGAATCCTGGCGAAGCTCGGAAGTTTAGTAAGGCGGCATTTCGCGAGAAGGTCGCACAGAACATCGCGAAGGGGATTGGCAGTTATCTAGAGGAGGCTGAAAAGAATCCGACTTACGGGTTCACTCGCGATAGCACGCTCGGTGAGGCGGTACTGACGATCAAATAGCCGCTAGTTGCTCGTGACGTTCGTATCGGCGGGAGTCAGTGGGACGATACTCTCAGCCTTCACCCAGCCACGGTTTTGTGGGTCGTTGAGTTGCTCAACTAAGACGAACGCCCCGCTTTTTTCGATGGCAGTGGTGAGTTCTCCTCCAACAACCGGTGACCCGGATGCGGATGATTCCAGCGGCACGTCACGCAAGGTTTCGTCGGTGATGAGAATGGCTACCGATCGCGAGTCGGGGAGAGTTTGGAGATAGATCGTGGCAGCTGCCATTGTCAGAAAAAGAGCGGCACTTAGGCTAAGCACAATGTTGGCGATCCATTTGCGTTGAGCCAGTTTGCGGGCGATCAGTGAAATAACGCAGAGCCAGAATGCAGCGAACAGCGCGACTCTGATTGGGTGTTTTGGGAAGGTGATGAGAGCGAGTTGATCAATGCTTTTTTGCTGAGTAGATGAGGTGTCGATCAGAGCAAGGTTGCGCTGCACATCACTCCATGTGGAGAAATCGATGGCTACAGCCTGGGCGAGTGAGGCCTTTGCACGTGCGGGTTGTTGGAGTTTTGCGTAGCATGCTCCCTCGGCGAGGAGCGTCTCGGGCGAGTAGTTGCCGGTCTTGTGAATGGCGGAGAATGCCTTGGTGGCAGCTGTCCAATCTTGCTCGGCAATGGCTTGTTTGGCGTCGTTGAGGTGTTGGGAGACTTCTGCGTTGCTGGCGGCGTCCGCATCATGAATGCAAAGCGCGCAACAGAAAATTACTACGGCGCTAGTAGATGGTTGAATCCTGGATTCCGGCAGTGTTGCCTCGCGCTGGCGAAGATTCTGAAGTGCTTTTGGCAGGAGTGCATTTATGCGTGAGATATCGTCACTGTTCGGATCGGATAATTTCTCAGGGGCGTAGCTTAGACGGTCGTGGATTTCGGCCAGTGTTTGCCAATCGCCTTCGAGATCGTGATCCGGGTAGAGCAGGGTGCGGGCAGCGAGCAGTGCGTGCAGGCGAAGCTGCAAAGGATTGGATTTTTTTGAGGCTGCATGAAGGAATTTACGCGCTTCGTTGTTGTTTGCCTTGTTGGTTGATCGCTTGGTGAGGAGCAGGGTAAGTAGGGCGAGAGCTGTGATGCCACCGCCTATGAGGTTAAGAGTGATAAGATTGCTTGTTGGAGCCGAATTACCGATCCATTGTGGCGATTCCAGAGAGGGGAAGGAAACCGCAGCGTCGGCAATGGATGGTGATAGCTGCAAGCTTGTGGTGGTGACTTGATTGCCGCCAACCGGGAAGTTGGCAAGATTCCAGGGGAGTTCTTCCGTCTCGGACTCCAGGCTGACATAGCGTTCCTTGTTTGGGTCAAAGAAGGTGAAAACGAATGGTGGGATCTCGTTGGTTGGCTTGGTGGGGCGGAGGATCTTTCGGAATAAAATCGTGCCATCCTCAGCTACCGTGCGGGGATCACCCATGTCGTAGATTTTCCAATTTTCCTGGGGATCAATAAGTGAAGGCGCACTGATGAACTCTTCTTTTCCGGTGCCCTTGACTCGCAATTCAACCTCAACCGGATCGCCGACTGTGGTGGGAACTTTCGGAAGAGTGACGTCCATGATGTAGTTGCCGACCGCGCCGGAAAATCCTTCGGGCGCTTTTGGCAGTGGCTTCACATCGAAGGCTGCGTCGATGCCGTCGGCAGCGAACGCGACGCCTTGGCGGGTGGAGAAGATAGAGTTCGATCGCCCTCGCTCGTAGGCCATCATGTCAGCGGTGGGCGATGCGATACGTAGTGTGCCGGCTTCGACAGGGGTGATTTCGTAGGGGTAGCTGATGTAGTTAAACGTAGTGCCGTCAATCAGTGCCTGTCCGCGGTAGTCTTCGCGTGTCATGGCAACGGCGTACCCTTTACTCTCGAATTCCGGTCTCGAGGCCTGATCGACGCGTGGATCGAAAAATAGTGTGAGGTGAGCGATGAATGATTCGCGTTGGTAGACGGATTTGGCAGGGACATTTGGAATCACGAAGGCTTTCTTGCCGGCTTTTTTTTCGGCGACGAGTTGCGCGTCATCGAGGACGGTGAAGGAGAATGGTTGTGTGCGGATTTCGCCGTTACTTGTCTGAAGAGTGAATGGAGAGATGTCGACTTCGCCCGACTTGTTGGCGATCAGCACGTAGAGGAAGGTGAGGTAGTTCTTTCCGTTGACAGTGCTGCGCCCGGACTTGTCGACGCGTAATGTCGCGCCTTTGACTTGTGGAATTTCAGGGATGGTGGTGAGTTCAACGTCCGCAACTCTGAGCACGAAGTTGACGCGCTGATTTGGGTAGACGGCACCGGGAAACACTTCCATGCGGATGTCTGGGGCGTTGGCTCCGTTTTGGGCGTGGCTGGATGGTGTCGTCAGCGCAGCGAGCCACAGGCAAAATAGAGCGACTGCGCGACGTGTAAGCTGAGTTTGATTGCTTCGATACATGAATTGCGTGCGTGAGTAAGTTACCAATTTTTTTCGACTCGGCGGGATGGCTCAGACTGTTTGAGCGGGGCGTCTTTGCTCTCTTTGGCGCGAGAGCGTAAAAGTTCGCGTATTTCGGCGAGAGTTTTTTCGCGTTCGTCCGGGTTCATTTCGGCGAGCTGTGCGGCAGTGACGGATGCAGCGTCCACGGCTCCTCCCTCTTGTGATGAGGCGTTATCGATATCGCCCGATCCCTCACCCTCCTGGGCGTCTTGTTGTTCATTCCCATCGCCGCCGTTTTGTTGTTCGCCTTGATCGCTGGGGTCGCCCTGGTCTTGTTCCTCACCTTCTTGCTCCGAGCCTTCGCCTTCTTGTTGTTCTCCTTCGCCTTCTTGGCTTTCTTGCTCGCCTTCGGAAGATTGCTCTTGCTCACCCTCCTGACCTTCTTGCTGTTGATTTTGCTCCCCTTGCTGATCCTCGTTTTGCTGATCGCCGGACTGGGGATCTTTTTCTTCCTCGCCGTCCTGTGGGTCTTGGTTTTCTTGCTTCTCTTGCTCTTTTTGTTCCTGCTCCTGCTGTTGCTCCTGCTGTTGTTTTAGCTCTTCGATGCGGTCGAGCACCTTTTGCTTGTTCGTTTCGGCATTGGGAAACGTTGGCTGATGGCGGAGCGCCTCATCATAGTGAGTCACTGCGGTTTCGAGGGTTTTGATGGCACTGCCAGTTGCTTCGCTGGAGGGTTGTTCTTGGGCGGCAAGTGCCTGATCGGCAGACATTGCAAGTGCGTTGGCGAAGTTGTATTCCCTGACCGATTTCTGCTGGGAATTGCCTACCCCAAGCACCTGACCAAAGTATTCGCTGCTTACGGAAAACTCTCCCTCTTTATAGGCGGCGATGGCTGCCGTTTCGGCGATACGGCGCTTTGTTGATGAAAGAAGCGGCTCTCTGGACTCGAGCGCTTTCTGATAGTTTTTCAATGCCTCGGAGTAGGCATCATCTCGCATGGCATTGTCTCCTTGCTCGATGAAATCGGCTGCGCGTAGATGGCTGGTTGACTCGGCATGAGTTGGTGTTGGTATAGCAAAAATCATCAAGGCCACGGCTGCGGTAACTGGTGCGCGGCGGCCAGTGAAAGACGGTAAAAGGGAAAGTCCGATGGCGATCATCCCGATGGTGAGTGGCCATTCGAAATGCACGGTGGCTTGAGCTTCCTCTTCGCGCTCGGTCTCACGAGTCTCGAGAGAGGACAAGGAGTCGCGAACGGCGGCGGCGATGGCTCGTGAGGATGTGGTGAAAAGCGCTTTGCCTCGAAGTTGGTCGGCGAGTTTTGTGATGCCTTCGCGGTTTAGTCGGCTGATTACATTATTGCCTTGGCGGTCTCGTACGGGGCGGTTTGCATTGTCTGGATCGGGGATGAGGTCGCCTTGGTCGGTGCCAAGACCAACCGCAAGCAGTTGAACATTTTGCTCCAGTGCCTCGGCAATGCTTTCCGCATCGAATCCCTCGTCGGATGTTTCTTCGCCATCGGTGAGCATGATGACCAAGGCGCCGCCGAGCGTTTTTTCTTTCGATGTCTTCGTTGCTGAGCGGATGGGTGAGGCGAGTTCGCTGCCGCCGACGGGGATGTTCGAAGTGTCGAGTTGCTCGATGGTCTCTCGTACGGCGCTGTGGTCGAGGGTCAGGGGAGCGGTGGTGGTGGCAGATCCCGCAAACGACACCACGCCGAAGCGGTCTTCGGGAAATTGTTCGATGAGATCAAGTGCGATGATGCGTGCTTGTTGAAGTCGGCTTGGTGAGATGTCTCGGGTGAGCATGCTCTTTGAGACGTCGATGGCGATGAAGATATCGTGGCTCTTGGTGACTTCTTTGACGAGCGTTGTGCCTTCTTGTGGTCGCGCCAGAGCAACGGCAATGGCGGCGACGCCAATCATCCTCAAAGCGGTCCGAATCCAGATGGCTTTGCGGTTCGTTGGAAAAACGGAGTCGGCAACACGCTTCGAGACAATACCCTCGATCGCACGACGTCGCGAGGCACGACGCAGTGCCGCTGCGACAATGATCAGCGGAAGCGCGAGTAGAGCGAAGAGCCAGTTGGGTTCTGCGAAGTTCATCGGGTTGGGCGAGGGATGGCGGCGGCGCGCTCATCGAGCGGTGGAATGATGGTGCCAATAAGCAGCGCGATGAGAGCGGGAATGGCGAACCAATGGAAAAGTTCGCTAACGCGGTAAACGGTTGTGGTTGTTTGAGTGGTTCGCTCAAGGTTGTTGATGGTTTCAAAGGCATCGGCGAGCGATTTAGAACTCCCCGCTTTGTAGAATTCTCCGCCGGTCGTCTTGGCGATCTCGATGAGTGGTTTTACATCAAACTCGCCACTCATCCGTTGGCGGGACAGGCGTCCAAATGGTCCGGGTACTCTGATGTTGATGGTTCCGTCCGTGCCAATGGCTATGGTGTAGATCTTGATGCCAAGGAGTGACGCAGCGCGTGCAGCGTCGAGTGGTTCGATGTCATGCACGTTGTTTGCGCCGTCGGTGATGAGGACGATGATTTTGCTTTTGGCGTCGCGTTTGTCGATACGAGATGCGGCGCTGGCGATGGCTGGCCCGATGGCGGTGCCTCCGTCCTCATAACCGATCATCAGGTCGTTGATGTTTTTATTCAGCCACTGGTGGTCGAGTGTCAGTGGTCCTATGGGGTAGGGGCGACCGGAAAATGCCACCATGCCGATGCGGTCGTTTGGGCGGGAAGCGATGAACTCTTTGGTCAGCCGTTTGGCGACAGTGATGCGGTCGGGTTTGAAATCATCGCCAGTCATTGATGGTGAGACGTCGAGGGCAATCATCACTTCGATGCCGCTGAACTCGCGCTTCTCTTCCGAGTTGATGTTTTGCGGTCGGGCGAGTGCAATGATGCCGAGAGCGAGTGACAGGCCGAGCCAACCGGCGAAACCAATGTGGCTGCGTTGGACAGTGGCGAACTCGTGCACTGCCGGTCGGACGGTGACACGAAGTCCTTTGCCCGTGACTTTGCGCCGAGCGCCCAACAGCAGAATCGGAATCGCTGCGAGTAACCAGAGCACCCACGGATGAGCGAACTCAATGTCGCGAAGGGTTTCAAGCATCGCTTGTTTGCCCTCCTTTCTGGCTATTCAGCACATCGATTTCAAGTGAGGACGCGAGGGAAGAAAGGATGGAATCGGGATCGATCTCATTATGCCAACGCGAGGCAGGTTGATAACAGTGCGGGGCGACAAGATCTCGGGCGCTCGTCATTTCGTCGACGACTTTACTCGGTAATTCGGCGCGGTGTGCGAGTTGATCGTTCGCCCATGCGTGAATGAGTGTGGGAAATGATTCCTCGATGCCTGGCTTGGAAAGCGAATTGGAAATCCGTAGGAATTCGTCACGAGCCACATCGAGTGGGTTCGTTTTGCCTGTCCCCTCTTTTGAGCTGGTAACCAGCGCGCGAACGATAAGCGCCGCGATCGCCAAGACGATGGCAACAGCCACGACGATCATCCACGTGGGTGCGGATTCCGTCACGGCTGGTGGCATGGATTCGGGAAGAATCTCGATGTCTTCTAGGTCAAGCATGGGGGATTAAACGGTTCGGCGCCGCGAGCGGCGGCGAAGGTAGCCGTGTAGGGCGGGAAGGTAGTCTTCGTTGGTATGGAGAACGATGTGACCGGCACCAGCGCGTTGCAGGAGGGTGGCGAGTTCTTCATCATCGCGATCCAACTTGGCGGCTAGTTCAGACGCGGATTGATTCCGGTGAGGCTTAATGACCGAAGTGACGCCGGTTTCCGGGTCTTCGATGAGCAGCGGTATGCCTGCGTTGATGAGTGATTCCTGCTCGTCCTTAATTTGTAAAACGAGGAGGTCATGGTGGCGTGCAGTGCGTTTTAGGATGTCTTCGAAGTCGCTGCTGATCATGTCGGAGATGAGGATCACCAACGAGCGCCGCGGTAAGGCATGATTGATCGCCTCGAGTCCGCTGGCGATTTTGGTGGCTCCTGCCGATGGTTTGGCGGTGAGCATTTCCCGCAGTAGACGGAGCATGTGGTTGCGCCGTTTGCCGGGCATGATCATTCGGTCGGCCTCATTCGAGAAAAGCACCAACCCGACTTTGTCATTATTTTGAATCGCACTGAAGCCTAGAAGCGCGGCGAGCTCAGCGGCGAGGTCGCGCTTGCTCTGCTCGCCGGATGCGAAACGGAGTGACGGGCTGATGTCCACTGCCAACATCACGGTGAGTTCGCGTTCTTCGATGAAGGTTCGGATGTAAGGATCACCAGTGCGCGCAGTTACGTTCCAGTCGATGGAACGCGTGTCGTCGCCTGGTTGGTATTCGCGGAATTCGTGGAAATCCATTCCCGTCCCACGGAACGAGCTCTGATACTCGCCTGCGAGATTTTCGCTCACCAGCGAGCGTGTCCGCAGCTCGAGGCGGCGGACTTTTTTGAGGATGGCGGTAAGTTCCGAGTCCATGGTTGGGGAAGTTATCAGTTATTCGTTATTGGTTATAACTAGGCGCGCAGCGCCTCACGGCAGGGGGAGTTTGTGAAGCAGGCGGACGACGACTTCGTCGGTGGTGATTTCTTCGGCCTCGGCCTCGAAGGTAAGCAGGATACGGTGGCGAAGCACGTCTCCGGCGAGGGCTCGGATATCCTCCGGGGTGACGAACTCACGGCCTTCGAGGAAGGCTTTGGCGCGCGCGCATTTTGTGAGGTTAAGAATGGCTCGAGGTGAAGCACCGATGCGGATGAGTCCGGCCAGGTTAGGGTCGAGTTTCTCCGGTTCGCGGGTGGCACGGACGAGATCGACAATGTATTCCTTGATGCGCTGGTCGACATGGATGCGGGCGGCAACTTTGCGGCTGGTAATCAACGTTTCAATGCTAGTGACTTGCTTTGGTTTTGGGACGGTTTCGACGCCGCTCATCAGATCGAGGATACGAAGCTCCTCATCGCGCGAGGAATACCCGATGGTGAGTTTGAGTAGGAAGCGGTCGAGTTGCGCCTCGGGAAGTTGGTAGGTGCCTTCTTGTTCAATCGGGTTTTGCGTGGCGAGAACGAGGAAGGGGTCGGGCATCGGGTAAGAGGTGTCGCCTAGAGTGACTTGGCGTTCTTGCATGGCTTCGAGAAGAGCCGACTGCACTTTCGCCGGTGCACGGTTGATCTCATCGGCGAGCACGAGGTTGCCGAAGATTGGGCCGAGTCGCGGCTCAAAGGTGCTCTCCTTAGGGTTGAACACCATGGTGCCGAGGACGTCGGCTGGGAGTAGGTCGGGAGTGAACTGCACGCGTTTGAAAGTCGCGTCAAGACAGCTTGCAAGCGAGTTCACTGCGTGAGTTTTTGCCAAGCCGGGCACGCCTTCAAGAAGCAGGTGGCCGTTGCACAAAAGCCCGATAAGCAGTCGGTCGACGAGCTCGTTTTGGCCCACGAGAACGGTGGCGAGCTCGTCGCGAAGCGGCTGCACCCAAGCGCGCGCTGTGTTAATCTCGTCTTGGCTGGGAATCGGTGTCGATGATGAGGAAGCTGCGTCTGGCATGATAGGTTTAGAAAGCACGTTTTGATCCATGAGGAAAGGTAAGGATTCGAGCGAAATCAATGAGTAGATTTGTTTGATTTTCCACCGGTGTGAAATGTCTGAGGGATGAGGAGATTTATCGTGACATTAGGGGTGGGGGGAGTTTGGCTTTCATGTGTGCTAGTGTGTTCAGGTAATCATCGCATCTTTATCAGCGAGATCGCATACATCGAAACTCTCGTATGGAATCCCGCTCTCCTCTATCAACCTCAAGACTTGCTAGATGGGTGGGCGCAAAATTGGACGAAATGGGGCGGTTGCCGGGAGGAGTTCACCGCGTCTCCCTAGGGTTTGCTATCGGGACTGCAATTGCATTTCTTCCGCCGATTGGGGTGAAGACGATTCTTTCGATGGCTCTGGCCCGTTTGTTCAGGGGGAATATGATCGCGGCCGCAATCGGGGTGGCTCTTCACCAACTCCTTTTGCCTTTGGCTCCAGTGATTCTGCTTTGGGAATTCAGGCTCGGTGAATGGATACTCGGTCGAACCGGTGGTGAGGATTTTGTGATCGCGGCCTTTGAGAAGGGATTTACAGAGTGGCTGAACTGGGCGGTCTTGATTCGCTTTGAGGTGCCGATGCTTATCGGCGGAGCCGTGATCGGGATGCCTATAGGTATTGTTGCGTATTTTCTCGCTCGTGCATTCTTGAACGCCAAGATCGTTAGAGTGAAGACACAAGATGATCAGTAGCCTTGGGCTTTGATCTCCATGAGCATTTGGGCATTGGTCGGGAAGCGCTCGAGGAACGAGAGCAGTCGCTCGATGGCTTCGATCGGTTTGTGACCAGAGAGTCCGCGGCGGATCAGTGAGATTTTTGCCAACTGGTGAGCTGGGAGGAGAAGTTCTTCACGACGCGTTCCCGAACGGAAAATATCAATCGCGGGATAGACATACTTTTGAGCAATGGCGCGGTCGAGAACCAGCTCCATGTTGCCGGTGCCTTTGAATTCCTGGAAAATGAGATCGTCCGCGCGGCTACCGGTTTCTATCAATGCGGTGCCGATGATGGTCAGCGATCCTGCTTCCCGGGTGTTGCGCGCGGCAGCGAAAAGTTTGCGCGGAATCTCCAAGGCACGAACATCAATACCCCCGGACATACTGCGACCTTTGCCTTTTACCGCGTGGTTGTAGGCGCGACCCAAGCGGGTGATGGAGTCGAGCAGAATGAACACATCACGACCCTCTTCGACGAGACGTTTGGCACGCTCGATCGCCATCTCTGCAATGCGCATGTGGCTCTTGGCGTCGTTGTCGTTCGAGCTGGCGAACACTTCAGCGTTTGGCAGAGAGCGGGTGAGGGCGGTGACTTCTTCCGGGCGTTCGTCGATGAGCAAGGTCATCAAGTGAACGTCTTCGTAGTTTGCACTGATTCCCTCGGCGATGTGCTGGAGAAGCGTGGTTTTTCCTGCACGCGGTGGAGCGACGATCAGACCGCGCTGACCACGACCAATCGGCGTCATCATGTCGATCACGCGGGTGGTGAAGCGGTCGGGAACGGTTTCGAGTCCGTAACGTCTGTCAGGATTGATCGCGGTGAGTTCCTCGAAGTAAGAGAGTCCTTTCTGGCTGCCAGGTTCGCGTCCGTTGACCGATTTGATGTCGGTCATCTGCGGGCCACGCTGGCCGTCGCAGGCTTCACCGATGATGAACATGCCTTCACGTAGTCCGAAATGGCGGACGGTGTCCGGGAGGATGAAGACATCGCTCTTGGTTTGTTGGAAGTTATTGTCGCGTGATCGTAGGAATCCGAATCCCTTGTTGGAGAGTTCGAATAGACCTTCGCATTTCACCGGGTTGTCCGTGTTGATCCGAGTGCGGTTGCGTTTGCGATCGCGAAAACCTGGTTTGAGGTTTGGATCGTCGTCGAGATCCTCATCTTCGTAGTCAAAGCTGTCTTGTGCACCTTGTGGACCTTGTGGACCTTGTGGACCGTCGTTTTGGCGATCTCCGCCATCCCGTGGATTGCGTCCCCGGCGGTTGCGTCCCCCTCTGCGGCGGCGGTTGCGGTTGCCGCCTCGGTCGTCGCGGCCAGCTCCACGGTCATCGCGGCTGTTATTACGGTCGTTCCTGTTGTTGCGACGTCCGTTGTTTTCGTCTTCACGGGAGGACTCGTTGGAGTCGGAACTCTGGTCGTTCTGATTACGCTCCTTGGGCTCGCGCTGGCGGTCGCCGCGTGGAATCGATTCGCGAACGACTTTTCCTGGTGCAGGACGTGTGTCGGTAGAATTTTCGCTGCGAGGCTCGGCTTGGCGAGGTGGCTCGGCAGCTGGAGTCGCTTGCGGCGTGGCGAGTGCTGCTTGTGTTGCAGCGGGTGCTTGCTGTGGGGGGGCTGGTGCGGTTTTCTTCACTGGCGCGGATTGCTCCGCGGGTGCTGCTTTTTCCGTCACTTTCTTGGTGACTTTCTTGGTCACTTTTTTTGCAGCAACCTTTTTCGTCGCAACTTTCTTGGTGG
>JAGXGH010000130.1 GCA_024636835.1 Verrucomicrobiales bacterium | reverse complement strand
GGGCTGGAGGGCGGGGTGCTTCTAAAACGGGTAACAGTGCCAAGACGGGCGCTTTGAGTTCACGATCAAGATTCTGATAGGCGATCTCTTTGCGATTATTGTAAAACGCGATCAGCAGTGACGAGACAATGATCGAAAGCAGTAAGGTGTGCCAGATCTGGAGCCGCCAGCGGAGTGAGGTGGGGAGCATAATGAGTCTCGGTTAGCTTTTCACGATGTATCCTTGACCACGGCGAGTCTCGATGAAGTCTTTGCCGAACTTCTGGCGCAGCGTATAGATGAAAACGTCGAGGACGATTAGGTCGTAGTTCCAGTTGAGCGCTTTGTAGAGCCCCTCCTCGCCGTCGGATGCCGTGTCGGTGGCGAAGGATTCCTCGCGCAAGGTTTCCGCGACCACGTCGCGTAACTCGCTTTGATCTTCTATGACCAGTATCTTCATCTTGGGAGTGATCTTACTCGCTGTTTATGAACGGGAGATGAATGGAAATACTTCTAGGGTGTTCATTCGGCGTTCATATTGAGTATGCTTTTCTGGGGGTCTATGAAAACCTCGAAATTTCTTTTCTCGCTGGCCGCACTCGCTTGTGTGTCCAACTTGTACGCGCAGGGTCCGCGTCCTGAGGATCTCGGTGCTACGCCAGCGGACCTCGGATCGCCGGGCATCGTTTGGTATCCAGTTCTAGAAGATGGATTGAAGGAAGCTGCCCGCAGCAATCGCCCCATTCTCTTCATGGCTGTGGCCTCGCAGTGTAGTGGTATTTCGGGTGTGTTTTGACCCGGTTATACCGGAACGCAGAACCGTGAGTTCAGCAGAAAAGAAGTGATCGATGCCACTCGCGGATTTGTCTGCGTGAGGATCGATTCGTATGAAAGTGAAGAGGCGCAGAAGATAGTCCGTAGCTATTTGAACGGACGCTTTGAGAACACGGCGTTTTGTATTCTTTCGCCCGATGGTAAGCAACGTCTGACAAGAAGCCATCGCGGGCCAAGCCAAGCGCTAGGCGGTGATTTGGCAGAGGCCTTAGGAGAGATCTCCCGCAAGTATTCAATGAGGGGGCGCGTGGATACCGCCCTGGTGCCCGACTTCCCTAACTTCCGCCTCGCCTTGAATGTGGCATCCGCTGATCAACGCTTGTTGATCTCGGTCGTCGGAGAGGAAGCTAAGGTTGATGCCGTGCGCGAGCAGATGAAAGCGATCGCGAATTCTGACGAGTTGATTGGTCGCGTTCACTACGATTTCCATAGTAGTGAAGCGGAGTTGGCCAAAGCGCTTGGGAAAGCGAATGCGGGCGCAGGGATTCGGATCGTGTTGCCGGATACCTTTGGTCAGACGGGTAAGGTCATGAATGAGCTACCGATCAATGCGACGATGAGTGATCTGAAGGAAGCGATTCTGAAAGCGAATAAAACGTTCGCCGAGACCACAGAGAAGAAGGTCTATAGCGATCATGTGAGGGCAGGGCGTCAGCAAGGGGTCGAATGGACGATGCCGATGGAATACGGCGAAGACCGTGACGGCGACGGTGTGATCGACTTCCGAGGCGGAATGGGACGTCGGCCTAGGAGGTAGCTACGTTTGTGAAAACATGGCGGGTGATGCCCGAAATGCACTCAAAACCCTATCGCACCGTGCGGCGTGTTTTTCACCGCGTCATGCCTTGCCGGACTTGAGGACGCATCTCCCGCAAACACATCACCCTGCCACTTTCTCCCGAAAGTAGCTACGTTTGTGAAAACGTGGCGAGGGTGGTGTGCGCAAAAAGGCAAAATCAGTCGCTCCTCGTGATATTGAATGATTGACCTGGCGTCTTTATCGCTTCTGGGGAAAAAGCTTGATCGTATATGGTGTCATGTATATACTCCGGGTGTGAAAACGAAGGTGTTTAAAAGTGGCAATTCTCTCGCGATCAGATTGCCGAAGGATTTGGAGCTTCCCTGCGGCACGGTGTCGATTCGACGGGAAGGCACTAGGATTGTCATTGAGGAGATTGCTGAGAATGGATGGCCAGCTGATTTTTTTGAGAGTATTCGGATTCCCCGAAAAGAGTTCGCCCGTGAAAATCTCACCTACACGGAGAAAACCTTGTGAAGCGGGTTCTGGATAGCAATGTCTGCATCGATGTGATGCGGGGTCGTAAAAAAGTGGTGGAGCGATTGAAAGCTTGCCACGCAAGTGACTGCTACATTTCGGTGATCTCTGAGTTCGAGCTGTGCCAGGGTGCGGATCGAGCGCCGGTGGAAATGCGCGATTCGGAACTGGCCAAAGTCCGTCGATTCGTGGGGAGCTTGCAGTTGCTAGATTTCGATTCGGAATGCGCGCGCCTCGCGGGAAAAATCAATGCAGATCTGCTCAATCGTGGAACGCCGATCAGTATTGCAGACGTTTTTATCGCCGCGACTACGCTGCGATTTGAGCGCACTTTGGTCACGAATAATCTGAAAGACTTCCAACGGATAGAGGGGTTGCTTCTCGAAGATTGGAGGTAAAGGGAAGCCTGAAAAATACGCATTGAGCGACAACGCCAGCTTCCTGGATAGAGAGGATGTAGGGTTCGCGGAGCTTTCTCCTGCGGACACATCACCCTGCCACTTTCTCCCGAAAGTAGCTACGTTTGTGAAAACGTGGCGTGGGTGGCTTCATGTCGATCTTAATGGATCAAAAGACCGTTCCAATATGTTGTCATCATAGTTCGACTGATGAGTCTTTCGTGCGGTCGTGAAGTGATATTCGTTGCACGATGATTTTCGAGGCGCTTCCCGGGTAGAGGTAAGTCGGAGAGTTCGCTTTGGACAAAATGATAAGTGCATGTCCTTGCACCCGCGTTGTCGTGATCGACGAAAATGGGATTACTTTAGCTTGTCGCCTTGCCCTGATGATTCGGATTTCTGAGTCAGAGATCTCGTATCTACAATTTCTATACGGTAGATACATGCCGGTAAACCAGATGGCAGAGGTCACTAGAGCTACTGCTACGATTCCGCCTGCGATGTTGTGCTTCTGTGTCTGATCTGGCTCGAAAAACCACCAGATACAGAATCCTAAAATAGTGAGACCTAAAATCACAAAATACGCCTTATGTGGCGGGCGGCATTTTACGCGAATGATGGATTCAGGATGCATTTTTTATCCGACGGATTTGAGCTGAGATGATTAAATGTTTGGGACTAACTTTTTTATGTTTGTTGCGCTCGTGGTTTCTTCCAGTAAATCCGTTCGGCCTCTCCGGGGAATGTCTTTTTGACCTGTCTGACCACTGCAGAATCAATTTCTGGAAACGCATCGTATAATCTGCCCTGAAAGTCTTCCCATCGATCATCCAAGTCCAAGTCGGTCACGCAAACAGACGATCCGTCGGACAGGTGAAAACGATAGCCAAAAGCGTGACACGAGAAACAGTCCCACATCACGGCTCTGATAGAAGCAACCGTATTCCATTTCACAGGCTGGTGGGAGAAAAACCAGAGATAGCGCCGCCTGCGAACAACAAATCCGTCTTCTGTGAAATTGACGTGTGGTTTAGCGGTTCTCATTTTTCTAATACAAGGCCAGACGTCATTTTCTCTCTCTGAAGCAGTCATGCAGTGGCGCGTTGGGCCATGATACGGAAGAGGGCATGTCATCAATGCTTTGGAGTGCGGCGAGCATCGCCGCTTTTGATTTTGCGGGCAGGATTGAACCTTCAACAGTGTAGTATCTTTCGCGTGTTGGCGGCAAATCAATAAGGCATGTCTCGTCATACCGCTTTCGAATAAAAATATGACTATTCGCCGCGCACAAGCAGGCTAGGATCAAGCTGCTAAATATCCACTTGTCAATCGCGTGCCGCGCAGCGGTTTTACGCGACGCGTCAGATCAATGCCAGGATTAAGTATTGGTTCGAGCAGATAGCTTTGTGTTCGATGATGGGTTGCTGGGAAGATCAAATCCTCCGAAGATGAAAAGCGGCGATGCTCGCCGCACTCAAAAAGCATCGATATTTTGATATTAGGGCGCGCTTCCGATGACGGAGAGGTAGCTTAATGTCAGCACCGGGCACGATTGCTCATCCGATGCGGCAAGATCGAGCGGAAATGTGAATTTGTTGCGTTTTCCGTGGCAAATTGAAGTGAAATTTAGTTCTCATGGCGGAGAGAGACGGTAGAGTGGGGCGATGGCTACTGACTCTGATCACCGACTTTTTCTTCTCGATGGAATGGCGCTCGTCTATCGTGCGCATTTTGCGCTGATGCGTTCGCCGATTAAAACGGCTTCCGGCGTAAACACGTCGGCGCTGTTTGGCTTCGCGAACACTTTGCTGGAACTCATCGAGAAGCAGAAGCCGACTCATATCGGTTTGGTGTTCGACACGTCGGCGCCGACCTTCCGTCACGAGAAGTTTGCGGAATACAAGGCACAGCGCGAGGCGATGCCTGAGGAGTTGGCGGCGATGATTCCAGAGGTGAAGCGTTGGACGGAGGCGATGGGGATTCCTGTGGTGACGCTCGACGGTTACGAGGCGGATGATGTGATCGGCACGCTGGCGCGTAAGGCGGAGAAGGAGGAGGGCTATGAAGTTTTTATGGTGACGCCGGACAAGGATTTTGCGCAGTTGGTTTCGGAGAAAGTGAAGATTTACAAGCCGGGTCGCCAAGGTGGTGAGGTGGAGGTTATGGGCGTGGCCGAGGTGAAGGCGAAGTGGGAAGTGGAGCGGGTCGATCAGGTGGTGGATATTCTCGGGCTGTGGGGCGATGCGTCGGACAACATTCCGGGTGTGCCAGGTATCGGTGAGAAAACGGCGAAGAAACTGATCGCTGAATTCGATTCGGTGGAAGGGATTATTGAGAATGTCGATAAGCTAAAAGGGAAGCAGAAGGAGAACGTGGATAATTTCCGCGAGCAGGCTCGGTTGTCGAAATGGCTGGCGAGGATCGTGGTGGATGCGCCAGTGTCGATTGACCCTCATGAGCTAGTGATCGGTGAGCGTAATCGCGAAGTCTTGCAGGCGATGTGTGTGGAGTTTGAGTTTAATGCGATCGGTAAGCGTTTGTTCGGTGGCGATTTCAAAGCGGGGCGTGGGTTCGAACCGACGTCGGCAGATGCGGATGGCGATCTGTTTAGCGCTGCGTTTACGGCTCAAGTCCTTGATCAGGGTGCCTCATTGAAGGGCATCGATGAGGCGAAGGTGAAGTATCATCATGTGGCATCGGCAAGTGCGTTGGACGCGTTGTTGCAGACTTTGGAATCGGCGGAGCGGTTCTGCTTTGATACGGAAACGACGTCACTCGATGCGCGTAATGCGGAGTTGCTGGGCATTGCGCTGGCGGTGAAACCTGGCGAGGCATGGTTCGTCGACTTGCGGGCGATCGGTGAGTCGAACGAAGCGATCGCGAAGCGGTTTGCGGGGCTTTTTGAAAACCCGAAGTCGGAGAAGATCGGGCAGAATTTGAAGTATGACCTGGCGGTGCTGAATGCTCACGGGATGAACGTGGTTGGTCCGTTTTTCGACACGATGCTGGCGCACGCTTTGGTGGATCCCACTCAGCGCCACACGATGGACTTCATGGCTGAGTCGCTGTTGGGGTATTCGCCGATGAAGATTTCAGGGCTGATCGGTGAGAAGGGGAAAGATCAGAAGTCGATGGCGGACGCGATGGACGAGGATATTGCAGCGGTCGTGCGCTACGCCTGTGAGGATGCGGACATCACCTTGCAGCTGGCTGACAAGTTGGCGCCGATGGTGAAGGAGAGCGGTCAGGAGAAGGTGTTCCGCGAGATTGAGTGTCCATTGTTGCCCGTGCTGACGCGGATGGAAGGCGAGGGGATTGCGATCGACACGGACGCGTTGAAGGAGATTTCGGCGTCGCTCGGCAAGCGAATCCATGAGCTGGAGAAGGTGATGATCGAAGCGGCTGGTGTGGATTTTAACATGAAGTCGCCGAAGCAATTAGGTGATGTGTTGTTTAACCGCTTGAAGCTGGTCGAGAAGCCGAAGAAGACGAAAACGGGTCAATACGTGACTAATGAGCAAGTGCTACAGACGCTGGCGGGTGAACATCAGATCGTCCGGGACATCCTCGAGTATCGCGAAGTGACGAAGCTCAAGAGCACGTATGTCGATGCGCTGCCGGAGTTCATTGATGCGAAAACGCAGCGCATTCATACGACCTTCCATCAGATGGTCGCAGCAACCGGACGTTTGGCGTCGAGTGATCCGAACTTACAAAATATACCGGTGCGCACCGAGCTCGGTCGAGGTGTGCGGCGGGCGTTCGTGCCGCGTGCGGCGGGGCGGAAATTGCTGGCAGCGGATTATTCGCAAATCGAGCTGCGTGTGATGGCGGCACTTAGTGGGGACGCGGCGATGAAGGAAGCGTTTGCCGAGGGGGTGGATGTTCACACGGCGACAGCAGCGCGAGTGTTTGGAGTGCCGCTTGATGAAGTGACGCGTGAGCAACGCAGCGGCGCGAAGATGGTAAATTTCGGGATCATCTACGGCATCAGCGCGTTCGGCTTATCACAGCGATTACACATCCCGCGTGGCGAGGCGAAGGAGATTATCGACAGCTATTTGAAGGAGTATTCCGGGGTGAAAGCCTATATGGACAGCCTGATCGAAGAGGGTGAGAAACTGGGCTACGTCGAAACGCTGGCCGGCCGTCGTCGTTACTTGCCAGATTTGTCATCGCGCAATCATACCATCCGCTCGGCAGCGGAGCGGATGGCGATCAATACGCCGATTCAAGGAACCTCTGCGGACATGATCAAGATCGCGATGATCAAGGCAGATGCTGCGT
This sequence comes from Verrucomicrobiales bacterium, assembly GCA_024636835.1. Classification (GTDB taxonomy): domain Bacteria; phylum Verrucomicrobiota; class Verrucomicrobiia; order Verrucomicrobiales; family SLCJ01; genus Sulfuriroseicoccus. The sequence goes on along the minus strand of JAGXGH010000130.1, from coordinate 15,744 downwards.
TTCGTGAGAAGGGGTTCAAATCTAAACTCATCCTTCAAGTTCACGATGAACTGTTGGTTGATCTCGTTCCAGAGGAAGAGGGTGAAGTTCGCGCCGTGCTCGAAGACGCGATGGTCAACGCACTGCCGCTCGACGGTGTGCCAGTGGTCATCGAAATCGGTATTGGCGACGATTGGCTGGCGGCGCATTGAAGACAGAGTTTTTGAGTGCGGCGAGCATCGCCGCTTTTAATTTCGCGGGCGTCGTTGAATCCGCATTCGGCAACTTTTTGGTCAAGACAGAGTGTTGGGCGGATGAAAAGCGGCGATACTCGTCGCACTCAAAAGTCGTCATAGACATTGAGTTGATCGGTTTTGAAGGAGGCGATGACTTTTTGGAAGGCGGGGGTGGTGTGCTTGGCAAACCATGCGGCGGAACACCAATCGTAATCGCAAGCATTGTCTACGAGGCCGTGTTTTACCGGGTTGTTGTGGACGTAGTTCAGACGGGCGAAGTAAGATTTTTGATAAGTGAGCGGGGTGTCAAAGTAGTTGTGCCAGACTTTGCGCCCGGGTGTGGCATCGAGTTCATTCAACCAAGTCGCGGTTTGCCGGTGAAGGTCTGCGAGCCATGTCGAAAGCGATTGCTTTCCCTCTGCCGGCGAGGTGGCAATGAAGTGGTAATGGTTACTAAGAACCGCCCATGCCTGAAGCTCCCAGCCATGGTTTTGAGCAGACGCCATGAACTCGGAGCAGAACATTGCAAGGCGTTTGCGGGAGGTGAGACGGGGTTGCTTGAGATACGTGCCGCAGGTGACCATGTAGATTCCCGGCTCGAAGCAGTCATGCGGTGGTGCGTGCGGCCATGATACGGAAGAGGGCATGTCGTAAATGCTTTTGAGTGCGGCGAGCATCGCCGCTTTTAATTGGCGGACAGGGTTGAATCATCAACAATGTTGTATCCTTCGCGTGTTGGCGGCAAATCAAAAAGGGAGGTCTCGTTGGTTCGAGTAGATCGCTTTGTGATCGATGATGGATTGCTGGGAAGATCAAATCCTCCGAGGATGAAAAGCGGCGATGCTCGCCGCACTCAAAAGTATCGATGATGCGGTTTTGTTATTAGTGCGCGCTTCCGATGACGGAGATGTTGCTCAATGTCAGCACCGGTCGGAATTGCTCATCTGAAGCGGTGAGATCGAGCATGGCGTGGATCGACCAATCGTTCTCACCTTCGCCGTCGATCAGGACTTGTTCGAGCTTCCATTGAGTGGCGGATTGCTCGATGAAAAGGTGGCGGGTGTTGCGGGCTTCGGGGTCGAGGCGGAGATGGCTATGAGAGGCGTAGTAGTCGTCGAATAGTGCGTCAATCTTGGCGAGATCCCAGGCTTCGTCGTCTGGTGATGTTGGCTCTACGAGGTCGAGAAGTTGTGCCGGTGAATCGTGGGCGATGGCTTTGACGAGTTCAAACATGGCAGTGCGCACGGCGCGCTCGAATTCTTTCTTCTTGCGGGTGAATGGGATTTCTTTGGCGGGTTGCTGGGCTTCTTTTGAAGCGGCTTCGGGGTCGCCGCTGCGGATGACTTCCCATTCGTCGAGTAGACTGGAGTCAACGCCTCGTAGAAGGTCGCCGAAGAAGTGTTCGGCATCGGTGAGTTCTTCGGTTTTGGCGGCGGGTGGAACGGTTTGGTTGAGAACGCGGTAGACCTCGGAAAGATGGCGCAGCAGAATGGCTTCGGATTTTTCCAAGCTGTATTCGCGGACGTAGTCGTCGAAGCTTTGGAAGTTCTCGAACATCTCGCGAGCGATGGATTTCGGACGGATGCTGGACTCTTCGATCCATGGGTGATCGACGATGAATTGATTAAAGGTGTCGTAGATGAATTCGGCGTCAGGCTTTGGCCAACTGACTTCGAGTAGTGCTTCCATCCGCGCTTCGTAACTGGAGCCGTCTTCCTTCATCTCGGCGACGACGCGGTCCTTTGCTTTGCGGACTTGCGAGCGAAGAATCTGCTGCGGGTTTTCGAGGATGGCTTCGACCAAGCTGAGCACGTGGAGCGCGTATTCCGGCGATTCTTGATCGAGGCTTGGAATGGTCTCGATCATGTAAAGCGCGAGCGCTTGGTTCATCGAAAAATCCTCTTGCAGGTCGACGTGGATGCGGATTTTCGCTGGCGTTTTGCGTTCGCTGGGCGGGATGATGGTGAGCACTTTTCCGCGCACCAGTCCCATGAAAAGCGCGCGTGCTTGCGAGAGTAAACGCTGCTGACGTCCTTCGGGTTCGTGCGATGCGGCGATGAGTCGTTTAAGTTCCGCGCAGCCGTCTTCGTTGGGTCGGGCGAGAACGTTGAGCAGCATGGAGTGACTGACTTTGAAGCTCGATTTGAGCGGCTCTGGCGGTGATTCGATGAGACGGCGGAAGGTCTTTTCGTCCCATTGAACGAACCCACGTTCAGGCGGCTTCTTTTTGACGAATTTCTTCCCTTTGCCGGCGGCTTTGGCTTCAAGTTTGATGTTTTCGATGTTGTGCGCGGGTGCTTGGGCGACGACGTATCCCACATCGTCGAACCCTTTGCGCCCGGCGCGTCCGCAGATTTGTTTGAAGTCGCGCACGGCGAGGATGCCTGTTTTCTCGCCGTCGTATTTACATAGTTGGGTGAATACGACGGTGCGGATGGGGACGTTAACGCCGACGCCGAGTGTGTCGGTGCCGCAGATGACTTTGAGTAGTCCGCGCTGGGCGAGTTTTTCGACGATCAGGCGATACTTCGGAAGCAGTCCCGCATGATGGATGCCGACACCGTGGCGGATCACCTTGGCGAGCTCCTTGCCGTAGGGACTGTTGAATTTCACCCCCTGAAGGGCGACGTTGATCTCGCGTTTCTCTTCTTTGGTGCAGAAGTTTCGCGACAACAGGCTTTGCGCGGTTTGTGCGCAGGCGAGTTGTGTGAAGTTGACGAGATAGACGGGAGCTTTGCCTCCTTCGGCGAGCTCTTCGATTTTCTCTTCGAGTGTGTCTTCGCTGTAGTCGAAATGGAGAGGAACGGGGCGAACGTCGGACTGCACGAGCGCAGTGGTCGTTCCGGTGAGTTGTTCGATCTCGTCGATGAAAAATTCTGTCTCGCCGAGGGTGGCGGACATGAGGAGAAATCGAGCATTGGGCAGAGTGAGAAGCGGCACCTGCCAGGCGACACCGCGCTCGTTATCCGAGTAATAGTGAAACTCGTCCATGATGACGTCGTTCACCGCTGTGTCCGCGCCTTGTCGCAGTGCAAGGTTGGAGAGGATTTCCGCGGTGCAGCAGATGATCGGGGCGCTGCTGTTGACGGTGGCGTCGCCGGTGATGAGTCCGACGTTTTCAGCGCCGAAGGTGTGGCAGAGTGAGAGGAACTTCTCGTTCGCCAGCGCTTTGATGGGAACGGTGTAGTAGGCGACGCGGCCAAGGCAGAGTGCGCGGTACTGCATTGCCAAGGCGACGAGTGATTTGCCCGATCCTGTCGGGGTATTGAGGATGACGTTTTTTTCGTCGAAGAGTTCTAGAATCGCCTCTTCCTGGTGGTCATACATTTCGATGCTCTGTTCATCGAGCCACGTGAGGAAGAGATTGAGTATCTCGTCGGAGGAGACGGGCGTGGATGGTCGGGAAAGCATTATAGAAGCCTAGAACAGATATGCTTTGGCCGCAAAGTGGGGGGATGGGAGATGGGTTTTATAGCCGCACCACGTAAAACCTTTGGTCACGTGGCTTGGCGGAGGGAAAAGAAGGATAAATAGCCAGCTTGATGGAACGGTCTTGTGGTTTGAAGGCGTTTGGCTGTGGTCGCGCTACCCGATGGAGGCGGGGCGCCACCACTCCGTCATCTAAGGCTTCGGGCGGGGTTTTCTTACCGCTGTGCTATTCATCGCCGGAGGATGGAGGCTTTGTCTATTTGGGTGGTGTGGCGCTGAAGGACGGTCGTTCGGCGCTTGCAAAGCGTCCGCTACAGCGAAAGCCTGAGGAGAGCCATCCTTCCAGGTGGCTTGGGTGGGTAACGATCAACCCACACCTCACGCTAGCCAGCTGGAAGTGTGGCTCTCGTGCGCCGTCTAGCGTCGCACTCTTCTTGGGTGAGAGACCCAAGCCGCTGTCATCCGATGTGCAGGCGAGAGGTAGAAGTAACTGCGTCACCGCGAGGTGGGGTGGGAAGCAACGAAAACAACCTGATAGACCGCACTGTGAGGTGCGCCCGACAGAAGTCAGAGTCGCCATAGTAGTAAAAGCGACCGTTGGGCATCCCGACAGTGCGTGATCGAGTAGTGCAAGGAGTGCTGGAGCAAGGTGTAGAGATCGAGCCGGAAAAGGACAGTCCGCAAGGCGGGCTAATTTGATTCGCTTCGCTCACCCCTTCGGGGCACGTCGCTATCGCTCCTGTCTATCTCGTTCCTCTCGGCTCAAGCATGCCGAGATCGGGGAACACACGAAGTTGGATGGATGGCTGGGAATGCGTCTGCGCTCTTCAGTCCGTGCAAATTAGATAGTTTCCTCGTTTTGGGGTGAGGATGATCTGTGATCTCACTTCGAACCGTGATAAACCGACTCAGGAGGTCCTAGGTAGGACTCTCTAACGCCTCCGGTATCAATGATGATTTTGTCAATCGTGAGCCCGGGGTCGACCATCCAAATTTTCAAGGTATGCGAGCCTTGCTTTTTCAAGTTCAGGCTGCCCTGAAGTTTCATCAGATTATACATCACGTCCCTGTAGACTTTGTTGTCAACGATGACGGGCTTTTCGTCATCGATGGCCATTGCAATGCGCAAGCCGTAATCGGCATTGATCGGTAATGAGGGGATACAGTTGAAGTCGACCGTGACCTCGCCCGTTGTAAACGTATGGATGTCATATTCCATGGATGGGGCCTCGGCGATGATTTCATCGATTTCAACATGGCTGGGGATGGTTGTTGGAAGGATTGTGACTGAGTCTCCAGTCCGTCCAAGCCCCTCGAGGATATTCCACGAGGCATGTGTCTTATCGGATTTCCTTGAGAAGTGTTCCGCCTCGATGGAGATGTAGCCATTGCTCTCGACGTAGCCTTTGACCGTTGCGAGGGAAGGTTCCTTCGGGTTGAATACACTGACATTGACCGTGTAGGGAGTGCCCGATTCAGTCGCAGTCGATTTCCAATTGAAGGTGATTGAGCCTTCGATATTGGCTCCTTTAGGTGCCTTATCCCAGTCGATGTTTACCCAGAGTCTTTGCTCGTAACTGATGGCACCCGACGTTTCCTCCAAGGTGATCCAGTCGTTGGAAGGCTCGGCGGTCCAGTAGATCACACCGTTGCCTGTGTTATACAAATCGATGAAGCGTCGGTCGTTGTTATAGACACTGAAGCCAGGAAGCTTCGATAGCTCGCCGCCTTCGGGGGTGAGTTTCATTCCTGGCTGGCCATTGCCTCGGTAGTCGCCCAATGGTGGCATCGACCATTGCTGCCACTGCACCCCCCATGGTCCGGGCAAGGATGCCATGTGATCCCATTTAGCGCCGACGGTCACCAGCTCCCTGTTGTAGTGGTTGATGAGGTCGTAGATGTCATTTTCCGCTTGCTGGGCCATTGCCGAATAGACAGGGGTGCTGGATCTTTCCTGTTTGCTGTAAGCCGCGGATTTTTGGGCGTAAATGGCTTTTCTGTTTTGCAGCCCTGCGCCCTTTACGTTGTAGGCGACCATCTGGAAGAATGCGTCTTTCTTGGAGTCGGGAAGTGAATTGTAAACGGCATCCGTCTCCTTCATTAACTCGTCATATTCATCGAGTCGTCGCTGTGCTTCGTCGTTGTAGTTGGAAATACTAAAGAAGTCGTAGGTGTAAAAATCGCCTCTACCTTTATACATGACCATGTTGTCCGGACGACGGGCATATCCCAACTCGTAATGCTTGGTCATGATGTCGGCGATACGGTCGGCGTATTCTTTTCCGAAGTCGCGGGTTGCCCAGTCTTTCAGGAATTCCATCGGATTGTTTTCCTGGAAATCAGAAATGTCCCAGGCCATTTGCATGAAATACTCAATACCAATTTCAGCGGGCTTGATGTCACCGACGTTCACAATCCATAGGTCGCGGACATTGTAGTCGTAGGCTTTTTTCATTTCCGACCAGGTGAGCGCCAGCGGTGTGGTGTAGAGCCACGGGTAGGCGGTGGTGGCGCCGTTGAGCCATTGGAAATGATAGTAAATCCCAGAGCCGCCCGAGCGCTCTTGTTCCTCCTTGTTAGGGAGTTGGCGGATGTTGCCAAAGTTATCGTCCGGCCAGCAGATGATCATGTCATCGGGAACCTTCATGCCCTTGTTGTAGAGACCGAGGATCTCGGTGTAGGGAATCAGCACCTGCGGCACCTTGGTGACATCTTCGTTCACCCATTTTTTGAGGATGGTTCTCTGGTCGTCGAAGATTTCCTCCAGAACCTTCACTGTGATGTCTGAGCCAGCCTGGTCATCCTTGCCTCGCTTGCCCATGGTATACATGTTTTCATACATCCCGTTTTCTTTGACGCGGTCTTCCCAGTATTTGTAGATGTGCTCTTTGTTTTGCACATAGTCCCAGGGCTCATTCGGGTATGCTTTATCCCACTCTGCCTCGGGCATGTTGTTTCTGAGCATGGGCTCAATATGGGAGCTTCCCATCACGATGGCGTATTCATCGGCAACGACCTTGTTCTCCGGATAGGTGTTGAACGGGTTGGTGTGGAGGTGCATGGCCGGCCACAGAATGTTTGCCTTCAGGCGTAGCATCAGTTCGAAGATTTTCCGGTGGGTAGTAGGGCCGATTCCCTTGCCTTCTTCGGGGGCCAAGGTGTGATGCGCCCATGGTCTCAGTCCCCACATTTCGTCGTTAATGAAGATGCCTCTGTATTTCACCGATGGGGATTTCATGATCGTCCGGTCAGGCGTGATCGAAATGGCATCGTGTTTTTTGATGGCCACATCCGCAAAGTAATACCAAGGGGAGACGCCCATTTGTTTGGAGATTTCCATCAACCCATAAGCCGTTCCGCGGCGATCACTGCCCGCGATAACCAGCGCCTTTTTTACGCCCTCCATTGGATTTTCTACCACCTGTATGAGAGAGCTTTCCCATTTACCCTGCACTTCAGACACGTCGATCTTGCCGCTCTTGATCAGTTGCTTAATGAAACGACTGTTGTCGATGGTGCCGACGATGACGCACAATGGTGACGCGGTTTTCAGATCGTTTTTGATCGTCGCTTTCTGTCCGGTGACTCTCTGGATATCCTCCGAGAACAGACGGGTAGCCAGAAGGACGGTTTTGCTGTCGTTGGCGTCCACTACCAAATCGGCTGCCGATCCGCCTGCGGCGAGAGAGAACCCGTTTTCATCCTCAGAGTTATTTAAAATCAATGAGGGCACGGCACCATGACTGACGATCGTCACTAGGATGAATGCGAGGACGTGTAATAATGGCTTTTTCATGGCTGATTGGCTCGGTGGTTTACCGGGGTGATTTATACCGTTCTTGTTGGGGTGAAAGGTTAACCGCTAGGATGCGGTGATTCGCATCACCAGGTTGTTAGTTTCAGGAAGTTGCCAGGCCGTAGACTCGCGCCGCATTCTCGCCCCAGATAGCGGACTGCTCGTCCGTACTCATGCCGGAGGTCATTGCCGAAACTGCCTTGGTCCAATCCAGATAGCTTCCACGCAGTTGGCAGACTGGCCAATCGGATCCGAACATCACGCGTTGTGTGCCAAAGGCCTCGACGACGGTTTCAAAATAGGGGCGGAGAATCTCAATATCCCATTCGGTGTCACGCACCTCGGTGATCATTCCGGAGAGTTTACAACTGACGTTTTCGCGCTTCGCCAGTTCGCGGATTCCCGCAGCCCAAGCGTCGTCGAACTGACCGTCGCGTATGCTTGGCTTGGCGATGTGGTCGACTACAAACGCCTGTTCCGGGTGTTGGTCGACAAAGCGAATCGTCTGGGAAAGGTGTTTTGCAAAGATCAGGATATCGTAAATCAGTCCGTGCCTGGTGAGTTGCTTGATCCCTGCGTTAAAGTCTTCGCGAAGGATGAAATTGTCATCGGGTTCGTCGTGAACGACGTGGCGCACACCGGTGAGTTTCGGGTGTGAGGCAAACTCCTCAAGCCATGGTGCTGCGGCATTTTCCAGAAGAGGCACCCATCCCACCACGCCTTGGATAAAGTCATTCTGCTCAGCGAGACCGAGCAGCCAGCGGGTTTCCTCGATCATCTGTCGGGCTTGCACGGTGACGCATCCGTCGATCCCGCTTGCCGCCATCAAAGGTGCGAGGTCTGCCGGGAGAAAGTCGCGTTTAATGGTCGCGTGCTCATCTCCCATCCACACATAATCGGTGTCATTGATCGCCCAAAAGTGCTGATGGCTGTCTATCTTCATCATGTCTTATTCCTGAGCTAGCTGTCCTTGAGATTATCGATTCCGGCATCGTAGTCCCACTGCTTGTCGATGACCGGTTTAAGGATCTCGAGCACCCCGGTAAGCACTTCCTGATCGAGTGGTTCGTCATACCACGCGAGGTTACGCGCCACAGAACTGGTTCGGGAACTACTGAACATCGTGGTGGGGAAAGGGGAGTCGTGACAGGAGAATTGGAATGCAATCTTCGCTATGGAAGTTCCCTGTTGCTCACAGAATACGGCAGCCTTAGCAAAAACTTTCCGTTCCTCTTCACCGGCAGGATGCCAGTCGGCAATCGGGCCGCCGGTGAGTAATCCGCTGGCAAAGGGCGAGGCATTGATCACGCCGATGTTTCGTTCCTTACAGCCGGCCACCAACTCCAGGCCACGTGTGTCGCTGAGGCAGTAGTGGTTGTGCAGCAGAATAGCGTCGACCGGTGCTTCCTTGACGACCCGGTGCCATAGATCCATCGGGTAAATCCCTGCGCTGACCGCGCCGATCACACCTTCTTCCTTGAGTTTGACCAATGTTGGAAACCCTTCGGCAAATGCACTCTCCGTTTTTGAAAAATGCTGGTATTCGAAATCGTGCAGGTGAACGATATCAAAATAATCCACTCCGAGGCGGTCCATGCTTTCCTGGAGTCCCGCACGGATACGGGACTCGGAGTAATTGAGTTCGTCGGCTCCGTAGTCGCCGGGTGAGGTGTATTTTCCCGCCTTGGTTGAGAGGAAATAGCTGTCGCGAGGAATGCCTTTCAGTGCCTTACCGAGCACAGTTTCCGCCACGGTCCCGCCATAAGCCGGCGCGACGTCGATGTAGTTGATTCCGGCATCGAGCGCAGCATGCACCGCCCTGATTCCCTCGTCCTCGTCAATGGTGCGAAAAACACTGCCCAGAGCCGATGCTCCAAAACTTAGACGGGACACATTGAGCCCCGTGCCTCCCAATAGTTGATAGTCCATAATAGATTCTCTGATTCAGGTTATGATACGTTTTCAATCTGCACCTTGATCACATCCGCACCCGTGGCGTCGACGATGGCCTCTTGAAATTGTTCAAAGGGATAACGGCGGGTAATCAGCGGACGCACATCGATTCTTCCGGAAACCACCAGCTCGATGACCCGCTCAAACACATTGGCGAATCGCCACGAGCCGATGTATTGCAACTCGCGGGTGAGCAGGGCATTGGCCGGGATCTCCGTGCCATCTGGCAGGGTGCCCACCTGTACCAGGGTGGCACCCTTGGCGCAAAGAGCGAATGCCTGGTTGAGCGCCGCACCGACACCGGCAGCTTCAAAGACGACTTCAAAACCATCCGGGGCGATCTCGGCGGCCTGTGCTGCGCAGTCGGGGCTGGTTGGATCCAAGGTAGCTGTCGCTCCTTGCTTAATGGCAAACTCTCTGGCGAATGATTTCACATCGGAGACCACCACCTTGGTTGCGCCAAAGGCCGTGGCGACGAGCTGGATCATCTGTCCGATGGTGCCGCCACCGGTGATTAGCACCGACTTGCCGGATACTCCACCGCTGCGCTGCACCGCATGGGCGGCCACACTCAGCGGTTCCAACAAAGCACCCCAAGCGTATTCAAAATCGTCCGGTAATGGCGCGCAGTTTCTGGCCGGTGCCGCCACATATTCAGCAAAACATCCGGCACTCGGTGGAACCACGCTGGCGGATCCAAAATAGACCATGTCGGGACAAAGGTTGTATCTCCCTTGTCGGCAAAGTTTACACTTACCGCACGGGCGTGACGGATCGACCGCTACCCGCGTGCCGACCAGTGATGCGTTTTTCTCATCTCCCGCAGCCACGATCTCACCGGCGAATTCGTGTCCGAGGATGAACGGTTCAGTTGGGATGAAATTCCCGCATTTGCCATGGGCGTAATAGTGGAGGTCGCTACCGCAGATGCCGGCGGCGCGGACCTTGACGAGCACTTCATCAGGACTTAGGACGGGGAGGGGTGCTTGTTCGAGTCGAATATCTTTCGCGCCGTGAAGCACGTAAGCTTGCATCGTTTTAGTGTCAGAAATAGCTGTCATTACATTACATAGTAGAGGAAGCCCATGAGAATCAAGAGAATCAGAGCCATGATCCGTGGATCGGTGATACCTTGGATTTTACCTTCCTTGAGGAAAGACAGTGGGTGGTCCCAGACAAGATTCTTGATATGCGCTTCGTCGGGAGCAGGCGTTAAGAAGCTGACAACGATATAAATCACCAGGCAGAACACGAAGAAGATCCCGCCCACCAACATGAAGGGTATTCCCAGATTGTCGGCAATGAGCTTCTCCTCGGTGATGATCGGAATGTCAACCAGGAGGTAAACGGCACCAATGGCCATGTTGAACAACAAGGTGCCGATCGCTGCTTGTTTGGTTCCTCGTTTCCAAAAGACTCCGCCCAGGAAGATCGTGGTGATCGCGGGTGCAAACATCATCGGGATCTTGTTGATGGCCTCAAAAATACTGCTGAACTTATCCCCCTGCGTTGACCAGGCCATTGCCAACAGGATAACCACAATGGATGCGATTCTACCGAACCAGACCAGAGTCTTGTCCGACGTATCGGGTCTCAGGCGCTTCAGGATATCAGAAGAGGCCAGCGTTGCGGTGCTGTTCAAGGCAGCCGCCACCGTGCTCATCAGCGCTGCCAGAAGACCGGCAGTAAATAGTCCCAAGAAACCGGGCTGCAGAAGCTTCTGCATCAAAATCATCAGGGTGTTGTCGTTAGCTGAGCCGATTTCATCACGATAAAGGGCGTAAGCCATGACGCCGGGAAGCACCATTACGAACACCGGTAGGATTTTCAGAAACCCACCAAAGATCGCACCGTCACGGCCGTCTTTCTCGGTTTTCGCGGCAAGGACGTTCTGCACGATGGTTTGGTCAGTGCACCAATACCAGATACCGAGGATAGGATATCCGACGAGGACCGCGAGCCAGGAGAAGTCGTTCAACCCACCTTCGGGATTCTTGATGCTTTGCAGAACAGTAGGTGAGATGCCTGGTGAAACCGCATCTTTCAGTTGGGCATAGGTGGTAATTCCCTTTTCCTCTCCCAAGGCCTGCCAGCCGAGGTAGGTCAGAGTGATCGCTCCTGCCAGCAGAATGATGACCTGTACCACATTGGTAATCATGACGGCTCTCAACCCACCAAGGATGGTATAGACAGCGGTCACGCCTGCGATCACGATTACGGATGTGGTAATATCTAAGCCGAAAAACACATTCATTAGCTTCGCACCGGCATAGAGACTCATGCCGATGTGAACCAGCAAGGCGGAGAGAATGAAGATTACTGCCAGGATCGTGCGGGTGCCTGGGCTGTAACGTTTCTCAACATATTCCGGCAAGGTGCTCAGCTTGCTTCGGAAGTAAAATGGCGCAAAAACCAAGCCGAGAATAATTAGGCAGAAGGATGCGCCCCACTCAAAGTTACCCACGGGCATCCCGACCCGATAACCGTCGGCTGCCAAGCCTACCAGGTGGATGGATGATATATTCGCGCAGAACAAGGAGATCCCAATAATCGGCCATCCCAAGGATCGACCTGCTAGGAACAATTGGCTGCTGCTGGTGTTCTTACGGAAACCGACAAAGATACCGAGAGCAGTGATGCCGACGATGTAGGAGATGATGATGACGAGATCCAGGGTCGAGATGTTTATGCTCTCGATGTCCAAGGCCGCGATGTTCGGGATTGAGATGTTCATGGGTGTTTCATTGAGGGGGTTAACAGAGGGGAACTGGGGGGAGTGATTACTGTTAAATGGATATGTTCCACGTTTGAAGCTAATTTTTCTGCGATTATCGGCTCAACTGCGGGCAAGTCGTCCCGATGCTATATCAAGCCGTGGATTGGCGTTCCTCACTAACAACTTTTATCGACTCTCCGTCAAGAGTCGCAAAGCATACAAGTGCCTTGGCAAATCGAGCGGTTTTTTAAGTGGATCGAATAGAAATCTGTATAGGAAAGTGGTCGCCGATGCTTTAGGCTCGTTCACCTCTTCCATTCCTGCAGGAATATCTTCCAGTTCCTCTCCGCCAGATCAGCCTTACCCATGACCTTGGCGACCATCGACCGGTGGAATGCCGCCCCCGCCTTGGCCAAATGGATACTGGATTCCGGATGGCCCTGCCAAACCGGATCGTCTTCCAAGGGAGCCGCCGCAAAAATCCGGTCGATCAACTTCGTCAGCTTTGGGCCGACACACCAGATCACTTGATCCTGTTCGGCCACCTCACGAAACATCTTAGGCGTTTGGTATTCGATCACCGGTTTGTCATCTGTGTTTACAGGATAATCGGCAAACAAGCTCGCTGCCTGCGACAGATTACCGGCGTAAAAGAAGGGCATCGACTCCGCCTCGACGAGCACTTGGTCCGGCGTGGTTTGCTGCCAACTCAACCCATTGACCGCACGCTTCATGGCTTCCCGATCGTGGATCGGTGACACTGGCAACGGGGCGGACTCCAGTCGTCCGATCAAGGCTACTTTCTCCTGACCGGGATGAAAATTATTTCGCCACATCGTCACTTCGCCGAACACCTCGAGCATCGTCTTCGCAATTACACCGAATTCATTTTCGGTCAGTTGATAAAGAGGCAGCCATTGCACAAATACCCCACCCGGATTCAGACGATTGGCCACCACTCGATAATGATCGGCCGAATACAAACTACCCGCCCCTCGCCGATAGGGTAGGAACAAATCGGCATTGATCATGTCATAGCGCTCACGCGATGCCATCAGGTAATAGCGACCGTCTTCTTTCAAGATCGTCGATCGCTCGTCCTCAAACAGGCCACCAAGGAAATGTCCTGGAATCCATTTCTCGGCGGCTTCCACCACGGCGGGGCTGAGTTCACATGTCACCACCCGCTTGACCTTGGGAAAGCGAAAATCCAGCGACGCCCCAGCCGAAATTCCCGTGCCCATTCCGATGAAGCAGATGCTTTCCGTCTCCGGGAATAGATAGAGGGGCATACGTGCTTGGTTGGCCTGTTCGACGTAGGCAGCCGTCGACCCAAGGGAGTATCCTGCATTGACCAGAATCGCTCGGTGTCCATTCTTCTTTTCAATAGCGACCACCGTGCAGTCACTCTCTTCCCATACTTGCAAGATTTTGGCCGGTTCCTTGCCCTTCACAAACCCCATCACAGGCAAACCCGTTGGATCGAATACCGTAAACAACAAGGCCAACGCCCCCACTCCCGCCGCCCGACATGTAATGGCCTCTTTTCCCCAACCCGACGGCACCAACAGCGCGATCACCAGATAGGCCGCTGTCAGTGCCTTCAAGGTGCCCCACATTCCCCAAGTCGGGAGTAGGAAAAATCCACACAGCAGCGATCCCGCAATTGCACCGGCTGTGTTGATCGCCAGCAATCTACCGAGCATTTGGCCAGGCATCTTGAGCCCGCGTTCTGCCACCTTCATCAAGAAGGGAAACACCGTGCCAAGCGCGATCACGATGTAGCCAATGCCACCGACTGCCATCTGAAAAGACCGACGCACATGCTCGCCCCACGGTTCGTTGGTATGAAACGGTTCGAGATCGTTGGTCGCATGCATCAACAAGGACGGACCGAACATCAACAACATTCCGCCGATCACCGTCATCACCGCGAGTGCTAGCATTGGTCGTTTCACAAACCGAGCGACTATCGAGCTGATGCCGGCACCCACGGCCAAACAGATGAGCACCACGATCAAGATGATCGCAAAAGCATAGACCGAGTTTTCATGCACCTGCGCAAAAATCCGCGTCCACACCACTTCCAATGCCAGAACGACAAATCCCGAGAAAAAACATAGCCCTACCAGTGCGCTACGTCCCAACCACCCTGGGCCATCCGCGGCAGCACTAGCCTGCGCAGAAGCCTTCACTGCCTCAGCGGGCACTTCCTGTTTCGCATACTTCCAAGCCAAGCCTCCCACCGATGCAGACAACAGCACGGTGAACGCATAAGTCATCTTGAAACCAAGATTCGGCATCAATACAAAGGCAGCCGCCCACACCCCCAATGCAGCACCCAGTGTGTTTAGCCCATACAGCCAAGCCGCCGTCCAACCGAAGCTCATGCTGTCGCGAATCATCACCTGACCAATCACCGGCACCGTGCCGCCCATGAAAAACGCCGCCGGAAAAACCAACAAAAGAGCCAACAGCAACTTCGCGCCAAGCATCCACTCACTGCCGCCAAGCATTTCGTATAGCGCCGGATAGAACGATTCAAAGCACAGCAGCAATCCGAAGTAAACGATTGCCGAAGCGGCGATTCCCCACTCCAGCCAGGCATAAACCCGTAGCGGACGCGTTGTGGCACTTACCTTTCGACCCCACCACCAACTCCCCACACCGAGGCCCAAGAAGAACGCTGCCAGAGTAGCCGATGCGGCCTGTGCCGTATTGCCGAACAATAGCCCAAGCTGTTTCATCCACAGTACCTGGTAAACCAATCCGGCAAATCCCGATACAAACACCATCCCCGCCACCGCAATTCCGCGTGCTGGTATGATCTGATCATTTTTAGAATGTCGCTTTGATTTACCCTTCACGCAGCAATCCATAGACTGTTCAGCAAAGCAAGTCAAAGCACACAAGGGTAGTTGACTGCCGCAACTCCATTACCATGAGTGTGATCAATCGGGCAGATTCAGCGCACCCTCTTCAACCTTAATTTATCGGTGTCTTTGTTACCTCGATAAAGTATCATCAAAAGCGCATGCGCCCCTACCAGCAAGGACGAGCGTTGAACGCAGGGTTGGAGTTGGAATTACGGAAAATTATCGTAACATGGCGGCTGGTAGGAGTTGTCATGGCGCGCCTTCTGTCTTCCGTCTAAAAGTTACCTTCTCACCCAAAACTTCACCATACAAAAAATCGCCTTCAATTCTGAATGTTATCTCGTGCGTCACTTCCTCTATTGTTCTGAAAATTATATTGTCTTGGACTCGATAATCACCAGTCCAATCGATCTTCTCCCCAGTATCAACCACATACGCTGTCCCTTCAACACGACCATCGGGAAGATACTTATGCACGCTATATGACGCCCCCCATTCTCCGTCGTCAATTTCGGATTGCCATGTCCCAATCAGTGATTCCTCACTGGAAAGTTCTGAAGCACGTTCCTCTGATCCACTAGTCTCCACGGGCTTCTCCTGACACGAAGAAAAGAATAGAGTCACAGTCATCCCATAGGCATGGGCTGCTGAGGTAAAAAAATGGTTGGCTTTGGCCGACTTCCGACCAAGGAAGTCGTAATGAAAAAAAACCAACCAAAGCCAACCAAGCACCATTCTGTCGTTTTTAACCAACTTTGC
>JAGXGH010000129.1 GCA_024636835.1 Verrucomicrobiales bacterium | reverse complement strand
CGCATCGCACGTGGAGTTCTTCAAGGATGTGAGGGGATTCTACTCAAGCGACCCGAAGACGAACCCTGATGCAAAGTTTATGGCTGAGCTGTCTTACGATGACGCGATAGCACTCGTCCGCGATGGTGCGAAAATTCTCAGCGCCCGCTGTTTGGATCACGCGAAGCGCGACGGTATACGCCTGCACCTGCATTGTTTCTTGGAAGATACGGAAACGCCGGGATCGGTGATCTCTTAACTCTCCGTGCTCGGCTTCTCACCCTCGGCTCGTTGGCGACGCGCCTTTCGCTGCTTACGCTTGCGGATTTTATCCTCTTTGGTCAGACGTAGGAGGAGAGGGCGACCAAGAACTTTGTGCTCGTAGAGGTCGCAAAGTTCACGCCGCGCGAGGAATCGATTGATCTCGCGTGAGTGCTCGCGTTGGCACTTCACCTCGATGCCGGATGGCACGTGTTTGAGATACACACAGGACGAGATTTTGTTGATCTACGGTCCGCCGCTGTCCGTGCCACGGATAAACTTCGCGGTAAGATCGGCGTCCCGAATTTCGAGTTCAATCATCCGCAAACGAAGTGTCTGACGTTTTGCTCGGTGACGATGTGGCGATAGTGGGCTAGTTCACTGATTCCTGCAACCATTCGCCGATTCGGTTTTTCCTCGAGATTGACGCGGATCGCAGCGTATTTCTGCGCCTACTTCACCCACGTCAAGGATGCCTCGCGTGTAGTTTATAATTTTTTCTTGTCAGGGGGGTAAACTCCTTACAATCAGTGCGTTATATTCAGAACCCTTAGTAATCATGAAGAAATCCGCATGCCTCCCAGCAATTTGTTCCGTATTTTTAGCCTCCGCACTTAGCGCACCAGGCGCGCTGCTGGTGTACGAAGGTTTTTAATACAACAATGTCGGTGACATCCTGATGGGCGAGCCGGATGGAGCAGGAACCCCCACAGATATTGATGCGACCGGACTCAGTGGTTCATACACAGAGAGTGTTTGGAATGACTCTAACCGCCAGCAATTGGACATCATCTCCGGGAGCTTGTCGTTCGGCGATCTGCCGACTGCTGGAAACAGGGTGGGTTCGGAAACTACGTCTGACGAAAACGTTTACACCCGCACCATCACCAGCAGTCTCAGCGGAACAAGCGATCTCTGGTTTAGTTTTCTAGTACAACCGAATGACTCCAACGGAGCTTCCCAGGCTGGGATTGCGATCACGAACCAGACTTTGGGCCAAGCGAAAATCCTTAACAATACTTCCCAAAGTGGACTTATCGGCTTCGGTGTCGGCTCACAGTCCAGTGCAAATTTTCAACCTTATGCATGGAATGGTTCTACCATCATCACAGGAACTTCGGATAATTCCGCGTTACCCACGAGTGACGGTACTACCTACTTCCTAATTGGCCATATATCCTACAATTCTGGAACCGGTGGTGCCGATGTATTTGAACTATTCAGCCATGATCTGAATGGTGGTGTGATCGATGGCAGCGCGTTAACTCAAATCGGTGACTCTTTACAAGTGAATATCAACGAAGCCGATCTTGATCGACTTCAAATTACCCGCCAGCGACGTCCGAGTTACGATGAGATCCGGATCGGTACTACTCTTGATGATGTGCTCGGAGTCATCCCCGAGCCGTCCACTGCTTTGCTCGGTGCTCTTGGCACATTACTCATGCTTCGCCGTCGTCGTAATTAGATGGGTAATCACCACTCAAGGGTGAGCAAAGTGCAGTAATTTTTATCAGCCAGGTCCATGATTGGGCCTGGCTTTTTTTATGACGGGGTTGCAATCACAGAGACTAGATGTAGGCATCTAGTAGTGTCGGCACTCGTAATGGCCTAATAATCATAGAGTGGTGAAGGAGTGGTGGATTATAGCTTGGCGCAGTATGCTAGATATCAGGCATGAATGGCACTGAATACCGCGATATATCGGTCGACGCTTT
This sequence comes from Verrucomicrobiales bacterium, assembly GCA_024636835.1. Classification (GTDB taxonomy): domain Bacteria; phylum Verrucomicrobiota; class Verrucomicrobiia; order Verrucomicrobiales; family SLCJ01; genus Sulfuriroseicoccus. The sequence continues at coordinate 33,326 of JAGXGH010000129.1, read as the reverse complement.
TGCCCTTTTCATCGGGGAGGGGGCGGGACTGAGGATGTCGAAGGTTGGCCAATACATTGGCTCCCTTTTCTCGCAGGCTGGCGACGAGGAATTCGTGTTCCACATCGAAGTAGGAAGTGCAGACGAGATAGCCTGAACTTTTGAGTGCAGCGAGTGCCTCCAAGAGGATGCCTTCCCAGACCAGTGGTTCGTGCCAGTAGTTTTGGTGTCGAATGAAGACGAGATCGAATTCTGGTATGCTCTCGATTCTTCCGATCCGTGCGGCATTTCCTTCGCGAAACTCAATCTCACCATCGGGCAAGTGCCATCGTTCGCGAGCTTCGGCGATGGTATCCGCGCGCAGGTCGACTCCCAGGTAAAAGCCGATTTTAGCGGGAGCGAGGGCGGCGGCCAGTGCACCGGTTTCATCCGCGCGACCGCAAGCAAGATTGAGAACAGAGATTTTGCCTGTGAGTTCGAGTTGCGCGGCGGAGAAAACGGACTTCAACAGGGCTTCAAGACGTTGAATGTCACCTTCGATTCCACGGTGTGAAAATGGAAGCTTTTGGATCATGGTGTTATTGAAGATAAAACGATGTGCCCGGCGATCGAGTAACAATGAGTGGCGAAGATGTGGCCAATTATCGGTGGGCGCAGCATGCTATGTGTCAGTCATTAAGCGTTTGAGTCCCTATCCTCGGCACGCTGGCGCCGTGCCTTACGCTGCTTTCGCTTGCGGATTTTATCCTCTTTGGTCAGTCGTCGAAGAAGCGGGCGACCAAGAACCTTGTGCTCGTAGAGGTCGCAAAGTTCACGCCGTGCGAGGAAGCGGTTGATCTCGCGTGAGCGCTCGCGCTGGCACTTCACTTCGATGCCGGATGGCTCGTGTTTGAGATAGACGCAGGACGAGGTTTTGTTAATCTTTTGTCCGCCGCTGCCGGTGCCACGGATGAATTTCTCGGTAAGATCGGCGTCGCGGATTTCGAGCTCCATCATCCGCAAACGAAGTGCCTGACGTTTTTGCTCGGTGACCATGGCTCGATAATGGGCTAGTTCACCGTTTCCTGCAACCATTCGTCTATGCGGTTGCTCCTTGGATCGTCTTTTACTTCAGCCGCGATTTTGGTCTTGGATTGTCCCGCGCTTTCACCATGATTCAGGAAACAGGGGAGCCCCATTCTGCTACCCACAAAACAAAATTTAAAAACAAGTTATCCGGCCCCCCCGAGTTTTACCTGCAAAACCGGACCCCTCGGTTAACGGAACTGTTCTCTAGAAAAATGAAAATCGCACTTCTATTGTTAATTTCCTCTGTAGTTCATCTTTACGGTTTAGATGAAGAAACTCTGACGAATACAGAAATCTCAAGACAGGCCGAAGTGCACGTATTTTCGGTTTCAGCATTCAAGTTTGGCGAAATTGGACGAATGCCTAGTGCTGCAGAATTGGTCGCAGTGAAGGCGTTTACGTTGTCAGTATACAACCCGTATTCCGCCCCTGCCGCAGTCGATTCTGATGAGCTTAAAAAAATGGGATTTCAACTTTTGATGACGTCGAAGCAAGAGGTGTCGATGGTGGAAGGGCAGAAGTTAGCTTGTTCACAACCTCTCCCTTGGGGCAAGAAGCTCAAGTCCCTCGAGGTTCTCCTTAAGCCCGTGGAGGGAGTGGTTAGTGTTCATGCTGAAGTAGGTCACCGTGACGGAGTCACACCATCTAAGGATAACTTCGTAGGACTTGGTAGTATTGGGACGCATGTATTTGACGATGGGCTCGTCGTTGCTTGGGTAGCCAAGCCGCTTGCCACGAAGAAATAGAAGAGAACAAGACGCGGATGATCAACTGCCTGCCCGCCCCGAGTCGAAAGTCTAATGAACATCTCAGCCTCAACCCAGAAGTCGGAGCTCGCTGTCGGCAGGCAGTGACATCGCTTTGACGTTGCTATGAAATTGATGCGCGCACTTACCCTCCTGCTTCTCGTTGCGCTCATCGGTTGCACTGAAGATAAGCTGCAACAACAACGAACCGACGAAGCCGTGCAACTCCATCCAGATTTCCCCGTTGTTGAAGATCTTTATCAGATGACCAAGGAGTGGTCAGTGAGTCTTCCGTCCAAGTTCAATCGTCGAATGGAGGACGACGATCTCGTTATTTGGCAGCCCGGCTTTACGATCTGGACTACCGTCTGGAACAACGATAAATCTGAGAGACCCGAGGAGCGCCTTGCGTGGATTAAGCATGAAACAATTACTCATCACAACACTGTTACTAATGACCATCTCCATGCCGCTGCTTTATGCAGAGGAGGCGCCGCCGAAGGCTGAATTGCCCAAGGTCCTGATCATCGGCGACTCTATATCTATCGGATATACCCCGTTCGTGGTTAAGGCTTTAAAAGGGAAGGCTGTGGTGACGCACAACAAGGGTAACGCTCAACACACCGGCACTGGATTGGACAAGTTGGATGAGTGGATCGGAGACACGCAGTGGGATGTTATTCATTTCAACTGGGGTCTCTGGGATCTGTGCTATCGCCACCCGGACTCGAAGAACCAAGGCAATAGGGACAAGATCAAGGGCACAGTAACCACCACCTTGGAGCAGTATGAAAAGAACCTTGATGAACTCGTCACACGGTTAGAGAAAACGAAGGCGAAGCTGATCTGGGCACACACTACCGTAGTTCCAGAGAACGAAGCGGGGCGCTTTGTTGGCGACGACGAGAAATACAATGAGGTGGCCACCAAAATCATGAAGCAGCACGGTGTCGTCATCAATGATCTATACACGCTCTCCAAGAGCTTGCCTTCCGAGTATTTCGTGAAGCCGGGTGATGTGCATTACAAAGCGGACGGATACAAGGCGCTTGCGAAGCGGGTCGCCGACGCAATTTCCACTGCTCTGGAAGGGGAGTGAGATAAAATGCCTCACAGTAGTCTGACCTCCTGCTAACGAGTCTACATGCAAAATGAGTTTTTTGGATTCCCTTAGGACGAAATTTCTATCATCGTGGTGGGGTAGAATCATTCACTATGAAGATATTTACATTGTCACTGGCTGCGTTTGTGTTCTTTACGGGTATCGCATTCACGCAAGCTGTTAAGGAAGGCTCCTCAGTAGGTCGATACAGCATTATATTTTCCGGCGATGGGCTTTATTTTCTCGATACAGCAAGCGGTGCATTGTGGTCGAAGACGAGTCAGCGCGATTGGCACAGAGTCGATAGCCCTGTTAGTCGTGTGCCGGAGATCGCTGAAACTTCAGACAAAGCGGTTTCTTTGATCGTTCCGGAAGCGGGAATTTCCATGCCGATGACTCAGCGAGAGAGGCGAAAGATTCCTGGATCAAACGACACGATCTTTGTTCAACTTGGCGATATCACGGGCGGGCAGGTGTTTTTGGAGGTGATTGATGTCAATGGGCATCATTTGGTAGAGCGCACCTCACTCAAAAATAATCAATTCCTTGTGTTCCAAGTAAATAAAGCAGATGTCTACGTGCAGGTAACTGACATGGTCAATAACTTGCTTGGTGAAGATATCTGCAAGATATACGTCTCGTCCACGAAGCCGAAGAATGAAGCAGATGGCAAAGAGGCCAATGATGAGACGGGGAAGTGATACCAAATCGTGGTATTGATCTGACGCGATTGGATGTGGGCTGGGTTGAATAAGAACGACTTGTGCGCGGAGAAAAGTCATGTTTCTATGCGCATCTGGTACTAGAAGAGGATGTCGGCAAATACCGAACCAGATGTTGCCAGGGGAATGAAGCTTGCGACGTGTCTCATTTGTGATACATTTCGGGCATGGCGCAAACCACAGTAATTCACGCGAGAATTGATCCTGAGACGAAGGCTGCCACAGAGCGTGTGCTTGGTGCACTAGGTCTGACTCCCACAGAGGCAATCCGCCTACTCTACAAGCAAATTGCGCTTCGAGGTGAATTCCCCTTGGAATTGAAGGTGCCAAATGAACTCACCGCAGAGACTCTCAGGCAAGCGGACCGTGGGGAGAATGTGGAATCCGTTGCTTCTGTTGATGAGTTGCGTGCTTCGTGGAAATGAAGATCACTCAGACGACACAATTCAAGAAGGACGTTAAACGCCAGCGCAAGCGGGACAAAGATGTGGAGAAATTACTAGAAGTGGTCGATTTGCTGATCTCAGGCAATGAAATGCCTGATAGCTTGAGAGATCATGCTTTGACTGGTGATTGGAAGGGATGGAGAGATTGCCATATCGAACCGGATTGGCTTTTGATCTACAAGATCACGTCCGACGAGCTGACTCTTGGTCGGACTGGCACGCACTCGGATCTCTTCTAAGTAAGAATCCCTTTCACCACCTTCGCCGGTAGAACGCCGGTTGGTTTTTGGTTGAGGCCTTGGAAGCGGAAGGTGAACTTGTCGTGGTCCATGCCTAGGCAGTGTAAAATCGTCGCGTTCAGGTCGCGGATGTGGACGGGGTTTTCGACAATGTTGTAGGAATAGTCGTCGGTGAGCCCGTAGCTGGTTCCTGCTTTGGTTCCTCCGCCTGCGACCCACATACTAAAGCAGCGACCGTGGTGATCTCGACCTGTGCCGAGTTTTCCTTGGCTGTAAACGGTGCGACCAAACTCGCCGCCCCAGATGACCAGTGTGTCATCCAACAATCCACGCTGCGCGAGATCTGTGACCAAGGCAGCGGAGGCTTGATCGGTGTCCATGCATTGCGCCGCGAGATGTTTCGGTAGTTCGAGATGCTGATCCCAGCCGCGGTGGAAGAGCTGAGTGAAGCGCACGCCTCGCTCTGCCATGCGACGGGCGAGTAGGCAGTTGTAGGCATAGGTTCCGGGTTGGCGCGCGTCCTCGCTGTAGAGCTCGAATACGGAATCCGGTTCGTCGGAAAGATCGGCAAGCTCGGGAGCGGAGGTCTGCATCCTGAATGCCATTTCGTATTGGCTGATGCGGGTCTGGATTTCAGGATCGCCGATTTCCTGATGGCGCATGCTGTTGAACTGGGCGAGATCGTCGAGCATTGCTCTGCGATCGTTGCGCGATACGCCTGCGGGATCGTTGAGAAAGAGAACGGGGTCCTTCCCGCTGCGGAACTGGACGCCTTGATGGTTTGATGGCAGGAAGCCACTCCCCCAGAGGCGAGAGAAGATCGGTTGGCCTGGGTCCTTGCCGGTGCCCTGTGAGGTCAGCACGACATAGGAGGGAAGGTTTTCGTTCATACTGCCGAGCCCGTAGGAGACCCATGACCCCATGCTTGGTAGGCCGGGAAATTGTGAGCCGGTGTTGATGAATGTGATGCCCGGATCGTGGTTGATCGCTTCTGTATACATCGAACGGATGACGGCGATTTTATCGGCGACTTTGGAGGTGTATGGCAGGTAATCGCTGATCCATTGCCCACTCTCGCCATGTTGGGCGAATTTTCCGAGGCTCTTGCAAACGGGGAAATTCTTTTGGCCGGAGGTCATGCCCGTCAGGCGTTGACCTTGGCGGATAGAATCTGGAAGATCATTGCCGTGGACTTTTTCAAGTTCGGGTTTGTGGTCGAAAAGATCGATGTGCGAGGGGCCGCCGGATTGGAACAGATAGATCACTCGCTTTGCTTTCGGTGCGAAATGAGGGCCGATGTTTGGGAGTGAGGCCGATTTTTGGATATTCAGATCAGCGGCGAGCAATTTTTGAGCGGCCATTGCCCCGAGACCGAGACCAGTCATGCCGAGGAAACTTCTCCGGGACATCGAATTGATGGGATTTTCGAAGGGGTTCATGGGCGGCTGATGAGTTCGTCAAAGTTAAGGATTGTCGTTCCGACCATCGCATACGCGGCGAGTTCAGGATCTTCCTGGCCGACGAATTGTGATGCGGCGGAAGGCTCGCTTGTGTAGCGAGTGAGGTGCCTATCCAGAGATTTTGAAAGCAGCTGCTTTTCTTCCGGGGTCGGGATGCGACCAGTCGCGATGCGGAATCCAAATTCCAAACGGCTCTCCGGGGTGTCGCCACCTTCAGCGATCATGCGTTGCCCGAAAGCCACGGCTGCCTCGACGTATTGCGGGTCGTTCATCACAACAAGTGCCTGCAATGGTGTGTTGGTGCTGCCACGCACGGCGGAACAAACCTCGCGGGTGGGTGCGTCGAAGAGCACCATCGATGGCGGTGGTGAGGTGCGCTTCCAGAAGGTGTAGATACTGCGGCGGCGGGTGGACTCACCACTGCCTGGCAAGAAGATCTGAGCTGTGAATGGTTTCTGGTAACCGAAGTGGCTGATTTCGCTCCATAGGTCCGGCTGAGGAGGGTAGACCCCGGGGCCACCAAGTTTTTTGTTGAGCAATCCACTCACGGCGAGCGCTTGGTCGCGAATGATTTCGGCAGGAAGCCTTGTTCTGGGCGAACGGGAGAGTAGCTCGCAGCGTGGATCCTTTTCGAGCGCGTCGGCGGTAACGACCGCCGACTGGCGATAGGTTTCGGAGGTCAGAATAGTCATCAGCACCTCGCGCATGTCCCAGTCCTTCTCCACAAAATCGACGGCCAGCCAGTTGAGCAGTTCGGGGTGGGTGGGCCAGGAGCCCTGGTTGCCAAAGTCACCGGCGGTTTCCACAAACCCACGGCCGAATACCATCTGCCACATCCGGTTCACAGCGACTCGGGCAGTCAGCGGGTTATCGGGGCTGGTGACCCAGCGCGCCAGATCGAGACGTGTGGCTTCGCCCGAACTCTCCATCGGTGGTAGGACTGCAGGTGTGCCGGTGGTGACTTCATCGCCGAGTTGATCGTATGCTCCGCGGATGAGGATATGGGTTTTGCGAAGATCCGGCTTGTGGTCCATGACCATCACCGAGGTCTTGCCGTTCTTGAGTTCCTTTTCAAGCACACCGATTTCCACACCGATGGTTTTGATCAAAATGGATGTGTGCTTGGCGAGCGGACCGTCGGCCTTGATGAAGGCCTCGTTGACTTTTTTCCAATCATCGAGAGAGCGGTTTGCCTTGGCGATTTTCAGTTCTGGCACTGAGTCACCGGCTGATGCCTCCCAAGACTCGCGGGCGGCAATGATTTCTGATGAAGGGTGCGCAGCCAGGTATTGGAGCATGGAAATCCTCTCCTTCACGCCCGACATTCCGCCATCGCCCAAAGGTGAGGTGTATTCCATCACCGGCTTGGAACTTGCGTTGGTTGCGCCTTTGCCACCCTCGGATGAGGCATTGAAGAATGCAAAGAACTCGAAGTATTCCTTTTGGGAAATCGGATCGTACTTGTGGTCGTGGCACTGAGCGCATTTCATTGTCAGGCCCAGCATCGAAGTGGCTACCGCATCGACTTTGTCGATTGTATAGGCGACGCGGTATTCCTCGGCAATAGTGCCACCCTCGTGGGTGTTCATGCTGTTGCGAAGGAATCCGGTGGCGGCAATTTGGTCGGGAGTCGCGTCAGGAATCAGATCGCCGGCGAGTTGCTCGGTGAGGAATTCGTCGTAGGGCTGGTTCGCGATGAAAGCGTTGATCACCCAGTCGCGCCATCCCCACATATCGCGGTGGTCATCAATGGAAAATCCGTGGGTGTCCGAATATCGAGCGACATCCAACCAAGGGATCGCCATGCGTTCCGCGAAGTGCGGCGATTGCATCAATGTGCTGATGCGTTTCTGCCAGCGATCAGGCGAAGTGTCGTTCAAATAGGAATTCATCTCCTCGAGGGTCGGCGGCAGACCTGTAAGATCGAGATGGAGTCTGCGCAGCTGGACTTCGGGGGCGGCGGGAGGGCTTGGCTTTAATCCTTCTTCAGCCAAACGTGCTCGAACAAAAGCGTCTACCGGATTCTCCGCACCAGCGGGTGGCGTTTTTTTGACAGGAGGAACGAAAGACCAATGAGGTTGGTATTCCGCCCCATTTTCGATCCATTGGGTGAGGGTATCGATTTCTTCCTGCTTTAGTGCTTTAAGGTGGGCCTCTGGTGGTGGCATGACCACATCCGGATCCTTGGAAAGAATGCGCTTGATGAGCGCGCTTTTGGTCGGCTCTCCGGGCACGATCGCCGCGCCACCATCTCTCTCGGCTACCGCTTCTTCGCGGATGTCGAGTCGTAGTTCCCCTCCCCTGTGTTCGGGATCCTGGCCATGACAGAGGAAACAATTCTCCGAAAGGATGGGACGCACATCCCGGTTGTAATCCGGCTCCGACGCACTCGCCAACGAAGCGAATCCAAGGCAGGCTGCGTGGATCGCTAGAATGGTTCGAGTAGTATTATCAAGCATGGATCAAACGCGTTTGTCGATATGACCGAAAATCAGTTCATTGGAATTCACTCTAAGTAACTCCCCAGCCTTATCTTACAGGGAATTGGGGGTTCTTTCAATTTCGCTCTCACAAACATGCCGCGTCGGCGAAAACGCAGGTATTCATCGTCTCGACAGGATTTACAGGATTGAACTGGGATTAGAAGACCCGCGTACAGTAGCTACGCTAGTGTGGCCGTTTCATTTGTCGGGAGGGATGCGTATGTCGCGTTCGTGACTTTGCTTCTTCGCCGCCTCGACAAGTGTGTGCTGCCATATACGCGCCAATCTCGTGGGAGTAGGCTTAAAAGCGTCAGTTGCGTGCGCCGATTCATCGGGGTTATACGCGCCGCGCCGTTCAATGATATCAGTAAGGGAACGCAGTTTGTGCAAGCGCCCCGAAATGGCACTTGATAGACAGACTCATCCCCTGAAACAAGGGCGAAAACCCTTGCGTTTCTGATGTTTTTCTAATCTCATCCAACATGAAGGCCTCAACGGATATCACACTGTGAGGTCATACGAACAACACGTTGTGCAGAAATGAAGACCTACAAGCAACTGCTCCGCAAAAGGTGGTGGCGTGGGAATTTTTACGTCGGCATAGCCCTTTTCTCTTTGATTCTCTTTTTGGTATTTTCGGGCAGATTTGAGTTCATAGCCTTGTTGATTCCGATTATATTCGTATCAAGCTTGTTTGGTGGTTTGAAATGCCCAAATTGCAAAAGAAGACTAATCATTCCTTCGGGTCCCAGAGGGTTTGATGAAGTCCATCATTGTGGCAGATGTGGGTTTGACCTAAATCAACAAGCTCAGGCAGACTATCCGAAGCAAGAAGCACAACAAGGTCGCGCTGGACAACTGCCTAGACGCACCAAGTTAGAATGATTGACGTAACTATAAACTTTAACCCCGTGATCAACGCTCGCCTTCGCTGGTAGGGGCGCATGGCAGCTTTAACCTTGCATAGAAAAATGAAGATCTTTGCAGTAGCGATTGCCAGCCTCGTGTTGACTGTTGCCAACACCTCTGGGGAGGACAGTGAGGCGAAGCTATTGACGTGGGCAGATCTTGACGCGGTTCTCGAAACCCCTGCCGCAGTTGAGGATGGTATTCTAAGGCCTCGCAAGGCCACACCAACTGCAACGAAACGCTTTCAGGTTCCTGAACACAGGGTGGTTCCACGTTTCGATTTCGAGCTGACTTTGTGGAAGCATGGCATTCCCGGGCTCACGATCATTGCGAGAAAAATCCACAAGGCCCCTGGAAATGCTGAGTTTGGAAAGATGACTTTATGTTATATGGCGATCGACGTCGACGCCTACAAGAAATACCTCAGAGCTCACGATTTGGAGCTGGGAGGTCTCTTGCTTTTTACGCCCAAGGACGCCATGCAACACTTCCCGAATCTGAGGAACTTTCAAATTCCCGGAGAGTATAAAGCCGAAGCAAACAGCACCGTGGTTTTGTCGCAGTCCCTCTTTGAATATGGTGATGATCCGACGGGGTTCGTGCGCATGGAATTTGTAGAAGGTCGCCTCAAATCGGCTTCATTTGGTAGAGTAAACCAGCGACTGACGGAGTTGCTTAAACCGGCAGGCAATGGTAGCGAATAAGGCGAGACGCAGCAACCGCCACTAGCTGCCCAGTCTATCACCACCCGTAATATGAACCTCCACTCCCGTCACAACGCTCGCCCTCGCTAGTGGCGGTGCGTAATCTATGACGTTGCTATGGAAAATGAGAATCTCATCGCTAGCCATGTTACTCTGCTGTGCAGTTTTTGCCGTTAATGCGGAGGAGCAAGTGGTTCCGCCACACCCGCCGATACAGAAGCTGAGGGCATTGGCAGCACCATCTGCGATCGTATTACTTTGCCGCCCGAACAAGGGTGGAAGTGCACTTGAGGTCGCATCAATCCTAAAGGGTCAAGCTCTCTATCAAAAGCACAAGGATGCCATATCTAAATTCTTGCCGCGAGGTGACACCGAAGCTCTAAGAACTGACGGCTTCGCAGAAATATTTTTCTTTCAAGAATTCGAAGGGCCAACCGGTGTTCAACGGACAAGTTCGTATGCTTTATGGCCCGAGAGAGTCGATACGCTTAAGGACGGCCAGGGCCGCGATCGCGGCCAGATAAGGTTTCTTGCCCACGATATAAAAGAACTAAAGAGAGTCATCGGCAATGATGCAAATATGGCAGAAGAAGCCGGCGCTGACCAATCCGCTACCGCTCCGGAGTCAGAACAGGAGGGTAGTCAGAACCCCAAATCTGAGTCGGAGGTGCGCTCCCGGTAGTGGGTGCCAGGCTTCGGACATTGCGCATGATTGCCGAATGAACTCTGTATGGGGAAGCCGACAACGGTCAGCCGAATCATCTCGGAGGTAGGAGAAAAGCTTGCCGAAAAAGATGGCGTGAGGCTACGGTATCAGGAGAGAATCGCACGATTTACGGCCTGACGCATTATGCATTCCGCTGACAGGAGTGACTACACTCTAACATTAGAAAAAATGAATCGAATAGCACTATCAACCATAGTCACACTCTAAATTGTGACCGTCCTCATGATGGGGTTAATGTTCTATGGGAACAGCGAAGATCGTGAGCGATACGAGTCCGCAATCGAGAATTATGAAAGACAAGCGAGGGAGTATGCTGAGATGACCATCACCTACAATGATGAAATGGAGGACTACCAAAAACGAGCGGCGGCATACGACGAAGAAATGAAAGCATATAAGAAGGCAATGAGACGATGAAGGAGGCTTTGCGGATCGCAAGCTTCGAGATTGCGGTAGAGCCGCCAGAGTATTCGCCCTCCCTCGAACTGTTGTTTGCTCTCGCTTCAGACCCCGAAACCCGCTGGGCGGTTTTCGCCGCGTATGAGAACTTCCCTTGGCGTTTGAGACCGCATGCGAAGAAGTATTCGGCTGGAGCGATAACTGATGACGACTGTGACCATTGGCTTACCACGCAAGGTCTATATGAAGATGAGATACTGATGTCCAAGACGAGGAATGACATTGATGCTTTGAATGTCTACATCGGAGCAAGCACGAACCCCAAGCCGCGGGATGCAACCGGCGAAAACTTACCTCGTTGAATTCGGGATCGCTGCCGCCGGTGTATCCATTTTATTGTTAAAGAAAATGCGCCGACGTAAGATCATCTGCCTCATCGTTGCCGCTCTCTTGATCGGCGGATGGTTTGCGGCTCCCAGGGTTGCTGTTTGGTCAATGGCACTGGCCAACAAGAAGGGCGAGGAGTCTTCCCAGGCTGCACGTGATCGGATCGTCTTCTTCGGCGAGCGGGCTATTCAACCAACGATTGCTAGTATCGAGGAGCACTCGCCGTGGGTGCGCCGCTACTGTTACCTGCCAAATGCGCTCGAGATGATTGGAGGATCGGCGCATTCGGATCTCTTGGCCGCGATAGAGAATCAGGACGCTACGAAGAAGAGAGCCTATTTGATCTCTGCTCTGCAGATGGCGTTCGAGGACTATTCGCATGTTGACACAGTGCTCGATGATTTTGAGGCCGGACGTCTATCAGCATGGGCATTGGATCGCATGGCGTTGGGCCTGCGTTCTGATTTTCCCGATGCTCCAATGCTTTTGACCGAGGATCGAAAGCTCAATCCTGCGTTCAAGGATTTCTGGACAAACCGAAGCGGACACGCCTCGGCTGGACAAGCCGATACCCCGCCGCGGGTCGGAGATTGAACTCTGATGGGAAATGTTTATGATGAATGGACTGGGGCTCACTTCAGCGGGTGCCGGTGAACTAGCTTTAAGAAAATATGAATGAAAAACCCAAAGAGTCCGACTGGAAGCACTTTCGGAAAATCATCGAGTTCCTCAGGGAGAGGTATCTGAAGGAAAAGAATCAGCAATTGAATCAGATTCTCACCGACGAGGAACGATCTGCGACAGAGCAATTTTGGGAAGCCTTCGAGGAAATGAAGAAGGAGGCGGAGATCTTGCAGGATTGCCTGGATCGACACTCCAGATCGAATATGTATATCAGCATGTTGCGAATGCTCCGACACGGCATGCTCAAACAAGAGGATATTGACGGTTTCAGCGATGAGTTGCAGGAACAATTGACGACCTATGTGAACATGTAATTTTTTCCGGTCGGAGCAGGGAAACCTGATCCCCGTGGTTGAAACTCTGAAATTAACCGGACAACGGTATCCGCTGGCGGGTTGTCGGCCCTTATCGTTCTCAAAAGAAATGAACCGCCATCGCACCATTCCGATAATCATCGCGTTGCTCGCACTCAGCGTGTCGTCGTGCGACGCTCAATTTCGCGCTAAAGAAGTCGCGAGAGTCGAAACGACAGTTCCGGTGTTTGAGGACGTCAAAATCCTTGATGCCAAGAGATTCTTAAATGATCTAAAGCTCTCACCATTCTGGAAGGTGGAGCGAGATCGGCGCGGCACCCTAATAGCCAAGGCTAGCGTTCCAGTTCATGAGCCGTATGATTCAAAAATTGGGCCAAACTCGTCCGCGCGGGTTGCGGTAAGGCTTAGTGACGATCAGGATGTTTTTCTTGTGATCTACGAGCAAGGGTCCGACTTAAAGAGAACAACAACATGGAAGATGTTGCCCGGTATCGTCAATGAACTGAAGAGTGTCGCATCACTTCCGAACAGTATCGGGTAATCGAACAATATTCTGATCTGTTTTCACTACTGTTCCCGGATACTAATCCAGACCACAGGATTGAGAGGCTGCCGGGAATCCAAGATCGGGATACCTTTTACGGTTTTCTGAAACCAACAGGTGAGCGGAACCTGGAGGGCATTACTATTAAGATATCTCATCCGATATACTGTGGTGGCGAGGGCACTCGCGAGTCGTCACGCAAGAAAAAGGCTGAATACCTTGGGGTGCCTTACGATAGTGAAAATGACCGTCTCTTCTTTCTTATCGAAGACAACGCTGTTTATTTGAAACATCCCTACGACGCCGATTTCGGAACATTCAGCGGCTCCAGGAGTTTCGAGGGAACTCTCGAGATCATGGATGGCGATGGCAAGTCCGTCGTTACGACTAAAGATCAATTCAAAGGCTGGGAGCGCTGAATCCAAAATGATCATGGCGGCCGTGACCTAGGGTAGCCTCCGTTTTACTCTGGCAACCCTAGGCTAAAATACCCAACCCCGTTGGGGTAGATCGTTGAATGCGCCTTCTGCAAAGAAGTATTTGGCAGCTCTAAAAATCACAGCGAAATTTCACAAAACGTAATGCGCGCCAGTATATACGTGGAAATACCGGTGAATTATTCCGCGGCGGGGATCGACAGCCAGACTTTGGTGGTGCCGTTTTCGGAGGAGATGCCGAGGCGTGCGTTAATGCTGTCGGCGAGGACGGCGGCAACGGATAGCCCGAGCCCGAAGTGTTCGCCGGACTTGGTGGAGACGAATGGAGAGAAGGCTTCCGAGATTTTTTCAGGAGGGAAATCCATGCCTGAATTGCGGATGAAAATGTCGACACGCTGATCGCTCTCCGCTGTGTAGTTGCCGGGGCCGAAGACGTCGAGAGCGACCTGACCACCACCTGCGGAGGCGGATTCACAGGCGTTGCTAAGAAGTTCGAAGAGGAGTTCACGCAGTCGTGAGGGATCGCATTTCACAGCGGGGAGGTCTGCTGCGACCTGAGTCTCATAGGGCACTTCAGCTGCGGTGCTCAGTTTGCGAACGCTACCGTCGAGAACGCCCAGAAAATCGTTCAGATGGATCGATTGCTCGGAGGACTGCGCACCACTTGTCAGAGTGAGTATTCGTCCCATGAGGGTAGAGGTTTCCTCACCGGAGCGCTTCATATGCCCAATATTCTCCCGCGTCTCCTCGCTCAAATCGTCTTGCATCAGAAGCAGTGAGCTGAAGCCTTGAACGACCGATGTCTGATTGTTCAATTTGTGGGCAAGCCCTTTGAGAAGGCGGTCGTAATAGGCGCGCACGGGGCCTTTACCGAGCGGTGTCGGTGGCGCGAAAATATAGGAATCCATTTGTTGATCCTTGATGGTCTGGTGTTTATGAAAATTACAAGATGTCAGCCTTACGGATGCTCCATGCATCTTCGAGCGCGCGAAATCCGCCAGAGTTCAAGCGGAGAATGAGCCGCCCTTGGCCGTCGATGCCTTGCGCAATCCCTTGGATTTCTTCGCCAGCCTCGCGCTCGCGGGCAATAACTTCCGCGCCGTGTAATGTGTCGAGTTCGCCAAAACGATCGAGAATGCGCTGCGGGTGGTTCCAGGATTCGGGGAGTCGCTGAGAGAGCGCGTTGATTGCTTTGGCGGCGATCGCGTTCAATTCAACCTGCTGGCCTGTATGTTGACGGAGTGAAATAGCGAGCTCTTCGATTTCGGTATCGAAGGTGGTTTGGTTGAGGTTGATACCGAAGCCAATGACGAGAAAGCCGTCGACACTAGAGATCTGGGTTTCGACAAGAATTCCGCCTAATTTCTTGTCGTCGAGGAATAGATCGTTCGGCCATTTTAGGCGGACTGGCGCTGCGGCGATCAAGGCATCGACGAGGGCAATGCCCGTAGCCAAGGTGACCAATCCCCACTGTGACGGCGGGGCGTCCGGGCGGATCAACAGGGTAGCGATGAGCGAGTCACCCGCTACGCTGTGCCAGGTACGTCCGCGCCGCCCTCGCCCCTGGGTTTGGACTTCGGTGAACAGGGCGACGGGTCCTTTTGCGCCTCGTCGTCCCCAATCGAGCAGTGTGGTATTGGTCGACTTGGTCTCACCGATGACCTTGATATCCCACCCTGCGGCAGCGTCGGTGAGCGCTTCGGAAATGATATCGGGATCGAGAATCATACCAAATTTTGACACTGATTTACGCGTCGCGTAGAACCGCTGCTCGGCACGCGATTGACAAGTGCGCGTGGACTTGATTGATGGAGAGCTACTTGTGCGCGGAGAATGGTCATATTGTTATTAGAAAGCGGCGTCATAGGAAGTCGAAGCCCAGATCGAGCGATGGCGAGGAGTGGGTGAGTGCGCCGACAGAGATGAAGTCGACGCCGGTTTCCGCTATGGCGCGAATGGTCGATTCGGTGATTCCGCCGCTGGCCTCCAGTTCGACCTTGCCGCTGTTCATGGCAACGGCTTCGCGCAATACCTCCGGTGGCATGTTGTCGAGCAACACACGTTGCACGCCACGAAGGTTCAGCACTTCGCGAAGTTGGTCGAGCCGGTCGACTTCGATTTCAACGCCGACGCCCGGGTGGTCAGCCTTGAGCCTATCGATGGAAGTTTGCAGGGCGCTGATGCTTTCCGCGGCGAGCAGGTGATTGTCCTTTACCATGACCATGTCATAAAGTCCCATGCGGTGATTGATTCCACCACCGGCGACGACGGCGGCCTTTTCCAACTGACGCCAACCGGGTGTGGTTTTGCGGGTGTCGAGGATGCGGGCGGGCGTTCCTGCGACGGCGTCAACGAAGCGTCTGGTCATCGAGGCAACGCCGGAAAGCCGTTGGAGATAGTTGAGAGCGGTGCGCTCTGCGGTAACCATGGATGTGGCGCTACCTGTGACCTTGAGCACCGCGGTGCCGACCTCAAGAGTAGCGCCGTCTTTGAAAAAGGTTTCGACGGTGAGGGTCTCGTCAACTTGGGAGAAGGTTTCCAGCGCTGCGTCGATACCAGCTAACACGCCAGGTTCACGCGACACGATGAGTGCGGACGATTGCACATTCGGGTCGAGAAAATAATGAGCGGTAAGGTCGCCTACATCGCTGAGATCTTCAGCGAGGGCGAAACGGATATGGGCGGCAAGGTCGAACGAATCAGCCATGAAGCATCGTCCATCCGATCCGGACGCTGGTCAATTCAGATTGATCGCTGAATGCAATGTCTTGCATGATCCGATTGACCGGAGCAGAGGAATCGCGTTTCCTTGGAGCGAATGCCATCCCCTAGAAAGAAAACTGCCAAACGTAAATCGCCGCGTAAGAAGACCGCGGCGAAGCGCAAGGCTCCGGCAAAGCGTAAGCAGACGCGGCGTCGGAAAAAGAAGACCACCCTGCGCGCGAGGCTTGGGCGTGCGGTGCTGTGGCTATGCATCATTGGATTTGCCTGCATGGCAGCAGTGTTGTTCATCTACTCGCGGATTGCGGCGACCTATGATCTTTCGGATATTTCGCAGATGCCGGAGCGCTCGCTGGTGCTGGATATCAGCGGCAGGGAGATCGGATCGCTGCATGGGGAGAACCGAAAGACAGTGACTCGTGCGAGGATTTCGCCCTTGTTTATCGATGCGCTTTTGGCGCGTGAGGATAGTCGGTTTTATGAACATGGAGGAGTGGATTACTTCGGTGTGGCGCGAGCGGCTCTGCGCAATATCAAGGAGCGCTCAGTCGTCCAAGGAGCGAGCACCTTAACCATGCAGCTGGCGAGAAACCGATTCGGGCTGAAGGAGAAAACCTTCCATCGAAAGTTGGTCGAGGTGATGATTGCCCGACGTCTTGAGGCAAAGTATTCGAAAGATCAGTTGCTCGAAGCGTATTCCAATCTGATTTACTATGGCAGTGGTATTTACGGCATCGAGCGTGCCAGTGAAGTGTATTTTGAAAAGCACGCGGCTGACCTGAATTTGTCCGAGGCCGCGATGTTGGCTGGCATCATTCGAGGGCCCACGCCGTTCTCGCCTTTTCGGGATATTGATGCGGCGAAAGCACAGATGAGTGAGGTGCTGGACCGCATGGTGGCGACTGGTGGGATCAGTGCGGACGACGCAAAGAAAGCGAAAACTGCGCCGATGCATATTCGCCCGCCGGAGCGTCGGGTCATCAATGATACTTATGAGATGGATATCGTCCGTCGGGAGTTGGATCTATTTCTTGAAGATGAAGAAATAGCCGCAGGTGGCTTGCAGATCTTCACAACGATTGATCTCGACCTTCAACGCGCTGCATTCGACGCGCTGAACAATCATCTGTTATCGATCGAAAATCTTTCCGGCTACCGTCACCAAAAGAAGTCAGAATTCCGCGGGCGCGATGCCGAAGGGAAGCGAGTGAACCCTCGCTACCTGCAGGGCTCGGTGGTGGTGATCGATAACGATACTGGCGGTATTCGCGCGATTGTCGGTGGGCGCGACCTTCGAGATAGCGAATACAACCGCGCGACACAGGCGAAGCGACAGGTTGGGTCGATCTTTAAACCTATCGTGTATGCGACGGCGTTTAACCGTGGGCTACTCCCTCGCCAGCCGGTCGACGACGGCCCGATCCAGCCTGGAGATAATATCGCCGGTGCCGGTAATTGGAGACCGTCCAACTCCGATGGAAAATCTCTCGGTGTGCAGCCGGCTGAAGTGGGGCTGATTCAATCGCGCAACACGATGACTGTTCGCGTCGGCAACTATGCGGGCTTGGACAATGTCCTGAAGACTGCTGACAGCCTTGGGCTGGGTGATATACCAAGACGTCCCGCGATTTACCTCGGAACGTTTGAACAGACGCTGAAAAATATCGTTACGGCCTACACGATTTTCCCAAATGGTGGGTTTCTTCATCAACCTTACGTAATTAGTAAAATACTCACCAAGGACGGGAAGACGGTTTACCGATCCGGCATCATGGGGTATCGCGCCGTCTCGCCGGGAGCTGCGGTGATGACTGGGCGGATTCTCGAAAAAACGATGGACTCCGGGACGGGTTCGAGTGCTCGTGCGCTGGGATTCCGTGCGCCCGCAGGAGGGAAAACAGGTACTACAAACGACTATCGCGATGCGTGGTTCGTGGGGTTTTCCCAGTCACTTACGGCAGGCGTGTGGGTTGGGCTTGATCAAAACGAGCGGACGATTTCCGGTGGCTATGGGAGTCGTCTGGCACTCCCCGTGTGGACTGCGGTGATGAAAGCTGCCGAGGCGAAGAAGTATCCAATGGGCAAGCTGGGGTTTGCCGGGGCGATGAACAAAGTCGAGCTTTGTGGACAAACCGGACTGCGCCCGAGTAAGTTTTGCCGGCAGGCCGGAATAGTTTCCACTCTTGAAATGCCAGGTGAGCTGACGCCGAAAGAAACGTGTAAACAACGACACGACGACAAGCGGTCATTTCTCGAACGCACCTTCAGCCGTGATTAGAGATCCCTTTTTTTACATGTTACGAGTGATGACGAAGGTCACGGCGACCGCGATGAAAATAGCGATAAACGCAAGGATGATTTGCGTGCGTCGGCGAGTCGAGACTTTGTCGCTTACTGGATCGCTGAAGCTTTTGTAGTAGCGGTTCTCCGGTCCATGCTTCAGCCGGTATTCGTCGAACGATTGCTTCGGTTTGAAGCGGTTTCGTTCTGAAGGCTGTTGGTTGTTGGAAGGTTGCATCTGCTATCAGGGGTGTTTGGCAACAATAAGAGTGCGTGGGCCACAATGCACGGAAAAGATAGTGGAAGTGTGTGACCTTGGCTAGTATCTGTTGCGAATGACCAGTTTGATCAAGTGGTGGAAATCGGTTGGACATGCGGCGCGCGGTCTTGGTGCCGCATGGCGGAGCGAGGCAAATTTACGTTGGCACGTGATCATTCTGCTGCTTTCCGCAGGGCTTGCCGCGTATCTGGAATTCGCGATCTGGCAGTGGATCGCATTGGTGGTGATTTGGGGCATGGTTATCGCTACCGAGCTGATAAATACGGCGATAGAGAGGCTTGCGGATATTGTTCAGTCGGAAAATGACCCGAAAATCGGCCGCGTGAAGGACATTTCTGCGGCGGCCGTCCTTGTGGTTGCGATCGCCGCGGCGACGGCTGGAGTGATGCTCTATCTGCGGCCTATTATCGACCATTTGGGCTGCGAATGAACGCAATTTTTGCGCGATCGAAGATACCTGCGGAGAGTCTTGACAAATGAGGCAAAATTTTTTACCATGTAAATGGTGAAAATGCTTGTCATTCAGGCCTTTACCACTTCATAACACAAGCCCGTGATGTCAGACGCTAGTTTTGCCGATGCATCCGGAATCATAGAAAAACAAAACAAAACAAAATAAATAAAATGAAAAAACATCTAAATAAGCAGGGTTTCACCCTGATCGAACTATTGGTGGTGATCACCATTATCGGCGTGCTGGCTACCATCAGCTTCTCCGGATATAGCAAGTTCATCGAGAACGCGCGTGTCACCAAAACCGTCGCCGTGGCCAAGAACGTCTTCAATGCGATGACGGGCTATGCCTCAGACAACAATGGCAGATTTCCACAGGTCGGTGATGAAATGAAGAACGGTGGAACATTCACCAGTGCTGAAGACGTTTTCCGTGAGTTCATGGTGCGTGAATACAGCTCGGATGAAACCGACTTCGGTGTCGATAACAGTCCCGTCGTTCTGGATAAATACATCGGTGAGGCTCCTACATTCACCGATGCGTTTTCCAGCGCTGACGGTGGCGTCCACTGGGCAGTGCTCGGTAACGGCACACAGACCATGAAGGGTTCCACACCACTCGCGTGGGAGAACTCGGTCAGCGGAGGCTGGGACCCAACCTGGGATCCTACCCTCGCAGGAACCTCTGACAAAGGCCGCACTTGGTCTGGTGGTAAGGTCGTTCTCGTGACCGTTTCCGGCAAAGCGGAAGCGCTTACGCTTGAGAGCACCGACACTGCGTCCAAGTTGGAAAACCTCGGAACAGGCAGCAAGAATGCCTTCACCGCGGCTTACACAACACGCGACGTGCTCGACCCCACCTTGAAATAATCGACACGATTTGATCAAATAAAACAGAAGCGCCGGCGGAGTTTTCTCTGCCGGCGCTTTTTTTTGTGTCTAGAACTTAAAGATCAACCCGCCACCGCGTGGGTGATAGGGGCGGCAGTAATGTCCACCGCCGCGTGGAAAACGATAGACTGGATATCCAAAGCCATAGTTGAAATACGTGCTATCGGGCAGGGAGCTGCGGTCGAACCCGCGATACTGCATCAACTGATGTGCATTCCCCAGCTGCTCGGTGTCGGGAAGTGTCTCCTGACCAAAGATACTCACATCCACACCGAGCTCTTTGAGTTGTTCTCTCCACACCTTTGGGTTTTCCGCATCGATTTCTATCAGAGTGGTTGTGCCATTTGATTGGACAACAGTAACACGGCGCGGATTTCCTTCGCCATCATACCAGACGTCGATTTTTCGTTCAGCTGCCAATGACGGGGCAGCCAAAGCTATGGAGCCGATGATGATTGCCAAGTGTTTAGCAAAAGATGAAAAGGAATGCAGTTTCATAGCGGTTGAGAGTGTAACAAGTTCAGTCTAGCTTGGCAAATCATGCTCGGTGGCGAGGTTTCACCCACTCACCCTAATTAGGACGAACCACTCCTGTAACTTCTTCATTTTATGGCAAAAAAAACCAACACCAAACCATGGGCAAAGCCCATGCCCGCCAAACAATTCGCCCTGATGCGCGACATTCTCGCCGCTCCGAGCCCCATCGGTCTCGAGGCTGCGATGACATACGGTGTGATCAAACCACACTTCGAATCGTTCATGCCGAAGGGGTGGGGAATCCATCAATTCAAGGGCAACGCAGGAATCGTTCTCGATACCCATCCAGGCGAAGACGAGCGTACGTCAGTGATGATCATCGGCCATTCCGACAAGATCCGCATGCAAGTGCGCAGCATCAGCAGTGATGGGAAAATCTGGATCAACACCGATTCTTTCCTGCCGAATGTGATCGTCGGTCACGAGGTAAAATTGTTCTCCCAGAACCCCAAGAAGCCAGGTGAGTTCCGCGTCATCGAAGGCGGAACCATCGAAGCCATGGGTGCCATTCATTTTTCCGAACCCGCACAGCGCACGGGTGAGAAAGGCATCAAACAAGAGCAAATCTATCTGGAGTTGCAGATGCACGGCGACAAGTCCAAGGAGCGTCTCGAAGAGCTGGGAATTCGTCCGGGAGATCCCATCATCCTCGACCGACCGATCAAGCGAGGGTTTAGTGATGATTCTTTTTATGGTGCCTATTTAGACAATGGCCTCGGGTGTTTCGTGGTTGCGGAGATCGCCGCATTGCTGGCGAAGAAGAAGCTGAAAAACCTGCGCATACTCTTTACCATCGCCACCCACGAAGAGATTGGGCGCTTTGGTGCCGCTGCGCTCGCCGGTGAGTTGAAACCAGATATCCTCCTCGGAACGGACGTGAACCACGATTATGATGCCGCGCCAAATATCGGATCGAAAAAGATGAACTCCCAAGCCATGGGCAAAGGGTTCACCATTACTCATGGGTCGATCACTAGCGAATACCTGAACAGTCTGATCATCTCCGCATGTAACGATGCCGGCGTGCCTTATCAACACGATTTCGCAGGCCGCGACACCGGCACCGACGCGATGGCAGCCGCTCTTGCCGGTATCGACAGTGCGGCGACGTCAATTGGATTCCCCATTCGAAACATGCATACCATTACCGAGACGGGGCATACCGGCGACGTTCTGGCCGCAATTCACGGTATCGAGGCCGCTCTGCGCGAGATGGACGGCATGAACGGCAACAAAGGGCTGAGCTGCGATGATTTGAAGAATAATCATCCAAGGCTCGACCTCGTGAAGTCGGTGAAGTAGTCGATTTTGTATTGGTCTTCCGCCTCCTTTGAGGCGGAGAGGTAGCCTCTTTTGGTGGTTATGGCTTTCGTGAAAAGTATGACCGCCTCATGCACATTCTAAAATTCAATACGGGACGGCAGCACTTCATCGCTGGCATCGATGGGACACAATTGTCAGGTGATTCCCTTTATCAGCGCTCACTCTGGACTTTCCGGCCTGCGAGACTATGCGAAGAAGTCACTGAGCGGCCAAATTTATGCCAAATCCGCCTGCTTGTACTTTCCGGTCTGATCGGGTCGGTTACCTTGCAAACTCCGATTTAAGTGGACGCACAGTGGTGGTGGTCATTCAATATGACGAGGCAAACTCATTTTCATGTCGATGAAACATACAACTAGATCCCTGCTCGTTCTCCTTATCACTGCATTGTCCGCTTTTGCCGCTGAGTTTCATGTTTCGGTGGACGGCGACGATACCAATGCCGGCACGAGCGAGGCACCGTTCCGCAATATTCAGCATGCCGCTAATCTGGCCCAGCCTGGAGATGTCATTACGGTGCATGAAGGCATCTACCGGGAGCGCATCATCCCGCCGCGCGGGGGCAGATCCGACACTCAGCGCATCGTTTATCAGGCCGCACTGGGCGCCGCTGTCGTGATCAAGGGTTCTGAAGTCATTGAGCGCTGGCATGCGGTCGAGAATGACACATGGAAGTCAATCATCCCCAATAAGTTCTTCGGCGATTTTAATCCCTATAAGACTCAGGTGGCCGGCGACTGGTTTCGCCCTCTCCCGGAAAAAAGCGGGCGCAAGTATCACGTCGGCACCGTTTATCTGGACGGGCATTGGTTAAAGGAGGCGGCCTCCCTTGAGGATGTTCTCAAACCGGCGGGCGACGATGCGCTCTGGTTCGGCGAGGTGGATGAGCAGAACACCACCATTTACGCCCAGTTCAAAGGCATCGACCCGAACGAACACACGATCGAGATCAATGTCCGGGAAGCGGTCTTCTATCCTGAGACGACGGGCATCAATTACATCACGGTGCGGGGCTTCACCATGGAACAGGCCGCGCCGAACTGGGCGCCACCCACCGCCGAGCAGGTCGGCCTGATCGGCACCCACTGGTCCAAGGGCTGGATCATTGAGGACAATGTCATCCGCTACTCGATTTGCACCGGCATCACCTTGGGCAAACACGGCGATGAGTATGACAATACATCCGCCAACTCCGCCGAAGGCTACGTCGAGACGATCAAACGGGCACTGGCACTCGGCTGGTCGAAGGAAAAGATCGGCTCCCACATCGTTCGGAGTAATCACATCACCGACTGCGAGCAGGCCGGGATCGTCGGCTCGATGGGCGCGGCCTTCAGCACGATCACCGGCAACATGATTTCCGACATCAACATGCGGGAGATGTTCAGTGGAGCTGAAATGGCCGGTATCAAATTTCACGGGGCCGTCGATACCCTGATCAGCCAAAACCATATCTACCGTTGTGGCGGCTTTGGCGGCATTTGGCTCGACTGGATGGCGCAAGGCACACGGGTGACCGGTAACCTCATGCATGAGAATGAAGATCAGGACCTCTTTGTGGAGGTCAACCACGGCCCTTTCCTGATCGATAATAACATTTTCCTCTCGGAGAAATCCCTGCGCGACTGGTCCACCGGTGCAGCCTATGTGCACAATCTTTTTGCGGGACAGGTTCGTGATATCCATCCCCAAAAACGGGAGACCCCATATCTCAAAGCCCACTCCACCGAGATCGCCGGCCTCCATAATACACCCTGCGGCGACAGTCGTTTTCTCAACAACCTCTACCTCAATGATATCGATCTGTCTGCCTACGACGAGTTCGAGAATATGAAGATCGAAGGAAACTGCCTCTCCACCGCCGGAGTGAATCTGGTTCGAAAAGAAGACGGGATCTATCTTAAATTCGGCACCGGTGAGACGACAAGCGATGACAAGGACCGGAGCATCGTTACCAGCGAGTCCCTCGGGCGCACCGTGATCTCCGGCCTGCCGTTTAAGCAAGCGGATGGATCCGGCTTCACCATCGACCAAGACTACTTCGAAAAAGCCCGCGCAGCCAAACATCCCGCCGCCGGACCTTTTGCGGCACCTTCCGATGAGTCCGTCTATCTCAAAGTCTGGCCGAAATAGTAGAGAGTGACGGTGAGCGTTGCCAGCAGAACAACGGACGAGCAACGATGAGATTGGAAAGAAATCGCCGGTTACGATATCGATAGCCCCCGTTCTTCATGCGGAGATTCGGTTGAGTGTTCTTTGTTAACGCAAACGCCGGGCTCGAACCTTCGGCTCGAACCCGACAAGCGTGAGAACGGTCGAAAGCCACAAAAAATGCCCAAGCTCACAGGGAACTTGGGCACTTTTTAAAAGATGGAGCCGCTTGTCGGATTGACCCTATGGGGTCTGTGCCAAAGTGGAGCCTCCTGCGGAGACTCAGGTGGGAGATTGTTTGCAAAAGCAAACGCTGCGCTCGAACCTTCGGTTCGAACCCGCCAAGCATTAGGGCGGTCGAAAGTCACAAAAAATGCCCAAGCTCACAGGGAACTTGGGCATTTCTATAAAGTGGAGCCGCTTGTCGGATTCGAACCGACCACCTACTCATTACAAGTGAGTAGAAATGGCTCTATAGGCCTTATACTTTCGTTATTTTATTGCAATACTGCAACTTTCCTGCAACCTTTATTGAATGAAAAAAGACAAATCGAAGTCGGTGGGGGTGCTGACGCCTAAAAAATTGCCGGATGGTCGTTGGCAGGTTTCTTTGGGAATTACGAGCGTAAATGGACGTCGGAAAAACCCTCGCAAGCAGTTTAAAACCCGTGCTGATGCGCTTGAATTTTGCAATGCCGAAAAGCGGCGTAAGAGGGCGCATGGAGAGATCACAGCCGGGGCGGATGGCTCTAAGGTGGTAGAGTGGATGAAGGTTGATACCATGATGGAATCGGCGGGGGTGCAACTATCTGATGTGCGCTCCTGGATTGATCTGGATTCAAGGTTGCGTGAAGCGGGAGGCAAGACATTGACGGCGATGGCGCAGCAGGCAGTGCGCGACATGATCGCAGTGAAAAAGCATGGAACGGTGGTCGAGTGTTATACTGCATGGTTGAGTTACCTGGATAAGATGGGGCGGAGAGGTCGTTACCTTGAGAACGGCCGCAATTATTGCACGAATTTCATTTACGGAGACATTGCATATCGTGGTCGCAAGCAGCACGCCGATGGCAAGGAAGTAAAAGGTTGGAGAGGTTTTGGTGAAGAACGTCAAACCCTTGAGATCACCCCTCGTGACATCGAAGCATACATTCAATATCATCCAGGCTACTACGGGGTGCTTTCGGCATGGTTGGGCTGGGCAGCCAAGGAACGGTGGCTCGCGGAAAATCCCTGCACCGGTAAAAAGCCGCATAAGGCAGAGCGAGGCGGTGTTGTTACCCTAACCAACGAGCAAACCAAGAAGCTGTTGAGAAATGCTGCGAAATCGAAGGACTGGGTGGTGCTGACCTATCTGGTGGTTGCTCTCTTTGGAACCATACGTCCAGCGGAATTCAGAAAAGTTGCAAAGGGTTATAAGACGGAAGAGCTTTGCTGGGAGGATATCAAATCTGATGGATTGGAAGTGTCTCCTGAATTGTCAAAAACCGGTTCTGGTCGTGTTGTTGAATTGGAGCCGGTGTTGAAAAAGTGGATCGACTATATCCGTAGTAGACGTGGCGAGGAACTTGTTGGCCCGATGCCTAACAAGAATTGGTGCAAGCACTGGAAAAGCTGGCGAGCTGATCATTGGACAGGAAAGTGGCCCCAGGACTTGTTGAGGCATACCTACGGATCCAACCATCTCGCCCGCAGTCAATCGCTGGATGTCACCAGTAGAATTATGGGAAATTCTCCGGCCATTTTGCAAAGGCACTACTGGAATTGGCAGACACGCAAGCAAGAAGCTGAAGCCTATTGGAACTTGTCACCGGAGGTGGTGCTGGACGAATGAGGGTCGATCCTCATATTTACTCGCCACATAATTTTGCCAATGGGTAAAATCATAAGGGTGATGAATCCGAGTAAGCGCACGCGATTCGGCCATGCTGATTATTGAAGTAAGCTCATGTTAGCGTTGGGATCACGGTTCAAATCCAAGAGTTTCTTCGCCTCACTCGAAGTCATTTTCCTGTAATAGCTAAAATTTTCTTCTGATTGTAAACTATTTATTTACAGTGGGTTACAACCAAGAAAATAAAAATTCAGGTGAGGGGTGTGAAAATCCCTAGACAACGAGAACTGTTACACAGCATATTCATCTTGAAGGTAACATTTAGTTGCTTGGCCGCAGATCGAGAGATCGTCGGCACCATGACCCAGGAGCAAGCCGTGGGGTCGATAATCAATAACGGCGACCGGTGGTAATATCCTAGTCTTCAATCCGTAATGTGAGGGCGTGCTATCTCAGGGCTTAGCCAGCTCAACCCGGCGCATGAGGTGCCGGCGGGATAGAGGGAGGTAAATGTGGCGACATGCGGCATGTTGTGCCGCGCGACATTACCTCACCAATGAAATCACAGCACAATGGACCGCAACAATATACTGTACTGGAGGCGGCAGCTTACCTGAGACTACATCCACGATCTGTATATGATCTGACCCGGGACGATCTGATTGATTACAGACGTAAAGGCCCGCGCAAAGGCAGGATCTACTTTTTACAGCAAGATTTGGATGCCTATCTTGAGCAGTCCAGTAGGAGGAGAGTATTCTGATGCAGACCAATTTTTTGCACAATGATGAGCGCGTGCTCCTCCAACCGACGGAGGTGAACCTTGTTAACTGGGTATGATTGTAAATACGTTGTCATTGAACCCGATCAGCGGGTAGGGGTTGCATGACGTGATTTGGGCTGAACCTCATTCACTGCTGGTCAGAAGGTCGTCGTAGATCTGCTCCTGCCGGTTCCCATAATTCAATGCTGTTACCGTCTGGATCCCGGAGATGGGCAAATCGGCCTTTCGGATAGATTGCCGCATCGACTTCGACTGAAACACCTTTTGCTCTGAGTTGGGCTGCCATCGTCTCAAGATTCCCAACTCCAAAATTGATTCTCCAAGACTGGCTAGATCCACCGACCTCCGTTTCGTCTGATTCAGCTCCAAACACCGTTGGTCCTTCATCCTGCCACCACGATCCATCCTCGTAATTCTTCCCGACCTACATGATGCCCCGTAGTGTGAGGGCTGATCTGGTTCTCAGTCCAGCGACGATGGTATTATCGTTGTGTGATAGACGTTTGTTAGGTGACGGTTTTATTTTATTCGTGTGTCCAACAATGATGGTCTTTCCTTAACTCATTGATCCTGAGTGGTTTTTAGTGCGATCCCAGGTGGGTGGGTGTCCAGTCTGCATAAGTTGTTTAAGTTTTTTCTTGTAAAGAATGGGTGTTAGGTAATTACTTCCGCACTATGAAGACATCCCGGCGCTCACTGACTCTTCAGATTCTTCGTTTCAAGGAATCGCGTATTCGCCTCACAGGCGCTGCATTGCTTCTCTGCGCAATGACTTCGGCGTATGCCGCCGACAGCGACTCGGATGGCCTTGATGACGCCTGGGAAACCAAGTGGTTCGGCGATCTGTCTCCTGCCGCTACGGATGATTTTGATGGTGACGGGCGTGATAATCTTGGTGAACAAGCGGTTGGCTCAGATCCATTTGTCAATGATGGCGTGCCAGGCAAATTAACTTGGGAGCGTTGGAATGTTTCCGAGGGATTCAAGGACGGGGTATTGGCTACCACAGCTGATTTGGCTGGAACGATTGCCGGTTTGGGCGGGCCTTCGGATGAGAATGGCAATTTCAGTCAACGCTTCCGCGGATTACTTACAGCGCCGGTTACCGGCGAATACGAGTTTTATATCGCCGGAAAAAATGAGGGAGAGCTATGGCTTTCTTCGGATGCAGTGCCTTTCCAGCGTGTATGCCTTGGGCGCTTGGACTTGGCTACAGGATATCAAACATTTTCGACATCCACGCTTCCGAACGGGGGGGAGGTGTCATTGGTGGCGGGGCAAAAATATTACCTCGAGATTTTGAACCGAAAGAGCACGAGTGGCAACCACATCAGCGCAGCTTGGTCTTACATAGCCAATAATATCGAAAACGTAGCTGTGAAACCTGGTGCTGTAGCTTCTCAAAGCTCCATATACAAAGGACGGGTGGCATCCCGAGCTATCGATGGCGTTACGGATACAAAAGTAAATCTCCACGCTGAGACGGTCAGCGAACCCAACAGCTGGTGGAAGGTCGATCTTGCCGATGAGTGCCTGATCGAGCGGGTCACATTGTATAATCGCTGGGGATTCTTTTCCCGCTTGAGTAACTTCAGGATTTCAGTGCTTAATGCCGCAGGAACTGAGGTAGCGGGGCAGAATTTCTTCGAGGGCACCGGTAATGCGGGAGAGAGCATGTCGTGGGATCTTGATGTGCCTGTGACCGGAAAAACGGTGAAGGTAAGCCTTTTGGGTTTGAATAACGCGGGGAATGGTTATCTGGCATTAACCGAAGTTGAGGTTTTCAGCATCGTCGGCGGTTCCACGGTTCCGGATGTCAAGAAGTGGACCAACTGGGCGCTGAAGTCGGGCGCGGTGGCCAACCAGTCATCGACTTACAATTCATCCAGCGGTGCCCAAAAGGCGATCGATGGCAGCCGTCGGGGAGGATGGCCGGGAGGAAGTGTCACGCATACCGTCAACGGTGCGGGGGCGTGGTGGAATCTGGAATTGGGAGCGGATCGCGGAATTGATCGGGTGGTGGTTTATAATCGCACGGATGGAACCTATGCCAATCGATTGGTCGATTTCCGGATCGCCATTCTCGATGGTCAGGGAGCAACCATCTCCTCGAAGGATTTCACCGGTTCATCCCAGCAACACTATACCTGGGTGCTGCCCGCCACGGCAACAGGCAGTGCGGTGAAGATTTCATTCATAGATCCCAACAAGATACAGGTATTGTCATTGGCCGAGGTGGAAGTCATCGGTGAATCGATAGTTGCTGCACGCAACGTGCAAGGTCTTCATGTGATTCCTTCCGAGTTTTTGGAAACCTACCGCATCCCCGCTACTGATCTTGATGACGACCAGTTGCCAGATGCTTGGGAAATCGCCCATGGTATCGATGAAACCACTCGTGTCGATGGCTCGGGCGGGCCGTTTGCTGACTTGGATGACGACTTGGTGCCCCTATGGATGGAGGTTGCCCAGGATCTCGACCCGAATCTCAGAGATTCCGCGACAGGTCACGTCCGCTTCGAGCGCAACAATGATACCGCCGGATACTACCTCGCCAGATTTCGGGAAACCGATGCCGCCTACCTGCCAGCGGAGGAAATCAGCCTGTTGGAGCCTTTTCCCAATGAGCTGACGGGCCGCCTCCCGGGTTCATACATGCAAGTCAACGTGCGCGGATATGTCGAAGCTCCGGCCGATGGATACTACACCTTCTGGCTCAGTGCCCAGTCAGGAGCCGAACTCTGGATTTCCTCGGATGCTACACCTTTCTATAAAAACCGATTGGCGATCATTGATCCCGCGCTCGGGACCGGTCATGGGGTCTTTCACAATGGTTCCAACCTTTGGGATGTCTATGACTCGCAAATGAGTGAGCCGGTGTGGATGAACGCTGGACAAAAATACTTTTTCGAGGTCAATCAGATAGGTGGCCACATCGGATCGCCCCACGCCACTATCGCGTGGGCTTCGGATAGCGGGGAGCGCGAAGTGATTCCGGCGGAGGCCTTGTCCAGTTTTGCCTTACTGTCCTCCGACGCCGACGACGACCGCCTGCTCGACTCATGGGAAACCCAGTATGGCCTCGACCCCAACGACAACGGACTCCTGGATCGGGAGCGCCAGGGCGAATTCGGCGACTTCGATGGCGATGGCCTGAGCAACCGCGATGAATTCCAGGCGGGCACCAATCCCGCATTGGCTGATACCGATGGCGATGGCATCAATGACAGCGATGAACTGCGCGCCTATGGAACCAACCCGTTATTGGCAGACGCGCCTTCTGAGGCCATCACAACAACAGTCGGTCTCTCTTCTTACAGTTCCTCGAGCAATGTATGGGTGGAAGTTTTAGGTAGTTTGATTTCGGATGCCTTCCGTGGGAAGATTGCTTGGAACTTCAATGTGACCGAGGCTGGTGTCTACGTCGTGCAAGCGGGTACCACTCTCGTTGGAAATGTTCGAGATCATGAAGTGCTCGATATTGCAGTAAGTATCGATGGGGATTACATTGGTCGATATAGTATGGTTTATGGAAACGACCACAAAGCGCTCTTGCGCGCCGTTACCCCTCATCTAACTGTGGGTATGCACAATGTTGAATTCTTTATCGATAACTACATTGGGCGGCGCACCGTTCAGATTGATTCGATGGATGTGCGCAAACCTTTTGGGGTAGATGCGAATAGCGATGGTATGGTGGACTGGATCGCGGATACTCTTGCGGAAATTGACTATGTGCTTCCACATGCTGCTGGAAGTGTCACCTCCCCGGCATGTATCGAGGGAAGTGCCCGTCTGCCTCAATCTGTGCTTATTGGAGCCAATAATGCTTTGGCTGGTGGTGACCTTAATCACTGGTATTTTGACATGCCACTGAATGTAGATGGAACCGCAACCGGCTACACAGTGACTTATGATAGCGGGGTCACAGATTCAGGTACGGTAAGTTGGTTGGAAACCAATGTTCTCGATGGAGGTGAAGTTAATGTGCGTGTTGGCGACGAGCTTCGATTGACGGCTCATGATGGTTCGGCCAGCGGGTCATTCGACCTGACTATTGTAAGCCACATGATGTTCGCCGGAGAGTTTACCGGTGCCTTACCCGTGACAGATGCGACAGCAGTTGACGTTCTAGCAATTCCCATCCCTCCTCTCTCTGATCTTGAAAATGTCACAGGAAAGTTGGTAGATCATAGCTCAAACTCGGTCCAGCAGCTTAGTGCTTATCACATCGAGACAGTCGGATCGATCACGACCTTTCAGCTTCAAGGCTGCCTACCCAACGGCAATACGAAGGTGGCGAAAATCCAACTAGAGGAACATGCGGGAGGCGTAAAAGCATTTCAGGTCTATGCCCGTTACAAAAAAGGGAACCATATTGGCGAGGACTTTGATTCATATCCTGCCGTCATCGTTACCCCCGGCGTCAGTGGCTACTCGATCGAGAGCTTGAACTTCGAGTTCAGCGAAACCGTGAGCCTGAATGGTCAAGCAGATCAGCCGTTTGCGCATCCATTCCCATACAGCGGTAAGGCCTCGGTCACGGGTACTCATGGCGGGGTAACAGATACCATCATAGTCAATATCCGGAATGCCAACCTGCCCGATGATATCTCGGTCGTTCAAAACATGATTTTCAATCTTGAATTGAACGACAGCGATGCCGACCGCACGCTCGACTTTTCCGGGGGTGCTGGACTTCGCGTAAGCCCGGTCGAGGAAATCGACTTTGAGACATACAAACTCAAGCTTCTGCCCGAACTCGGCGGACGAGGATTTGGCCTTATCGCCAGACTTTGGCAGGACGGGCCTATTGCCGATATTGGTGATGTCAACTCCATTGGTGTTTCAGATGCATTACAGAACGAACTACAGATATTAACAAAATCCGCAGCCTTCCCAGAATACAGTGTGCTATCCACACCGCTGGTTGTCACCAATATACCGGATGGCGGATATGTGGACATCGTCATCTTCAGGGCAGGTGTAACCTTCCTTGACGGGACGACTAGCAAAACCTTTACCGCTGAGCAATTTGCTACGGGGCTAATTATGCTCGAATTTCTGTTCCCTGAGGGAATGGAAGGTGGTTATTGCCACCATGTCGATGTATACGGAGTCAACGGTGAATATATCGGAAGGCGCTAGGAAGTAAATAGCAAGCACCTAGTGGCGCCCCTGCCAAATATATAACCACTAAAATTTCTTCATGAAACCTAACATCGTCATAGCACTAGCCATATTCCTTGTAGCAGGCGGTACTATTGCATGGTGGCAGCTTGGTGATCACTCCATACAGTATGTGGGTGAACTAGATAATGCTCAGAAGGTGGATCCAGCATACCCATGGAAATCGGAAATAGTTTCCTCTCGCAAAAACGCTGTGCCCGTTTCCACTGTACAGACCAACCCTGCTCTTCTAAAGCTCACCGATGCCACATTAACCTGGCAATCCCGAATTGTCCTCTGCGATGAACTGTTAGATTCGGAGATGCTTACAGAGGCAGACGTTGGTGCATTATTCGCTGTCTTACGTGAGCATCGTCCTAGCGATGCCAGAAATCATCGAGAATCCTGGTTCGTCGTTGCCAACGAGATTATGGAAGTCATGCGTGAGCGCGGCATTGGAGCTGACCACTACACCACAGAGCTTTCTGCTATCATTAATGACCGCGCACAGCATTATGTCATGCGCGACTATGCAGTCCAACATCTCTCAATGTGGATTTATCCTACCACAGAGAGAGCACCAGGCGAGACCGATCTTGCCCTCCGTGCTGTGGGTCTTAAATACCTCGTCGATCTTCCTGGCGATACTACCCTCAGTCACACCAGCATACCCGGCACAGCCTTGATGGTTATCGCGGATCTCACAGAGCGTGCCCCGCAAGAGGTTACTGATCCGCTATGGGATCAACTAACACCAGTCATCCAGAGCTACTTCGAGGATGGTTCAGCAGCCAGTTTGCCTAACCAAGTTTCTGCGCTTCAGGCCGCATCCCGATCACGGGTTATTGAACTGCACCCAATGATACGTCGCCTCGCCAACGACTCCAAATCTAACCCATCCGTGCGACTATCTGCGGTCGCAGCTCTTGGCAATTACGGCGATACTGGCGACAAAAATATCCTCTATCAGATCGCCAAAACCGAGCCGCGTTTGCGCTTCGCTGCTGAAGCATCACTCAAGCGGATAAATGATCGCTAATTGCGTTGAATATCAGATCAAACGAAAATTCAATCACAAATTCGAAGAATGAAGACCTATCTCACTACAATTATTGGAATTTCCTTTCTTGCCAGTCTGTTATCTGCCTTCGCAGTTAATGTGCCAGTAAAGCAATGTAAGATTATTAAGGAACCAGGAGTTTCTGTTACACCAATCGAAACTCGAATCGAGAAAGGAGATAAAGCGGTGGAAGGAAGAGGTAGAATTGCGTACCTATTTAAGATTGAGGCTATCGAAGGGTCTTATGAAAAAAGTGAAGACGGTGTAGTTGTCGAGGAAGGCGCAATTCCGCTTAAGGGTGTATATCCATATGAGGTGTGGCAGGTGTACAACTTACCTCCATTTGCAGAAGAAAGTTGGCAGCCAAACGAAAGGCGCCCTAGGGTGATTTACGATTGGGTGGAGCCGTGTAGCGGGCAAGTTCGAATTGGTGAAGAGATTGGGAAGCCCGGTCCTCCGATTAAAGTGCACCCCGGCGGCGGCGGTGGCGGTG
>JAGXGH010000128.1 GCA_024636835.1 Verrucomicrobiales bacterium | reverse complement strand
GTTCTCATGGTTGTTTGGATATATCAACAATATCTGCAGAAATGTTATTGGTGACAAACTGGCGATTTTTCGACATCACCAGTTTATGATAGTCATCCATAAGAAACCTTTACACGTGAGGTATCCATATGGATACCTCACAAGTATCTCATGATAAAACGTAAGATTACCAGATATAAATTAACAATCTTTCGGGTGAGTTAGCTCATGATGGGTAATCCCACATGATTACCGGATATAAATTAACAATCTCTTTGAGTGAATTAACTCAGGATGGGAGCAATTCCACAGATTAACACTACTTCTGGTAACACCGCTTTTGGTGGTACCGATACATTATGAAGTTTCTATAATTATCATCCTGGTGTAAATATGTTAGAGAAATCTGTTTATTGGGGCAACCGGGGTTGGTTGATCCTTCCATAGATAATTATGCCATTAGAACGGCATCTGAAAAGGGTATCTCGAAATTGTTAAACTATCGCTCTGCTACAAAAAAGATTTTAGATACCATATCACCATTCTCCATAAGACATTAGATGTTCAAGCATGCTACAACAAATATTTAGGCTCAACAGGAGCTCCAGAAAGTAAACCATCTTACGATGAAAACGGGCATTTGGGCATAAGACACAAAGTGTGTTGTTAACGAGATGGTGTATTACACCCAGATGCAACCCCGTGCTAATACATTATATCTAAATATAATGTTGATGTATCCAGGCGCCAAAGATAATTTATGACGTATAACATTTAAATGCTGATGTATCCAAATGCTAAAGATAATTTATGACGTATAACATCCAAATGCTGATGTATCCAAATGCTATGTTAACGTATCATATCTAGATATCCAGATGCAATGTTAATGTATCCACGTTCGATAAAAGCTCTCATAAGCTACCTCTATAAGATGGGTACTCGTATAAATCAATGTAACAACTATTGAATAATATTTATTGGTATTTATGACCACTGATAAATACCAGTAACACATCATACAAACATCATGAACAGCTTCCAAACCAACGTCGATATAGAGTCAAATATAAAGGGTAAAATAGCATTGGAGGCGAACGATTCCGATCCAGACACAGACTGTTTAAGAGCCTTTCTTGAATCTGGAGCACCATTGTCAGAGCTTGGTGATTATTGGGAAAGGTGTACTTTAGAAACATTGATCGTTCTACTCAAAAGACTTGATCTTCCACATTTTGATGAGATGGGATTTATCATGTTCAAGAACACCAAGGCATTCTATGAGGCTTTATTACTCAGCGATGAAGCTTTGGAGAGAATGTTGGAGCATGGTCTTGTTTCGATGTACCCCGATGATGATGCGGAGGTCACCCGTGTGATGAAAGAAGTCCTTGACAGGATCATCACAATTCGCGGTAAAATCCCCCAAACTATTTTTATAGATATGCTTATGTGTACCGACGTCTCCGAGCTGATGAAGATGGAATCGTTGAGAGAATCTCTCTGTATGCTGGTAGGCTACCTCGGAAAATGTGACCAAGACAATTAAAGATAAAGATAAAAATTATTGGAGGTTAGACCTCCAATAATCTCATCCCGAAACTATAGGATGATCAAACGTAAAAATCGTCAGAGATTAGATCTCCAATAATTTCATCATGAGACGTTATCTACGTTTGCTAGAAATGGACACATCTGACACTATGACTCATTGTCCGCTTGGTCGAACCCGGTATAATACAAGCTTTTATCTCAAGATGAGAGTGGAGCCTGGGGTTGTCTTAACAATCTTATCAGGATATTTGTTTTTTTTGATGAAGTCCAAATCGTGGGAAGATCAGGTACCATTAGGAGAACTCCATTAAAAATATCACGCCGACATATCAACCCAACCGTTCGTCTGATATACAAATCGACCCATTAATGTCAATAGGTCGATATAACCCACTTACAAACCGATAGTCGATATGAGCACATATAAACCACGAAACGATATAATGACCGAAGACGATCCACTTGATCTGAATGTCCGGTCAAGCTTAACTAGATCGGTAGACGAAGGTCATTTTCACCAGTGGTTCTCCTTAAAGGGTGGACAAGTTACCGAAGATATTCTCTGTAAGAAATCCCATTTGTGAGGCGTCAAATGTGCTGTTTTACTTATTATCGTTAGACGTATATTTATGGATGAAACTTATAACAGCCATGTGGCCTGGGATAAATTGGGTGTCGACTCACATGGATGAAGATGTCAGGGAATAAGTTGGGTGTTCGCTAATTATCTTAAATAAGGTGGGCTTCACCTATAGTAATATTTTAATAAGAGGGACTTCGTCCCTCTTATTAGATATTAATCGCGCTTAACTATCTTTTTCTTAAGAGATGAGGTCAGTGAAGCTCATATAATTAGCCTATCTTATTTTAAGAAGGGAAATAATTAAGCGCGATTAACATAGGAGATTAAGACAATTATATGAGGGATGAAGCTCATATAATTGACGTGATTAATATTAAGAGAGGCTTCGCCTCTTAATATTACTCTAGGCTTCACCCACCTCTTATATTACTCTTGGTACAAAGTTAGAGTATTAGAGCACAAAGTTAGAGTGTTAGAAGTACAATCTAGGTGTTAGAAGTACAATCTAGGGTGTTAGAAGTACAATCTAGGGTGTTAGAAGTACAATCTAGGTGTTAGAAGTACAATCTAGGTGTTAGAGGACAAAGTTAGAGTGTTAGAGTACAAAGTTAGAGTACAAAGTTAGAGTGTTAGAGTACAAAGTTAGAGTGTTAGAGTACAAAGTTAGAGTGTTAGAGTACAAAGTTAGGTCCCAATGTAATGATTTGTTTTGCTCCAAAAACTCATCTTTTATCTCTGATACCTCTTTGAGATCCTGACATGTTATCAACATTATATTACAGATGTTTCCGATGTATTATAACATTCTTGATACGTCATCTGAATTTATTTCTTCAGCATCCTAATGTGTTCTACCATTTCTAGATCTCTAATGACCCCTAATGTCTAAATCTCTAGATGACATCTCGAACTCTGTGTTGGTATCAAAAGTTACATATAGTTTTAAATGGTCTAGAGAGTTGAGATTGTCCCAAGGCTGTACATTATCTTAACTCTCTGAACAATCCTAGATCTCCCCTCTGGTTCTCAAATCTAAACATTTTATATCTGGAGATAATCTTCGGATAATCTCCAGATAGTCTTGGATATATCATGCTCGAATCTTTTAGTTCTCTAGATTACAGTTGAACTATATCCAAATCTGTGTTCGCCGTTAAACTCAGAGATTGTCATAAACATCACCCCTAGACTATTCTTAAATCTCTGGATTGTCCCTAAATATCTCAAATTCTAAGACTGTCCGGGTCTATCATTATTCTCTAAATTCGTTATAGTGTCTTATCCTGGGATTGTATCTAAATCCCAAGCCTAAATTTATATTGTCTCTATATCTCTGGATTGTTTCTAACATATAAGTTGAGAAGTTCCTGGGGAAAGTCGATTACTCCTAAATTTCTATATTGTCTCAAACTCCAGACTCGTTGACCTAAGAACAATCCATAAATCGTTTTAAATCCTTATATTGTCTCTAAATCACCAAATCTTTCGAATCATCTCTGTGACTTGATATCTGATGTTTTTAATTTACCCAGCGTCCCAATTTATCACAGATGAGGTTGTTAGATCAAAACCCTAGTCTAACAACCACATTTGGATTTTACCCGTTAATCTTAGGCGATATAGATTGTCTAAAATAGATATACAAAGTTTTGCTTTGTATATCTCCAGTTGGTATGAATGAGATAAAATTCTATTATTAATCACACCATTCACATACATTAAACCAATCATACAAACAAGGCTTCTACGATTGGTTTAATGTAATCTACTTCAATCGAACTCTGTCTTAATTCTATATACGTATACGTATATAGAATTATCTACTGGTTACCATAATCAAGTTGAACGAACGGAGATTATCTGAATTAATTTGCCCAAAAAAGAGACCAGAGCTATTTTCGATAACCCATATCATTATCATGTATGATGAGGTATGGTGAGATATTATCTATAAGTGGGGTGCAAAGATAGAATGTAAACATAAGAAAATTTATCTCTAATCTCCGATCTCTAATCTCTAATAAAAATGAACACGTTCTCACTCGAAGGAAAAACCGCTCTCGTCACCGGCTGCAAACGCGGCATCGGATTCGCCATGGCCGAAGGCCTCGCCGAAGCCGGAGCCGATATCATCGGCGTTTCTGCAACACTCGAACTCGAAGGCAGTGCCATCGAAGCTGCGGTCACCAAAATCGGTCGGAAATTTACCGCATACCAATGCGACTTCGCCGATCGTGATGCCGTTTACCAGTTTCTCAAAAACTTGGAGGTCACGCCGGATATTCTCATCAACAACGCGGGAACCATCATGCGAAAACCTGCCGCCGAGCACCCCGACGAATACTGGGATCAAGTGATCGACGTGAACCTAAATGCACAGTTCATCCTATCCCGAGAAATCGGCGCAAAAATGGTCGAGCGTGGATCCGGAAAAATCATCTTCACAGCATCACTGCTCACCTTCCAAGGCGGCATCACGGTGCCAGGCTACGCCGCATCCAAAGGCGCCATCGGCCAGCTCACCAAAGCTCTCGCCAACGAATGGGCGTCAAAAGGCGTCAACGTCAATGCGATCGCACCTGGTTACATCGCCACCGACAACACCGAAGCACTCCGCAACGATCCTGTCCGCACGGAACAAATCCTCGCCCGTATCCCAGCTGGACGTTGGGGCGATCCCAACGACTTCAAAGGGCCAACGGTGTTCCTTGCCTCTGAGGCTTCGAGCTATGTCAACGGCGAGATCCTCGTTGTCGATGGCGGATGGATGGGCCGATAGCTGACCATTGGCCATCCGCTTTACAAGCGCCGACAACGTCCATAACACTGAGCTTGAATAAAATGGTGTGTATTTGCGGGGATCGCTTTTGGAGCGGGTGCCTCCAGGCTCCCGCTGGGTGGTGTGGGAAGCTCACCGATAATCGAAATTCCCCTTACGACTCTTTGACAAGATCAACAGAGACACCTACAAGACACACATCGTCGTCGAAGGTGTCGCCACCCGAAAACTCCCGCGCATCGTCGAGCACACCATCCATGATAAGCTCCAGGCCTTCGCTCTGTCTTCTGCCAATCGATTGCTTGAAGCGTTCTTCTAACCACGCCTCCTTTTTGTCGTCTTCCACCTCGATCACGCCGTCGGTGTAGATCAAACCACGCCAACCCGACGCAATGGATTGCACCACCTTGGGGAAGGTTGCTCCAGGGATTAGTCCCATTGCCGGACCACGTTGCGTCTCATCGACGACCAACTCACCGACCTCGCTGCCACTTTCGTCGAAGGAGTAAGGTGAAGGATGACCCGCCAGTGCCGTCGTGATTGTCATCTCATTCAAATCGATCACCACATAGGCCGCCGTAGCAAACATGGTTACTTCACATTCACGCAAAATCCCGCACAAGCCGTTGTTCACGCGTTCGAGGAATAATGATGGATCGCTCGATGCTATATCCTCACGCTCCAGCATCCCACGAAGCATGGAGACTATCAAAGCCGATCGTACACCGTGCCCCATCACATCGCCGACAATCACGCCGACGACACCAGGACCGATTTCTAGAATCTCAAAAAAGTCACCCGCCAAGCCGAACGAAGGAATATAGCGATAATCGATGGTTGCTCGATAACGCTTGCCACCAATCACCAGATCGATTTTACGTCCACCGCGCGGTAATAGCGCCGATTGAATCTCTCTGGCTAATGCCATCTCTTCTTCGATCAATCGGTTGCGACGTTTGAGAACCTTCGCCAAACGTGCAGATTCCCGTTGGGCAAGCACAAGCTCAGTCACATCAGAAGAGATCCCGAAGCTTCCCTTCACGTCACCTGCACCGTCGATCCATGGCATTTTTGTCGTCAATACCCAAGAATCCGATTTCCCACGCCGAGTCTCCTTCTCGACTAACCCAACAACCGGCTCGCGCTCTGATATGATTCGTTGCTCATCGCGACGTGCTGCTTCCGCATGTTCCTTATCGAAGAAATCCTCATCCGACTTCCCTCTCAAGTCTTCAGGATTACTTTTCCCGAACCAACTTGCCATATTGTCGTTCACCAAGACAAACTTCGAATCCAGATCCTTGAAGTAAATGTTCAACGGTAGGTTATCCACCAAAAGACGGAACAATTGACGCTCCTCACGCAACTTCGCTTCGGCGTCTTTACGTTTGGTAATATCGATCATCGACCCTGCCATTCGCGTCACCCGATTGTCGGCATCTCGCACCGGCACCCCTCGCAAACGCATCCAACACCAACCGAGTTCATCTCCACACCATACGCGACAGTTCACCGCAAACACCTCTACAGAAACATCAGACATCGCATTCTGAATCGCTTCCTTAAACGCCCCACGGTCTTCAGGGTGGATCAACCCACCATCTTCATGAAACAAATGCGGCAAGGGATCCGATGGCCTCACCCCAAGAAACTCAAGAATTCGCGGCGAATAGAACACGGCATCGCCCTCACAGTCCCACTCCCAAAACCCTTCGTTGGACGCGATAAGAGCGAGATCGATAAGATCAGGTGACGGATGCCCCTCTACGGCAATTGCTATATTCTCAGGTTTTATGTCCATTGTGGAATGACTTCCCTCTAGTGATAGGCAAGCAACCAGCATCCTGTCACCATCAAAAGATGCGAATTCCCGACATCACCTAAAGAATCCTCGTCGCGCATCCAGAATCTGCAAGATGAGAGTGTGAATATCGACAACAATCTCATCCAAAATGTGACCGTACCAGAGCCATCCGCAAGAAGAGTTCTCCTCAGGCCGCGCAACTTCAAATCAAGCTTGTCCTTGTTCATTTCTTGATTGATGCAATGCTTGAATAGCTGATGAAAAATCAGCCATCATTAATTTCCCTATGAGATACCCAAAATTATTGATTCCGATATTTGTTACAGCGGCGCTTGCGATTCAAGCTTCCGTCGTAGCGGGTGAATCCAAAAATGACTCCTCAGGTTCTTCGCTATGGCTCGACTACCGAGCGCTCACACCGGATCTGCAGAAGGAATGGTCTGAGAGTGCACAAAGAATTTACTGCCCTGGCACCTCGGAAATTCTCTTGAATGCACGCAACGAGTTGAAAACCGCTATTGAAGGGTTTGTGGAGAGCCGTGTCATCATTTCTAAATCCAGCGACGGAGAAGGGATGATAATGCTGGGCACCTTGGCGCAGCTCAAGGAGTTGATGCCGAAGAATCTGGTGGATACAGCCAACGCTCTCAAAGACGTGGGGTATTTAATGGAAAGCGTGATTCATGAGGGGAAGAAAAACACCTTCATTGTTTCCAAAAACGAGGCGGGAGTTCTTTATGGAACGTTTCATTTTATCCGCCTGATGCAAACCGGCACGCCCGCCAATCCACTCCGTATCACTAGTGAGCCCGCCGTTCAGATGAGGATGCTGAACCACTGGGATAATCTGAATGGAAGCATAGAGCGAGGTTATGGGGGCAGGAGCTTGTGGAAGTGGGATGAACTTCCCGATCAAACAGATCCCCGCTATCGGGAATATGCCAGGTTTTGCGCATCCATCGGAATCAATGGCGTGGTGCTCAACAATGTGAATGCCGATCCCAGAATATTGCGACCCGATTATCTCGAAAAAGTCGCTGTATTGGCGAGGGAGTTTCGAGCCTGGGGAATTCGCACTTATCTGTCTGCTAATTTTGCCGCACCAATGCACCCCTCGGATACCCCCGACCGGATGAAACATTGGGGAGGTATCGGCAACCTCGACACAGCGGACCCATTGGATCCGGCGGTGCAAGAGTGGTGGAAAAAGAAAGCCACCGAGATTTACCGCTTGATCCCGGACTTCGGAGGGTTCCTTGTAAAGGCCGATTCGGAGGGGATGGTTGGACCGCGAGTGTATGAGCGGACGCATCTCGAAGGCGCTAATATGTTGGCCGATGCGCTGGCTCCTCATGGAGGCACCTTGATATGGCGGGCGTTTGTCTATGGTAGCAGTGAAGACAGGGCGCTGGACGCTTATCTGGAATTCAAGCCATACGATGGGGAGTTTCGCGACAATGTTTTCATTCAAGTCAAAAACGGTCCACTCGATTTCCAACCGCGCGAACCCTTTACTCCGCTATTTGGCTCAATGCCGCAGACTCATCTTGCATTAGAATTGCAGGTAGCAAAGGAATACCTCGGGCATGCGACTACGCTGGCATTTCTCGGGTCGAAGTGGTCGGAAATTTTAGGTTCTGATACCTACGCCAAAGGAAGTGGTTCGACAGTGGCCAAGGTGA
The DNA here is from genome assembly GCA_024636835.1 of Verrucomicrobiales bacterium. GTDB lineage: Bacteria > Verrucomicrobiota > Verrucomicrobiia > Verrucomicrobiales > SLCJ01 > Sulfuriroseicoccus. Next base: position 22,666 of record JAGXGH010000128.1, on the reverse strand, counting down.
TAGACGGGTCATTGTATGGGCAGAAGAAAACTTGCATTGCCGGCGTGGCAAACACCGGAGATGGCGATGAATGGTGTGGCAGTGTCTTTAATCAGGCAAACTGGTATGCCTATGGACGACTTGCTTGGAATCCAAGGTTGAGTGCTGATGAAATCGCGGAGGAATGGATCAAAATGACTTTCGAATGCGACTTGCCCACCAGCATGGTGATTAAGTCGATGATGATGGGATCCTATGATGCGTACGTTAATTATACGATGCCACTTGGACTGAATTTTCTGGTAGCCATGAGCGACCATTACAAACCATTGCCAGAGAGTCGCAAAAAATATCACAAAGCCGATGAGGGGGGGATCGGGTTTGATAGAACGAGCCGTGGGAGCAATTACGTTGGACAATACCATCCGGAATTGCGGGATATCTTTGATGACCCGGCAAAGACGCCTCTGAATTACCTCCTTTGGTTCCATCATCTCCCTTGGAATACAAAGCTCTCAACGGAGCGAACCCTCTGGGAGGAGTTGGTATTCAGATATGATCGGGGAGTCAGTGATGTTGATGAGATGGCTGAAACTTGGAAAACACTTGAAGGCAAGATCGCCCCTGATCGCCACGCTTCAGTCATGAGTAAGCTTATTCAAGAAAAGCAATTCGCAAGGATGTGGCGCGACAAGTGCATCAACTACTTCTCAGAGTTCGCGAAGCCCGAAGAAGCCTCTTCCGGTGACTAGTGAGGAAACGAGAAATACATATACAAGAATTTTTAGGACACCCACTATTCACTCCAAACCTCTTCGAGGTTTACGTTTCTCTGCAAGTCTATTCCCCTCTAGACTCACCTTCCCTACCACAGAAATCGCCAACACTCGCTGTAAAGCTCCGCCGATTGCCTGTGAACCTCAAATCAGGCATAACTAGCCTGCACCAAGGCACAGTTCTCCCCTGACGCCCCTCTTCCTCGCTCCACCGCTCGCCATCCGTTCTCCAAACTATCCAGAGGACTCCTCCACGCACCTATCTGGTGGATCGGTCGCGTAGAACTCTCTCGCCCCGCTTCCCCGACAGAACCACTTTCTCCCCGCCGCTTTCGCCAGCCCCATCAAGCGATCACGACTACCCGCCATGCGCTGGAATATCGAACGATACCCTTCCACTGATCTCACCCAAGTGTCCGCCCGCAGTTCCAGACGCGTGAGCACTGGCGCCAGATGAGAGGGAATCGCCCCTCGTTTCCCCTCACTGATCATTCTGCCCGTCACGTCCACCAGTTGCAAATACTCAGCCAGCGACACTCCCCAAGGACCAAACTCTTCATCCGTCACGATGTCCTCCACCGGGGTGAGCCATGTGCATGACTGCTGTGGGTCTAGCACCTTCGGGTCTGACGCATCGCTCTTCACCTTCACTGATTGATTCCGTTCCGCACACTCTTTCTCAAAACGTTCGCGCACGCTGGTGAACTCGCTGGTTTCCGGCGTGTCCGCCAATCCTGCACGCACCGGGTTGAGATCCACGTAGGCCATGCATGCCATCACAGCTCCCGCATCGCAGAGAAGCTGGCTTTTGAACCGTCCCTCCCAGAACCGTCCTTTACAATTGTCCTCTTTATTCGCCCGTCGGGCCAAGGGTTCGTTTAACGAGCGCATCACCCAGCTCAAATCCCCCAAGCGTTCGCGCCATAGTGAAAGGGTTTCCTTGTCTGCCAGCCAAGTGCTTATTTGATCCTCCGTTGGTTCAAGCGCGCGACCATCGGCATCGCGCCCCGCAGGGTACAGCCGACGCCATCGCATCACCACCTCGCGATCGCTCCACTTCGTCACCTTTCCTGGGTCTATCCGCATCACCACGTGCAAGTGATTGCTCATTACCGCGTAGGCATAGAGCTCCACCGCATAGATGTTCGCCAATTTCTCCAGCCTGTCGCGCACCCACTGCTTGCGATGGCTGTAATCCTTGTGATTGTAGGGATCCACCCCACACAGCCACGAGCGCCGCACGCAGCGACTGATACAATGGAACACCCCTACACCGCTTTCTGGAACTATTGAAGACCTTGCTACCGTCATTAAGTTCAATTGAACACTTGTAGCGCATCCTCGTCAACCTCAAACTATGGGTTTCCTTGTTCTTATTGTTTCCTTGTTCTTATTGTTCTTACACTCTAACCTCAAACTATGGGTGTCCTTGTTCTTACACTTACACTTCTTCTGTAGATTCATCCTCATTCATTCTTGTGACACACTACAGTTGATTCAGTCATGGGGGGGGGGATGTGGGAGTCTTTTGGTGAGCTGGGATCGCTCGACCACCAAATGTGACGAAGCTGGAGGCGGATGCACTTCTTCGGCGAGCGGGCACTCCAATTGTAAGAACTTTGTCAGGTGGTCGGATTCGATTGACCCACTACGGGAATTTTGGAGAACTTGTATGGGATACGGTGGGAAGTGTTCGGGAAAATTCTAAGCGTTCTTCTCTCTGCGTGTCTCAAATATAGAGGCGGGTCCTCCAGTCGCCTCGTTGCCTAACGTCCGGAAAGGAACCACTCATGAAAACAACCATCGCCTGTCTGTTCGCCCTCGTCATCGCCGCAGTCCACACGGTCGCCGCTCCTTCCAATCTTCCGCAGATCCAGTCGGAGATGCGCAAGCTCCAGTACGAAAAAGCCATTGAACTGGCTGACAAGGCTATCGCGGAGAAGGACACGGAAGCGGATCAGGCGCTTTTCCTCAAGGCCATCGCGTTGTTTCAGGGCAAAAAGTTTACCGATACCGTGAAAAGCGCCGACCGCTTGATCGCGGATTTCCCTCAATCCGACTGGCGTCATAAGGCGGTCTTTCTCAAAGCGCGGGCATTGGTCGAACTGAAGAACTTCGAGCAAGCGGCAGCGATCTATGAAGCGGAGTCCGCGCGCATCCTGGCACCCGAGCGCAAGCAGGCATTGGTCGGCGAGATCCTGCGCTTTGCCGAAAAGCTGGAAGCCAAGCCCGATCCCGCAGTCCCCGATGCCCCGCCAGCGGATTTCATGAAAGCCTACTCGCTCTACACCAAAGCGCTCGCCATCGAGCTGCCTCGCGACTTCCGTGATAACATCGTGTTCCGTAAAGCCCGCGCCATCCAACAAGCGAATGACGCCGGCACGGCGATCCGCGATTTTCAGGCCTATCTGACCGAATATGATCCGGCTTGGACTGGTGCCGCCGGCTCAGGTTCCGGGCGCTTGCCGATGGTCAACCCTCCGCCAGCAGGCAAGCATGTGGCGATGGCACGATTCCGTCTTGCGGAATCCTTCTACCAAGCGGGCAATGCTGAGGCGGCACGGATGGAGCTGGAAGATCTTCTAAAAATGATCACCGCACCGGTTGAGGAACTTACTGCACTGACCGCCGAGCTCGCCACAGATGAGGGTAAAAAACTTCCCGAGGAAATCCGCTGGCTCACCGTCCGCACCTATTTCCCACAAATCGCCAACGGCGCCATGATCCCCAACCTTGGCAACCGTCTCGACGCAGCCATCAAGGCCTGCCGCGAATACCTGACCGCCCACCCCACCGGCACCCGCTCACTACAAGCCGCATGGATGATCGCCGAGTCCCTGCACTCCGCCGGGCGCGCCGATGACGCGATCGTCGCCTACCGGGATTTCATCGCAGGAAAAGGCTTCTCACTTCCCGATGGTGGTGAGGCGGACGCCATTGACGAGGAGATTGGTGACACTCCCGCCACACATTACGCGAACTTGAAAATGCGCGCCTTGTTCCGTGTCGGGCAGATACTCGCCAGTCAGAAAAAACAACAGGAAGCCATCGCCGCATGGCAGCAGTATGTGAAGGAATACCCCAACGGCCCCGAATGGTCGGAGAGCCAGGGTGCGATCATCAACGCCGAGTTCCAACTGGGGCTCGATGCGCTCGTTGAGAAAAACAACCAGCTGGCGATGGAGCGTTTCGAAGCCTTTCTCCGTGCGCATCCACTCGACGAACGCGCGCCGCGCATTCTGTATCTTTTCGGCGCGATCCACGAAGCCAAAGCGCTCGACCTCGGAGAGGCTAAGAGCGGAGAGAAACAAATCACCGCAAACTACCGCAAGGCCATCGACGAATGGGCGAAGCTGGTCAGCAAATATCCACAAAGCGCCGAGGCGCGCGCGGCCACCTTCAAGAGCGCGACCATTCTTGAGGAAAAACTCGGCGATTTCGAAAAAGCCCTCAAGCTCTATCAGAAACTGGCCAGCGAACGCGGCGACAACGAGGCACGCGTCGCGATCAACCGGCTGACTAAAAAGTCGCTGCAACTTTCAACGGAACGCGTATTCCGTACCAACGAAAAAGCCACCGTCCACCTCAAGATCCGCAATATCGAGGAATGCGAAGTACGTCTCTACAAGATCGATCTCCAGGCCTACTTCCGCAAAATGCACGGCATCACTGGAGTCGAAGGACTCGATGTTTCACTAATTCAACCGGATAAGACGTGGACGATGAAGCCGGAGGGCTACACAAAATACAAGCCACTCGAACAGGATGTTGAAATCCCCTTCAAAGGCAAGGAAGCGGGTGCCTACGTGGTCACCGTTAGCGACGATGACTGGCAGTCCACCGTGCTCGTTTTGCGCTCCGATCTGGAGGTGGTGGTGAAAGCCAGCCGCCGCGAGGTGCTCGCCTTTGTCCAGGACATGCGCACCGGCAAGCCTGCAAAGGATGTGGAGCTACTGGTCAGCAACGGCTCGGCAGTAGCCGAGACCGGAGTGACCGGTGCCGACGGGGTTTTCAAGACATCGCTGGATGCTCTCAAGGATCTCGGAGATGTTCGCGTCTTCGCTTTGCGCTCGAGCCACGCCGCCGCTTTCAACCTACCGCTCGCCGGACTTCAGCTCTCGTCAGGGCTCAAGTCCAAAGGCTACCTCTACACCGACAGACCCGCCTACCTACCGGGCGAAACCGTCTCCATGCGCGGCATCCTCCGCGATGTGAAGGACGGCTCCTACGCCGTTCCTGAAAGCGCCAAATGGCGTGTTCGCGTAACGGATCCACAAGGTCGCCTACTTTCCGAGGAAGCGGTAAAACTCAGCAAGTTCGGCACCTTCGATGCCACCATTGAGCTTCCAGGCCAAGCCGCGGTCGGCACCTACACGATGACCGCCACCAGCGGCACGCTCAGTTTCCAAGGCACCTTCGATGTCCGACAGTTCAAGCTGGAGAAAATCAAGCTATCGATGGATTTTCCACGCCGTGTCTGGTTCCGCGGCGAGAACGTGGAGGCCACTCTGCAGGCGGAATACTACTGGGGTGAACCGCTGGCAGACCGTGTGTTGCGTGTCGCACTCCCCGATCACCGCATCGAGCGAGTCACCACCGATGCGCAGGGCAAGGCGACAATCAACTTTGACACGACCGCCATGGCTCCGGGCAACCCGCTGGTTTTCACGGCGTCGCTCGACGGGGAAAATATCGCCGTTACCGAGTCACTGACACTGGCGCGACTGGGGTTTTCCATCGCTGCAAAACCAAGCCAGCCTGTAGTCATCGCGGGCGAGCCCTTTGATCTCGACCTCACTACCCGAAGTGCCGATGGCAAAGTGCGCGGCGAGTCGCTCAAGATCACCGTCCTGAGGATGGAGAAAACCAAGACCAGCCGCATCCTCACTCTGTTGCCATGGCCGCAGCCCGAGTGCCCTCCATCCGCGGAGGTCATGGAATCGGAGATGGAAGTCATCACCGATGCCGAGACCGGCAAGGCACGGGTTACTCTCCAGTTGGATAAAGGCGGCAACTATCGCTTACGGGTCACCGGCTCGGATCGCTTCGAGCAAGCCATCGTCACCGAAACCAGCGTCGAAGTCTCGGATGACGAGGACGCGAACAAGCTGCGAATTTTCGCCAACAGCGCGACCCTGAAAGTCGGAAAAGACGCCAAGGTGCGCATTCACTCGCGCATCGACGAGGGGCTGGCTTTGCTCACCTTCGAGGGCGAGACCATTCTGCGCTACCAGATCGTCGAATTGAAAAAAGGCCACAATCCGTTGCCCTTCGACGTCGGCCACGACCTTTTCCCCAACTTCCGCCTCGCCGCCGCAGCAATTGATGGCCGCGATCTGCGCACCGCTTCAAAGGAATTTTCTGTCGAGCGCGAGCTGAAAGTAACCTTGAAACCACTCAAGGACGCGTTCCTTCCGGGCGAAGAGGGCCAGGTGGAAATCGCCGTCACGGATCAGGTCGGAAAGCCGGTCGAGGCCGAATTGAGCCTAGCCCTGGTCAACGAGGCCTTGTTTGCCGTAGTCCCGGACAAACTCCAACCCATCCTCCAGTTCTTCCAAAAAGACGCCCGGCGTTTTGCCGAGTTTCATACCGGCGCGACCTGTGGGTTCCGCTACCAAGGAGCCACCCGTCCTGTCGCCAAAGCATTGACCGAAGAAAAGGAACGCCTCGCCCGCGCAGAGAGAGAAGGGCAACTTCTCGAAGAAGCAAAGCAGGAGATGGATGGCGCCTTCGCGCAGCCATCCGCTACGGTTGGGAGTGTATCGCGTCGAGCTATGTTCAGAGATGCCAGTCAACCAGCCTCGGCAAAACCGAAAGGCGCACAGGTGGATGCATTTGCCGCAGATGAGCTGATGGACGCCAAATCGGTGAGCGGATATAGCGCAGGCATCGCGCAGTCCCAGGTTCAGGAGCAGCCCCGCCGCGAGGTGCGCGGTGAAGGTCGCTGGATGCCGTCCATCGTCACCGATTCGGACGGCAAGGCGGTGGCAACGATCGTGATGCCGGAAACCACCACCGCATGGCGTCTCACCGCCCGCGGTTGCTCTGTGGAAACCCTCGTCGGTCAGGCCACTGCCACCACCCTCACCCGCAAGGATTTCTTCGTCGAGCTGAAGTCTCCCTCCTTCCTGCGCGAGGGCGATGAAATCCGCGTCGTCGGCCGGGTGCACAACCTCAGCGACTTCGCCGGAAAGGTTCCCCTCACTCTGAAAATTTACGATCCGAAGAACCCATCAAAAGTTCTCTTCTCCCGGACGAAATCCGTCGACGTGGAAGCCAAGGGCGGAGCCGAAGTGGCCTTTGACGGCTACGAGACCCCCAAGCTCCTCAACCTGCGCCTTGAGCTCAGCGGTAGCACCGAAAATCATAGCGACAGTCTTGAGCTCAATGTTCCCGTCCAGCCCTGGGGGATCCCCTACGCTGCTCACGCCGGGGGCACCGCGAACTCGACTACCGCAGCGATTCTCGCCCTTCCCGAAGGTCGCGAATATTCCGCCAACTGGATGACCATTTCTGTTGGTCCGGAGGTAAAGAATGCGGTGCTCGATATGGCCTTGCGAAACTACGGCCCGCTCCAAGACTATGCCCGCATCATGCCCCCCACCCAGGGTGGACATCCTGCGAACGACCTGCTCGCCACCGCCACCGCGCTGGCTTACGCGAACAACGGCAAGGCGGATGATCTCTACCAGCGTCGCCTCGCCGAACAAGCACGAACATTGGTCGCTGCTCTGGTTTCCAGCCAGGCGGAAAACGGCAGTTGGAACAGCGGCATCACCAGCGAGCCCACCACCGCCCGCGCGTTCTGGGCATTGGTCGAGGCGAGGAATGCCGGTATTGGGGTGAACAAAGGCACTCTCGACAAAACCGCCGCGTTCCTGCTTGACCAGCTGAAGAAATTCGATGCCAACGACAACGACAGCAAAGCCATCGTGCTGCACGCCCTCTCCACCGACAAGCGCGCCGATTATGCCGCGTGCAACCGTCTCTACCGTGACCGGAACTCTCTTGGATCCGCCACCCTCGCCCTACTGACCCGCGCGTTCTACAACCTCGATCGCAAGGAGATCGCCGCCGAGTTGGCGGGCATTCTTGAGACCAAGGCCATCGCCAAAGCGGATCAGCCGGTGGTCTGGGAATCCGGCTACAAAACGGCTTGGCTCAATGACACCCCGGAAACCACCGCCATGGTGCTGCTGGCGCTCGCGGAATCTAAACCGGAATCCCCACGCGCGAAAGAAGCGGCCGAATCCCTGCTTCATTTCCGCGGCTGCTTCGGCTACCCCACAAACCGCGCGCATGGCGTCGCGGTGGCCGCGCTTTCGTCGTGGTTCAGTCTCGGCAAAGAACAAACCACCGATCTTGAGATCATTGTCCAGGTGAACGGCAAGCAGATCGGTATCATCAAGTCCGAGGGCGCGAGCGGTCTGAACCTGCTGGAAGTGCCTGTGGATGCCATCCAGCCCGGCAATAACCTCGTCGAGTTCAAAGCAAGTGGTCGCGGAACCTTTACCTACGCCGCCGATCTGTTCGGTTTTTCCTCCGACACCAAAGCCAACGACGTGCGCCCCGGTATCAACCGCATCAGACACCTGCACACGGCACTCGAATATCGAGGCAAACCGATCAATGCATCCAGCTCGTCTCCGGTGAACAATCTGGAAAACGGCCAGCGGATGCATGTCATCGTCGATGACACGCACGGTTATTATTCTTCGAACCGCTGGTTCGTGATGGATGTCCCGCTGCCCGCCGGCACCCGCTTGGTGGAGGGGTCGATCAACTCTAACCTGCGCCCCGAAGTCCATGAGAGCTTCTTCCGGATCTATTTCAAAAGCCGCAGCCCATCCGTCAGCTATGAGCTCACAGGCTACGTCCCCGGAACGTTCCGCATTCTCCCCACAATCACCCGCGAGATCGGTAATCCGTCGTTCATGGCCGTCGGGCCGACTTCCGGAATCACCGTGCTCGCCAGCGGCGAAAATTCACCCGATCCCTATGTGATGAACATTGGTGAGCGCTACACCCTCGGTGAGCTTCACTTCAACGATGGCGATTTCGCCAAAGCGCTCGATTACCTCAGCGCGGTTTTCAAGGCCAACCCGAAATACAACGAGAGCAACCTCGCCCGCATGCTGCTGTGGATTCACACCATGCCGGAGTTCTACGATGCCCGAAAAATCGTCGAGATGTTTGAGATCCTGCGCGAGCGCTACCCGTCGTTGGAAATCCCCTTCGACAAGATTCTGGTGTGCGGAAAAGCCTATCGCGACATTGGCGAAAACGAACGCGCGTGGCTCGTCTACCGTGCGGTGATCAGTGCGAGTTTCACCAATGACGCAGGGATCAGTGTGGTACTCGAAGACGAAGGGCGCTTCCTCGGTAGCATCGATTTCCAGGAACGTGTCTGGCGCGAATACCCGGACACTGCCGAGGTGACTTCCGCCTATTTCGCCCTGTCCCAACTTCTCTACGAGAAAGCACCCACCGCCCATGAGCTTCCAAAAGAAGACGGCGAGCAGCCGGAAAAAGTCGCGATGCTCAAGCGCACGGCAGATCTTCTCGGTTCGTTCCTCGCACTCTATCCGAGCGATCCTCTCGCCGACGATGCGGGGTTCAGCCTTTGCAACGCGATGCTCGACTTGAAAAATTACCCCTTGGTCGTCCGACTCAGCACGGAGTTTGCCAAGATTCATCCGAAAAGCACCTTCGCACCTGGGTTCCAATACATGACCGCGCTCGGCCTGTTCTGGCAAAACCAGTATGCCGAGGCACTCGCTGCTGCTCGCGTGGTGGCGGATGGCAATAGCAAGGACCGCGATTTCGCCCGCTACATCCTTGGCCAGATTTATCACGCGGAAAGCAAACCCGCGGATGCCATCAACTGGTATGAGAAGGTGAAAACCCTCTACCCGGATGCGGCGGAAGCCATCGCCTACTTCGAGAAAAAAAGCATCTCCATGGACGAGGTGACGGTGGTGAAGCCAGGCGACCCGGTGTCGCTGAACCTGAAATACCGCAACATCAAAGAAGCCTTCGTGCAGGTTTATCGGGTCGACCTGATGAAGCTTTACCTCCAGCAGAAAAACCTCAGCGCCATCACCAGCGTGCAGCTCGCCGGCATCAAGCCGGAGTCCGAGCAGACCATCGCGCTAGGCGACGGCAAGGACTACGTCGAGAAGGAACGCGCCATCCCCCTAGCCCTCAAAGACGAAGCCGCATACCTCATCATCTGCCGGGGTGACGATCTCTTCGCAAGTGCCATGGTGCTCATCACTCCGTTGAAAATCGAAGTTCAGGAAGACGCCGTGAGCGGACGCGTTCGCGCCAACGTGCTCGACACCGTCAAGGGTGGATACCGCCCCGAAGTCCACGTCAAAGCCATCGGCAGCGCTGACAGCGAATTCCGCTCCGGCGAGACCGACCTACGCGGAATCTTCATCGCCGACAACCTGCGCGGTAAGGCCACGGTCATCGCCCGCGAAGGCGATTCAAAGTATGCGTTTTTCCGAGGTAGGGACTGGCTCGGCACACCGGAAAACGCCCCCGTTACGCCTCCGCAGCAAGAGCTTGAAAATGCCCAGGAAGGAGTGGATTACAAGGGCAACCTTTACCTGCAAAACGGCATGATCCAGAGAGACAACAACGCCAACTGGAACCAACAGCGCCGCCAAGGTCAAAGCAAAGGCGTTAAGATCGAGAAGGCTTATTGAGACATGGATCGGGCCAAATTCTCACAAATTCGGCTACAATTAGGGGCCAAATTCTCACGAATTCGGCTACGAGTGGAGACGTTCCAGCGGATTACAGGATGAAAAATCCACATCAGGATTTGAGACCACCAACGTGGTTTCAGCTTCCAGCCGGCACGTCCAAGCTATGACCACCTACGCCAGAATCTCGGTGCCGATGCCTAGGTTCGTGAAGACTTCCAGCAGCAGCGCATGGGGAACTCGCCCGTCGATCATGTGCACCTTGCCGACCCCGGCGTTGATGGAATCTACCGCCGACTGCACTTTTGGAATCATCCCGCCTTTGATCACGCCGTCTTGGATCAAGGCTTCAATACCTGCTCGCGTCACACTCGGAATCAACGTGGAATCATCACTTGGATCACGCATCAAACCACGCACGTCGCTGAGGTAAATCAATTTGGTCACGCCGAGTGCATTCGCTAACGCTGCAGCGGCAAGGTCCGCATTCACATTCAAAGGGGCTCCAGTGCTCTCTTCCGCAGCCAATGGACTCACCACTGGCACCACCTCATCGGCGATCAATTTTTTCACACTCTCAGGATCACACCCCGTCACCTCGCCGACAAAGCCCAAGTCCACAGGCTCGCCATTCTCGCCTTTACCGACTGCTTTCTTGCCAACCAACATATCGCGTCCTTTGACTCCAAGGGTTTTGCCCCCGTGTCGAAGCAACATCTCGACCAGCATGGGGTTCACTTCTTCTTCCAAAGTCCGTGCCACTAGGTGAATCGCAGCCTTGTCCGTGACTCGCATTCCCGACGCCCAAGCCGGCTTCAATCCCTCGCGCTCCATCGCTGCAGAAATCGCTTTCCCGCCTCCGTGAACAACCACGGGATTCACCCCTACGGCTTCGAGGAAAACGATGTCACGCATCAAGCTGCGGACCAGATCGAGGTCTTCCATGGCGCTACCGCCCACTTTGATGAGAAAGGTTTCGCCGCGGAACGACTGGATGTATGGCAGTGCTTCAACGAGCACCGCCGCCTTGCGAATAGGTTCTTCGAGAGCGGAATCAGACATAAAATTTATTCGGCAGCGGGCTGTTCTGTATCACCTTGGGCGCGTTTCCACATGGAATACTCCGAGCGGTTAAATTCCACATACTCAGGAGACAGATCGGAAGTGAACACATTGTAATTCGCCTCGCCGAGGTGGAGGTCGATGTTAATCGTAAACGCCTGTTTCTTCACGACGGCTCGAAGTTTACTCACTGGCGTCCCAGCCGCCATCCCATTGCGCGTTGCCGCAACACCATCAAAATAAATATCGATCAGCTCTTCACGAATTCGCGCACCGGAATACCCGACGGCATCCATGATCCGTCCCCAATTGGCATCTTCGCCATTCCAGGAACATTTACACAGCGATGACTTCGCAACCGCTTCAGCAACCATTCTCGCATGATGATAGCTCGACGCACCACGCACGCAGATATCGACAAATTTAGTCACTCGCTCGCCATCGCTAACCAATAATTTTGCCAGCTTAATCAACACGTAGGTCAAGGCCTTGGTGAATACCTCAGCTTCATTGCTTCCGCTCTTTATTTTCGCCGCACCAGACGCACCGTTAGCAAACACAATCACCGTGTCGTTGGTGCTCATGTCGCCATCAATGGTGATCCGGTTAAACGACTTCTCCACCGCACGAGTGGTCGCGCGCTTGAGTTCGGCTTTAGATAACTCTGCGTCAGTGGTCACGAAACTCAACATCGTCGCCATGTTCGGATCGATCATCCCCGCCCCTTTCGCACACGCACCGATCCTCACTTCCTTGCCGCCGAGCTTGAACTTCACAGCAACCTCTTTTGATCGTGTATCGGACGTCATGATCGCCGCCGCCACATCGGTTCCTGCAACCTTTGTCGGAGCGAGCCCCTCGACAAGTTTGGGAATCATCGGGTCGATACGATCCATCGGCATCGGCAGACCAATCATCCCCGTGGAACATACCATCACTTGGCGTTGCCGAAGGTTCAGTGCCTTTGCCACCGACTTCGCCATTTGCTTGGCATCCTTGATCCCTTGTGGGCCCGTACAAGCATTCGCGTTACCACTGTTAGCGATGATCGCCTGCACTTCATCGTGTCGTAGGTGCTCGGCAGAAACGCGGATCGGTGCAGCCTTCACGCGGTTAGTTGTGAAGGTCGCAGCAGCGACTACCGGCGTATCGGATGTGATCAATGCGAGATCGAGACGACGCTTGTCTGGATCCTTGATTCCGCAATCAACAGCCGAAGCACGAAATCCCAATGGTGTGGTTACGCCCCCGCGAATTGATGTCCAGTCTTCTGCCATAGCTCATTAAAGTTTTATCCAAAAAAGAAACACTCTTGGACACCACCTTAATTCATCACGCTTTGATGCAAAGCAAATCTGTAAAAAATGAATCGAGGGTTTCCAAACAATCAAAACATCCTGAGTGTTTTTGTTCCTCAATCTTGAATAGATCACTGTAACCACTCGTCGCACAGTTGCTATGCAATTGCCAACATATCCTTTGGCTTCCACCCGTTGCCCATCATTCGCTTTGCTCACCACCTTGGGCTGGCTTGCGTTCATATCGACGTCCTCAGCTTCCCCGGCATCCGAATCACCAGAGGAAACCATTGAGCGTCTCACTGGGTTCTCTGACGTCGAGATCACCAAGGTCTCGCCGCACAAAATTCATATCCGTCACCACGAAGGTGGCAAGACACTAAGCTTCGACGAGCTTCCAGAATCATTACGCAAGCAGTTCGGCATGACAGCGGACACCGCAAAACTTGCTGAGAAATCTGAGCAGATCGCACGCAAGGAGAATGCCCGTCAACTTGCAAAAAATAATTTTCTCACCCACGAAGCTATTCAAGTTTCCGGTGTCGTCATCCAAGTGCTCGAAACCGGAGTTCTAGTTGCAGAGGGCATCGTGTATACCGACATCACTCAACCCATTATCGTGGAAAAACAGATCTGCGTCGACGGGCCGACAGCGCTTAACCCAAACCGCGCACATCGTTTCCGACGTATGATCACTGATGAAACCGCCATGCTCTTGCTAGAGCTGCCAAGTCTCGTCTTCATCCAAACCCCAACAGAGAATTTCTTCGATGGTGCAAGCATCGAAGCCACCATCTGGCATCACGGAAACCACCGCGTGTTTCTCGATGAGCAAACACTTACCGTCCCCGCATTCACCATCAACGGCGATCAAGCGTGGCGTCTCAAGAACTCAGACTGACCGGAATCCCTGCTTCTTTGACCGTCCAAAACCAAGCATCGCCTGTCTGTCATTTATTTAGCACTGTATTAAGAGCGCTGGCGGATGAGGATCTTTACTCAGCGATGAGTTCTTTGAGGTGATTCATTACCACTGTCGGACCCACGTAATTTTTCCCCTCGTAACTGGTCTTGATTAGCTTGCCGTTGAGATCCGTCAGAACAAGATTTGGAATTCCGGAACCCGGATGCTTAAACTTCTTTTTAAAGCTGCGGACTTTGCTGAATTTGAGATGCGGCCAGTTCATTTTCTTCCCAATTGCGTATTTCTCCATGGCCTTTTGGTCACTGTCCGAGGTGATCAAAATGATCTCAAACTCGTCACTCTCAGGCTTATGTGTGTCATAGAACTTTACAAGGGACGGAGTGAAAGTTTGGCAGGGCCCGCACCAGGAGGCGGTGTAATAAAATAGGTAATACTTCGTGGGCTTTTTCTCCATCTCGTAGGAATCGAGAGATTTTCCTTCAAGCTTCACGAGGTTTCCATCGAGGTATTCGTCAAAGACGTTGCTCCCTCCTGCCGTCGTAGGCTCCCATTTCCTGACGAGTTCGGCATCGGCTTCGATCAGATCCGCGACCGGGAAATCTACTTTACCGCCATTCCTCATCATGAATGTCGCTTGGAGAGAATCGCCCGATCCTTTCTTGTTAACCAGTTCGAGTTCGGCGGTATTCCCATCGTTGCGGGTCCATGTCCGGAATTCTGCGTGAAGCACCCCGCACATGAGAGCGAAGGTAAGAATGATCGTGGTGGTTTTCATAATAAATATCGAACGTTGACTAATCATCACATTCTCACGTTACCTAGCCAAGAGAACCGAACAAAGTGGGCGTAAAAGAAACCATGAGCCTAGAATTCCTGCTTCTTTGGTCGTCCAAGCCCGAGCATCGCTCCCGCCCGTCGCATTACATTGCGTGCCATAGGATACGCAAGGCAGAGATCATCGAAAACCCATCGGGCATCGAAACTCGTCAGACCGCCGCCCACCATCTCACGTCGTAGCTGTCGCGCTGTCACTTCCTTGGCAAACAATTCCCCGGCACGAGCCAATCCGGCTCTCCCTAAACGCGTGCGTTTCCCTTCGTCACCGAGCAATTCTTCGAGCGCTTTGGCCGTGCCCTCAACATCACCTGGCTCGACAAGTAAGCCCGTCTCACCCTCAATCACCATTTCCGGCACGCCTGCCAAGCGCGTCGACACACATGAAAGCGACGACGCCATCGCCTCCAGGATCACCGTCGGCAAGTTATCCATTCCTCCGTCTTTCTCGATCACGCATGGCAGTGAAAAAACCGCCGCTGCATGAAGTCTCGGAATAATCCAATCCTGCGACTTTGGTCCGACTAAAGTCACCAGTTCACCAACGCCTTCGGTCGCGATCAGCTGCGTCAATTCATCTTCAAGAGGGCCATCCCCAGCGATCTCGCATTGAAAACGAACGCCTCTTCGGTTTAGCACACCGCAGGCCATAATCAGATCGGCGAACCCCTTCTTCTCGATCAAACGCCCAACACTAAGGATCAGCGGCGGATCCGATTTACTCTCTCCTCGCAGTGATTCACCACAGGTGATAATCGGTGCGAGATCTAATCCGTTGTAGACTCGTCGAACTTTTCCCGCCGCTTTTGGATAAGTCTCACGCAGGTATTTAGCAGTGAACTCACTCACCGTCACTATACACGAAGCGTCATTTATCAACTGATCCAATGTCACCGACCCCGGTTCCGGACAGAACAAATCGTTGGCGTGTCCCGTAATGCTGAATGTGATCCCGTAAAGCTGACGAACCCACCAACACGTTCGCGCCGCCAGTCCTGCAAAGTGGCAATGCGCGTGACGAATGCCTTGCTCACGCAGCTTCTCACCAATATAGATCGCTTCATAAACACGGCGCTTGTCCGATCGGCCTCCCCAGTGGCGCAAGGTCAGCACCGCCTCTTTCGATAAGCGACCTTCCGATTTCCACCGCTTCACCAGATCACTCAATTCCGACTTCGGTGGGAGAAAATCTACACTATCGATCAACTCTTGCGGAAAATGCTGAATCGCCTCATCTCGGGTATCGCTCAGAGAAAACACTTCCAAGCGCACACCTTGACGCCGCATCTCCACGACCTCGCGCGCACAAAACGTCTGTGTGAACGACGGAAATCGTTGGAAGATATACGCGAAATGATAAGGTGCAGACACAGTCGATAGTGGTGATTCGACTTCATCATCGACATTCCCTACCACCGAATCAACATCCGATTCCTATTGAGTAATCTTATGACACCATCCGCTGTATTTTTCGCCGCATACGCAATGGCGTTTCTCCCGCTGCTTCTGGCGCTTCTGGTTCGCCCAAGCCTCGCGGTTTCCAGCACCTGCACGGCCATCTCCATCGCCCTGCTCGCAACCGCCCATCACTTTGCCGTAAAAAACCTCGAAGCCCTCACTGAAGCCGAGATCCACCCCGCTAAGTTCGATCCACTACTTATTGTTCTCTCCTGTGTCGCTCTTGTCACCGGCGCACTTATCTACCACCTCCGTCGCGACTAGCCTAAGCGAGGTTCCCAAAAATCGCGCACTAAGACAAGTTGGTGTTTCTATTCAGACAACACCTCACAGGGGCATAGCGGCTCAACATACGAAATGTGCGAATATTCATTCGCACATTCAGCATCACTCAGAACCGATAACATTAGCGCGCACCTTTATCTCTTTAGTGAAGGTAAATGTCCCCATGTTTACAACATTGGGCTCAATATCCAAGCCTTCGGCCTGTTGGGCAGCATAGAGAGTATATGTTCCCGAGGTAATGATTTTGTCCGTTAATGAACCGGAAATGGGAACTTGACGGGATTGGGGGGTGTTGGCAGTAACTACTCCTTCACTCAGTGGGATCTTTATGCCAGATTCTGACTCCACCCACAGACTCCAGCTGTCTACAGCATAAAGATTACCAAAATTTACCTGAATTTCAGGAAACGCGCTATACACCGCCCCATTTTCAAGACTTTTACCCTGAGCAAAGTTTATCGTCGCTGTCGGCCAAACAGTCAATGTCCGCGAACTGAGCATCGGCGTACCGTCAGTGTTCTTTTCCCAGAGACTTATCGTCTCGCGACTCCACACTTCAGTCTCCGAGTCAGAGTAAGCATACGCTACAAGCGAACCTGTCAATACAGTGGGCAATATCGAATTGATCGCGTCCCCTTGCGAGTAATCTGTTTCATGACCATCAGGAAACTCATTGGAACCGACCGGCAGATCTTCTTGATTCCATACCATCTGCAAACTACCTGCTGCATTGTCTACATACTCGGAAGGTACTCCCTCGATACGAAAACTATAGGCAACGTCAGCTCGGGTACGTGGTGCGCTGAACGTATCATTGGGATCGGGTGTATCTATCCAGATTTCCGGACTGTAGAAACCATTCACTTCCGTCGTGTCCAGAAGAATCGGTTTTGTAGGATCGTCGTTTTTCACCGACCAGAGCTCGAACATCGATACACCGAAGAGAATCGGCAATGGAGCATCCATCTGACCGGAAGGTTTTACAACTACGGGATAACGGATCTCGTTACCCAATTCGTCATATTGAATCTGGATGATTTGGTTCGTATATTCATCCTCTTGGGCTGCAAACACAACCGGACCAAAAGAGAGCGAGCAAAGAGTAAGGACTGTTGCGATATTTTTCATTCTTTGGATTTTGGTTGAGCTGGAAGAACCGATACTGGAGAGTTTTTATAGGTGGCCACGATCACTTTGCGGGACTTTTTGAATACCTCAAGCTGCTTCTCAGTGATTGGATCCTCACCTTTTATCGTTTCGATAGTAACTTCGTGCGAAGTTAACCATCCACGGTTCCGACGAGAAAATTCAGGCCATTGAGTGAATGTGCCATTTGGCTTTTCAAGAATATACCTCGTTAAGGTCGGCGATTTAGCGAGGAACGCATTCGATGGCACGACAGTCCATTGCCCTGTCGAACCGAGAATCGTCATGCCTTCCAGCATGGATCGCTTCTCTTCTTTTTTTACATCAAAGGATTTGTTTGCAACCCCTTCCTTCTCCATCTCGGCCGCCCTCGCGACGACGGTTTGACGTTTTTTGTTCTCATTAGATGTTTCAGCCATGGAGACGCCCAGAGGACATAGCAAGAGTAAACCAAACAGTAGAGTGCGTTTCATGCGGATCCAGGATCACTAGGAAAGTTGCCAGGGTATTGAGATGTCCGGCTCGTTCCCGTAATAGAGTTCGAGCCATATCCTCTTTTACCAGCCTGTCTTGGAAGGAGCAGCACCACCGCCTTTGGATTCGTCATCTAGTATGACGCCATCGGTGACAGTGTCATCCATTCCGTTAGGACCACCGTCACCTTGACCAGGGTTGCTTACGTCAATACCATCGACGTTATTTCCGTGACCGTTGTTAGTCTTACCGCTTTCTGCGGTTGTCGTCGTATCGGCCACTACAACACCACCGCACTCCGCATCTATAAAGGTGATCAGTACACAGAAGTCTTGCAGGTCATATCCTGAGCTGTCGACGTCATTGAAATCAAATAGATAGACTACATCGCGAGGCCCGAGTGTCATCTTGCCCGTTGTGGAATCCATGTAGGGAGCCAAATGATCTTCCACATCTTGTTGCATCGCATAACCTGCCGTCAACTGCGGAGCATCATCGCCGTTCTTTAACAGCACCACGTTCGGAGTATTGTCCCAGCTGTTATACAGAGTTCCCCAGTTACCGCTGTTAGGGCTACTGGGAAATGATTTTGAGAAATACCCCTTGGCGGAAGATCTGATGGTGTCGCCTGGCTGAACCAAGCTGTTAAATACCACATCTGATGAGTTAATCAGATCGTGAGTTCCGAAGAGCAATTGAATATCATCGCTGTTCACATGCAGCTCACCAAAGACATAATAGTATTGATAAGGATCGCCCCATGAAGCGCCGAGTAACCGCACCTCCATATCCAAACAGCGCTTCGGAATAATTTCACCGTCATCAATCACGATCACATCTTCCACCGTAGCAACCGGATAGGTCACATTCCATTGAACGTTAGGGATTTCACCCACTGACACCCGCACGTCAGACGCACTGATTTCACCGGACCACTCACCCGCCTGCACGAGCATTACTGCACCGAGAAACGGAACTACTGTTTTGAATAATTTAGTTGTCATAGTTGAGGTAGAATTAAACTTACTGCGATGTTATCCTTTCCACCAGATTAATTGCAATAGCTTTCATAATCAATGACTTAACTCTCTTCATTTTTGCGAAAAGGTATTGAAAAATAACACTTCGGAATAAAAAAAGAAGATCGCAAAAGTCAACAATTATTGCTCTCCCGATTGCAAGAATTTTCCCCCGAGCCAAGCAATTACGTGCATTCCCTCCACACACACAAAAAAATCCCTACCATTCGGCCCGAAATGGCAAGATGGATTTAATTTAGAATGATGCTCAGAAGTTTGAATTTCTCTACCCGATGTGCCCATACGCCCTCAGTGCGTTTTTTTTAGCAATCTCTCCGAGGCAGCGCCAAAACGTCGCCAAATCGACCATAATATTCCCTTAAAACTGCCCGCTACCTCCATGAGGCCCATGGTCCCTCTGTAACTTCTGACACATCAACAAATCTCCAGTCCACTTTCTGCCCACTACGCAGACCCAACATGTCACGCACCGCCGGACTCAAATCGATGCCCGCATTACCATTACGATTCGGCAAGGGGCGGTTCGCTCCAAAGACATAATCGACGTCATCTGTTCTGAACGGTCCTACGTCGCGCCACTGCGCATAGCATATTCGATGACCGAACTTTATCTCGATCCATCGACCATTGAGCACCGTAATTCCCGGCCCGCGGTAATCTTCCCAGAACCACGGAATATAGTCGTCCGCTCCCTCGCGAAGCAAGCCTGTCTTGGGATCGATATCGTTGAAAGGTAGCGCCACGTAGAACGGAGATTGGAGCGGGTAGAATCCCACCGGTAAATAGCCATCGCGGCGATCCGGATCATCGTACCCACCAAAAGTCTGCTGCCAGTATGGATCCCAAGAACTCTTATCATTGCCCACGGGGTTTCCAGGTCTTGGCTCCTCCCCCACCCAGAAAATGGTCGCCACGATCCCTTTCCGCCAATTGTAAGCAGGATCCTTTAGCAAGTAGCGCTCAAAGCCTAAATCTCTTACATCGTGGAGGACTCGGCGAGGCAGAATCGAAATCAATGATGGAGCGTCAGACCCAACCGCTTCGATCGCCGCAGAATGCACCGCATCTAACTGTCTCGACAATGGACTCTCCACCGCAACAGCTGTCAACGCGCTCACTGCAAAGCAGAGAGCAACCGAAGCGACGACAGTAAAGCTTGAAACCATAAGGTCATGAAATAAGAGAATTCGCCAGCTTCTGCAAGCAAGCGTTGATTGAAAGCAAACTCAGATCATTCTTGCAATCATTTCGCTCGCCACAGTCATTTATGGCAAAGCTGCGTACCATCTCGATAAAAGACTCATCAGATGATCCTGCCCACACAGCACGGATCCCGCCACAATCCATCAAACACCATTCGAGTCGGCGAATGGAAACTCATAACAAATCTTGGTATCCAAGTGACTTAAAGATACACAAGCTTCTTGTGAGTAAGCCCGCGACGTTCTTTGCTGCATCAACTGTATTTAACTTACCCAAGCCCCCGTGCAGTCGGCTTCTAGCCGACCCTAGTCTCTTTTCCTCATCGCCCGAATATAGTTCAAACAATCATGCCCGCGATGGTCGTGCCAGAATTATCCTGCGAAATCAACCTTGCGCACCAACCAGTTTCATCGCACACTGCTTTCACAGACAGGGGAGTCCAGCGACCGCAGGACTGAGACGGATCAACGCGTGAGCCACACCCTTCGAACCTGATCCGGCTGAAACCGGCGTAGGGAGTCGTATTTCATCCTCCGAAATCCGTCATCCCATCCCGCCATTGGCCGATGGGATTTTTCGTATCATCACCATGAGCAGACAAAAAAAAGACAACACCTTCCTCCTTCCCGGCCTACTTGCATGTGGACTTCTCGCCACCGGTGTCATTTCCCTAGCTGCCGCAGTACGCTGGATGATATACCCTAGCGGTTACGCGCCAATTGGTGCCGGACTCGCACTCATCGCCGCTGCCATTTGCTTCACAAGCGGCCTCCGCGCCGTCATCGAATTCACCAAAGACTAAGCCTCCGCACATTCTCCATTCTCTAATCACCAATTCCCATGATTTCACGCAACGACGACATTACACCAGAAAACGCCCACCAGCGCTCCGATTATACCGGTAACTTCATCGAAGACATCGACAATAGCGAAGAACTCGCTGCGTTGGAGAAAGATCCTACCATCTTCCCCAACTCGACCCGCATCTACGTCGAAGGAAAGATCCATCCTGATCTTCGGGTTCCGATGCGTCAAATACGCCTCTCCGACACCGAGCACCCGAACGGCCGCGTCGAGCAAAACCCGCCGATCAACGTCTATGACTGCGCCGGCCCATGGGGCGACCCGACCTTCAATGGCGACGTCCGAGAAGGCCTCCCTGCCCTGCGTCGCGATTGGATCCTCGCCCGCAACGACGTCGAAGAATACACCGGCCGCGACATCAAACCGATCGACAACGGCTACCTGTCCGACCAACACGCGGAGAAATACAACGAGAGCAAAGCCGCTAAAAACAAACTCAAGGAATACCCAGGCCTGAAACGCCATCCCCTCCGTGCCCGTGGCATGATCCGTCCCGGTCATGATCCAGCCTCTGCTGATTTTCACCCTGTCACTCAGAAGTGGTATGCCGACCAAGGCATCATTACTCCCGAGATGGAATTCATTGCCATCCGCGAAAACAACGGACGCATCGAAGAGTTCAAAACCATCCACGACCGCTACCCTACCCTCGACGAACTCCCCGACGACGCCAGCGAGCAGATAAAGAACTTCATCCGCAAGCAGAACTCCACACCCGATGGCTATGAAATGCCACGTCCGTCCGAGATCGACCCGATGAAACAGGTATCTCGTAACGTGATGAACCATCAACACCCAGGTCAAGCCTACGGTGCAGAAATCCCCAAACTCATCACCGCCGAGTTCGTCCGCTCAGAGGTCGCCCGCGGTCGCGCCATCATCCCAGCGAACATCAACCACCAGGAATTGGAGCCAATGATTATTGGCCGCAACTTCCTCGTCAAGATCAACGCCAACATTGGCAACTCCGCAGTCGCCTCCACCATCGACGAAGAGGTCGAAAAAATGCGATGGTCCACAAAATGGGGAGCCGACACCGTGATGGATCTTTCCACCGGAAAAAACATCCACGCCACCCGCGAATGGATCCTCCGCAACTCCCCCGTCCCCATCGGCACCGTTCCCATTTACCAAGCACTGGAAAAGGTCAACGGCCGTATCGAAGACCTCACTTGGGAACTCTATCGCGACACCCTTATCGAGCAAGCCGAGCAAGGCGTCGACTACTTCACCATCCACGCCGCCGTGCTC
Organism: Verrucomicrobiales bacterium; assembly: GCA_024636835.1. Lineage (GTDB taxonomy): Bacteria > Verrucomicrobiota > Verrucomicrobiia > Verrucomicrobiales > SLCJ01 > Sulfuriroseicoccus. Next base: position 358 of record JAGXGH010000128.1, on the reverse strand, counting down.
AAGCGCTTCGTCCCGCACACCGCACGCCGCATGACCGGCATCGTTTCACGTGGTGGATCGATCATGGCCAAGTGGGCACTTCACCATAACGCCGAGAACTTCCTCTATACCCACTGGGATGATATTTGCGACATCTGCGCTGCCTACGACGTCAGCTTCTCGATTGGCGACGGCCTACGCCCCGGCTCCATCGCCGACGCCAACGACTACGCCCAGCTCGCCGAACTCGAAGTCCAGGGAGAACTCACCACCCGCGCCTGGGCCAAGAGTTGCCAAGTCATGAACGAGGGCCCTGGCCACGTACCGATGCAACTCATCGAGGAAAACATGCAGAAGCAGATCGAGTGGTGTCACGAAG
>JAGXGH010000127.1 GCA_024636835.1 Verrucomicrobiales bacterium | reverse complement strand
TACGAGATTCATGAGCGTCTCGTGGGCTCGGAGATGTGTATAAGAGACAGGGATGGAATAATGCGAACTCCAATCAGAGTTTTGCATTGATAACACCACAACACATCATCGGCGCCAATCATTTCCAGCCCGGAGTAGGAGCTACCATTAACTTTTTCGGTGCCAGCGGGTCGATTGTCTCGCGCACTGTCAGTGGGATTGCTACAGTCCAGAATGGAGGAAGCAATACCGATGTGTTTGTGGCTCAATTGAGCAGCGTGCTGAGCGGTAGCGAAGTCCCCTATTATCGATTTCCGTCGGATTTGGCTAGTGCAAGTTTGGTGGGGCGTGCCATGTATGCCTACGGCTTTCCAGCCCAGGTCGGGCAAAATACCATTGCCTCACGCGATGGTATCGCAGCGGTTGCTGCTTTTGGCAACCAGGCGGAACTTGCCAATACCCCCACCTTCGAGTTTGTTTATGATTCAGCTTTCGCTGCCAACGGTCAAGCGCGCGCCGAGCCTGGTGATTCCGGTAGCCCGACGTTTATTCAGGAGAATGGCACCTATGTCCTGGCTGGCACTCATTCCGCACTCGCTCAAGTCGGAACCGTTTATACTACCGGCGATGCCGACTTGACCCGCATGATGAACGAAATCAATACAGCCATTGGTTCGCTTGGTAGTACCGGGTTTCAGATTGATCAGATTCCGGAGCCAAGTGCGAGCAGCCTTGTGCTTCTCTCTGTGTTTGCTTTCTGCATCTCCCGGAGCCGCGGGAAAAACGCAAAGTGATGCAGACCGATCGGCGACAGTGATTATGCGTTTGATAATGTCTCCTCACGTTTGTGTTCGGCGTTCAATGCGACGCTCGGAACCGAGGATCAAAACAGCCCAACCACCGTGCCGTTATCGTCGAGATCGATGCGTGTTGCGGCGGGTTCTTTCGGAAGACCGGGCATGGTCATGACGTCGCCGCAGATCATGATGATGAACTCTGCTCCGGCGGCGAGCTGAACCTCGCGAACTTTGACGACGTGGTCGCGTGGTGCGCCCAGCAGTTTGGAGTCGGCGGAGAACGAGAATGGAGTTTTCGCGACGCAGATCGGATAATGTCCGTAACCCATCTTCTCTATGCGCTTCAGCTCGGACTTCACTTTGGTGTCTGCCACGACTTTGCCGGCGCGGTAAATCTTCTTCGCGAGCGTTTCCATTTTCTCCCACAGCGGCATTTCATCGGGATAGACAAAGCGCAGGTTTGATTTCGTGACTGGGGTCAGTCCCCGCGATTAAACAAATTGCGCGCTTGGCGTTTGGAGATAAATGTGAGCTGGCGGGGACTGACCCCAGCTCCTGAGTCTTTCCGAGAATTTTGGCGTCACATGGGAAAAAGGGGTCAAACGCAAAATATAAATATTCAGATCTGGTTGACCAAATTGCTGACATAGTTGGGGTGCCCCATCTGTAGTCTTTGAGCCATCCCTAGATTCTTGGCATTGGTCTCCTCGCAGACGTTTTGCAATCGAGGGACATTGATGTCACGAGGGATTTTGGGGCGGCAGAAGACCAAGGACACCCATCATTTAAGGGTTTGATGTAGCCTCGGAGACGCTGCTGCTTCCGAGTTGGCTCAACCACAACCTGCCATTCCTGTCGTACTGGTTAAACCTGATAGAAAATCGAGACGGGGAATTGACGGAGTGTTCTCCTTGGGATGAAGTGTCGTCGTGCTTTTATGTCCCCTTCCTTATCACCTCCGCATGGGCGACTTTCTGAAGTCGCGGCATCGCGAGCTTTGGGATTGGTTCGCTTCCACGGAGGCTCAATCGGACTACGCCGAAGCGGTTCAGTTTGAGCTGCTCAAAACAACCTATCGGATGGATAGAGCGAAGCATCAGGAGCTCTATACATTGGTCGATGAAGCATTGCAGCTGCTGGAACTCGATGTTCCGGTCACCCTTTATCAGGCGCAGGAATCCGGGCGCACGTCCGCCGCGCTCTATTTCACCCCGGGGCATGGACATCTTGTGTTTGTCGGTGGGATTCTAAAACTTCTGGATAAAGACGAACAACGGGCACTGGTCGGTCACGAGTTGGCGCACTTTAAGTTGTGGACTGTTTCCCACGGCGACTTCCTGGTGACAGATCGGCTGCTGCATACACTTGCGAATGAACCGCGCGCCACTCCCGGCCATCAGGAAAGCGCGCGCTTGTGGCAACTTTACACCGAAGTTTATGCCGATAGAGGTGCCGCGCTGATGGCCACTGACGGGCATGCTGCCGTCTCGCTGCTGGTCAAGGTTTCCACCGGTATCGAGGATGTGGATGCGGAAAGCTACTTAAAACAGGCAGAGGATATTTTTGCCAGAGGTCCGGTCAAAGCGGAGGGCATCACTCACCCGGAGACCTATATCAGGGCGCGGGCCATCGCGCTCTGGTCGGCTGAGGATGAGAACTGTGAAGCCGCAATCGATGAGATGATCGAGGGCAGCACCGGCTTTGATGAACTCGATCTGCTCGGCCAGGAACGCATGACCGAGGTCACTCAGCGCATGGTGAATTATTTGCTCAGACACGACTGGATGCGCACCGGTAGAATCAAGACACACGCGAGTTATTTCTTTCCAAATGGCATGCAGCCCTCCATGGTGACAAGCGAGCAAATTCTCGCCGACTGGCAGGACGCCGATGAAAAAGCCCGCGACTACGGGTGCTATTTATTACTCGATTTTGCTTGGGCGGATCGCGAGTTGGAGGATTATGCTTTGGCCGCTTCTTTCCTGACGGCAGAGGAACTTGGGTGGTCGGATCGGTTTGAAGAACTCGCGAGAAAGGAACTTAAACTTCTCAAACGCGACACCGCACGTATCCAAGCGAATGCCGAAAAAATGGTCGCGCAAGCTGCTGCTGAAAGCAGAAAGGAGGCTGCCAGTGAGTGAAGAAGCGGAAATGCCCGAAGTCGAATCGCTAAGTTTCCGCGATTTCCAAACCGCCGGGGAGGAAAACGGTGGCTTCGAGACCGACGATGCGCTTAGCGCCTTGCTGCCGCTGATGCAAGAAGTCCTGCAAGCGCACGATCGCGGTATGGTCGCCCCGCTTGAATCGCTCGATGACCTAAAGGTGACCCGAGGCCAGGTTTGGTATCATGCCGGTGCGGAAATCGAGCCTCACAACTCTCGCTCCATCCACGCCGTGGAAGGTGATGACCGTGGTCAATTTTTTGATGTGATTGATCGACGCAGCGTCGATGCCGATCTCAACGAAGGCACCTTGGAAAATGCGAACAAACGCATCTGGTCCGGTGAAACCGCGCCGCCACAGCCCTGTTATGTCACGCAATACCGCAGTTGGGAGCACCTCTGCGGCCAGCACGATGCGCTGACGGATATTTTTTCCTTAGGCATGCTGTTGGCCGCGCTCGCCACCGGGCTGGATCTTGCCACGGAAGAGGGTCTGGAAACTTTTGCCGATGGGCGCAGCACCATTCACACGCTTTGTCCGCGACTCCACCCCGTGGTCGCTTCCGCTATCCTGCGCATGACCGAGCTTCGCCGCAGCGACCGTGTGCAAGACCTGCGTATCCTGATCACCTACCTCAGGAACTATCGAGACCAGAAGGAAACCGACGACCTCAGTCTGATCAACGAGCTGGGTTTTGTTTCGGCGCCGCTGAACGACAAGCGGCAGATGATTCACTCCAAGCTGCGTGACCGTCTATTCGAGGTGAACAAACGCAACCGTCTGATCCATTTCCGGCCGACGATGCAGACCGTCAACCTCACGGTCTCCTCGGTGCCGACAATGCTCGACTACCGGAACATCCGGCCTGAGCAGTTGTTCACTTGGCAGGATTGGCTTGCAGAATCGCTTGCAACGGAAAAAGAAATCCCGCTCAATCGGTATCTACGTTTCGAGGATGCGGCCTACCTGCCGCACTCGCTCGACACCATCCGTCGTGATGCCAACCGTGATCGCAAGGAATACGGATTCGCCCAGCTGCGTTTGGTGATCGCCTTTTTCCGCTGGCATAATCTCAAGGAGGACAAAGCCACCCGCATTCACTCGCCGCTGCTGCTGCATCCGGTGGAGTTGATCAAAAAGAAAGGTGTGAGAGACAGCTGGCACTTGCAAGCCGTAGGCAGTGTTGCCGAGGTGAACCCCGTGCTGCGTCACTGCCTTAAACAGCTCTATAATCTGGATCTTCCCGAGGCGATCGACCTGGCGGAAACTTCCGTGGACTCACTCTATGAGGCACTGAAAAAACAAATCAACGCCAGCGAACCTGCCGTGGAGGTGAAAAAACTTGAGCGACCAAGGATCGACCTCATCTACGAGACAGCGCGCAAGCGGCTCGACAAGTTCCTCCACCGCCGCAAGCTCTCGGGGCGGTCTGTGCAAAGTTACGATAGTCTCTCCTACAGCTACAAACGCGATAATTTCCAGCCACTCGGGCTGCAAATATTCCTCCACCGCGTTCAGCATGTTGAGCTTCCCTTGGAGCATCTTGTCAGGGATAGACCGGCACCACGGATGCCACAGGTCGCCGCTGCTCCGACGATGGAGAAAAAGCGTGAGAGCTACTCGCTGCGCGAAGGCAGCGAGGAAAATCCTTATGTCTGGGACTTCGATCTCTGCTCGCTCACTCTGGGGAATTTCAACTACCGGAAGATGTCGCTGGTGCGTGACTACAACACACTGCTCGAACAAGAGCGGCCTAACAGCGCATTTGACGAAGTGTTTTCACTCCTGGACGATGAAATAGAAACGCCTGAGCTTGCTGAGCTGCCCATGGACGAGCAGCACCTGATCGTTGCCGCTGATCCTACCCAGGTTTCCGCCATCGCTGCCGCACGCTCCGGTCAGAACCTCATCATCCAAGGCCCTCCAGGAACTGGAAAATCCCAGACGATCACCAACCTGATCACCAACTACGTAGCGGAGGGAAAACGGGTGTTATTTGTCTGCGAAAAGCGCGCGGCACTGGATGTGGTTTACCATCGCCTGGCTTCACAGGGCTTGGATAAAGTCACCTGCTTGATCCACGACTCCCAAGCCGATAAAAAATCGTTTATCCACGACCTTCGCGATACCTACGAGGCGTTCACCAACGATGCTACAGACGTGAAAGATCTCGAATCCCAGGCCAGCGACGCCTGTAAAACCGCACAGCGCGAGCTCGAGGTGATCGAGCGATTTGCCGAGGCGATGAGTAGCCGCAGGAAAGACGGCCGCTACTCCGTTGAAGAACTCCTGGAACGCCTACTGGCGCTCGGAGGCAAGACGGAAGGCGCAGGTGACGATGTGTCATTGCCAGGCTATGAGGAGTGGGTGATTCACGGGCAAATCGTTAGACGACTTGGCCAGGCTCTCGAAGACATCGATTTAGGAAATGTCTACGCAGCCACATCATTCAAATATTTGAACCGTTCATGTTATGAGTGGGAGAATCCGGTGGCGAGTTTGAAGGGGAAAATTACTCGGGCTCTTGGTGATGTAGCAACGTTACATCAGGCCACAAGCAACTTTGCGTTCTCCACAGCCACCTGTTCGTTGGACGAGTTACTGCATCTTTCCTTCGTCGCGGAGAGTGCTCGGTTCTTAGCCAGACGTAACTTGCTCGGCCTGCTCGATCCTAACAATCAGTCGGCACAAGACTTCGTATCCTTCGTCAGCAAACGCGACAAGCAGTTCAAGCAGCTGGAAAAGGCACGGCAGCACACGCAGAACTGGATGATCAAAATCGCTCCGTCCGAGGTCGACGCCGCACTCGCCCAGGCAACAGCGGTCGAGAACTCCGCGTTGAAATTTTTCCAACCTAGATTCTGGAAGCTGCGCAAAATCATGCGCGGGCATTACAACTTTTCCGCCCACACGATTCATCCATCCTGGTCGGAGGCGTTGTCAAAACTGCGCACCGAGTATCAAGAAGCCGACAAGCTCAGTGAACTCGACGACGCCATGTCGGAGTCGCTGGGCGTCACCGAGCTCGAACAAGTGCGCGGGAAAGTGGAGGAGTTTGTCGCCCGACGCAATGCGATCACTGTGGACCGTGAGGACGATGAAGCGTTCTATCAATCCTTGTTAGAGGGGGACGACCATACCCGCGCCACTTTGGAAACGCTCGCCTCAATGCAAGAGCCTCTGCGCCAGCTCTCTGCTTTGCTGGGTGAGTTCATCATGCTGCCTGGTGGCTGGACGTTGCCCGAACTCACGGAAGTTCTCACAGAGCTGGAAAAGTCCGTCAGCTTGTTGCCCGAAATCCTACCAGAGCTTCTCGATCTGAGTGACGCCTCAGCGCTTCTCCATGAAACGCTACGCACTCGCGAGTTCACCCCGGATGATTTTGAACGACACTGCGCGGCCAAGAGTCTGGAGTCGGCCTATCGCGAGGATCGCTCGTTGAAACGCTTCGAAGGTTGGATTCTCCGCCGCCACGGCAAACGTATCCTCGACGCTCGCAAGCATTGGATGAGCCTCAACGGTGATCGCACCGTGGAGCGCGCTCGCAGAAAATTCCGCACCGCTTACGAGACCGCCTCAAAACCCGCTGCGCAACTTAGCGAGACGGAAAAAGAGCATAAGAAAATTTTCAACAAAGGTCGGCGCGAACTCGAGCACGAGTTCTCCAAAACCATGCGATACCGCTCCATCCGCGATCTCTCCTCGGGCGACAGTGGCAAGGTGCTTAACGGCCTCAAACCGATCTGGTTGATGAGCCCGCTGAGTATTTCCGACACCATCGCACTCGGAGAGGTGGATTTCGATGTGGTCATCTTTGATGAAGCCAGCCAGATCCGTTTGGAAGAAGCGGTGCCGGCCATTTACCGCGCAGAGCAGGTCATCGTCGTGGGGGATGAGATGCAGCTGCCGCCGACAGATTTCTTCGCCTCAAAAAGCGATGACGATGACACCCTTATCTTTGAGGATGATGATGAGCAGGAAGAATATGATCTCGGCGCGGATAGCTTCCTGAGTCACGCTCAACGCAGCCTGTCCTCGACCATGCTCGGATGGCATTACCGCAGTCACTTCGAGTCCCTGATCAGTTTTTCAAACAGAAAATTCTACCACGGCAATCTCCTCACCATTCCCGACTTGATCGGCGATACCGGAGAGAACACACCTCTGTCGGCGCAGACCGGCGAGGATGCGCCTGATCACAGCGAAGAGATTTTGTCCCGCAGCATCAGCTTCCCGTTTCAAAATTCCGCCGTTTATGAAAATCGCAAGAACAGTCAGGAAGCGTATTACATCGCTCATCAAGTCCGTGCGATTCTCGCCCGCAACACCGGCCTGAGTATCGGCATCGTTGCTTTTTCAGAAGCGCAACAAAACGAGATTGATTCCGCCCTCACTCAACTCGCCGATCAGGATGAAACCTTCCGCGCCCAGCTCGCCGATGAAGTCGAGCGCGAGGAGGATGGGCAGTTTTGCGGGCTGTTTGTGAAGAATCTGGAGAACGTGCAGGGCGATGAGCGTGACATCATGATTCTGAGTATCTGTTACGGCCCGGACGCCAAAGGTAAGATGCGTATGAACTTCGGTCCGATCAATCGCACCGGCGGTGAGAAACGGCTGAACGTGATTTTCTCCCGTGCCAAAAGACACATGGTCATCGTCAGCTCCATCCGCTCAAACGCGATCACCAATGACTACAACGATGGGGCCCGTTGTTTGAAACAATTCCTCGAATACGCCGAAGCCGTCTGCACCGGAAATGATCAAGCCGCCCGCCGTGTGCTGGGAATCTCCGGCGGTGAGGCTGAGGCCACATCCTCATCCGCACTTTCGCAGACACTACGCAGCGCACTTATCCAGCGCGGTTACCGCGTGGACTCGCAGGTGGGTCAATCAAACTTCCGTTGTGATCTCGCTCTGCGTCAGCCCGGAGAAGACCACTATCAACTCGGTATTTTACTGGTCGATTCCCAACCGTCTGTGAACGTGCCGGTCATCGAACAGTATGTGTTGCGTCCCGCGCTGCTGGAAGCGTTTGGATGGCGGGTGTTGGAAGTGCTCGCCAAAGACTGGCACGATGCCCCCGACGAAGTTTTGGAAAAGATCGACCGCCTGATGGCCGACCCCAAAGCCGATTTTGAAAATGCAGTCGATGAGGTGACGGAGCCTGCGGATGAGCCTGAAACGGAGACCGCTCCACCGGTTGATAGTGAACCAAGCCCCTCCTCTGAGCTGACATCAGATGGGGAGAAAACCTCTCTGATTCACGAAGAAAATGGCAACGTTAAATTCTGGAACATTCAGCGGATTGGCAGCTCGGTCATCGTGCACTTTGGTAAACAGGGAACCAACGGGCAGACACGTGAGCGCAGCCACGATACTGAAGAAAAGGCGATCGCCGACTACCGTCGTGCTATTCGCCAGAAAAAACAAAAAGGATACACGGAGCTAACCTGATGGCCGCTGCATATTTTTAGCAGATAGTCAGTCATTGCATCGGAAAATGGATTTGCTACGCTCGACTCGTGAAGTGGTGTTTTTTTTACCTCGCGATACTGCTTTTGCAGGTTTCAACGCTGATGGCTGGACCTGGTGAAGTAGGTCGGCCGAAGATTATCCCGCGCTTCGAATCATGGGGGCTTGATCAGGACAATCTCTATCCCACGGATCTCGCTGTCTATGGTGATTTGATTGTTCATGAGCTTGATGGCTCCCAAACCAAACTCAAAGACTTATGGAGTGAAAAGCCCGTCCTCCTTGTGCATAGCTCTCTCACCTGTCCGGTCTCTCGGGACAACTGTCCTCATGTCGACCGCATTAGAACGGATTATGGTGATAAGATTCAGGTAGTCGTGCTGTACACCACGGAAGCACATCCGGTCGGGAGCCCATCACCCTACAGCGAGGGAGGAAAGATGGAATGGATCACTGATCGTAATCTCATGGAAAAGATACTCGTCGATGAGCCGGATACTATTTCTTCGCGAATCGAAAGAGCGCGCGAGTATCGTAAGAAATTTGGAATCGAATCCCGACTGGTTGTTGATGGACTTACCAACAAAGTCTGGCAACTTTTTGGTGGTGGTCCAAATACCGGAATCTTCATCAGCGAAAAAGGTGAGATTATTGCACGCCAAGGATGGCTCAAGCCCTCTCTCATGGAGGGGCGGATACGTTCTCATTTTGCAAGTCATAGCCGCAATCTTGTAGATGAGAAATTGAAGGCTGAGGGGCTTGAAATCGACATGTTTCGTCCAAAATTAGATGAGATCACGACCGTGGCAAAACGTGTGCCCGAAATCCTGAGCTACGCGATAAATAATAGGGGCGCCTACCACGATGAAAGTTTTCTACACCTCGCCGTCAGAAATCGGGACCTGGAATTCGTTAATCAGCTTTTGGAAATGGGTGCGCCTACCGAGCTGAAAGATAGCAGCGGATCGACTCCGCTTCACTATGCCCTTAGTCCTCACTGGAAAGATTCTGATGCAGATGATATCGCGGTCATCCAACTTCTGCTTAACAAAGGAGCATCTCCGTTAGCTCGAACGGATAAGCTGGAATCCGCTACCCATATCGCCGTTCAATCCGGAATGCTATCTCATGTCAAACTCGCTCTTGAAGCTGGTTCTCCTCTCGACAGCTATTCCATCGACGGTATTTCGCCGCTTCATGAGGCGCTTTTTCAAAGTGACAAACCGATCACGAAATATCTCATTTCAGAAGGCTCAGCCATCGACATTTTTGCCGCAGCAGGGCTAGGCGACATTGATACCATCAAGCGATTTCTCGCCGTAAAACCTCAATCGTGGAATGCCTTTCAGGGAGACTCCGGAAGATCGCCACTGATTTATGCAGCGACAAATGGAAAAACGGAAACGGTCAACTTCCTGCTTTCGCAACAAAATGACGACCTGTGTTATTCCAACGAGCAACTGGATGCTTGCCTTCGTAAGGCGATTGTCAACGGACATACCCAAGTAGCGCTTGCTCTCGCTAATCTGGCACATCCTCTCGCTGAAAATACTCAGAGCACTATCGACGATGGTAGGGACATTGGACAACTTACTTCCTTTCCAGTTAGAGCACCTGTTGTCTCTGAATTTCTCATGCCTCAAGCTCCACCAAATTCTAGTGAATTTCTCACAGATTCGCCTGTTATCCACGAGGCAGCATCGCTTAACCGAGTGAGTGTTCTTGCCCTGCTACTTGATCGAGGTTGGCACATTGAAGGCCTCGATCCCGACGAAGAGACACCCCTCCATAGGGCAGCCAGTGCAGGATCTGTTGAGGTTATTAAACTTCTCATAGATCGGGGTGCAAATATTGAAGCCAAGTCTGGCGAGCCGGAACCCTTGCCGTGCGGAGTAGGTGGGCCGCAAAGAAAAAACAGAACACCCCTTCATCTTGCGGTCATCAATCAAAGGGCATCAGTTGTAGAACTATTAGTCAGGCGTGGTGCCAAAGTGGATTACAACGACATCGATGGTCTGCCGCCCCTCGCCTATTCTTTTCCTTCAAGTTACAATGATGAAGATCGTGAGGAACAACTCGCAAACTTGAAAAAGATCGTTCGGATTCTCATTGAGGCCGGATCAGATCCTGACAAACCATATGCTGACGGTAATTCCTACAGGGCGATGGCGGCTGAGCTTGTTGACAAGCAGGAACGGATTGATGGTAAATGGGAAAACGTGGGCAAGGAACCCCGCAGCAAGGAACTACTCACGTTTCTAGACGAACTGAAGAAAGAATAAGCGTAGTGGGAGACAAAAGAAGACACTCATGATTTTGAGTGTGAATGACCTCGGGAAACGATGCTGTCTTCATCCCTGCCTTCATGCATCTCGTCCTTCTAGATCTTCTTGTAAAAGCAGCATCAACCTCTGCGCCTCTGCGCGAGATTTTTCCACCCCATCAGGACTGTGATCAGAATAACCCGACAACCGTGCCGTTATCGTCGAGGTCGATGCGTGCTGCGGCAGGTTCTTTCGGCAGGCCGGGCATGGTCATGACGTCGCCGCAGATCATGATGATGAATTCCGCACCGGCGGCGAGTCTGACTTCGCGGACTTTGACGACGTGGTCGCGCGGTGCGCCGAGCAGTTTGGAGTCGGCGGAGAACGAGAACGGCGTTTTCGCGACGCAGATCGGGTAATGTCCGTAGCCCATTTTCTCCATGCGCTTCAACTGTGACTTCACTTTGGTGTCTGCCACGACTTTTCCAGCGCGGTAAATCTTCTTTGCAAGCGTTTCCATTTTCTCCCACAGCGGCATTTCATCGGGATAGGTGAAGCGCAGGTTCGATTTCGTTCGCTCCATCACGCCGAGCACTTCGCGGGCGAGGTCTTCCGCACCAGCGCCGCCTTTTTGCCAATGCTCTGCGAGCACGACGTGGACCTGCAAATGCGATAGTCGACTGCGCAGCATCTCGATCTCTGCCTCGGTGTCTGCGGTGTAACGGTTGATCGCTACCACACAGGGTAGTCCAAAATGTTCTCGGACATTGCGGACGTGGCGTTCGAGGTTTTCCATGCCCTTTTCCAAGGCGGCAAGATCTTCGTTTTTCAGATCCGCCAAGGCTGCGCCACCGTGGTATTTCAACGCGCGCACGGTAGCCACGACCACTGCTGCGTCAGGACGCAGTCCGGACTTCCGGCACTTGATGTTAACGAATTTTTCCGCACCGAGATCCGCGCCAAAGCCAGCTTCGGTCACCACGTAGTCTGCGAGTTTGAGGCCAAGTTTGGTGGCGATCACGGAGTTACAGCCATGGGCGATGTTCGCAAACGGACCACCATGAATCAGTGCGATGTTACCTTCCAAGGTTTGCACGGCATTCGGTTGAAACGCGTCCTTGAGGAGAACCGTCATTGAACCGTGCGCTTTTAGTTCGCGAGCGGTCACTGGCACGCGGTCGCGTCGATATCCGACGACGATGTTTCCCAATCGCTCGCGCAGTTCCTTCAACGATGTCGCTAGACAGAAGATCGCCATCACTTCGCTAGCCACCACGATATCGAACCCATCCGTCCGAGGAAATCCGTTGCCGAGGCCGCCGAGGGCGACGGTGATCTCGCGCAGTGCCCGGTCGTTCATGTCGACGACGCGTTTCCACATCACACGGCGTTGGTCGATTTTTAGTTCGTTGCCGTGATGGATGTGATTGTCGACCATTGCGGCGAGCAGATTGTTCGCCAAGCCGATGGCGTGGAAATCGCCGGTGAAGTGGAGGTTAATATCCTCCATGGGCACGACCTGTGCGTATCCGCCGCCGGCAGCGCCGCCCTTGATTCCAAAGCATGGCCCTAGCGATGGCTCGCGCAAACACGCGACGGTTTTCTTGCCCAAACGGTTCATCGCATCGACAAGGCCGACTGTGGTCGTTGTTTTCCCTTCGCCAGCCGGTGTCGGACTGATCGCGGTGACGAGAATGAGTTTTCCATCGGGGCGGTCGCTAATTTGGTCGGCGTAGTCGAGAGAAATCTTCGCTTTGTAGTGACCATAAGGCTCTAAAAATTCCATGGGGATGCCAAGCTTCTCCTCTAATAGCGGGACGATGGGCTTCATCTCAGCGGCCTGTGCGATATCGAGATCGTTCATGATGAAAACGTATCGACCGAATCGCTGGCCGCCAAGCTCAAGAATTGATCTGTGCTGAGTTTATCGTCTCGGTCGCGCTTCCTCGCACAAGCATCGCGTGGGTTTCTCGTCGTAGCCGAAGTGGTTACACTTTGGCCGCTTTCCGGCACATGATATCGCTTGTGCGCCCTGTGGCTTGTCATTGTGAGAAATCGACTGCATGTTCACTTTGTATGGCAAGCATCATGAGCATGACCGGATTCGGTCGCGGAAGCGCTGACGGCGCAGATTTTCAATTGTCGGTGGAGATTTCATCGGTCAATCGCAAGCAACTCGATATCGGGGTTACGCTCGCGCGTGATCTTCAATCGCTCGAGCCAGCGGTGCGGAAGTTGATTCAGCAGAGCGCAGCCCGCGGGCGGGTGACTGCCAAAGTAGTGGTCGAGCGTGTGGCCGGCAACGACCGCGAAGTGAAAACCGATGTCGAACTCTTTGGACAATACAAACGCGCCTTAGCCGAATTACTCGCCACCGATGAGAGCCAGGTCACGCTGGACGCTGGAGAAATTCTTCGCCTCCCAGGTGTGCTCACCGTCGAGGAAACTTCCGTCGATACCGAAGACCTCACCGCACCGCTCGAAGCGGCAACGCGCATCGCCATCGACGCATGGAATGGGATGCGCGCCACCGAAGGTGAGCACCTCGGTGATGATCTGCGTCAACGCTTGCAACTAGTCGCGTCTGAAGTTGCCACCATTGCCGAGCGTTCGCCCGAAGTGGTGACACACTATCGCAAAGTTCTTCACGAACGCATCGCCAATACCGAAGTGGACGTTCCGCTCGACGACCCGCGCCTTGTCACCGAGGTGGCGTTGTTCGCCGATCGTTGTGATATTTCCGAAGAGACCACCCGCCTAAGCAGTCACTTTGAAAAGTTCACCGCACTGCTCGACGGCACCGATCCCTGTGGTCGCCCGCTCGATTTCCTCCTTCAAGAAATGCACCGCGAGGTCAATACCATCGGATCAAAAGCCAACGACGCGCAGATCGCCCAATCCGTAGTCACCTGCAAAACCGAGCTGGAAAAAATCCGCGAACAGGTGCAAAACATCGAATAGCCTCGACGCTCTGATAAGCAGATCCCTTTCTACTCTATACCCTCTACTCATTACTCAACAATGTCTCGTCCCGACCGCATCGGCCTGCTTTGCATGGTCTCCGGCCCCACCGCCTCCGGCAAAACGACCGTCTGCCGTAAAGCGCGCGATTTAGAAGATTGCGCGTATTCCATCTCGTGCACCACCCGCGCACCGCGTGAGGGTGAGCAAAATGGCATCGACTATCATTTCCTCACCAAGGAGGAATTTATGCACCGCGCCATCCACGGGGATTTCCTTGAGTGGGCGCAAGTTCACGGCAACTGCTACGGCACCTTGAAGTCCGAAGTCGTCGCCTTTCTGGAAGCTGGCCGCGACGTGATCATGGACATCGATATCCAAGGTGCGCAGCTCATCCGCGCCTCTGAGGATCCGTTCATCCGCAACGCACTTGTCGATGTGTTTATTCTTCCGCCCAGCATGGAAGAGATCAAAAACCGTCTGTCGGGTCGCGGCACCGAAACCGATGATCAGATGCGCTTGCGTCTTTATAATGCCCTCGAAGAAATGAAGCACTGGCGCGAATACCGCTACGCCATCGTCTCCGACACACCCGAGCGCGACCTCGAGCGCTTCCGCTCCATTCTGCATTGTGAACGTCTCCGCTCCTGCCGCATGAGAACGCCCGCAGGTCTCATCGGAGACATCCCAGCCCCAGACCTTTCCGACGACCTCATCACCGCCGAACAAGCCGAACTGTTTTAGCGGCGCAGCCGCCCCATACTACTTCCTACCTGCTACAAGCTACTCAATATCATGAACATCGTCCTCGGCGTCACCGGATCGATCGCTGCCTACAAGGCGGCGGACCTTACTAGCAAACTCACCAAGCTTGGTCACGAAGTGCATGTCGTGATGACCCGTGACGCTACCGAGTTTATCACGCCCTTGACCTTGCAGGTGTTGTCGAAGTTTCCCGTCACGACCAGTCTCTACGACGAAAAGGAATCGTGGCACCCCGGGCACATCGAACTCGCTGATAATGCCGACTTGATGGTGATCGCGCCCGCCACCGCCAACGTCATTGCCAAGTTCGCCCACGGTTTGGCGGACAATGCAATGGGTGCGATTTACCTCGCGACCAAAGCGCCGCTGCTGATGGCACCCGCGATGAACGGGAAGATGTGGGAACACCCAGCCACACAAGCCAATGTCGAGACACTGAAACAGCGCGGAACGGAATTTATCGGCCCTGAAGACGGACTCCTCGCCTGCGGCTACGAAGGCACCGGTCGCCTTTGGGAAGTCGACGGCATCGTCGAGCGTATTCAAGAAAAATGGTGCTAAGCTCGGGAGAGCATGGCCGTCCACCTGTAGCCGAGTTCGTGAGAGCTTGGCTGAGCGATGACCGATAGCAAAACACGTTTTCGAACCACCAATTTCTTACGAAATTAGCTACTCAGGAAATCAGCAACCTTGTAAAACCACGAGTATGCCAGCTTCACCACTTCGTGTCCTCATCACCGCCGGCCCCACCCATGAGGCGATTGATCCGGTGCGATTTATTGGCAACCGCTCGTCGGGGAAAATGGGATTCGCGCTCGCCGATGCAGCTGTTGCCGCTGGTCATGAGGTCACGCTTATTGCCGGGCCGGTGAATCTTCCCACGCCGGCTGGAGTTCATCGCGTTAATGTCACATCGGCCGCGGAAATGTATGCTGCTGTCTCGTCGAACATCAGCACAATCGATCTCGCGATCCTCTGTGCAGCCGTTGCGGATTTCACACCGGCCGATCCCGCCCAACAAAAGATCAAAAAATCGGGTCAGGACACGATGACCCTTCAGCTCGTTCCTACACAAGACATCCTTGGATCGATGAGAGAGCCTTTAGGGTTCACGGGCACGCTCGTTGGGTTTGCTGCTGAGACGGAAAACCTCATCGCCAATGCACAGGATAAGTTGCTGCGGAAAAGTTGCGATTTCCTCGCCGCCAACGACGTCTCGATTCCAAACTCTGGGTTCGAGTCGGATAATAACTCAGTCACCCTTCTCAGCCGAAATGGTGAAGTCTTCACCGCCTCAGGCGCCAAGCGCGAACTCGCTACCCGCATCATCGATGGGATCACCACACCGCAGACATGACACGCCCGACTTTATTATTGATCACAGGACCGAACGGCGCGGGGAAAACCACCTTCGCCGCGGAGTTCCTGACCCACGAGATGAAGGGAACGCGCTTCGTGAATGCCGACGAGATTGCGCGCGGCCTATCGCCCTTTGATCCGGCATCCGTCGGGTTTAAGGCGGGGCGGATATTGATCGAGGAGTGTCGCGAGCTCACCGAACGCAAAGCTGATTTTGCCCTGGAGTCCACGATTAGCGGACGCGGCCACGCGTTGACCATTCGCAATGCCAAAGACGCTGGATATCAGGTTATTCTTCACTTTCTCTGGCTTGCCTCACCGGAGGAATCGATTCGACGCGTGAAACAGCGGGTAAAAAAAGGCGGTCACCACGTGCCCGATGTCGATATTCACCGCCGCTACCCGCGCATCATGCGTAATCTTACGGAGATCTATTTGCCCTTGGCGGACGAATGGTGTTTTTGGAATGCGAATACGCCCCGTTTCATTCCCTTGGCAAATAGTGCCGAACATGGTATTGTCGAGGTCGAGCAATTTCTCAGGAACCGATGATCAAATCTAACGTCAAAACGCTCAAGCCTATTCCGGCGAAAGACCTGCCGGAATTTGCCCGCATCGCGATGCGCGCCCAGCATCGTGCTTCGCGCAAGCTTCGCGCTGAACACAAGCGCCTTGGCATGCCACTGATCGGGTGGAAAAATGGCAAAGTGATTGAGATAGCGCCGTAGTCGTATGGCATGACGGTCAATGTATCACTAAATCATTGATCCTGAATTCGTAGCGCAACATCGGTCAGGTATAGAGGCACTTGGGCCATAGCTAAATACTAATGATCAGAAACATCACGCGGATTTTCCTTCTGATTTTTGCCACTGCTCCATGTTTATTCTCCATGGATCTTAAATCAGTTGCTCCTGATCTGACTACTCCTCCGGTGGTGACCGATACGCCGGCCGCTGGAAGACGGGTAACAATGGTCTTGCCCAAGTATGAGGGCACCGGCATCTATCACGCTCTGTATCTGCCAACCGACTGGAAGAAGGGAAGGAAATATCCAGTTATTGTCGAGTACTCAGGAAACAAATGGATGAACAGTCAGGGCACCGTGGACGAGTGCGATCTCGGCTACGGTATTTCTGGGGGCAAGGGCGTCATCTGGATTTGTCTGCCTTTCGTGGATAAGGAGAATGGACATAATGCCGCACAATGGTGGGGCGATGTCGAGGCCACGGTTGATTACTGCAAGCAGGCTGTAAGACAGGTTTGCGATGATTACGGAGGCGACTCTTCAAAGCTGATTTTAGCAGGATTTTCTCGAGGAGCCATTGCTTGCAATTTCATTGGGCTTCACGATGACGAGATTGCCTCGCTGTGGCGGGGATTTATCTGTCATAGTCACTATGAGGGTGTAAGGCGGTGGCCGGACAGCACGGCTGAGGGAGCTTCCTCGCGACTGAGGCGACTCAAGGGGCGGCCTCAGTTCATTAGTCACGAGCAAGACGTAGAGCAAACCAGGGAGTATCTGGCCAAGGCTCTGCCGAATGGTAATTTTACGTTTCTATCCCTGCCGTTCTCCGATCACACGGACACATGGGTGCTTAGGGATATCCCGGAGAGAAAAGTGATTCGGGACTGGTTCAAACAGTTGATAAGCGATTGAGATCGAGCCGTAACGCGCCGAGCTACTCTGGCGACTTTAATTCTTCGGATGAGACTTCGACCTCGAAGATCTCCCTCAGTTTTGTCGTTAGATCGTCTCGCAATGAAGCCACGACATCCCTTGGCAAGTCCCCTTCGATAGTCAGCGTCCAAGTATCGAGGCCTTGCTCGTAGCGGACGACTACGCCATTGACTTTGAATCGTTTTACAAACGGTTCATCATCGCAACCGTCTTCATCTTTCGGGCCTTCGACGTTTTCGAAAGGAACGCTTGGCTGGATACGCTCGATTGCATATCCGACCGCAGCAAATTCGACGAAGGAACTCATGTCTGACGACTTCGGTTCGGAGCTGTCTCGAATCAGCTCAGATGAAAACTTTTTGTAGGCCGGTTCTTCAGAGGTTCCTAATCCATCACCACCAGAAAACACGAAGCGTGGCCACTGACGCCTCGTAAGGCGCTTCCATTCCAGCGTTTCGAGGTTTAGCGCATAATCATCGATGTTCTCGAATAATCCTCCTTTCTCGGCATTAGGGTAGATCTGCCCCCGACTCACTAGGATTGTGTTCGTTTCCTTATCGAACTTTGCCTCTTGTTCAGAAAGCCAATGTGGGGGTTCGCCTTTCGTGATTAACTTGGTCATGTTCCAAGTGTGCAGATCAAGCACACACACCTGTGTGGTAGTCGGCTGCCGATCTTTCGGGTATCCGAGCGATCCAATGATGTAGATCTTATCACCAACTAGCGTAGCCGAGTGGAAATCGGTCGGAGGGAACACGTCTTCGGGATAGCAGAAGATTTTCACCGTGCCGTCAGCTGATTTCACAATCACATCGTTGTAGATGTAGAAATCAGGATCGTAGGAATCTTCGTGCTCGCCAGCGATTAAAACTACGCTCCCATCTGGAAGTTGGGTCGAAGACATTCCGAAGCGATCGACAGTCCAGCCTGGACCTGATTTGAACGCATCGGGAGCATCATAACCCTCGGCTGCGGCATAGGGATTCATCTCAGTCTCAATCAACCATTTCCACACCGCATTGGTCGTCTCTTCTGGGTTTGACGAACCGCGGCGAGGGTTACGCCATTCCTCGTAGGCCGACTTCTCTGGCCACGTGTCATCAGCTTTTGGAAAACCACTTTCTTCGTCTTGATCATTCTGGCAGGACATACAGCAAAGAGAAGCAGAGCACAAAATTAGGTCAAGTAACCAACGATTCATATTACCCGGATATAGATTTATTGGAGCCAATCGTAATGGCTCGCTTTGAGACTGTAGCGTAAATTTGCCCTTTCTCCCCACGACTTTCTGCTCTCTATTGATCTCATCATGCCCACTCAGGACGAACTTCACGCCTTTCTCGCCGTCGCCGAATCCGCCGCTCGCAATGCTGGCGAACTTCTTCGGAAAAACTTCCACCAACCGCTCGAGGTTGATGCCAAGGAAGCCTACGATATCAAACTTGCTCTCGACCGCGAGAGCCAGGAACTGATCACTAAAGAGTTGCTCGCGTCATTTCCCGACCACGCCATTCTTGGTGAAGAGGGGATTGCCGGTGATCAGGAGAGCGATTTTCATTGGATCGTCGACCCCATCGACGGCACGGTGAATTACTTCTACGGCATCCCGCACTTCTGTGTATCGATCGCGCTGCAGTATGAGGATGAATCCATCGTCGGCGTCATCTACGACCCTATCCTTAACGAAATGTTTGCGGTATCGCGCGGTGACAAGCCAACCTGTAACGGGCAGCCGATCCGCGTGAGTGAACGCGATACCTTGGGCGAGGCCATGGTTACGGTTGGGTTTTCCAAGAGCAAGGAATCGCTCGACGCCGGGTTCGAGCGCTATAAGGAGATCGCCTATCAAGTGCGTAAATCACGTCTCATGGGAAGTGCAGCCCTTGCCATGGCCTACATCGCGGCCGGGCGACTCGACGCCTACATCGAGGAACAAATCAGCATCTGGGACATCGCCGCCGGCGATCTATTGGTCGAAGCCGCGGGTGGTCACGTTCACCTCGCACAGAGCCCATCCGCCGACGGAAAACTTTACATCTGCGCATCGAATGGAAACCTTCCTTTAGAGAAATATTGCGTCTAAGCGTGGCTCAGGACTGTAGGTTGGACGTGTCGGCCAACACCTAAAATGTCCGAGCTCTGCTCGCTGTTCATTAATCCGCTAACCGACACGGCTAGCCTACAAGATTACCTATGACTCAAAAACACTACCGCACCGGCATTGGTTACGACGTTCATCAGTTCGCCGAAGGGCGTAAGTGCATCCTCGGTGGTGTGGACATCCCCTCAGAGTTAGGTCTACTTGGTCACTCCGATGCCGACGTGCTCTGTCACGCCATCGCCGATGCGCTGCTTGGCACCGTTGGTCTGCCGGATATCGGGCATTTCTTTCCACCGAATGATCCGACGATTGAGGGTATCAGCTCATTGGAGATTTTGAGAAAGGTCGGTCAGGAGTTGGCCTTGCTGCATGCGGAAATCATCAACATCGACAGCACCTTGATCGCCGAGGCCCCGAAAGTTCTTCCGCACGTGAAAGCCATGAAAGCCAATATTGGCGAAGCTCTCGGGCTGCACGCAGATCAGATAGGTATCAAAGCGACCACCAATGAGACCATGGGGTTTGTCGGACGAAAGGAAGGCATCGCCGCCTTAGCCTCTGCCTCCGTTCTGAAGTAATGCCTGAGCCAGGCAAGGCGGATACGCGATGGGGACTGTGAATGGTGACTCTCTGGGGAAGGCCCGCGTTGATGGATGATGTTATTTGGAATTGGTATCATGCCGTTTTCGAATAAAAAACATGACGATTCGCCGCGCACAAGTAGCTCACGATTAACCAACGCCACACTCGATCGATACCAAGATTTGGTATAACAAATAACTTTTTACCGATAACCCAGGAGCCCTACTCAGACGCGCCCGCCTTTGCGGAAAGCTCCGAGAGGCGGTCGAGAAGCTTTTGTCGTTTGGCGAGCAGAGCCTGCGCTTCGGGATCGGATTTCACCAAGGCTTCCTGTGCTTTCTGAGTGGCGGAGTCGGCGGCTTCTTTGAGCTTGAGAATTTCTGGGATTTTAAGCGCGGCTGCCATTTGCTCGCCTTTCAATTTCTGCAACGCAAACACAGCGGATTGTCGGTTGTTGTCTTCGTTTTCTTGAATGGCAGTTTCGAGATCGGCTTCCAAGGCTCTCTGTTTGTCGACGTAAGGTTTCAGCTCAGCATGGTCCTCCATCGCTTGGAGAAACTTGGCGAACGCGTCACGAGCTTTTGCCTCCAACTCTGTGGAACCTTCGCCTGCGGTGCGAAGTTCTCTTTCCTTCACTGAGAATTCACTGCTGACTTTGGTGAGTTTCTGTGACGTTTCGGTCCATTCATCCTGAACACCTGCAAAAGAGCAAAGGGTCAAGGAAACGGTAGTAACCAGCAGCGTGCAAATCTTCATGCACGAACGCTAATCAATTCGTCCATCGGATCAATCTCTTTAGTAGAAAACACGCATGAATCACGGTTACAAAACGAGAGTCTGGTTTCTGTAGCGGCGGCTTTGTAAGCGCCGGCGGGTGGTGGGAAAGTGCGGCTGCCACGTAAAACCTTTGGTCACGTGGTTATGCGCCGGAGAGGAGATGTTAGCCGACACGTCTAACCTACATTTTATGCGGCATCGCCGAATTGTGAGGGCGTTCGTTCTGAGCTCCCGGATAGGCAAGATTGGAAGTCCTCAGGGGATACCGCATAAGAGGAGCATAGATGCGACCGCTTCTTTCGAATACTTGATGACATTCATGCCTGACATCAAGTGGTTCTCTATGATTTAGTCTTCGGGGCGCTATGGCTTCGGTGTTATTTCTGAAATTTCGCACCCCCTGCCTCTGCCGTGGCCTTCCACATCATTGTGCATCCGTTCTCGCCATGTTTAGCGATGGTAAACCCATGGCGATGATAGAACTCCTGAGCTCTTGGGTTGGTTCGAAAGACATTCAAGCGAAGTGCTTTGCCTTGCTCCATCGACTCGCCTTTGAGCATTTCGATCAGGTGGCTGCCGATTCCGCGCGATTGAAACGGGACGTCCACAGCGAAGTTCAGAAGAAAAGTGTGATCATCGTGCTCGCATTGTTGGATGACGCCTGCATATAGACCGTCGAATTCCACCAGTCGGACTCGTGACGTGGTCCATTCGCGCTCGAATATTTCTATTTGTTGCGTGGTATCCCACCCCCAGATCTCCGCGATGTGACTGCGGAATAATCGCTCGTGCAGGTCGAAAAGAAGCGCTTTATCGCCGTCGGTCGCTTCTCGGAGGGTGATGCGTTCCATTGATGAGTATCGTAGGGCAAGAATGTCCACCCGCTACTACTCACTGTCTGCGGGTTTGAGCCAAGGGATCATTGCCGCTTGTTTAGCGTCCCAAAGGCATACTGAGTATGCGACGATATCTACGCTTCCCTAGTAGGGGCCGCCATGGCCTGACGTGAACATGGCAAAGACCAAGGCCCCGTATTTGAGGAAGAAAAACGCCATGAGGGCGACGAGGATGATTCCGCAGATGTAAATAGATGGTCTGGACATGTGGTCTCGTGGGTAACGTTGAAGGGAACATTGCCACGTCGCGCGTTGTAGGCAAGTGGATTCAGTAGGATGAACGCTGGATTTGAGCTATGGATAGTGCAAGTGAGTGATTTCTGGTGCGAGGTTCGAAAATTCACGGAGCCAGTGATCTGTCTTACTGGAAATACCGTCGGTGACTTGAGAATGGGCGGTGCTGTGGCATAATAGCCATCCTGCCGCGCCATACATAGTGTGCAGTAGTCGTTTGCAGCGAGTAGAAATCTCGCTAAAGGTTGAATCCTCACAATCCTTATCAGTTTATGCAGCTTCCCGAATCCGCTCCTTTTTCCGCCGATCAACGGCAATCCCTCAATCAATTGCTTGCTGGCCTCGACTCTGGTCAAACCACGTGGTTAGGCGGGTTTTTGGCAGGTGTTGCCGCTGCTTCCGGCGGGGTTTCCGCGGCTCCAGTAGCCGCGCCCGCTGCGGCCAAGTTACCAGTGACGGTGTTTTTCGGCACGGAATCCGGAAATTCGGAAGGTCTGGCAGCCGATGATGTGGCCGCTTTAAAGAGCCAAGGATTTACCGCGAAGATGAAGAGTCTCGGCGATGCGACGTTCAAAGATTTTCAAGAGGCGCAGAATGCCTTGCTGGTGGTGAGCACCTGGGGTGACGGCGAGCCACCGGATGCGGTCGTTTCGTTCTTTGAGGAGTTCATGAGCGGGGATGCGCCGAAACTCGATGGCTTAAACTTTTCGGTGTGCGCTTTGGGCGACACCAGTTACGAAAAATTCTGCGAGTGCGGAAAAGAGTTCGATCGCCGATTGACCGAGCTTGGAGCGAACCGCATCGTCGACCGCGTCGATTGCGATGTGGACTACGACGACACTCACGAAGAGTGGTTTGGTAAAGTTGTCGAGGCGCTCAATGCCAAGCGTGGCTCATCAGGTGGCGCAGCGGTAGCCGCTGTGCCGGCCGTTGCTGCAGCGGGTGTTGCATACGGCAAGAAAAATCCATTTCCTGCGCCATTACTCGATCGCGTGATGTTGAATGGTGAGGGGTCGTCCAAAGAAACGTGGCACATTGAGCTAGGTCTTGCTGGCTCGGGGATGAGCTATGATGCCGGTGACGCTCTGGCTTTGATTCCGAAAAACGCGCCCGACGTCGTCGAGTCGATCCTTAAAGCGGGTGGGTTTGATGCTAACCGCAAAGTCGAGGTCAAGGGTGGAGGCGAGCGCGCACTCGGCGATGCATTAACGGAGAATTTTGATATCACCGATGTTTCTCCGACCATCTTGAAGAAATACAATGCGTTGGCGAACTCGGATAAGCTCACCAAGATGCTCGATCCAGAGAACAAGAAAGATCTGCAGGACTATCTGTGGGGACGTCAAATCGTTGATGTGCTCGAAGATTTCCCGATCTCAGGTCTCGCTGCCGAAGACTTCACAGGGCTGTTGCGGAAACTTCCACCGCGTTTGTATTCGATCTCATCGAGCATCAAAGCGCACCCCGATGAGGTGCACCTGACGATTGCCTCGGTGCGTTACAATGCTCACGGTCGGGACCGCAAAGGGGTTGCCTCCACATTTATCGCCGATGATTTGGCGGTGGATGGCACGGTTAATGTCTACACCCACGCGAACAAGAACTTTAAACTACCGAAACGTGGGAACGTGCCGATCATCATGGTCGGTCCCGGCACCGGCGTTGCTCCTTTCCGCTCATTTATCGAAGAACGCGCCGCCGAAGGTGCCGATGGCAAGAGCTGGTTGTTCTTTGGAGATCAGCGTTACAGTTACGATTTCCTCTACCAACTCGAATGGCAGAAGCATCTTAAGGACGGAACTCTCACAAATCTCGACGTCGCGTTCTCGCGCGATCAGAAAGAAAAGGTTTACGTTCAGCATAAGATCTTGGAGCGCTCGAAAGAGGTGTTCGCGTGGCTCGAAGAAGGCGCGCACTTCTACGTCTGCGGAGATGCATCGAGGATGGCGCACGATGTCAACGAGGCGCTCATCGCAGTGGCGATGAAAGAAGCTCGTCTTAAGCGCGATGCTGCCGAGTATTACGTCGAAGACCTGAAGAAGTCCAAACGTTATCAGCGCGACGTTTATTAAGTTGTGCGATAATGATGAGCGATGCGCGGCAGACTATTCCGGTGATTTATAATCCGGCTTCAAAGGGCGGGAACTCCGCCAATAAGGGGGCAATGCTTCAGGCTTTGTCGCCTTTGATCGATCTGGTGCCAACCGGAGGGCCTGGTGATGCGACGAATATTGCTGAACGGTTGGTGCGAAGTGGTGCGCGCCAGATTGTGGCCGCGGGTGGCGATGGGACGATTAACGAGGTGATCAAAGGTGTGCTGAACGCGGACAGTAAGCGCGACGTCGCTTTCGGGGTGCTGCCCATGGGCACGGCAAACGTTTTTGCACTCGAGCTCGGTCTGCCGATGAATCATCTGGAGCGCTGCTGGCGGGTCATTGAAAGGGGGGGCAGTCGGATGGTCGATGTATGGACGGGCAACGGAAAGCCATTCATTCAGTTGGCGGGGATTGGCTTTGATGCCGCGGTGATCGATGAGACTTCCTATGAATTTAAACAGCTTGCCGGGCCGATGTCCTATGTACTCAATGCGATGCGGATATTCGGCGAGTCGCACGAGACGCTAAGTGTCGATGCTGACACCTTGGACGCGCCGATTGATGCGGCGTTCGTGCTGGTTGGAAATGGCAAGCGCTACGGTGGGCCGCTGAAGTTTTTTCCGGAGGCGGAGAACGACGACGGCTTGCTCGATGTGGTGGTTTTCTGTAAGCAGGAATTGGCAGTGCTGCTGAAGTTTTTTCATGCGGTCGCCCTTGGGAATCTTCCGAAAAGCGGCAGCGATTTCTTTGGGTTCCAGTGCAAGACCTTAAAAATCACCTCGGAACATCGTGCGCCGTTCGAACTCGATGGCGAGCTGGGTGGCATGACACCACTGGAGATCGTTCATGCCGGAAAGTTGCAGGTGAATGTGCTGCGGGAGGCAAGCAAAAATCACTCGGGTTAAGGCATCTCCCGGGAATCGAGCTCATTAAGCCGTATTTCGGGTCTCTGGAAGCAAACGTGCCGGTGACGCTCTTTAAACAACACCATTTGGGCCAGGCCAGATGAGGATGTGCTACAAACGTTTTATCGCATCAGTCCATTGGAGTGATCTGCGCTCCGGAGGCGGCTAGTTGGCCGAGCGCGTTACGCAGGGAATTCAGGTCGTGTGTAGGCAGCTTCTTTTTAGTGATGTGCAGTTGGCAGTCCCATTGCCCCGGGCGCTTGCGGTGAAAGACGAGGAACTTATTCTGTGGGGGCATCACTGTTGTCATTGGGCTTTTCGGTGAGTTCGTCGATCTTGTCGGCACCTTCGCGCATTTTATCGCCGAGTTTATCGACGCCTTTGAGAATGCCTAGTCTGGCTTTTTCGGCGGCTTCTTCGGATTTTTCCATCCCCTTGTCGACGGCTTCGCCAAGTTTTTCCGAGGCGTGCGTGCCGCCTTCGGAGATTTTTTCACCGACGGTTTTTTCTTCAGTCTCTGTGGGTGATGGTGGCAGAGGGTTTTCCGGTGGTTCCTCGGTCTGTTGATCAGAGCAGGAAATTAGAGCGAAAAGAGCGAAGATCAGGGTCAGAAGTTTCATGGTGGTAGAGAGTTTTAGGTTCGTTTCTTAGAATGCCCTGGAATTGTGGTAGTTTTCAAGTGCGATAAGCAGGATGGTACTTTTTTTGTGATTGGGCGTTTCTTCGAGCGTTGGCGAATTAATGGATTGAATTTTTCGCTTTCTATTGATGAGGAACCACTCTCCCATATGATAAGGCACTTTTTGAAGTGGTGCCAAGATAACGATCTAGAGCTATGAATGAATTCAATTCGAATCGAAAGCAAACGTTTGCCCCCAGTGTAGTAATTTCAGGGGTCAGCCCGGCAGTGGATGGTGGACGCTATCCTGTGAAGCGGGTGGTGAATGAGTCGGTGGATGTCGAGGTGGATGTGTTTAAGGACGGTCATGATTTGATCGATGTGGCACTGCTGTGGCGCAAAGCTGGCGACGAAACGTGGACGGAGGTGACGATGCATTCTTTGGAGAATGATCGATGGGCGGCGAGTGTGCGTTTTGATGAGCCAGGGCGCTACGAATATTCTGTGGCGGGATGGCCGGAACTTTTCGAGACGTGGAAGGGTGAGTTTATCAAGAAGCACGATGCGGGTCAGGAAGATTTGTCGGTGGAGATTGCGGAGGCGGCATTGTTGGTTCGTGGTGCGGCACGGCGAGCACGACGCGGCGGCGATGACGAGGTTGCAAAGGAGCTGGTTCGGATGGCTGAGTTGTTACCAACCTTGAGCGTGGCGGATGTTCGCGAGCTACTGTGTTCGGAATCGGTTGGCTCCGTCATGAACACTTGGGCAGATCGTAAGTTGATCACGTTATGCGAGACGGTTTACCCGGTGATTGTGGAATCGGAGCGCGCGCGGTTCTCGGCGTGGTATGAGTTTTTCCCTCGCTCTGCATTTGGCGATGCATCGCGTCATGCGACCTTGCGTGACGGTGTGCCATTGCTCGATCACGCGAAGCGAATGGGGTTTAATGTGGTGTATTTTCCGCCGATCCATCCGATCGGTGAGGCGCACCGCAAGGGAAAGAACAATGCAACAAATTGCGAGCCGAGCGATGTGGGTTCTCCATGGGCAATTGGCGGTGCTACGGGTGGCCATTATGCGGTGGAGCCCGCGTTGGGCACGGTGGCTGATTTTGTTTGGCTGTGTGACCAGGCGAGGGAGCGAGGGCTTGAGGTTGCGATGGACTTTGCGATCAATTGCTCGCCGGATCACCCGTATGTGAAGGACCATCCCGATTGGTTTTTTCAACGTCCTGATGGGTCGATCAAGTATGCAGAGAACCCACCGAAGAAATATCAGGACATCTACCCGCTAAACTTCCATTGTGAGGATTGGCGGAATCTCTGGCAGGAGATGAAGAATATTCTGATGTTTTGGATCGACAAGGGTGTGCGCATTTTCCGTGTCGATAACCCGCACACCAAACCTGTGGCATTTTGGGAATGGATGATTGGGGAAGTGCGATCGGAACATCCGGATATTCAGTTCCTCGCTGAAGCGTTCACGAGTCCGAAGATGATGCAGACCCTGGGCAAAATTGGATATTCGCAGAGCTATAGTTACTTTACTTGGCGGACGAATAAAAAAGAGCTCACGGACTACGTTACCGAGCTGACGAAAACCGACATGGCGGAATACTACCGTGCGAATTTTTGGCCGAACACACCGGATATTTTGCCATTTGAACTGTGGAATGCCTCGGCGTCGAAGTTTAAAATCCGTGCGGCATTGGCGGCGCTGATGTCTTCTTGTTGGGGAATGTATTCCGGCTACGAATTTTGCGAGAACGATCCGTTTCCGCCAAAAGAGGAATACAATAACTCGGAGAAATATCAGCTCGTGGATCGCGATTGGAATGCGCCGGGAATTGTTGAGTTTATCGCCAAGCTGAATGGTATACGGAATGCGCATCCTGCCTTCCATGAGTATGCGAACCTGGAGTTCGTGGATTGCGAGAATAGTGAGATGATCGCGTTTGCCAAACGTTCGTCATCGGGGAACCGCGTGTTGGTGGTCGTCAATCTCGACGATACACATTCTCAACAAACAAATCTATCGGTGCCGATGGAGTTCCTCGGGCTCAAGGATAATGCGCCTTATGATGTGGAGGACGTGCTCAACGGTGAGACTTACACTTGGCAAGGACGGGTGAACTTTGTGGCGCTTAGCCCTCATGATAGAGTTGCGCATGTGTTCGTCGTCAGGCAACGAGTTTAGTCTACCGGTGCGCGGCGTGCGAAGACCTAAGCTGCGAACTTGAAATGCTCTGTGGAATAGATTGAATGCGAGCCAGCCGATATAATGTTCCACAGCGATCTTCTTCGATTTGGAAGAAGATTACACCAGCGATGTTGCTGCTGGTGGCGGTAGGTTTTGTGCTTGAGCGAGAGCAAGGGCGCACAGGGCTGATTGACAATTGGAACGAAGGGATTTCGGCTGCAGTGGTGAAGTCGGCGCGTTCCACGCTGTTACCGCAACGCTTTCATCAGATTGAACTGACGAAAGAGGAACAGGCAGAAGTTTTCGCCGACGATGTGGAGCCGGCGCGAGAACGGGTGGTTTACTCGGGTCTGGCTTATGGCGGAGGAGGAGGCGAGCGAGCGCTTGATGTGATTGCCATTCAGTTCGCTGAGCAAGACTCGCTGCTCTACAACGACTGGCCGCCGAGCCCGGTCGATTATGCGGTGGTTTTTGATCAATTAAACCGCCGTCGCTGCAAGGTGCTTGGGGTGATTTCTCCGATGAGTTGGTGGGACGCTCCCGAGGTCTATTATCAATCCTTGATCGCTCAGATAAAAGCGCTGCACTACCCCCTGGTATTACCGGTGGGGGTGACGGATGCGGGCAGTGGCGATGCGGGGGCTTCGGAAGTGAAGCGCGAGCTTTATCTATTGCCCTCGACTGCCTTACAGGGTGATCCCGATTTGTTGATCGAAGTAGATGGGGTGATGGATGCTCCAGACCAACGTTTGGGCGATCTTGCTGGTGTGAAGTCTGCATTCGTCCGTCTGGCTGTTGACCATACCTTTGATAAAGCTCCCCACGGGAGGGTGAAAATTCCGCTGGTTGCGAGTTCTCGCGACGGATTGGTCGTTGGGCTGCCATTGGCGTGTGCATTGCAGGCGGAGCGGGTTGATCCATCGGAGGTGAAGGTGATTCCCGGTTCGGCAATCCGTTGGCGTGACCGCTGGGTGCCGATCGACTTACACGGTTGTCTCGATCTGTCATTGGACGCTGCGATGGTTGTGGAGTCGGATTGGTGGCCGGCGATTTCCTTTGTTGCTGGCGTGGGTGAGAACATGGCGGGTGAGATGAAGGTGCCTGATACACGTGGGAAGGTGGTAATTCTTGCGCGAGAAAGTGCGGGGATGAAGCTGGCCTCCGGTGCGGAGGTGACGGCAGCCGGGTTACTTGTGGCAGCGACCAAAGAAATTCAACGCGGAGAATATCGTTACCCGGTGTTGGTTTTCACCAGATTGCCAGCGGTGTGGTATTGGGGGCTGCTGGCTGTGGTGCCTTTTGTCACTTTGATTGTTTTGCGTCTCCGTTTAGGGCGCATCGTGGTTTGCGCGGTGTATGCGATTTTGCTAGTCGTTTACTTTTTGATCTACTCACAGTTGGTGATCAGTTACCAAGTTCTACAGCCAACCATGACGGCTCTGGGTATGTGGTTGGTCGGTCTGGTGGCTTCGATGTTTGCCGCGCAATGGAGGATATGGAGGGTGACGACTCCGTCGAAAACTCGTCGATTTAATCAGAAATCGAAAGAGTGGGGGATGGAAAAGAATAATGGCGATAAGTCGTCAGCAGGCGAGTGAACGACTTCTGCTACTCGGGTGTTGTAAGCTCTTCTTCGTTGTCTTCAACGATTTCAAGGGATTTACTATCGGGCTCTTGGCGGAGCTCATCGAGCTTTTGTGCCAGTCGACTGTATGCCCAGATGCCTGATCTATCGTTGATGGCTTTCTCTCGCTCGGAGACGAGATGCCCACGGAAGTCGAGCGCATTCTGACCGAAGGGCGTGTGTGATGATTTCGCGGTGATGGAAGCGAGACCTTCACGAACAAGGATGGCGGAGAGGTATTTGCGGATATTGCGGACACCTTCTTTAGTATTCTCTTCAATATCCACTTGGATGAATGCGTAGAGAGATTTTGTCCCTCGCTCGGGCTCGAAGCGGGTGATGATACGAAACGGTCGCTCGGTGAGGATTTCGCGAAGGAACTGATTGGCAGCTTCTCCTTGCTCCATGAGTTTGGACAATGGTGGATCGCCAAAGTATTCGGCTTGTATGCGAAGGATGTCTTGCGTGGAATCGAGCAGTTCGGGTTTCGGGGTCTCTACGAAGTAGGGCCGAAATTGGTAAACGCGGCCTTGGTAGCGAATTTTGATGGCGTTAGCAGTCCATTCGTCCACGCCATCAAGTTGGCAGTCTTCTTTATTGAAAATTTCGTATTGAGGGTCGAGTTCACTGACGAATTTCAGTTCGGCGAGCGGAGGCGCATCGACTGTAGCGGGGCCTTGGGACAAATATTCACGTCCGACAATGGCGCCATAAATGAGTGCCGCAATGGTCCCGACGGTGAGAATGATGTTTATGCTAGTTTTGTGAGCCATGACGTGAGTCTCTGCGTTAAGGTAACAGGAAAATACTTGCAGTATCGCAACCGAGTTGACAATCATTGTTTACTCGAAGCATGCTGGTTCCGACTTATTTCATTATGTCTACAGATTGGGATTCTCGCTACAAAGAAGCAAATACGCCATGGGATCGGGCGGTACCACACCCTTATTTAGGGCAATTGCGGCCGCGTCGAGGGAAGCGGTTGCGCGTTCTTGTCCCCGGTTGTGGGCGTGGACACGACGCCGCGGCACTAGCGAGAATTTTTCCTGAAGCCGACGTGGTCGCGATGGATATTTCAGCGGCGGCCCTCGCTCAAGCTGAACTGATGAAGCCGCCGAAGAATGTCAGGTTTTGCCATGCCGATCTTTTTCATCTTGGCGACGAGTGGAATGATTCCATCGACTTGGTTTGGGAGCATACTTGTTTCTGCGCCATTCAGCCTGCGGAACGGATTGCCTATCGTGAAGTGATGCGACGTTTGGTAAGAAGAGGCGGCCTTCTTGTCGGTGCATTTTTTCTGACCATGGAAGAGGATGGAGACGGTGGGCCGCCGTTCAATACATCGGTCGAGGATTTCACTGATGTTTTCGACGATAGTAGCGGATTCTGTATTCGCAGAATGGGCCTGATGAACCACACTTTCCGTGGGCGAGAAGGGGAGGAATGGCTGGTGATGATGTCGCGTCGCGTATAACGGCTGCGCCGCACGCGATTGATCGCGCCGCATTCAAAGTGGCTCAAATCGCCTTGGCAAATTGAGTCTATGCGAAGGGTCTGTTTAGATGATCATCCCAGCGCCGACGGTCTCGTTGGTTTTTTCATCGATCAGCACGAAGGATCCGGTGTTGCGGTTCCTTGAGTAGGGGTCGTAGAAAAGCGGTGACGATGTGCGAATGACGATACGCCCGATTTCGTTAAGCTCGAGGGTGGTGTCGTCTTCGATTTTATGCAGCGTGTTGATGTCCACTTTATAGCGGATTTCGCTAACGATTGCTTTGGCCTCGTTGGTCGTATGGCGAATCGCATAACGACTGCGGGCGGTGAGTTTCTGCGCGCTGGAGAACCAGCAGATCATCGCTTCGATATCTTGTCCGACTTTCGATGTGTTGTTGGCCTTCGCTATCATGTCGCCACGAGAGATGTCGATCTCGTCTTCCAGCGTGATCGTTACGGAGAGCGGGGAGAATGCTTCGTCGAGCTCGCCATCGGCAGTGTGGATAGTTTTCACTTTGGTCTTGAAGCCGGACGGGAAGACGGTGACTTCATCGCCAGGTTTGAACACACCACCGGCAACGCGTCCTGCGTAGCCGCGGAAGTCGTGCCATTGATCGCTCTGTGGTCGGATTACCCACTGGACGGGGAAGCGTGCGTCGACGTGGTTTTCTTGTGCGCCGACGTAGACGTTCTCGAGATGATAAAGGAGGGTTGGCCCTTTATACCATGGCATGTTCTGCGATGAATCGACGACGTTGTCGCCTTTGAGCGCGGAGAGTGGGATGAAGCTGATGTCGACGAGGTTGTCGAGGCGTGATGCGAACTTTTCGAATGCGTCCTTGATGGATTCGAAGGTCTCTTCGCTGTAGTCGACGAGGTCCATCTTATTGACGGCAATGACGACGTGTTGAATGCGTAGCAAGTTGGCGATGAATGCGTGGCGGCAGGTTTGCTCGATGACGCCTTTGCGTGCGTCGACAAGGACAATCGCTAGGTTTGCAGTCGAGGCACCGGTCACCATGTTACGGGTGTATTGGATGTGCCCCGGGGTGTCGGCAATGATGAATTTACGCTTCGGTGTGGCAAAGTAGCGGTAGGCAACATCGATGGTGATACCCTGCTCTCGTTCGGCTTTTAGACCATCGGTGAGTAGTGCCAGGTTCACATTTTCGTCACCGCGTTTGCGGGATGAGGCTTCGACAGCTTCGAGTTGGTCTTCGAAGATGTTTTTTGAGTCGTAAAGGAGTCGCCCGATGAGAGTTGATTTGCCGTCGTCGACGCTTCCCGCAGTAGTGAAGCGAAGAAGGTCCATATCAAGGTAGCCAGAAGTTTCGGTCATGAGTTTTTAGAGATTAGATTGGAAGAGGATAGAGGATAGACTCTTTGTGGGGCTTAGGAGCTTGAGCGTGACTTAACTCTAAAAATACCCTTCCTTTTTGCGGTCTTCCATGGCGGTTTCGGAGCGTTTGTCGTCGGAGCGTGTGCCGCGTTCGGTTTGGCGGGCGGCGGCGACTTCGTCGATGATGTCATTGAGGGTGGCGGCCGAGCTCTCCACGGCACCTGTGCAGGTGATGTCACCAATGGTGCGGAAGCGGATGAGTTTTTTCTCGACCACTTCGTTGGCTTGCACTTGGATGTGCTCGTGGGCGGCGAGCCATGATCCGTTGCGCTTCACCACCTCGCGTTCGTGAGCGAAGTAGAGGGAAGGAAGTTCGATGTTCTCGGACTTGATGTATTGCCAGATGTCCATCTCCGTCCAGTTAGAGAGCGGGAAGACGCGGAAATGCTCGCCGACGAGTTTGCGGCCGTTGAAAATGTTCCAGAGCTCAGGGCGCTGGTTCTTCGGATCCCATTGGCCGAAGTCATCGCGGTGGGAGAAGAAGCGCTCTTTGGCGCGGGCCTTCTCTTCGTCTCGACGTCCACCGCCAAGGCAGGCGTCGAATTGATTCTCGGCAATAGTGTCGAGCAGGGTGACGGTTTGCAGGGAGTTGCGTGAGGCGTTGACGCCTTTCTCCTCAATGACGCGTCCATCGTCGATAGATTTCTGCACGGAACCAACGATCAGGCGAGCGCTGATGTCGGCGACAAATTTGTCGCGGTAGAACATGGTCTCGTCGAAGTTGTGACCGGTGTCGACGTGGACCAGAGGGAAGGGCAGGCGCGCTGGGTGGAATGCCTTGTAAGCGAGATACGCCATGACAATGGAGTCTTTTCCGCCGGAGAAAAGGAGTCCGGGGTTCTGGAACTGAGCGGCGGTTTCACGAAGGATGTAAATCGCTTCGGATTCGAGCTGTCTGAGGTGAGTGAGGTTGTAGTCGGGCATGGCTGTGGTCTACAGAAAGCGACAAAAAGTGATCGCAGAGCGTCATCTATCGAAGTGGAAACATGGGGATGCAACCAAAAATACCCAAAACCAGCAAAACTTGATAAGGATACTAAGGTTTAGCTTGTTTGGAGATATGCGGTGTGACGTAGTCGCTGAGAGTGGCGAGTGATTGATTCAGGGGCGCGCCCTCGGTGTCGATGATCAGTTCGGCTGATTCCGGCTCTTCGAATCCGGAGTCTTTCCCGGTGAAGTGTTTAACGCCACCTGCGTTGGCTTTCGCGTAGAGCCCTTTGACGTCGCGCCGCTCGCATTCTTCGAAGCTGGCGCGGACGTAGATCTCGTGGAAGTCGTCGTTACCGACGATTTTCCGTGCTGCGGAGCGCAGTGCACGTTTTGGGGTGATGAACGAGACGAGGGTGATGATTCCCGCGTTCGCGAAGAGCTTGGCGACTTCGGCGATACGGCGGATGTTCTCCTGCCGATCCTCGTCGGTGAACCCAAGGTCTTTGTTGAGGCCGGTGCGGATGGTATCGCCGTCGAGCACTTGAACGGTGTGTCCTGCTTGATGGAGTTTATGCTGGAGGGCAATGGCGAGAGTGGATTTTCCTGATCCTGAAAGTCCATAGAACCAAAACACGCCGCCCTGTTGATTGAGTTGCTGTTGTTTTTCGTCACGCCCGACCATGCGGTGGGCTTCGCTGTAGATGTCGTCTGATATGTCGCTCATGGGGTGATTCGTGTGTGGATAAAGCATGATGGCGATTACTGGTTTGTCGAGGGTGTATCGGAGGTGAAGAATGGATGAAGATTTTTCTTGGAGTTTTCCCGCGCTCCATGCACCAATCATGTTTATCTATTAAATACGCGAATGGTTATGGTTTCATCAATCAAGGTCTGGAGAGCTCTGTGTTGCGCTTTAGCGGCGGCATTGGTTTCGTCGTGTTCTGATCCTCCGGAGATGCTGGAGTATCAAAAAGACACCGAGCGTTTGAAAGCGGTAGTTCGGGATTTTCGTCAGGATGTGCAGCGTGCGGATGATGAGTTGAAGGCGCTGAAAGCGGAAAAGCGGATATGGGAAAAGGATACAACGTTGAAGGAGCTGCGCGCTGAGGTGGATGAGTTGAAAGAGGCTCGGGATGTCGCCAAGGCTGAGTTGTCGCAGGTGGTCGAGGAATTCGAAGACATGAAAAAAGCGAGACTTCCATGAATAATATCGCATCTAGAATTTTTGGAAGCCTGGGCCTGCTCGGTATAATAGTGGCCATCGGGTGGTTATTGGGCGCACCGATCAAGGCAAATCATGTGGAACAGCTGATTGCTGAAGCGCGCCAAGCCTATGAGCGAGAGGCGTCGTTGCAGCAACGGCAAGAATCCGCAAAGGCGATGCTCGATGCGGAGATAGCAGTGATTTCCGCCGAGAAGCTGGCGAGAGAAGAGGAATCTGAAGCATTGGCGGAAGAGAAGGAGCAGCTTGCGACTGAGGCAGCCACGCTCAATAGTCAGCGCACTGAGTTGATTGAAGAGATGAATCAGCGAGCGGTGAAAAATCGCGAGGCCTACGTAGGTCGTAAATTTGAGCGCTTCGAACCCGGGAATGGAAGGGTTTATGAGAATGTGGAAGTCTCATCCGTCAGTGACGAGGGTATCCAGCTACGTAACGATCTCGGGCTGCGAACCGTTCGTCCGGAGGATGTGAGCGAAAATTTTCAACTTCGTTTTCGCTTCGGTCTTGTGCCGGGTGACAAGCCATTGCCAGAGAAACCTTCCAAGTCAGAAGAATAGTGTTTTCTTGTGTGTTGTTCGTTTGGTAGTAAATCTCATTCCTCCCTTTCTCCCTCCAGTTCCTTAATGTTAACACCCAGCATCAACATCCATGAATTATCTAGAAGTCATCCTCTTTATTGTTGCCGTCGTCGGCGTCATCGGTCTCGGAATTTATAAATCCAGAGACGAAGATACCAGTGGCGATAAAGGCGCAAGCGACTACTTCCTCGCGGGTCGCGGGCTCACCTGGTGGTTGGTTGGGTTTTCCCTGATCGCCGCGAACATTTCCACCGAGCAGTTCGTCGGTATGTCTGGATCCGCGGCCAACTGGCTGGGCATGGCAATCGCCTCCTACGAGTGGATGGCGGCTGTTACCTTGGTTATCGTGGCATTCTGGTTCCTTCCACGGTTCCTCAAAGCAGGTCTCTATACGATCCCGGAATTTCTCGAATATCGCTTCGATGGTGTGGCGCGGCTCGCCATGGCGATCCCCGCGATTGTGACGCTCGTTTTCGTAACCACTTCATCAGTGATTTTCTCAGGTGCGAAGTTTGTTTCCGAATACTACGTTGATGTTCCAGGTCTGAATAATCTGACGTTCATGTCTTGGGCGATCGGATTGTTCGCTGCGGTATATGTCTTTATTGGAGGTCTGAAAGCTTGTGCGTGGACTGACCTCATCTGGGGAGCGGCGTTAATCGTCGGCGGTGTGATCGTGATGTTCTTCGCGTTCCAAACGCTCTCAGAGCGCACGGGAGAAGAACTGATTGCAAGCAAAGTGCAGAACTCCACAGCTACCGTGGAGGATCTCAATAACGCCGGTGCATGGGAGCGATTCATGCTGCTCAACGACGGGAAAGACGGCGAGGCCGTTGTTGCCAATGGTCCGAATGGATCGGGCGGTAAGATTCATATGGTGCGCCCAAAAGAGGACACCGATATTCCTTGGACAGCACTTCTCGTCGGTCTCTGGATTCCCAACTTCTTCTACTGGGGATTGAACCAATACATCGTCCAGAGGACGCTCGGTTCGAAGTCCTTGGCGGAGGGGCAAAAGGGTATCGTCTTTGCGGCAATGCTGAAGTTAGTGATCCCGTTTATAGTCGTGATTCCAGGAATCCTGGCATTTAACTTGTTCTCCGGTGACCTTCACGGTTCCGCGGTGAAACGTAATGATAAGGCGATGAATCAGCTTGCTGAGAATCCAAAGCTCACTGCCATCGTCGATGTGGAATTTGTGAAAATGCAGCCTGAGAAGGTGCAGGATCTCGGTGTGCGAAATGCCGCACTCGCAGGTGAAACTGTCGATTGGACCACGCTGACCACCGACGTGGATATCGCCAACAAAGTGAACGAGCTTTCGAATATCGCCATCGAGAAGGATCTCCTAGCGAATGGTAAGGAAGCGGCGATCGGCTCCGGTCCGAAGCTTGTTGGTTACGACTACGATTCGGCATTCCCCATCCTCGTGAGGAATCTGATCAAGCCGATGCCGATGATCTCTTGGTTCGTTCTCGCGGCACTTTGCGGTGCGGTGATTAGTTCTCTTGCTTCGATGCTGAACTCAGCATCGACCATTGCAACGATGGATCTCTACGCGAAATTCAGTGGGCAGAAAGACCCAGTGAAGCTAGTAAGAGTCGGACGATTCTTCGTTGTGCTGTTCGTGATTCTGGCGTCAATTTTGGCACCAAAGCTGAACAACTTGGAGAGCATCTTTAAGTATATCCAAGAATTCCAAGGGTTCATTAGTCCTGGCATTCTCGGAGTGTTCATCTTCGGATTCTTCTCTCCGCGGACGCCTCGTTGGTTTGGTGTCGTGGGGATTTCCACCAACGTCATTGCCTACGGGGCGTTCAAGTGGGCGATCGGGCCGTGGTTGGTCTCTAAGGGCTGGTGGTATTCCAACGAAATGGCATTCCTCGACCGAATGGCGCTGTGCTTCTTCCTGGTGATGCTGGTTGGTACTCTGATCACGATTTTCAAACCGCTGAGGACTCCTGTCGTTATGCCAGAGAATAAAGATATCGAACTGACTACATCACCCGGCGCGAAAATGGTTGGTATTCTGGTGGTCGTGCTCACAATCGCGCTTTACGCAGTGTTCTGGTAATCTCCGATGTCTGATTCAAAGCTCATCACATTATGCTCGGCCGATGGCCGCTTGGAGGTAAAACTCACGACTTTCGGTGCTTCGATCTTTGGGGTCGAAGTGCCGGATCTCGATGGTGTAATGACTGATGTCGCCCTCGGTTGCGATCAGTTGGAGGATTTTACATCCAACGTCGCGGCCTTCGGTGCGAGCTGTGGGCGATTTGCAAACCGGATCGCTGACGGGAGGTTTACCCTGGACGGAACAGAGTATTCGCTGGCTCGCAACAACGGGCCGAACTGTCTCCACGGTGGCGATGCTCCGTATCATCGCCGTGTCTGGGATGTGCTCGACCAACAGGAAATCGATGGGCGAATAGTCTCGGTGACGTTTCATTTGCTAAGTCCCGACGGTGACGGAGGGTTCCCCGGAGAATTGCACGTCACCGCATGCTACGCCTTGGACGATGATGGTGGATTTTCTGTGAGCTACGAAGCGCACACGTCAAAACCAACCGTGGTGAATTTGACCAACCATGTGTATTGGAACCTCGGCGGAGACTTTGGAAAAACGGTGAAGGATCACCTACTCAAGGTGCCTGCCGACCGATTTCTCCCTATTGATGACAACCACCTCGTTACTGGCGAGATTCGCGATGTGAGCGGGACCGTGTTCGATTTCCGACATGGCGCTAATATTGGCGACGTGTTAGGGGACGACGATCCGCAAATCGCAACGATGAACGGCTTGGATCACGCCATGTTGGTGAACGGTGAGGGTTCACGCCTTGGTGCACGTTTGGAGCATCCCGGAAGTGGGCGATGGCTTGAAATAACGACCGATCAGCCGGCGGTGCATGTTTATAGCGGCGGCTATTTGGACAGCACAGTGCCAGGAAAAGGTGGTGCAACGATCGACCGCTATTCTGCTATTGCGCTGGAATCAGAAAACCTTCCAGATGCGCCAAATCAGCCAAATTTCCCTTCGGCGGTTCTGCGTCCCGGAGAGACTTACCGCCATAAGATCTCATGGAGGTTTGGAGTCGCCGAATGATTTTTCGGCGGTGTAGACGGTTTGCCAGACGATTTTTTTGTTGGCATTCTATGGTGCGGGGCTGTGAGGTAGCACAGTCATCTTTCGTGGAATCTTCCCTATTGCGCTAAAGTAAATCATCTTTGATCTTAGTTAACTATTTGTATCCCCTATGTCGATTGTCGCTCTTCCCTCACTCCGTGAAACTATTGCCGCCGCTGAATCAGCGTTTATTGATCACTTCAATGCTCCGGCAGAGTTTGTCGTGGCTGCCCCCGGACGGGTGAACCTCATCGGAGAACACATCGATTACTGTGACGGCTATGTGATGCCTTTCGCGCTGCCTGTGTATGCGGTGTTTGCGGCGGCTGTCGTGCCGGGACGGCGGACGATCGTTTTTTCTGCCGGCGGTGATTTTACCGATGTCGAAGTAAACTTAGATGAGCCTATCGAGCCGGTGGATGGGTGCTGGGGTAACTATGCAAAAGGTGTGCTGGCAGGTTTCTTGGCGCGCGGTATTGAGATCCCTGATGGCTTCGATTTGTGTTTGGCTTCCGATGTGCCCTTGGGTGCGGGCTTGTCGAGCAGTGCCGCTATTGAAGTGTCGTTTGCCACTTTACTGGAGGCGATTACCGGCACGACGCTTGGCAAGAAAGAGAAAGCCTTGCTTTGTCAGAAGGCAGAGCATGATTACGCGAATGTTCCTTGCGGAATCATGGATCAGTTCGCCTCCGCTTTTGGTGAAGAAGGGAAGTTGGTGCTGATTGATTGTATGAAGGAGGAAGCCGAGTTGGTGCCATTCGAGCGCGATGACCTGACGGTGTTGATTTCCAATACCAAGGTTTCCCATCAGTTGAGTGACGGCGGATACGCCAAGCGTCGCCACCAGACCGAGGTGGCATTGAAAGCCACAGGGAAGCCGAGTTGGCGTGGCGTGACAATGACGGACATCGATGCGGTGCAGTCCGAGTTGGGTGATGAGGTATACCGTCGTGCCCGCCACGTGGTGACGGAAACTGCGCGCACTTTGGATGCCGCAAAGGCACTGGAAAACGGTGAGATGGAGACTCTCGGGAAACTGATGTATGAGAGCCACGATTCACTCCGCGATGATTTCGAAGTTTCCTGCAGCGAACTGGACGTGCTGGTGGCTGCGGCCAAGGAACTGGGGGCGGACAAGGGTGTGATCGGCGCAAGAATGACCGGTGGTGGTTTTGGCGGATCGACCGTGACATTGTGCCGCACTGATGCTGCGGAAGAAGTCGCAAACTTCCTCGCCGAGCGCTACAAGGTGGAGACCGGTATTGACGCGCAAATCATGGCGGCAAGACCGTCACAAGGCGCGTTGGTTTACAAGGGGGCTTAGGTGTTTTTTAATGCAGCGTTAGGTCAGAGCTTAACCGAAAATTCCTCGCCAGACTTTACGGTGAGCACGAACTGATAAAGCAGGTCGATGGTGCGTTGGATATCGTCGAAGTGAGCGGTTTCAATCACCGAGTGCATGTAGCGCAAGGGGAGTGAAACGAGCGCTGATGGGATGCCGCTTTTGATGTGATAAATCTGATCGGTGTCGGTGCCGGTGTAGCGGCTGGTCGCCTCGTGCTGAAGCTTGATCTTGTTCTTCTTGGCGACTTCGGTGAGGCGGGTCACGATGTTGGGATGATTTGCGGCACCGTGGCAAACTGTTGGTCCACCGCCGAGCTTGACTTCGCCGTGGATCTCTTTGGAAATCGTCGGAGTGTCTGTGGCGTGAGTGACGTCGAGCACGATAGCGACATCGGGTGATAATCGATGGGCGGCCATCTTTGCTCCGTATCCGCCGATTTCTTCCTGCACTGCATTCACGGCGACGACATTTGCCGCTGGTTTGGATTTGCCCGCGGCAATCTTACGCATCACTTCCGCGATGATGAATCCGCCGATGCGGTTGTCCAAGGCGCGACCGACGATGAGTTTTTTGCCCAGTGGTTCCGCGCAGTCGGTATAGACTGCTGCGCATCCTACGCGCACCCCCATGGTGGCAACCTCTTTTGCAGAACTTGCGCCAATGTCGACATAGAGCTCGTGCACCATTGGTGATTTTTCGCTACCCGCGCTGTCGCGTCGTAGGTGGATCGCCGTGTTGCCGATGACCCCGCGAACCGTTCCTTTGTCGCCGAAGATATCGATGCGGCGTCCGCGTCCCGTGGCGGAGTCCGAACCGCCGATCAGGTCGATGTGAAGGTAGCCTTCACTGGTGATGTATTTCACCATGTAGCCGATTTCGTCCGCGTGGGCTTCGAGCATCACCGTGGGTGCATCTTTAGCGGTGCCGCGAAGTGTCGCCCATGCGGTGCCGTAACTGTCCGATTCCGTGCTGTCTGCAAAGGTGTCGACGTAATTCTTCCACTTCCGCTGGCCGGGAGCTTCAAATCCAGTTGGTGATGGTGTGGAGAGCAGATCGTAGAGGAATTTTTCAGCGGATTTTTTCATGGGGTCGTGGAAGTGGAAGGTGAGGGCGTTGGCGTCTGTGTTGGGCTTGGCGCGATGGTTTCTGGTTTTGAAATCGGCACCTCGCCTGGCGCGGTGAGGTTAGGGTGGTAGAGGCGGGAGTCGCGGTGATGGTAGGCGAGTGCCAGTCCGCTCGCGTAAAGCGCCCAAATGATGACAAGAATAGAGAGCACGGGAGAGATCTTTTTCTTCGAGGGGATGGTTACTGCCGCGAGCAGCGCAATGCCACTAAGCGCGTAGTAGATCCAGGCTAATTTATTGAAGGCAACGGCGATGCTTTGCACTTCAGATGACAGGTGTTCGCCCTGTGCGAGCTGGATTGCGGTCACCGCTTCGGTGCGGGTTTGTAGGTAGGGGAAAATGCATGCGGCGCATAAAGCGGTGAGGATCAGCCCGATGGCGAGCGCGAGTTTTTGTCTGCAGACGAGTGAGCCGAGCACGAAAAGCGCGCAAAGAAAAAGCCCTTGGATCAGAAATGGTTGCAGGACGAGGTGGAGGTAGTCGGGCAATTGAAGCTGCTCTGTCAGAAAAGGAAGAAGGTCGAACATAGTGGCGAACGGTTAGGGTTTTTTACTGGTAATATCGCGAACGAGGTTGGTGATTCCGATTACAATGGCAGCGATTGGAATGGCGTAGCTGAGCACAATCAATGGCTGGCTTGGCTCCGGTCTGGAGGCGTCGATCAGATGTTCCACGTCACCGCTAAACACACTCATCCCTTGCACTAATTGATCGCGCAGGACGAGGAGGAAAACCAGTCCGACGAGTATCAAAAGAATGCCGTAGAATCGTCGCATGTTTTGTGTTTAGAGCAGATCTTGTTGTTCGCTCAGTGTTCGGCGCGGCGGTTCCAATCCGATTTTCTCGTATGCCGGCGCTAGAGCGACGCGTCCTCTCGGCGTGCGCGCAATAAATCCACGCATAATTAAATACGGTTCGTTGACTTCTTCGATCGACGTCGGATCCTCGCCAACGGCCACGGCGACGGTGCGCAAC
Source organism: Verrucomicrobiales bacterium (assembly GCA_024636835.1). Lineage (GTDB taxonomy): Bacteria > Verrucomicrobiota > Verrucomicrobiia > Verrucomicrobiales > SLCJ01 > Sulfuriroseicoccus. The sequence goes on along the minus strand of JAGXGH010000127.1, from coordinate 147,602 downwards.
CCTACCGGACCGCCCTCGAACTTGTGAATCATGGCTTCGAGGATGCGGCGATCCATTTCATCAATCCCGTCGGAGTCGATATCGATCATGCCGAGTGCTTTGTCTGCTACCTCGGTGGTGATGATTCCATCAGCACGGACCTGTGCGTAGTCGCGTGACCAACGAAGTAGCGAGTTCGCGATCCGCGGTGTGCCTCGTGCGCGGCGGCCAATTTCCAACGCTCCGCCCGGCTCGATGGGTACCTTGATGATGCCGGCGCTGCGTGTCACGATGCCTGCAAGTTCTTCTTCCGTGTAGTAGTCCAATCGGTTGACCATACCGAAGCGCGACCGCAGTGGCGCGGTGAGCATCCCTTGGCGAGTGGTTGCGCCGACCAGTGTGAAACGCGGCAAGTTGAGCTCGATCGAGCGCGCGCTTGGACCTTGGTCGATGATGATATCGATTTTGAAATCCTCCATTGCGGGATAGAGATATTCCTCAATGCTTGGGTGGAGACGGTGGATTTCGTCGATGAAAAGGATGTCGCCTTCTTCGAGGTTGGTGAGGAGTCCTGCGAGGTCGCCGGCTTTCTCGATTTGTGGGCCTGAGGAGGTGTGCAACTTGGCACCTACTGCGTGGGAAATGATCGTCGCCAATGTGGTTTTTCCAAGTCCCGGTGGGCCGCAAAGCAGCACGTGATGGAGCACGTCGCTGCGCATCTTTGCAGCCTCGACCATCAGCATCAGTCGCTCTTTGATTTTCTCCTGCCCGGCGAATTGATCGAAATCCGGTGGGCGTAGAGAGGAGTCGAGTTCCGTAGGTGGCTCGCTAAGGGTTTTTTCGAAGAAGTTCTCTGACACGATGTTGTGAGTCGGCAAATTGGCCTAGTGGATACGACAACACTAGCAACCCAGCAGAGGTCGGCAAGCTTCGCTTTACGCGAACTTCACGGGAGAACCATGGATGTGACAAGAACCTACCCTCTTGTAATTAGCTTCGTTTCAGTATCAGTTGGAATTTGATGCCATTCACAGCTGGCCCGTGGCCCTTTTCATTACTGACCTTTTTCATTACGCTTTTACGAAGTTCGAGTGAGTAGAGAGACGAACCGGGAAATCCACGGACTCGAGATTGCTTGGTGAGCGAGTTTAGCAGCTGTGCTGGGACAGGGAGGAGGATGATTTTTTTACCAGAAGAACTGGAAGGACAAGAAGGGGGAGAGTGGGAGGCAGCTGTCTGTAGCGGCGTTTTGCAAACGGCTGGAAGAAAGTGGTTTTGTCAAGGGAGTGGTGCGAGTGGGTTCTACGCGACCGAACCGCCTGAGCGATGTATGGCCGATGTTTCTGGATAGCTTGGAGATCGGAAAGCGAGAGGTGTAGCGAGTAACAGGTCTAAAGGGCAGAATCATGCCCTGATGCAGGCTAGCTCTGCGTTATTTTGGGTAGCACGAGCAATCGGCGCAGATTTGCAGCGTGTATTGGGCGATTCCTCGGGTAAGGGAAGGCGAATCTAGAAGGGAATTGGTTTGTGGAGAGAAAGGCAAACCCGAAGATATCCGAGTGAATAATGGGTGTCCTAATATTCTTTATTTTGTTACCGACACCACCCGTAATATGGACTTTAATTCCATATTCAATGCTCACCTCCGCTAGTAGGGTTGCCTGCTCTTTCTTGGACGTCGCAAGAAAAATTCACACGACATGGGCACACAAATTGCTGTGTAATATTTTCACCTCTGCATTTTCTCCTAAACTCACCAATGAAAAGAACAACCAAAAAGATGCGGTCCTTGACAGCCGCTCTCTTTACCATCGGATCGCTCATCTGCACAGCGAATGGATCAGTTATCCTGAACGGATCCTTTGAATCTCAGGCTTTAGGTTCCCCAGGCCGGATAGATATTAGCAATTTGGATTCCTGGAGCGCGTCAGGGGGATTCATTCTACTAGAGCGCGGAATCAATGGCACCAGTAATATTGCGGCTACAGACGGCGGCCAATTTCTCTCTTTCGGCCACAGTGGAAATATCGGAGGAACGATCGCGCAGGTATTCAGCACGACTGTTGGACAGCAATATATGATTACACTGGACTTGGCCTCCATTCAGGGAGGCGCAGCACAAACCATTGAGACCAGGGTGTACGACGAGACCGCTAACGCGCTTATCGATTCGGCTGCTTCCCAAACGCCAGCAATAAATAATCTCTGGGTGCAGGGAAACTCGCTCCTTTTTACTGCCGTCAGCGCATCGAGTCGCATTGAGTTACAGCATACCTTTGGATCAAATACAGCGAACGTTGTCCTCGATAACGTCAAGGTAAGCGCTGTGCCTGAACCGTCCTCAGCGCTCCTCTTCGGGCTTGGCGTTCTTGGTCTTACAACGCTGCGCCGTAGAACCAGATAACCGAAGACGTGGGTGGCAACGGCGGACTCGCTCTATTGTTCGCTGCGCTCTGGACAGCCCACCTCGCGGTGCCTACACTTTTTGAAATTAGCCACCTTGAAAGCATCGGCAAGCCAAAGAATACGGCCACTTTATAATTCCAGCGGCGGTCATTATTTGGGTTTTCCGCCATTTGTATATGTGCCGTATGGACCAAAGATCAGGATCCCGTGATCCATTGATGGATCAGTTCCCCGGTACGTTGCCGGAGGAGGGCTTCACCTTGGGTGATCGCTTCTGCGACCTCCATTTCCTCCCGCTTGCAGGACAAGGCGGTGGTGACGCCCGCTTTTTGATAGACTTCAGGTTGGAGGCGAACTTGTCCGGCTAGTACGGCGATCCTGGACCCGCTCCCGGCCGCCGCATTGAGAATTCCTGAGACTACTTTCCCGTGCAAGGATTGAGAATCAAAGCAGCCTTCGCCGGTAATGATCCAATCGGTATCGCGTAATTCATCCTCTAGCCGATAGAGCTTGAGGATGGCATCAATTCCTGAGGTCAGGGTTGCTCCCATAAACGCCACCGCTCCGGCTGCCAGGCCACCGGCGGCCCCGGCTCCCGGCAAATCGAGAATGTCCTGGTCGCACTGCGTTGAAACGAGATTTCCCAAACGCGACAATCCCGCTTCCAGTTGTTCGACCATCCCGGGGGTCGCCCCTTTTTGTGGCCCAAAGACCCGCGCGGCTCCAAGGTCGCCGCATAGCGGATTGGTGACATCACAGAACACCCGAACTGATGGTAATTTCCAGGATTCAGGTTTCTGGATGACCTCCAGACGATTTAAATTTCCTCCGCCCGGCTCGAGGGGGTGGTCATTGTGATCCAGAAAGGTCCAGCCCAGTGCGCTGGCCGCTCCAACGCCGCCGTCCACGGTGGCACTACCACCGACCGCCAAGAGAATTTCCTCGGGTTCATAAGCCAGGGCCGCCCGGATGAGTTCTCCGGTCCCGTAGGTGGTCGTTTTGAGCGGGTTTCGCTGATCGGGCTGGAGGAGTTCCAAACCGCTGGTGGCAGCCATTTCAACCAGAGCCGTCCGGGTTTCTTCAAACCAGGCAAATCCGGCCTCCACCTGCATATCGGGCAGGGGACCGGTGACGGTTTGGGGAATCCATTGTCCGCCAAGAGCCTCGATCATGGTCCGGGCGGTGCCTTCACCTCCATCGGCCATGGGGCGTTCCAGGATCATCGCCGAGGGGAGTTGACTCCGGAGTTCTTCGGCGACGATAGAACACGCCCGATCTGCCGTGAGGCAATCCTTGAACGAATCCAGAGCGACGACGATTTTCATAGAATCTTAACCACTGAATACACGGACTGGTCATTTTCCAGGAACCAAATCTTTAATCACGAAATACGCTAAAAACAGAAAGTAAATTCCAAGTGTTCACAGAAAAAGAAAATGAGCGTAATTCGCGGTTATTCATTTTTTGGAGTCATATCTAACCGGATAATCCGTCCTTGTTCCTTTGAGGCGGGTCTCTGCTATTCCGCCCAGGCCTTGAATTTACCGAGGCCTTCTTCGATCTGGTCGATATCAATGCCCGAATACGCGAAGCGAATGTAGAGTTCCTTTTCGCCCGGTATCGGCGACCCAAAGTGCTTGCGGGTGCAGAAGGAAACCCCGGTATCCTGTAATGCGGCCTTCCGGAATTCCTCATAGTCGGTTAGTCCCTTGGCCTGCATCAGCTCCGTCACGTTCGGGAAGAGATAGAAGGTCGCATTCGGTCGATAGCACCGGACGCCCGGAATGGTATTGAGAACTTCGACGCACTTGTCCCGCCGTTCTTTGAGGACAGAGACGATTTTTTCGTGCCCGGACTGATCACCGGTTAAGGCTTCAATCGCTCCGTATTGGATGAAATGGTTCGAGCAGGACTCATCATTCACATTTAATTTAGCGATCGCATCGATCACCTCTTTCGGGCCGATGGAAGCGCCCAAGCGCCAGCCGGTCATGGCGTATTTTTTCGAGAAGGTATACAGAATCACACTGCGTTCCTGCATGCCTTCAAAGGAAGCGAGCGATGTGGATTTTCCGGCATACCGCATGTCAAAATAGGCTTCATCACAGAGGACAATCAGATCGTGTTTAACCGCCATTTTTGCGATGGCCTCGAGCTGTTTCGGGTCGGCTTCGGCACCGGTGGGGTTTTGAAGATCATTGAGGATCAGTAATTTGGTCTTCGGAGTGATCAGCGCCTCGATGGCGTCCAGGTTCAATTCAAAATTTTCCGGACCTTCGTGGTAGGTGTAGGGCACGGCGACGCCGCCATGAAACTGAATCTGGGACTCGTAGATCGGGTAGCCCGGATTCGGGTACAGCGCTTCGTCGCCCGGATTCATCAATGCCAGCACGAACTTTCCGATCGAGGGTTTGCCGCCCGGTTGGATGGCGACATTGCTCATGGAATAGTTCGTCCCGTGACTTTGATTGATGTCCTCTGCCAGCACTTCGCGCAGGGCGGGAATTCCATAGTTCGGGCAGTAACCGGTCTTGCCGTCCCGCATGGCCTGGTAAGTTGCTTCGATAATGTTTCCGGGTGTGGTGATATTGATATCGCCCAGATGGAAGGGATACACTTTGTTCCCCGCAGCCATATGGGCGGCCGCTTCTCCGGAGACGGCGAATGCTGTTTCGGTTCCCAGGCGTGATAGTCGGTCTGCTAATTTCATAAATTTCTCCTTGAAGCGTTTTTTCTCTCTTAATTGACAACATTGATCGGGCTGCCGCCGATGAAGCCAGCGACATTTTCCACGGTGGTTTGCATGAGCCGTTGCCGGGCCTCCAGGGTTGCCCAGGCAATGTGTGGAGTGATCAGGCAATTTTTCGCTTTCAGCAGTGGGTTGTCTGCGGCGATGGGTTCGGTGAGAACGACGTCGACCCCGGCCCCGGCCAACGTTCCGGAATTCAGTGCGGCGGCCAGATCATCCTGATCGATCAGTGGGCCGCGAGACGTGTTGATCAAAAAGCTGGTCGGTTTCATGGTTTTGAGCAGAGCCTCGTTGACAAAGCCGACGTTGTCCGCGGTCTGCGGGCAATGCAGGGAGACGACATCGGCTTGTTTGAATAATTCATCCATTTCGACCCACTCAAAGTTTTCGATATCCGGGGCATCGCCCTTGTATAAATCGTGAGCGACGACCTTCATGCCGAAGGCGGCAGCCAATGCCCCCGTGCGGCGACCGATTCGACCAAAGCCGACGATTCCCATGGTTTTTCCAGTGAGTTCGATCAAAGGTGTTTTCCAGAAACAGAAATCCGGTTGGTTGGTCCATGCGCCTTCTTTGACTAGATTGTCGTGCAGGGCGACGTTGTGGCAAAGCTCGAGAAGGATAGCGAAGACGAACTGAGCGACCGAATCGGTGCCGTAAATCGGGACATTGGAAACAGGAATGTTCCGTTCGCGTGCTGCCGCTATATCGATCACGTTGAATCCGGTCGCCAAAACCGCGATAAATTTTAAATCGGGCAACTGCGCCAGGGTCTCTGCGGTCAACGGGGTTTTATTCGTTAGAATAATATCCGCACCGGCAGAGCGCTCGAGGATTTGGTCCGCCGGGGTGCGGTCGTAAACCGTGAAATCTCCCTGTGATTCGACGCCCGCCCAAGGGTTATCGCCGGGGTTCAATGTAAATCCATCCAATACAACTATTTTCATGATATGCTCTTTGTGAGATTAGGTAAGATTCTATTTATGAAGTGAGTGGACTGATCGTAAAGTTAAGGATCATTACAAGATCAGTGAAAAGTGAATCGATAATGACCACTACCGATGTTGAGATGAAAACACAGAAACAAGGGCTCCCATAACACAAAAACAAGGGCTCTCTAATTTAGACTGAAAAACAAGAACACTCATAATTTATGGTCAAAAAAGGGTCAGTGAAAGGAGTCAGTCCTGAATGGCACTGCTTTAAGGGTGGTTCGACGTCTGAAAGGTATCCCTCCCAGTATGGAATGCACCGAGAGTGCGCATCAATCCGAGCCTATTTTCTTAGCAAGCCCGCAGAGGTCGGTAAGCCTCGCTTTCGTCGAACTTCAATGGAGATGGCCCTTGGACGGCTCTACTCCCCAGCTTGTAACTGACTGCGCTTCAGTGTCAGTTCGTAAACCTTCTTATCCTCTATGGTAATGCACTCGAAGGTGATTTCGGGGTCGGGCTTGGTTAAATCGAACCGTAAAAGGCCGAAGAAATTCCCCTCATTATAGGAGAACAGAGCTTTCGGCTTGGTGGGGTGGGTGTGATCATTGGTCAATTTTGAAGTCTCGAACTCGTAAAGGTCATATGCATTTGGCCGTTCGATTTTATACACATCGGTGCGGTGCCGATCCGCGGAAAGGAGAATGACTCCGCCTATGTTTTCGCGTTCGATCGCGGAGAAAATCTCTTCACGTTCTTCGCGAACTCCCCACCACGAATCTTTCCCGCCTTTGTCGGCGTGCTCTGTCCATAGTGTTCCCGAAGCGATGACTTTGAAGGTTGCTTTGGAGGCTTTCAACTTGGCAAGGAGCCATTCCTTCTGGACAGGTCCGAGCATGGTGCCGTTCTCGAATGACCGGTAGTAACGGTTATCGAGCATGAAAAAATCGACATCACTAATGGAAAAATCGTGCCAGCAACCAGGTTGCTCGTCGCCGCCGCCGTATGCGGGGTTGTTCCAATTTTCCCGAAACACTTTCCAGGATTGAAACTTCCAGTCAGGTTTGAAACGAGCGGGGCCGCCCGCTGAGTCGTTCTTTCCAAGGTCGTGGTCATCGTAGATAGCATACGTTGCTGTTGAAGCCGTTAAGCGGGTGAATTCGGGGCGCAGTTGGCGTCGGTAGTAGTGCACCCTCTGCTTGGTTCTTGATTCCGGCTGGTCGATGTAAACGTTGTCTCCAAGAAATAGAAACGCTTCGGGAGAATGAGAAGCGATCACGTCCCAAATTTTCTCTTTTGATGGGTTGTATCGAGCTCCGCCACCGAAGCCGACTTCAAATTTGGCGTTTTGTCCATGTGATGGATAGGTTCGGAACTTTGGTTTCTCTTTGGTGAATATCGGCTTTCCATCAACGAGGACATCGTAGCTGTATGCGGTAGATGGTTGCAGGCCATTGAGATCAAGGAGCGCAGTAAAATCTTTGTTGCCGTTTGTCCTGACGATTGCGCTTTTCTGCTCCTCGGTGACTATCTGCACATCGGCAGCACCTGGTGTGCGCACCCAAAATCTTGCGCTGGTGTCGGTTACGCAACCGAGCATGGGGCCGCTGAATAATCGTAAGTCATGCTTCTTGATCAGTTCCTTGAATTTTGGCTCGCCAACAACATCCGCGAGGCCGGAATCCGTATCCTTCAGTTCGTAAAGCGTATCGAGAAGGTAGCGATCCAAATCACCTACGATAGGTGTGTCTTCAGGTGTTGGTATGGGTGGCTTAGCCTGTGAGTGAGTAAGAAACAGCAGACAAGTGGTCGTGGCGGCGATGCGTGAGATTTTCATGGGATATCTTTAAGCGAGCGACAAGACGCACAGCTTTTGGTTTAGCCGGGGAAGGCATACAGAATACTAGAGAATCGTTCTATCATTTGGGCAGATTAATGCACGGATTTACTGGTGAATGAAAATTGAGCGTCGTGGCTTTTTGAGTTTGTTGCTCCTTGTTTTCCTCACAATGAAGTGTTTTTACAGAAACTTTAGTGTGGTTTGAGAGATTGAGGCGGCTTGGGAAGTATTTTGTCGGATGATTAAGAACTTTATGATGATCGCCTTGGCCGTGGTTTCAGTTGCGGGCTCGCCTGCCCTGGCAGGTGTGACTGACCGGACGGCAGATTTCAAGGTGGCGGAAGGTTTCAAATTGGAGCATTTGCACAAGGTGACCAAGGAACAAGGCTCATGGGTTGCGATGACAGTCGACGGCAAGGGCAGGCTGATTGCGGCGGATCAATATGGAGGGCTATTCCGGATCACGCCTCCGCCGCTTGATGGTGGAGACGCCAATGTCGAGGCTTTGGACATCCCTGTTGGTGGCGCTCACGGTTTGCTTTGGAACAAAGGGACGCTTTACATTGCGGTGAACGAAAAAGGGAAGCCGGAGAAGTTTGCCGTCGATAGAGGGGTGTGGATGGTCAAAGAGGAGGGCGACGGTTGGGGCGAGCCCAAGCTGGCGATGCCGATCAAGACAGGCGGCGAGCATGGTATTCATTCCATGGTGCCTTCGCTTGACGGTGAGTGGATTTATTTGGTGACAGGCAACTTTGCTCAGGTCCCCGACATTGTTGATTCGTTCCCCGCCAAAGTATGGGAGGAAGACCAGCTGCTACCGAGAAACACAGATGGTAACGGGCATGCCGCGAATGTTATGGCCCCAGCGGGGTGGGTCGGACGTTTCAAGCCGGATGGGTCAAACTGGGAATTGGTTTCGATTGGGCAAAGGAACACTTACGGAATCGCTTTCCACGACAGTGGTGAGTTGATTTCCTATGACGCGGATATGGAATGGGATTTCGGGATGCCCTGGTATCGCCCAACGCGGATTTGCCACATTGTTCCTGGTGGCGAACTAGGCTGGCGCAATGGTTCGGGGAAATGGCCTGAATACTATGAGGATAGTATGGCACCGCTGCTGAATATTGGGCCGGGTTCGCCGACTGGGGTGTTAGCAGGACGTGGGTTCAAGGCTCCTGCGAAATATCAGCAAGCGATCTATGCCTACGATTGGACCTTTGCGACGATTTATGCGATCCACCTCCAGCCGGACGGAGCGTCATTCAAGGCGACCAAAGCGGAGTTTGTTGCCGGAGCAGGCTTGCCTGTGACTGACGGGGTGGTCGGTCAGGACGGTGCTATGTATTTTGCGACAGGTGGGCGTCGCGGTGAGTCGAACCTGTGGCGAGTAGTTTATATTGGTTCGGAATCAACTGCTCCACAGCCAGCGAAGTTTGAGAAAAACGAGACTCGCTCGAAATTGGCTGGTTTCATCGAGAGCCCGGAAACGGCTGAGCTGGATTTCATCTACGAAAACCTTGGGTCTAGTGAGCGGACTCTGCGTTTCATGGCGAGGGCTGCCATCGAGCGATTGCCTGATACAAAATGGGCATCACGTCTCGAAAAGGAAGACGATGCTTGGACCGTGATTATCGGATCAATGGCGCTAGCCCGTCTGGATGCCGAAAATCACCGGAAGTTTGTCTTGGATTCGCTTTTAGGAATCGATTGGGAAACGCTGACCACGCACCAGAAACTGAATTGGCTACGGGCCTTGGGCTTGGTTTTCATCCGTGACGAAGCACCAAGTGATGAGGAGAGAGCCAAGATTCTTGCGAAGATTGATAGCCATTATCCATCGTCTGAGCGTTTTCTGAATTTCGAGCTCGCCCGAATGCTCTGCTATCTGCAAGCGCCGGATGTGGTTAGTCGGACCTTGAAACTAATGGACGAAGCACCTGCCGAAGAGCCCGAGCCATGGCAGGAACTCGTGGAGAGAAATTCTGGTTATGGCCGGAAAATTGATGAGGTGATGAAGAATCATCCGCCAACAACACAGATTCATTATCTATACTGCCTAAGAGCGGTGAAAGGGCCGTGGAAACAAGGCGAGAGGAGGCGTGCATTTAACTGGTTTCGCGAGATTGACAGTCGCAGCGGAGGCGCAAGCTATGCGAAAACAATTGCTAAGATCCGCCAGCAGATTTACGACAATGGCACGGAGCAAGAGAAGGTGGAGTTCGCCGCTGATGCGAAGGCACCACCGAAGAAGGCCGCACCGCTACCTCCCGTTCAAGGCCCCGGTCGCGAGTGGACCGTGGATGAAGTGGTGAAAACCGTCGACGTCGATCTCTCGGGCAGAGACAAGAAGAACGGTCAGGCTATGTTTGAAGCTAGCCTGTGCGCCACTTGCCATAAATTTGGTGACTTAGGAGGCGCTCAAGGGCCGGATCTCACCAACCTCGCTGGGCGATTCACGGCGAAAGATCTGGCAGAATCCATTATTCATCCAAGCGATGTGATTTCCGATCAGTATGAGTTCACGAAGTTTGAAACGAATGACGGCGGAGTTATCGTCGGGCGGATTCTTAACGAGCAGGATGAAATCCTCTCCCTCGCGATCAACCCCTTTAACTATGAACAACGGATGGAACTCAGTCGCGCAGATATTAAGTCTGAAGCTCCATCAACAGTATCCCCAATGCCGCCGGGAATGATCAACCGCCTGAATCCAGAAGAACTGAAAGACCTCTTCGGTTATCTATTGGCAAAGTGATGCCAAATCTTGATATTGATCTGACGCGAGTGGGAGTGGAGTTGGTTGATCTGAACCACTTGTGCGCGGCGAATAGTCATATTTTTATTCGAAAGCGGGATAAATTGTTCGTTACCCGCTCAAGCCACCTGGAAGGATGGCTCTCCTTAGTGTCATGCAGCCTGTATCATCGTTATTGCTAACTTCGCTGAGCGACAAAGAGCGTGTGCGTGAAACGTTTTGCCTTTGGGTAAGCTTTCGCTGCGACACACTCAACGTTGCTGTAAATTTTAGCTAAAGCGCGGGTGAAGCTCTTATCTTGATTCGCCGACCAATAGACGACGCGACCACCGGGTTGCAAAGCGGCCTTCGCCCGAGCGACGCCAGCGTCATCATACAGTCCAGCGTTCCCTCTTTGGACGAGTGGGTCAGGGCTATTGTCTACATCGAGAAGAATCGCATGATACCGCCGGTCTTTATTAACGTGCTTGATCATATCCGCCACATCACGGGTGTGAATGCGGACGCGTGAATCATCGACGAGGCGACCATTGACTTCGGAGAGGAATTCACGGTTCCACTCGACCACGACTGGGAGTAACTCAGCAACGTCAACGATGGCATCTGGTGGGCAGAGTTCCAGCACACGGCGAAGGGTGAATCCGAAACCTAGTCCACCAATGAGAATGCGCGCATTTTTAGGTAGGTCCGCGCAGGCGAGTTCCGCCATTTGTTGCTCCGAAGAAGAAGCGTATGTGCTCATCAGCGGAACACCATTCACGTTCATGTAATACTGGCCGTCGTGTTCTTTGAGGACGAGCGACTTTCCATCGGGAGTGCTAGACGTGGCTAAGGTAGATGTGACTTTCATGAAAATGAAGGGAGTGCAATTAGCCTCATACCAAGTCTTGGTATTGATCGTGAGCTACTTGTGCGCTGCGAATAGTCATAATTTTATTCGGAACCGGTCTCATGGGTGGTTTTGAGGTGTATAGACTCGTAGAGGATGCATCGTTAAATGCCTCAGTAGTAATACAGCATAATTCCGCATGAGGGTGCGCCCTTCATGATGCCCCACTTCGTCAGTTCGCACGATGATGTAACCGCAGTTCTCGATCAATGGCTGGCGATTCATGACTCTAAATACTTGGAAAGTGCCCTCAATCGCCGCCTTGTCTCGTAGCGAAGAACGATCAGCATGAAGGGCTCAAGAATCCATCGAAGTAATCTTGGGCGTGCTCGAAATTTGAACTTATAAGTAATGGAGGAACCATCGGGCATATCCTGATGACGAATGCTGGCTGCAAAGGTCTCAAAAAATGGAGGGCGGTTGACCATCTCCACGGCTGCAACGACTCCTCGATTGAAGGTCAAGTAGATGGTCTCAATGCCAATGATGCCAAAAAACGGCCGCCCAACACATAATGTCGTGGCACCGGTTGCGGCTACGGTGTGCCCTCGGGTAAATCGGGCGTCCCGAAGAAGGGTATCCCACTCAAGTCGTCGAGAGTAGTCGTGCAGCAGATCAAATACGGCTACCGAACTGCAAGGCATCTGCTCTGTGATTGCTGCTGTTGGCACGGGGAGGTTTTTTGTTGGGTGAAAGCAAAGCTTAGCCAATAGTGGCACTCTGCGCGGAATAATATGAGCATTAGATTTACAGTTTTCAGTGAAGTAAGTGAAACCCAGCCGTGTCAGCGATCGGATGTGTCGTTTTGTGGGCTTGTTGAGTAATTATTCGTAGTGAGTCCAAAGCCTTAGAATCTTCACGGTACGCTCTGCTTCATATACCTGATAAACAAGCCGATGTTGAATATTGATTCGCCTCGAAAAGGCCCCCTTCAAATCCCCCACCAAAGCTTCGAATGAAGGCGGCTCGGCAAAAGGGTCACTCGATATCAGCTCAAGCAGTTCACGCGCTTTGGCCGCTTGAGGGGTGCCTTTAAGCTTTTTGGCATCCTTCTTCGCCTGCCGAGAATATACTAATTCGTAGCTCACAAATCGATCTCGTTGCTACAGGCATCCAAGGGCTCTGCCATACCTTCAATAATGGAATCCTTCATGCCAGGAATACTCACAAGGTGCAACGTCTCTTGAATCGCACGCCAATCAGATTCAGACACAAGCACTGCGTTGCCGCGTTTGCCTGTGATTTGGACGGGCTCATGCTCGACCGCTATAGAGTCAATCAAGCGATAGAGCTCATTTCTTGCCGATGTGGCTGTGATTGTCTTCATGTGTCTTACGTACGCTTTCACGTGCGTTCTGACAAGTCTTTATTTTTCAGACTCAACGATGAAGTGGGCTCACGCCCGCAGGGCGTTGACGCCCCACGTCTTGTTGGCCCCTTATTGAGCTACGGCGACAGGGACATTACGATCAATCTCAACGCCTTTCTGGCGCTCAATCTTCTCCATGTCATATGACAATTGAAGTCGCATCCAGTATCCGTGGCTCGTATCGAAATAGCGACTAAGACGGAGGTCATACTCTGGGGTGCAGCGCCGCTTGCCATTCTTCATTGCAGAAAGATGCGGCAAGGGAATCCCTGTCACACGCGCAACTTCAGTCATCGTGACGGGCCACTCTTCCAATATCTCTTGGAGCGTGGCCGCAAAAAAGTTCTCCAGCGGAATTAGATTAAAGGTCTTCATAATATTCAATGGTAGTCGACGATTCTTGCTTCGCGTGCATTGGTGCCCTCCCAACGGAAAACAAGGCGCCACTGCTGGTTGATTCTGACACTCCAGCATCCATCCAGCTCGCCAGTCAGGCGCTCGAGTCGGTTGCTGGGTGGTATCCTCATGTCATTGATGGATTGAGCGTTGTGTAGTTGAATCAGCCTTCTCCTGGATCTGATTTGGATGTCAGGCGGAAACTTCCGACTCCTTCTTCCTCCAAATATTTTTTCCGTTTCTTTGCAGGTGAAAGACTCGATCACGCACAAAACTTACCATATTTGGTAATTCCGGCAACCTCTTTTTCAGGCCAACGTCCAAGCGCATGCGCCCCTACCAGAGGGCGAGCGTTGAACGCGGGGTTGAGGTTAAGGATTTAAGTCAAGGAAGTCAATCAACTCGAGGCGGGATCGGGCTTGTCCATCGCCGACTTGTTATGGTCATTGTTTGGTTGCCGATCATCGTTCGTCTTGGGATGCCTTCCACTCTTCGAAATCAAAATTCTCCACCCGTTCACGGATATCTGGCCCCAAGTAGGTTAGCTTAAGCGAGAAGTCCGCAACAGGAGAATATTCGGTGGCCGGTTCGACAATGTGAATCTTGCCTTCGCGCTTCTCGATCGTGAATGGTTTAGATGGATCTTCTCCTTCGAATGGCTCATCGATAGGCTGAACCGTGAGAATATTCCCGTCAGAACGGACAATCTCTCCCACGGGTTGCAAAGCATCATGGTCGGTCAAATACCAGAGAACGAGCCGGTCTGTGAGGAGATAGAATCCCTTGTGACCACATGCGCAATGGGTGTGCCGCATCCCCTCTAAGCTGTGAGATCGATACGCCACAATTCCACCTGGAATCGGTCGATCTTGGAGATAACTGATAATCGCCAGTAGGAGAATGCAACCTGCCACGACGCCGGATGCGACAATCACCGTAGTCCGGAGTCGAGATCTTTTTCCAGCCATAACGTCGAGGTCTGGCACCGCCTACAGGCAGCGCCACTCCGACTGTGGGTTAAAGGCTATAGTTACGTCAATCATTCAAACTCTGGGCGTGTAGGCGGTTGATCAGGACCGCCTTGTTAGGCTTGTCGAATTGTTAAAGGTGCCCTCACATAGACCAAACTATATTCCGCGCTTCGCATATCATACGGGACACAACTACAGTTACAGGAAGAGGAGCTAGAGCAAGCGCCGCCGAAAACACAGCGAGGAGCGACTGGGCTCTAACAATAGCATAGATCGAAAATGGCAGAGCCGTCAGCAGTGCGAAGCCAGCGAGCAGGAATTGCAACATGGCAAACCCCATTGGGCGAACCTCTGCTCCAACAGGAGTTAGCATAAATGTCGAAGCCAATGCGAGGGCTGCGACATTCAGCGATAGGGAATACACGAATGCACATCTAGCCAATCTCTGACGCTCACCAGAATCCTCCGCAGGCATTTTATCGGGCTCCATTTTGTTAGGCGTTGCGGTTGTTGTCATTGGCGCATGGCGAAGAGGATGTATGGGATGCTGCCAAACAACGCTGCTGCGAAATACAGCAAAAGGAACCAACCCAGTGCGGCGAACGCACGCCAGCCGCGTGTGCGGAAAAGGTAAATGGGGACGAGGACAGGCCAAGCGAAGAAAACGAATGAGCCGAAATCGTATGGCAGTGGACGGCAACGCTGGCGTGCGTCCGCGAGAACCCAAAGCGCGATGCTGCTGGGGAGAAAAAGCTGCGCCAGTAGTGCGAGGGATGCGTGAACGCCGCTGGGAGATTCGAGAGTCTCGTGCATGGCTGATGCAGCGAGGCAGTAGAACATGGAAGCTGGAAGCGAGATAAACCATTGGACTGCCGGAAGCTTCATAGAATTGTTCGTTCACAGGATGCGCGTAGCGACGCCTAACGTCAAAGAGCACGCAATCCTATCAGTGGGGGCGAGCGTCGACCACGGGGTTGATGTTAAAACTACGGAAGATCATGTAAACAGGACGGCTGATAGGGGTTGCTGTGTCTCGACTTGTTAGGCTGGTTTTATTTATCCACCTTTTTAGTATTTGTGACCAAAGCTTTCGGGAAACCCTTTAACCATTGATCCATATCTTTTTTCTCTTTTGTGATTTTAGAAATATGGACATTAACTGCGTGAGTGCCTTCATAACCGCTGAGTATATAAGAGTTCATTTGATGGGAGCCATCGCCTAAATCTAGTATGAACCTAAACTGAAACGTGTTGGCTCCAGCCGGCTCAAAAAAGGCATTATCTGGCGTCAATTTGTATCTGCGCGCCAGTTCTCCGGCTAATGAAATTGCGCACTCCTTAGCTGTCATTCCATCATCTACCGTCGGCATTGCTACGGATACAGTGTAGCCATCACCAGACCCAGCTAAACGCAAATGTGGCTGCGCTGCCTTTAATGGATGGTCTGCCATTTTTATTTGTGGTATCTCAGGAATTTCGATTCTGATTTTGGGACTGTCCATATCGCACTTAAAGGATTGCTCCTCAGCCCAAGCTGTTGCGGAAAAAGTCATCAATATTGCTAATGTTTGAATTATTTTCATATTATTTGCATTGCCTAACGTCAAAGCGCACTCAACCCTGACTGGGAGGCACGCGTCGATGACAGGTTGAAGGTTGTAATCATAAAAAGCTATCCGAAAACACGAGCGCGGTCAGGGGTTGAGTGACGCATCTTGTTCGGGAATTCGGTTCCCTGCGAAAATCACAAGTTGGGAAATCGACAAGACGATGAGCGTGCCTGACCAAAATGCAATCAAACCAGCATTCTCACCCAGAGGCGCTACAGCAGCGAAACCGAATGGAACCCTGACGCAGAAGACAAGGGATAAAAGAGCAAATACCCATATTGGGATCCCCCGACGTAGAATGCGGAAAGGAACCAGGAGAAATCCCCCATAGATGGAATACGAAACAAACATTGTGAGGGCGAAAAGAGTGCCACTCAAGTTGGTTGAATCATGTGAGTAGCGAAAATATCCTACAATTCCAACGATCCCAATCAAAAGGGCAAATCCTCCCAGCAAAATCCCGAGTAACCGGATGCCTTGATGAAGTTTGGTCATAGGATTCTGCATTTTATCCCGAACAGTATTAATATACGATTCTGATATTGGCGGGTTTGCTGATATCAGGGTGGTGAATTCGATTGAGAATGACCGCTGGGCTTTGTGCAGTCAAGGTTTGAGGGTGGAGTGTGGAGCTTTTGTGAGCGGATATTTTAGTTCGGGTTGCCTGACTATCATAGTCCGCTGAAAGTTCGATATTTTACATGAAGATATCAGAATATCAGGAAGAACAGACTTTTATATTGGGATGATGAAGTTGTGCGAATCCAGAGGACTATGTGGTGTCGCTGCCGCCAGCAACCACCGTGGCTCTGGGAGCTTCCACGACCTTTCAAGTGACCTGGACGCCGACCTCTGGAGGTTTCATCCACAACGCGGACCTCACGATTTCCAATAACGACAGTGACGAGAATCCTTACAACTTCGCCATCCAGGCCACGGCCATATTGACCCTGAACTACGCGGCGGGCCCCAACGGTTCGCTCAGTGGTGACGTGGAGCAAGGCGGCTTCGAAGCCAGAACCGCAGTTACTGCGGTGCCGAACGCCGGCTTCCATTTCGTCAACTGGAGCGACTTCTCCACGGACAACCCACGCATCGACATCGGTGTGACGCAGAATGTGGACGTGACCGCGAACTTCGCGATCGGCGGCTACACCCTGTCTTATACTGCGGGAGCAAACGGAACGCTTACGGGCATCACGCCGCAGACGATTGATTGACCACGGAGCCGATGGCAGCCCAATCACGGCGGTGCCGTCTCTTGGTTTCCACTTCGTCAACTGGAGCGACGCTTCGACGGACAACCCGCGCACCGACACCAACGCGAGCGCCGACCTCGACGTTACCGCGAATTTTGACTTCGATGCGGTGAGCTACACCACCGGAACAGAAGTTCCGCTGAGTGTGAACGCATTTATCGCCGCCGGGTCGACGGTGGACTTTACCTTGAACTATGCCCCGACACCGGGAACTCAGTTGATGGTGGTCGAGCAGACCGGTCCCGGCTTCATCGAGGGCACCTTTGATAATCTGGCAAACGGCGCGGCGGTAGACCTCACCTTCGGCGGCACGATCTACCACTTCGTTGCTTGGTATTACGGCGGCGATGGCAATGACCTCGTCCTGCTTTGGCGCGACACCGGGCTCGCCGCTTGGGGCAATGACCAAGTCGTCCCTTCTGCCGTGCCCCAGAGCGGAGTGCTCGCAGGTAAACTCGTTTCATCCCTCGCTGGAGGTGGTGCCCACAGCTTGGCTCTCTATGCGGATCCGATTCCGCCCGAGATCGCAGTGGCACAGCCGGCCGAGACCTTCCTGACAGATGGCAGTGCCAGCATTGATTTCGCTGCCGCCGCCCCTGGCGGGTCTGCGGTCGAGCGCACCTTCACCGTGCGGAACTTCGGCAGCGGGGATTTGACCGGACTCAGCATCACGATCGATGGCACGGATGCCGCTGACTTCAGTATCACCGCCGCGGTTGCTCCCGTGGTCGCTCCCGGTGGCTCCACCACGTTTACCGTGAGTTTTGCCCCCTCCAGTCTCGGAGCAAAAACCGCAGCCATGCACCTTGCTAGCAATGACTCGGACGAGAGCCCCTTCGACATCGCACTGACTGGCATCAGCCTCACTCCCCTGGAAACCTGGCGACAGACTTGGTTCGGCTCCACGGCCACCAACGCCGGAAACGCAGCCGACAGCGCCGATCCCTACGAGACCGGCGTCCCGAACCTCCTCGTCTTCGCCTTCTTCGGTCCGGACCAAGATCCCGCCACCGTACAGCTCAATCAGTTGCCACAGCCCACTTCCGCCGGGGGCATCCTCAGCTATCAATTCACCGAGCCGGCAGGCGTCAGCGGCATCATCTACGGAGCAGAATGGAGCGCAACGTTAGGCGACGACTGGCTGCCGGTTGCTGACACAGGCACCGCGCCCGACCATATATTCAGCGTGCCCATGGACATCGATAGAAAGTTCCTGCGCCTGACAGTGGACTAGTCCGTGAGTCTAATGCCAAATCTTGGAATTGATCTGACGCGTCGCGTAAAACCGCTGCGCGGCACGCGATTGACAAGTGGATGTTTAGTTGGTTGATCCTGAGCCACTTGTGCGCGGCGAATAGTCATATTTTCATTCGGATTCAGGACCGAATAAATGAAACTCGTAGATAGTCGGACCATCGGCAGCCTCTAATATGTTGAAGCGAACATGCTGTGCTTTGACTGGTGGGAATACCTTTTTGAAATTTTCGCCTATCTCTGACCCTGTAAAGATAGTCTCCCATTTGTCACCTTGCTTGTGTTGCAACGCGAACTTCTTGACGCGGTTCCAACTGCGCTCATCGATCTGGACACTACTGATCTCTTTTACTTTGCCAAGATCAATATCCATCACCGCTTGCTGGATTCCCTCATCTGTAGCCCAGCGTGTTTCTGGCTGATCATCCAAAGCCATCTGTGGCCCGTATTTTTCGATCTGATTTTCAAATACGTTTGATGCCTTGGTGTCTTTCTGGAATGCCAGTGAGTATGAACGGTTAACTACCTCGACGGGATTTAATTCAAGGGCATCGCCGTCAATCTTGAGTTCTATTACCGTTGCGATGTATTGCTGATCGTCTACGGGAAGACTTAGCGTGATTCCCCGCGCACTTTGTTTCATTTCGACCTTGCCGCCGCTCAGTGCCGTGGCTTTTTTCACCTTAACGCCTAGTGGAGGTAAAGTGATTTGGGTGCGGTTCCAATTGATGACGAACAGGTATATGCTATTGCCTCTACACGTTGAAGCACCCCACTCGCCCGGCTTGAACGGGCCGCCGCGCGTCTTGTATATGCATTTACCATATTCATTTAGCCATTCCCCCATTTCCTTGAGACGTTCAACCTGTCGCTCTTCGATCTCGCCTTCCGGGGTCGGGCCGACATTGAACAGTAGGTTTCCGTCGCCTCCAACGGTGTAAATCAAGGTATGCAGGCACTGCTTTAGCGACTTCATGCTATCGTGAGGTTTCCATGACCATTGGCGGCAAATGGTCATGCAGGTTTCCCATGGGCGCTCGCGATTGAATTCGCCGATATGTTGTTCGGGGGTGTCGTAATCTCCGCATGGGGCACCAGAGTAAGCACGGTTATTAATGATGATATCGGGCTGTATTTCGCGGAGTTTTTTCACCATGCCAATACCGTGTTTGTACGTGTAGACCTGCGGTATATCGAACCACATTGTGACTAGCGGACCGTAGTTCCTAAGCAGTTCTTGGGTTTGGGTACGGACATATCTGTCATAGGCGTTAATGTCATGGTTGGGCTTTTCCGTGCCTCCGCTGCGCCCGCCTCGCGGGAACGATGGGTGATACCAGTCACAAATCGAATAATAAATCCCAAATTTGATATCGTGCTTTTTACAGGCCTCAGATAATTCTGCGATTACGTCTCGTCCGAAAGGGGTCTCTGCGATATCGTAATCTGTTGCTTCTGACGGCCAGAGACAGAAGCCGTCGTGATGTTTGGCTGTGATGACTAGGTAAGTCATCCCGGCGTCCTTGGCGGTTTTGACCCACGCGTTAGCGTCAAATCGTGTTGGGTTGAATCTCTTGTAGAGATTGTCATAGACCTCAATTGGGGTCTTTTTACCACGCGACCATCCGATCTCATGGCCGGTAAGCGATACCGGGCCCCAGTGGATAAACATGCCGAACCCCAGCTCCTGCCATTCGGCAAGAGCCTTGGCATCTGGTTGTGGCCAGTGTTCAGAAGCCTTGACGTCTTGTTGGGCAATCATATTGATCGCAAAGAATGATGCAATTATAGCGACCTTAATTCTGCTGATTGTATACATATTGTGATTTTTAATAACTTTAGTGAGATTCTATGGCATTGGCTTGAGGTGGAAATTCCCAGTTGTTTGAAAATCGGTATGAAGCAGGTCGGTCATGACCTTTCGCTGAGGTCTTGCCCCGATAATATGTCCCTTAAGTTCTTTCTTACAAGCACCCACTTGCGTTGGGGCTACGTCATTCACTTGCGCGATAGCTCGTCTCGGTGGGCATGAAAAATGCTTCCCAATTCTGTGTATCCTGTAAATCCTGTGCAAATTTTCAGGAGCCATCGTTGGTAGCGAGATTAACGCATTTTCTAGGGTGCTGATATGGCAAAATCGCTACTTCGAGATTTAGAAAATTGGATTCAGTTAGGTAGGCGTAGCGCTTTTTGCTGACGGATCGCCCTGAGGGCGCTATTACTGGCAGTGCTATTGGTTCTCACAAGTTTATGGAACTATCAAACTCATCCAATTGCATGTCCCGTGCTCGATCCCAACGCGATGGTTCCTCCCGAGGGTTCACCTTGCTGGAGTTAATGGTCGTGATGATTGTCGTGGGGATTTTGTTGGTGGCTGCCGTTGGTGGATTGGGTGGCCGCAATGCGCGCGCTGAGGAGATTGGTTTGCGGGCGATGACGGATGTTTTGGAGAGTGCGAGGATGCGTGCGATTTCTCGATCGTCGTATGTGGCGGCGGTGTTTCCGGACGGCGAGGCAGAGGATGAGAACAAGCGGTTTCGTGGCGCGGCGGTGGTGGATTTAACGATTGATGCGTCGACTGGTGGGGCGAGCGCGCAATTCTCTGATGGAATGGTGACGGGTGGCTTTACGGAGGTGCCGCAGGGTCAGGTGTTGTTCGGTTCGTCGGCTGGTGCGTCTTCTGTGTTGGATTCGACGCGTGTACCGGTGCGGTGGCGGACAAGTGGTGAGGTGGAGAATTTGCCGGCGGTGATATTTACGCCAACTGGTTCTGTGTTAGTGCCTTCACAAAAATCGATGAGGGTGATTCGTGTGGCGGCAGGTATCGTTGATGGCGCAGATATTACTCTTCGTGAGGAGTATGAGGAGTCGAAACACGGACGAGTGGAGATTCAACGAGTTACGGGCAAGATTGTCCGCATTGATTAGCATGAAGGGATCAGTACATAGGCTAAGCGCTCGATGGCTCCACGGCTTCAGTTTGATAGAAGTGGTGGTGGCAATGGGTGTGCTGTCGGTAGCGGTTCTGAGTTCGATCGCGCTGCTCGGTCGCTCAGCGGGGATGCGTTCGGATGTGGTGATCGATACCCATGCGCCGATGATCGTGGACAAGGTGGTTGGCGAGTTGGAGTTGGCGATGGATGCCAATAAGGCATACGTGGAGACGCCTGATGACTTGAGAATGCTGGCTGCTGCGCTGCCCCTTCAGGTGCCGACTCTTCGCGCGGCTTCGGGCGAGCCCTTGGTGTTGTTATTCACCTCTGAGGGAGTGCCGTTAGGGGTCATGGACGAAAGCGCATGGGTGGATGGAGCAATGAACGATGATGGTGCGATTTTGGTGCGTTGTGACGGGGTGGCTGATTTGGTGAATCCATCGCTAATTCGAGCTGAACTTACGCTAACTCATCCTTCTTCCGCTCCGCTAAACCGTAGGAGGATACGGATGTATCCGGCTGTGCTTTCTGTGAGTGATTATTGAGATGAACAATGAGCAATCACAGTTGGGAAATGTTGACTACTGTCATACGCGGCAGGGGGTGACCATAGTTGAGTTATTGGTTGCTGCTGTGCTGTCGTCGCTATTGGTGTTGCTGGCTGTGTCGATGTTGGGAAGTTCTGCTGATGCTTGGCGTGAGTCCGAAGCATCAGCGGATACATTGGGCGACGGCCGTGCCGTAATGTTGGTGCTGAGGCGGGATTTTGAAAACCGCTTGAGGGATGCGGATGTATTTGTGGATCCCCGAGTGGATAGCTTGGACGGGCTGAAGTCGAACGTGATGGCGTTTCACCTGACGCTACCTGAGTATTCACGGGTAGATACGAATGACCGTGGCGATGTGGGCTTGGTGGCTTATTACGTGGCATATACGCCGGATATCGACGGTGGTTCATCGCGTAAACTTTACCGCGCTCAGCTTTCACCTGAGGAAGTGTGGGCGAGGGTTTCGGCTAATGGCTGGGACCCGAAATACACACCAGATCCGATCGCTGACGAGGCGAGTGGCCGGGCAGAGGTGGTGGCTTCGAATGTTCTGCAATTTGCGGTATCAGGTTTGGTGATTATCGACGACGGGCCGATCACTCCGGTGCCAGAGTCGACAACAGGATTCAGAATTGAGGCGGCGGGCGTTGAAGTGGCGTTGCGAGTTCTCCAACCGCTCGCTGCTGCGAGGATGGAGTCCGAAGCTGATTGGGATGGTGGAACGGTGGCGTCAAATGGCTTGTTTGATTCGGATGATGACACGACGGATGACGCAGAGGTGAAGACGTTCCGAGCACGGTTAACCATTGAAAGATGAGACTGAAGGCAATAGCTGAGATTCGTCAATCTCGCCAGGGGTTCTCTTTGGTGCTGGTGCTGTCGATTATGTCGGCGGTGTTGCTGTTGGTGGTCGCTGTTTTTTCGACGCTGCGATTTGAGTCGATGACGGCAAAGGCTTACGATAATGCCTTTCGAGCGGAACTTGCTGTAGAGGCTGGAGTCAATGATGCGGTCGCTGAGATACTTGGGTTCCTCAACCGCGATGATGTCGGCGGCGCAGCCTTTTCGACGTGGAGCTACGGTGCAGACCGTGGTGAGAATGCGTGGTTCACGGCTGTTACGTCGGGGCGCCCTGATGAGACGATTCCGCAATCGGCGTATTTGAATAGTCAGAACACGCTGTGGCTGGGAACGGTCTCGGATCCTGATGAACTTTGGTCGCGGCGAGGGTCTGCCGATGTTATTGACTTAAATGGCGATGGAAGGATCGCGCAGGACGGGCGGCCTATGCTTGCTGAGTGGGTGGATGTTGAAGCGGATAGTTCCGGGCGTTTCGGGACTCGATATGCGGTTTACGTGATGGACGAATCCGGGAGGATTCCCGTGCAGTCGGCTGGGGAGCTAGAACGCGATGCTGGGTTTTCAGCGGGAGAAATCGGACTGCCTGGACTGGATGAGCCTTTGGGGACTGGAGAGGCGGTGCGTGAACTCTGGAAGACAAGTCGCACGGCGATGTGCGCAATTGATAGTTCAGGAGCAAGGATGCCGGATGGGGTTGAATTTCTGCTTACTCCGTTCTCTATAGGTTATGATGTTTTGGGGCATGTTCCTACCTTGGAAGAAGCCGGTGGTGAAGTGGAAGTCGATGGGTTTCCTCGTCCACTGCGAGGGCGTCGAAAGATGAACTTGAACTGGTCGGGGCATATCGATGCGGCGGAAGATGTCGAGGAACGCGTGATGCGACTGGCGACGTGGATGCGCTACGGTGCGCCTGAGTTCTTTAGAGATGGCGCACCTGGGTATTGGCCGAATCAATCTGGCGAGGCATTGCCGGATTTTGATAATCCACTTGGCGACTCGCCGTTTCCCGTAGACCGCGAACAGCAGTTCTGGACGATGGCGGCCTCGGTCATCGATTATCTTGACGAGGATGGTATGCCTACGCAGCCGGAGCATCTCGCGGAATGGGCTGCCGGTGCGCCTGATCCGGGCGCTCGGGTGCGATTACTGAATGTAGTGCCATTACCAGAATTCTTTGGGGCGGATCGGTGCCCACGTATCAATGAGGTGCAGATGATTTGGAACTCGGAGGGAGCGGCTGATAATTATAAGGCGAACCCGACGATGAAGCGGCGATCTCTTGGCAATGGAAGCTATGAATACGAAATCCCTGTGACATTCCGCTTCGAGCTTTGGAACATGGATCAGCAGGAGATCCCGCCAGCGGCCTATGCAATTCGAGTCACGGATTGTCAGGTGATCGAAGGGTCGGCATTTGGCGGGCTCGGATCCGAACCGATACCCGAGCAGACGGAGTTGGTTTTCGATGTGAATGACGGGAACCCCATTGGCTTCGGAGCGAATGAGATTCGCGTTGTGGAGTTTACACGAGTTTACAAGCGGGAGAGCATTGATCGGGGGGCGACATGGGATGAGTTTCGTCAGCCATTGAGTGGGACGAAGCCGTCGTTTCCGGCTCAGAAATCAACACAGGCGACGGTGCTGTTCGAGCCGGTGAGCCAAAAATGGTATCACGCGACCTGTTACCTACAAATGACCGGTGAGCCGAAGGATGGTGTGGTGGCTGCGGGATTGGGGAACAGTGGTGCGTCAGATGGCAATCAAATGAACGACCCGCGATTGTCCCCCTTACAGTTTTACTACCGCGGTTCTACAAGTGCTGGCACGAAAGAACGAGACGGCGCAAGTAACAAGGGTGGAACGATGGGCAGGATAAACAATCGTATAACCTCGCGCTACTTTTACCAGGAACTGGACTTCTGGGCGGATCGACCTGCTTATGATGCTGGTAGTGGCGATCCGGAAGAGGGTATCACTTTCGTCGCTAACGAACCATTCTTTAGCGTGGGTGAGCTCGGTAGGATTCTTGATCCGGGTTGGACACATCCCGACGGAAGAGGTGACGACAAGGCTTATCATAAAGGGGTGGAGTCACCGTTCTTCGGCGGAGGCTCGCTGGCGGTTGGGCGATCTGGAGGTAGGTCTGATCTTGCGGATAATTCTTGGAACCTTGTCGATCTATTTGGTCTTGGGCTTGTTGATGAGTTGTCCGTGCCGGAGTTCAGCGATGAGCTTTTCAGTCCTGCGGAATCGGAGCCGCGCGTGAATCCGAACTCACCTCTGCGTATCGAATTGAATGGGCAGACCTTCGACACGATCGAAGAGTTGGTCGGTGGCGGTGTGCTAGTTCGTGGGAAAGCCGGTGCGCCTAGAGAGGTGGCAGCCCGTGAGATTTCAGATGCTGTTTTTGAGCGCTTGGCGCGCGGTGGTGTGAGTGGGGTGGGAGGAAGCGCGATCGACAGTTGGGAGTCTGCTCGTCCGTTTTTTACGACGGGTGAATTGAGTGAACTCGATGTGCTCTGGCAACCGAGTGTTTTTCAGCCGAGCGAGGGTGTTGCTCCGCTTCCTGCTGGAGTAGATCGCTCAGCGCCTGGGCGGAGCGAGGTGCTGTCGCGATTCATCCAACTGGCATCTACGCGAAGCTATTGCTATCGGATTGTAGTTGCAGGCGAGCGCTTTGTTCGGTCGGGCGGGGGAATGAATGTCGTCGGTCGTCACCGGCGAGAGCTGGTCGTCGCGGTGACTTGTAATTGGGATGAGGAAACGGGTAAGTTGGAATTCACGAACACTTTGGTCCTCTATTCGCGGGAGCTTTAAGATGAAAATAGCAATGGCCAAAGATTACAGAAGATTAATGGTTTGGCTTGTGATGACGGCCTGCGCGCTTGTTCTCTCGTCTACAGTGTTCGCCCAAGGGGCAAGGGTTTGCTGGATTAATGCGAACTCGCCAGATGGCGATGCCTTGGACATGCGGATGGCTGACGAGTTGGTCTTTCGTAGTCTCGAGCCAGGGAGAATGACCGCATGGGTAGATGCGGGAGAGGGCACAGCGAAATTTGAGGTTAGAAAAGCGCGTGCGCGTCTCGATGGGGATTTTACCACATTGCCGCTGGCGGAGGGAATGCGGACCTTATTGGTGACTGTGCCGCTGGTTGGAGAGAAGTATCGGATATCGGGGATTCAGCTCGAGGGGAGCAGGGAGTTGGACGGTATCGAGGTGTTCAATGCGCTCCCGAAGCGCTTGGTGAAGCTTCCCGAGGCGAGTAAGGATTTTGCGCTGCGTAGCGGCGGACGGCGATTGGTTCCCGAGGTGCCGAAGTCGCTGAAGTTGACGATTGCCGAGCCTGGAGAAGGGATCGCATCGGGTGAGATTTCATTCTCGGTCAAATCGGGGGAGCTTGGGGGAGGGCGATGGCTTCTTGTGATTCTTCCTGGAGAGGAAGGGGTGGTAACCGGATTGTGGGTTGGGCCGAATGGACTGATCCTGAGTCCCGGTGAGAAGTTCGAGCGCGAGGGTATTAGTGTGCAGGTTCCCAAGTTAAAATATGTGGCCAAGGAACTGCCAGAGGGTGTAGATGGTTCGATTAGAAAAGGTGGGTTTGATCCTCGATCAGTGGACTGGCGAACCGTTGAGTCGAAGTTTGCTTGGATCAATGCGATCCCCTCTGAACGGCCGGTGAGCCTTAGCGTGAATGGATTCATCGCAATACGGCGATTGTCGCATGGCGTCCCCAGCGGGTTTGTCCCGTGGCCGCAGGGGGAATGGGAGGGTTCTGCTCGAATGGCTGGGAAATCCATAGCAATGGCCTCAGCGGAGTTCGCGCTGTCCAAGAAAGGGAGTGCGTTGCTTGTTTCCTCACCGAAAGGAAAAACAGGCTCGGTATTGATCGCTGCGCCAGGTTTGGATGCGAAGAAGGCTCCGATGCTACGCTTGGTGAATGCGTTGCCAGTAAGTGAGATGACGGTTTCTGCCGAATCGGTCGCTGGAGATGTCGTTTTTTCTCGGGCCCTGAAAAACGGCGAAATCGGTGAGGCGCTGCAGCTCTTTGTTGACAAGGCGGGAGCAGAAAAAGACTCTGCCTCGAAGCGGGTGGCTCGAGTAACCCTAAAGATCGAAGCCCGCGAGGCCGCGAAAGCAGCGACCGTTTCTATCCCCGTCGCCACGCTCTCAAAGCTCGGTGGTGACTGGGTGGTGGTTTTGCTCTTGGACGACGAAAGCCGGGCAGCGTTGGAGGTCTTCTACTGTAGGATGGATGATGGTGCGATCTACATTGCCAGCGACCTCGCCAAGGCTCCGGTGATTGGACTGTAGATTCATGACGATTGCGTTTGTTGGACTTTTAATCCCAGCGCCATATTGGAGTGAAATTTGAACATTCGAAGTCTGGATTTTCGATTCTGTGTTCTGTTTCCGAGAGTATTGTCTGATTTTTTTCGAAGGTGTCGATTTTATCACATTCGCGAAAATGCTCTGCAAGTGGTAAGAACTTCCTGAGCGTTGCCTGATTGTGGATTTTTGGCAAGTTGAGTGGTGTTGTTGTAAGCGTTTGATGTTCATGGGCTTGGTGCCATAATGGCTTACGGCTGTTGTGTCGGTATTCAAGAGACACACGTCTAGGCTGGTGACAGGATGGGTTTTTTCTAGAGAATGTCCTATAATTTTGTTGTTGACGCTGGCTGCAAACAGCGATTAAGTCAACTTGAGTAGTCTTTTAGGATCCACTGTTATGCGCCAGATCATTATAGATTTCCTTCTTTTGAGGGCACAAAACTCCCATCCGATGGTCTACCTCGGTTTGGCGTTCATCTATTTAATGATGCTCGGTAGTTCAATTTCCAGTATTTCCCAAGAGAGTTGCGGGCGCGGGAAGAAAAGCTTTTATGTGATCTTGGTTTTGGCGTTACCGCTTGTTGGCATGCTGGTCTACACTCTCAGTTGTATCTGGAGGGCTGATCATTCGGCACTTCTTCGCTTTAAACCTCAGCGAAAACAATAGTCTTATTACGATGTCTTCTGCATCCCTCTCTCACAAATTGGTCGTGGCTAATCCCCTAAGGAATTTGCAAACTATCCTGTCAATTTTCGTAGTCTCAGCATTAATGTCGGGCGGGATTGGCATGGCTCAAGACGGCGAGGTTGATCCGTCCACCCTGGTGCGGACTCTGGACAACGGTTATTTTCCTACCTACGAAGAATTGCCTACGATGCCGCAGAACTACAATGGCGCGGGTGTTCAACAGTTTTCTTATCCGACGGCAAGCGGCGGCATCCCATACACCTCACCGGATGGGCAGCAGGGATTAAATCGATTGCGTAAGTATAATGCGATAGACCGGGCCGTTGGCTTTTTTGAGGATCACGATTCCATCGCATGGGAAACATCTCGGCTTCAAAGCGGAAGTTTTGTTGTTGATGGAGATTGGCCGTTTTTTAACCGCCGTTATAATCCGGGCACCGCGATGTTCAAGGCAGGTCCTTTGTTCCTTGATGTGGTTTATGTAGGGGCTGGATTTATCTACAGTGACTATACTGGTGAAGCGCAGTTTAGTGATGGAGAAGGGGATGGCGCTACGGCAATTATCGATTTGGCGCTGCGTGGGCAATTGCGTTTAGCTGAAGATGTGTATTTAACAGCACAGGTCGCAGTGGCTTATTTGCCGCTGGAAAATCGCATAGGATTCAATGCGGCGAGTGCTTTCGGAGGGAGTCCGAATCTCCTTCTTGGATTCAATTACGAGCGTGGCTTCGGGTCGTGGGATGTCAGGATCTATGATCGTTTTCAAGGTGCTTTCAGGTTCTTGGATCTGTTTGTTGGTGAAGGTGAAGATGCCTTTGATCGCGCTGGTCGATACTCCTTTGGGATTTCGGCAAACGAATCGAGAGGTCTCGATAATGATTTCTTCAATGAAGACGATGTTTATTTCTCGAATGTTCTGGGCGCCAGTGCTGGTACTTTATTTCTTGATGACGACTTCTATTTTAATCTTAGTGTAGATCACATGGATTATTGGCGAGGATTTGGATTTGATGATCATCGCAAGCGAGATATTGGAGAGGCGGAATTGGCCTACCGTGGGTTGAGCCTCCCGTTCAGTCCATCGGCGTTCTATCAGATTTACAGTTCAGACGGTTTTGATAGTTATTACGAGCGCATGGGCCTGCGCATTAGGGGGCGTCTAACCGACTATATTACGTATCGGGGTGAGGTGGGTTATTTGAGGGGGCACGGTGAGGGCTTGTCTAGAGAAGAAAGTTTGTTCTGGAATGGCGTTATTAACCATCGACTGACGGAGAGGACTGCACATTCACTCTATTTTGGGGAAGATATCGTCTTTGACGACATCACTGGAGACGAAGCCTTCTCGCGGTACATTGGTTATCGAATCCAGCATCAACTTAGTCGCAGGCTGTCAGTGAGCGGCGGGGCGCAGTGGTCGGATGACGAGGCTTTATTAGGCCGCGGACAAAATACCCAACGTTCGCTCTACTTTGCTCAGACGGATTACAGTCTATGGACCCATTCGCGCATATTTGCACGTGTTGCTTACGAAAAACGTGATTATGAAACGGCTGGAGATAATGAGCGGTGGATTGGGCGTTTAGGTTTCAACCACATGTTAGCGCCACAGGTCTATCTTTTGAATTACTATCAATATGAAAATGTAAGTGGTGAAGGAACTGGCGACTTCTACGAACATGCAGTGGGAGTCTCCCTGCGGAAATACTTTTAATCCACTTGGCAAAGTCCTAGAGTATAGTGCCTTACAAATTCAACCTAGACAAACCCGATAACCTCAATACCAGAAAAATGAAAACTGTATCCATTCTCATGATGGTTTGCTGCACGAGCCTCGCTGCTGCGCAGGAACAACTCTCCAAAGGAAAAGAAACACAGCAGGATCTGCCAGCTAACCATCACAGATATTATGGCCAACGTATCAACTCTTGGAAAGATGGGGATCGTAAGATTGCCAAGTTTGATCTTGACGCGGATCTCAACCTTGACGGGGTGATAAGCAATGAGGATCCAGCTGATGGAGGTGCCTTTGAGTCTACGCCTCCCGGCCTGATGGTTGGTGTGGGAGAAATGAGCAGGGTTATCCTTCGACTCTATCCCTATAGGGTGGACTTCAATGGCGAAATCGTCGTTTCCTTGGAACTCACAGGCATTAACCGAAGTGACTCTAGTGGTAATTTCGCGTCATTTGAGGAACAGGTCGCAAACACTGGGCATGTGCGCGTCTGGGGTGACCCCAACAAAACCCAATTGCTGCTTGATTCTGCAGATCCGGACAAACAATTTGTCGAATTTACCACACAGTTCAGGGAATTTCCCTACAATCTTCAGTTTTCCGTCCCTCGTGCGGTCTATGTAGAGGGGGTGAAGGCCGCTCCTAAGTATATGGGGGATGTGCGGTTCCTTGGTACGGTATCACACCGTGCTGCTGGGGCGGCTCGCTCGGACGTAGCTCCGAGTCGACGCGATGGTGGGATAAAGCGTTTTCGTACAACTTTTGATCATAACTTAATTACCGTACTTCCGAAGCCAGCCCGTAAGAGCTTCGTGAATAATAACGTTGAAGGTGTATGGAGCGGTGGTGGTAATGCAAATACCAAATAGCTGGCCGCTTTGAATGTGAAAGGAATTATTGATGACCCGTTGGTAAAGCGACGGGTCATCCCATTTTTAGCGACTTAATTGACTATGTTTATGGCTAACTCCCGTATGGCTGGGATGGTTTTGCTTGTCACTGCAGTGACAGCGTGCCAGAACAAGGTTGATCCTTCTGATTTTCCTCCGCCGGCACCAATCAATCAACCCACTACACCGAGCGGTGCAGACAATCGTGATGTCTTTGCGCCAGGTGATCAGATGGAACTTATCGTGGATCAGGACAAAGCCCTTAACGGACGTTATTTAATTCGTCCGGGAGGGTATGTGATCATGCCGCGCTTTGGTAGGGTTCAAATCGGAGGTATGAGTAGATCATCGGTTGAGGCCAAGATGAAGGCTCTCTTAGAAAAGAACCAACTGATCGAGGCGACTGTCATGGTAGAGCGTTGGCCTGGATCTGCGCCGGAAAGTGGGGGAACCGGAATAGCTGGCAATGAACAGCAAGGGGTGATTACCGTGCTCCTGACGGGTCGGATATCTCGCCCCGGGCTACATAAAATTCCCGTATATAATGGTGAGAATCCCGGGGTTTACCGCGCCATTCTTTCAGCTGGAGGACTAGCTGAGTTTTCCAAACCCTCGAAAGTAACTATTCGTCGCAAAGATGCCTCAGGTCGATTACATCTCATACCAGTTCGTCTAGACCTCATAGAAGAAGGTGAAATTCCCGATGTTCCCATCGGAAACTATGATGTGATAGACGTTGGTGAGAAGATCTTTGGATTCTGATCTGCGGCAATTTGAAGTGAATTCTAACTAATTAACAAAATGACTATAGGGCGGAAAGGCTTCGATTGGACGACAGTATTTTCTCTTGTGCTGGGATACGAAAAGTATCTGCGGCTCATGCTGCTTCTGTTTTGTGTAGGTATTCTCGCAGGGCTTTCAGCCTTTGTGTTTAAGAAGGGGGTCTATATGTCTCGCTCTACATTAAGAATTGCTGGATATATTAACACAGGGGCGATCGCATCAGGGGAGAGGAGTGAGTCAGGCTTTAGAAAAATGCGTTATCTTTTGGCTCAATTAGGGTCAAGGAATATGTCACTTGAAATTGGCAGGGAGATGGATGTGGTTGGTCCTGAAGACAGTTGGGAGGACCTAAGGAATAGTGTGATTCCTTCGGTGAACTATCAGGTTTTGGACTCCAATCACCTTCAGATCGAAGTTTTCAGTTACGATCCTTCCGTGGTGACGAAATATCCTGATGCTCTCGTGGCTACCTATGATAAATGGCGACTGGAGCAGCGGCAGGATTACCGTGAAAAAGCCTTGAAGCGCTATCTCACTGAACTTGATGAAGTAAGGGGAAATATTGACAAATATCTTAAGGAGCGACTCGAATATCAAAAAAATACCGACATAGCCCAAACCAAGGTGCAGTTGGATCAATTGAGTACGGTGCCTGTAGATATTACTAGAACGGTTTATCGTATAGAAGAGCTTCAGAATTTAAAGGATGCACTTGAGAGAATGGGTCCGGAAGCTAGTGACATTGAGAAATTATCACTTCTTGAGTCTGTGTTGGCCAATAATGAGAGTCGCTCATCAGATCAAATTGGACGAGTGGTCATGGGAGGTAATAAAAAGACGGCCGTAAATACAACGCCTCAAAGACCAACTGGACCAACGATTATAGTGGAGCCAAATATGGTTGAGGGACTTTCATCTTGGCGCGAAACGGAGAAGAATTACCGCGAGTTGGAGCAAGAATATGAAGTGGCTGGCGGTACCTATTTGGCTGAACATCCAATTATGCAGGAATTGCGCAGACGGATGGATGAGGCCAAGCGTAAACTTGATTATGAGTTGGAAGTCGCTGAGAGCAAGCTTGATGTGGAACTCCAGACTGCGAGAACCAGGTTGGCAGAGATGAAGGCGAAGATGCCGAAATACTACGAAGCAAACTCAGAATTCGACGCTAAACTATTGGACTACGAACTCATAGAGCAAGCAAAAACTGCTTGGAGTAGTGCATATGATAAATTATGGGAGGATGTTAACGTATTGAGCCTTGGTAATTCACGGCTCGACACGGAGTTGGAACCCTTGGGTATTACGGCTTTAAAAAATGAAGTGCCAGTTTCCCCCAACAAGAAATCCTTGGCAATCATGGGGACCGGCCTAGGATTGGGATTGGCTTTCGGTCTGCCATTTTTATTGCTCAAACTGAACACCTCCGTACGACGGATGGAGGATCTGGAATCCATGCTTGGTGTGCGTGGTCTTGGTGTGGTACCTATTACAGACCCATCAGTTCTCGAGCAAGTCAATCGTGAGCCGTCTACTGGCTCCACACTGCCAAATGGCTTATTGGAATGTTTCAGAATGATTCGTTCAGGTATTATACTACAGTTACCTGAGAACCAGCAATCCTCTGTGGTAATGATCACGAGTGCACGTCCCTCTGAAGGAAAAACGACACTTGCAGCCAACCTTGCATGGGCGTTCAATGCGATGGGTGAGAAGACCTTACTCGTTGACTGTGACCTTCGTCGTGGGCGGGTTCACGCCGTGGTCGGTTGTGAAGGGAGACTTGGGTTGTCTCAAATATTAGGCGAAGGACTGGATTTTGAGATGCCGGAGGATAGCTCTGTGGATTTTGATGTAATCCCGCGCGGTAAAATCCTGCTAGGTGCCACAGAAAAGCTCAATGGTGACTATTTCGCATCGCTCGTTCGGCAATGGCGGACGAAATACAAGCGGATTATATTCGATTGTCCACCGGTTCTCGGGCTCAGCGAAACTGCTTTCTTGCAAAAAAACTGCGACGGTTATGTTCTTGTGTCGAAAGCCGAAAAGACTTCGAAAAAGGATATTTATGAAGCCTGTCGTATTTTAGCTGCTTATGAAACCCCGTTCTACGGCTTTGTTCTCAACGCGGTTGACTTGAGCAAGTGGTCGAACATGTATGATTACGACTATTACTCGCCTTACATCGACTACCAAATGGCAAGTTCGTAGGTTTTGATTGAGCGTTTCCATAACAAACATTAATGACCCCTCCAAGTCACACTTCTCGAACTCTAGCTACGCTTTTTTATGCGTATTTAGTGGATGCTGTGATTTTTTTCGTGAGTTTTTTGCTTGCGACATATGTCCGATTCGGAGAGGTCGGGCCATTCCAACACATGGTTCCCAGTATACTATGTGGAGTGCTGGCGTTTGGTTCGAGCAGCTATGTTTTTGGGCTTTATTCAACTCGCCCACAAGCAAAAAGCAGGGTTCGTGACTTCAGTAGGTTGCTATTTGCCATTGTGATGGGGCTTCTGGCCGTGCTTCTGGCAGGGTATGTGAATTATTCGGGAAGAATTGGACGAGGGGTTTTTGCCGGTGCGCTTCCTATTCTCCTTCTGGGCCTGACTGCCCACCGTGCCAGCCAGCGTTATTATTTGGGATCAGCACGAGAACGCATTGTCTTCCTGGTTACCAAGATAGATGATTTAGCGCTACTTCGCTTTTTCGATTCCTTGTCGAAAAGAGATTTTCGCTTGATTGGTGTTGTGTGTCCTGAGTCGATAAAACTTGGTGATGAGCTAATAAGAATTGGCGGAATCGACAATCTCGAAGAAATTGTAGCGAACGAGAAGATTACCAGAGTCGTTTGTTCCGACGAGTTTATTGCATCGGAGGAGAGCCATTCTAAGTGGAGGAGATTACGTTATCAAGGGATTGAAGTTTCCACGATGGGATCCTTTTGTGAGGAGTTCTACCAATTCATCCCGATTGAATTAGTGAATGCCTCCTGGTTAATGCGAGCTTGTTCTGCTCCGCAAACATCGTACGTGCGCAAGACAAAACGGTTAACGGATCTTGTCTTGAGTTCACTGCTGGCAATCATACTCTCCCCACTCCTTCTGTTGGGTATTCTTTTGATCGTTACGACAATGCCGGGATCAATATTTTATGTACAGGAGCGTGTGGGGCAGTTTGGCCGTCTGTTCAAGGTGTATAAGCTACGTTCAATGCGTGAGGATGCTGAATCGTCTGGGGCGGTTTGGTCGTCAGGAAAGGACGATCCGCGTCAGACCGTTGCAGGCAAATTTCTGCGACGCTACAGAATTGATGAAATCCCACAACTTTGGAATGTGTGGAAGGGAGAGATGTCTTTGGTTGGTCCACGCCCTGAGCGTCCCGAATTTGTAGCTCGTCTCTCTGAGGTTATACCCTATTATGAAGAACGTCACTTTGCCCAACCTGGGCTAACCGGTTGGGCGCAGGTCTCGTATCCCTACGGCGCGAGTATCCAAGATTCGAGGCATAAGCTCGAGTATGATCTGTACTACTTAAAGCATATGAATCAATTCATCGATTTCGCTATTCTCTTGGAAACAGTGCGCACTGTGGTCTGTGGAGGCGTGAAGTTTCAACGAGGCGATACGGAGTGGCATTGGTTGTCAGCTTCGCTTGAATATTCACGCGAGAGAAAAGAGACAAAAGAGACAAAAGAGAGTCGGAAAGTGGTTTAATGGGTTTGAAATTTCGTGCATATCAATCAATGGCTCACCTTATTTAATCCGCGTTTTATCCGATCATGGATGGAAGGTTGGATGAAGGGAAGATTGCAAGCCTTCTGGTAATTTCTCCGAATGAGGCAGTGTTTCACCAAGCCAGAGACCTGCGTAGCTTCCGTAACGGTATGACAGTTCCGTGATCTGTGTTTTAAAATGATGCTTAAGGAATGATTGGTATTGGTGGGGCATGGGAGCCGTTGGGGATTTGTTGATCACGAGCTCAAAATCTAGGGGGTGATTAAGGTTTTTTGAGCCGATGTGGCTTAGTATTTCCCGGAGTAATGCAACCGGTTGATCGGCGATGGCATCGTAGAATCCAATGAGAACACTCTCTCGCGGAAAGTGGCAAAGATATCTATCGATGGTTTGAATGTAATTTGACCGCATCGATTGTAATGGTGAATCTATGAACGTCATGAAGCCATCTAGGTCTTGTAAATCGCGTTCTGGGTCAAATTGGGTCAGGAATCGGAACATGGACCAGGCTCGTTCTATGGGGTTACGGATGAGAAAGATGATCTTAATGTCAGGCATTAGGGTCGCCATCGCCTCAATATCCTTGGGTTCCAGCATGGAATATGCAGGTGTGATGTCGCCTGTAATCCCGCCTTTTTGACGAAAAAGGCTCAGATACCAAGCATCGTTGTATCGACCACACCGATATTTCATTTTCCAGAGAGCATCTAAGAATTCACCATCGGCAATGCATTGCCAAACTTCATCCAAGGTGGAGAGCAGGTAGCCAGGTTTTCTAAATCGGCGTAGCCGACTTTTAGAATTTAAATGACTAGGTGAAGTGTAGCGACTACTTCGATCAAAGTAGTGGATCTCCTTAATGGGAGGAAGGTCGAATTCCGGATGCTGTTGCAGCATGGTGTAGAGCCAAGTGGTTCCTGCCTTTTGTGCTCCGATACAAAGAAAATCTGGTTTCACTGATTGAAATTAGCTGATAAGGTTTTCAAAAGTTGTTCTCCATAATTTAAGAAATTTACGATTATGGCGGTGTATCTTTGTTCGCATCGCTACCTCCGCCCAGTGGGATGCTCCCTTTCGCCGCATTTCAGCATGATGAGCTTTACTGATTCCAGCAAGGAAAGTGAAGAGTTTGGCTTTGTATGGTGCCATGAGCCTGTTCGTCTTGTCTTGACGTCTGGACGCCTGTAACGAGGTGTCTGAGGTGATAGATTCAAGGCCGCTGATAAACGATGCGAACGAATACCAAAGTTGGAATGCGCCTTCTACGCCATACTCGTTCCAAGGTTTTTTCATGTCGAAATGATAATTCCGCGGTGTTAGGTCCAAAGGAAGCTTGCTCCAGAATGGTCGCTGAAAATTCCATGATTGTTCTAGTGGCGAGATTCTTCCATTGAGGACGGCATTTAGTGCTGACTGATCGTGCTGTGGAAGGTTGTAGCGGATGATTGCATCAAGACAGGATTTTTTGATGTCGTTTGTAAGCCATGACTTGGGCGAGAATCTGATGAAGCCAGCGTTGTAGTAAGGTCCTGTCAAATTCGATAAATCAGGCGATAGCTTGGCAAATTGTTCATGGCTAGTCGCAGGAGTATGGTTGATTGCCGCCTGAGCGAGGTAACCAGCAGGCATAGGGGGCAAAGATGACAGATCCTTGAGGCAAAGGAAATCGGAATCCATGTATACGGCATCATCGCAGTCGATAAGTTCTGGGATTTGAAATCTGCTGTAAGTTGCGTGCGAGTTGTATAGCGATGGAAGGTGCTCGAATTCACTGGTATCGGATATCAGTCGTGTGATATTTAGAAGCAAAGGGTAGCTTTCCAGTGCTTCTGATACGGTTTTGAATTGTGCATCCGTTGGAGAGGCATCCAGCACGTAGGCATCGAGCGGTCGGTATGCTGGATCGAGGGATGCTGCAGCGCTAAGCAGTGTGACGATCGTGCCTGGTGCATAACCGCCGTCGAGAGAGGTGAAGACTTTAGGGCAGGACGGCACGGTGATTTACGGATCTTTAGAAGGCGTTGAAATGTCTTGTGATGTGGATTCCTGCCACCTTACTATCCACTTCTTGATTACAGGTGACGGATAGAGTACGGTTTTTCCGTTCTTCCAAATATGCTTCCAAAATTGGACCGCTTCGAGACTTCTTTTTCGAAGCTCTTTGGGGGGTGCAATTCTAGCTCGAATCATATGTAAGGTTGTCATTATTGGTGCTACAGCAATTCTTTGTATGGCATTGCGACGGATTGAGCGAATGCGTTTTTGTTCTTCTTCAAGATTCGGGTGAACGTTGTAGAAGAAAGTCTCTAAGAATGCGTGCCATAGTTGGTAGCCGGGCTCTGGATGAAATTTGATCCATGGTTTCGAAGCGCCAATAAAGTGATATATGGCGGGGTCTGTAGTAGCAGGGCCTTCCCGCCAGAGTTGTCGAGGAAAATTCCATGAAGAGTCTATAAACGATATATCACCGGTTTCACCTGCAAGGGTATGATTTAGTGCCGTCTGGTCCCAAGCCTGACAATTTGTGTTGCGAATCAACTCTAGAGCTTGTTCCCCGATTCGCTTGTGCTTCCATTGTTTGGGGCTGAAACGAAGAACTCCCGCATTAAAGTAAGGCAAGGATTTCCATTTCTCACTGTGGCTGGAATCCGCGTTGAGACCCAAAGGCTGATCATTTCCCAGGCAGAGATAGCCTGGATCCAAGATCGCGGTTAGAAGTGTGTCGCGTTTGATGGCTTTTGGAAATTCGTTAAGATCTTTAAGCACAAGAAGATCCGAATCCAAGTAGACGACATCATCGCTATCTATGAGGTTCGGTATCAGTAGGCGTGCATACGTCGTAAGGCTACCGCGGAGCTTGGGTCTGAGATGTT
Organism: Verrucomicrobiales bacterium; assembly: GCA_024636835.1. Classification (GTDB taxonomy): domain Bacteria; phylum Verrucomicrobiota; class Verrucomicrobiia; order Verrucomicrobiales; family SLCJ01; genus Sulfuriroseicoccus. The sequence goes on along the minus strand of JAGXGH010000127.1, from coordinate 109,815 downwards.
CGAGGGTGTTCTCGGGAACCGACACCCTATGGAGCTTGACTAAATGAGCGAATGGAGCAAGCCAGAGTTCTAGTCTGGTAAAAGCATTCCTAGTCTGGTCGCAATCCAGAACGTGAAAATCGAGTGGTTTTTCCTTACTTGTGGATGAGATGGCGGCGCTCAGAGCTGTGACAGCAGATCCTACGGTAAACCTCGAATCGCATGCCAAGACGAAGCAACCAGGCGATGTTTCACTATGTGAATCTGTTACCGTAGAGGGCAAGATACGTGTGGTTAAATTTTGACGTTAAAAAAGCCGCTCCCAATGGAGCGGCTTTAAAGATAGTTTTTATTGTCTATACACTCTATGTCCTATCCGCGCTGACGGCGGAAAAGCATTGCGGTAAGACTGGTCAATAAAAGAAGTGCTGAAGAGGGTTCCGGGATCGGTGAAGTCTCTGGAGGTTCATTCCCAGGATCAGTGGGTGGGAGTAAGGTTGTTTCGGCGGTAAATGATGCATGAGCCCAACGTGTGCCGCCGCCGTTATCTAGATTCGACCATTTTGAAGTCAGGCCGAGTGGCCCCCTGTCACCGGCGTTGCCTGTGTAGGTGCTAAATCCAATCGTGAACAAGCTCGTGTTAGTCTCATCAGCCGCGTTTTGGCCTGTTGCGCCGACTAAGCGACGTCCATAGGTGAACTCTTGAGTTCCTGTGTTTATCTGTGCAGAAGGGGTTGGTGACCATCCGTAGCTTGTGATAATGTAGGTAGAACCTGCTTCAAGAACTAAATCAGGAGCAGCCTGTTGATAGACATACGCTGATCCTAGGGTGCCTGTGACAACACCAGAAACTCCTGTAACAAGGAACGTGTCATCAAAAACAGCGTTAGCGATGAAACCTGCTGACGTCTCCGCCCTGACTTCGGTTCCACCTGATCCTCCGGTTGAGGTCGTGTCGGCTTTGTAGAGACGTAGCTGTAGAGGGTTAGCGCTGGTGAAACCGAAATCGGCACCGGTCGTAAGTGGTGCAAGGTTGTTGGTGTCAAAGTTTTGACCGTTGTAATTACTACGGAATATGCCGAGCGAGGTGATTTTGAGATTAGCGGCCCCGACAGTGAAGTGCGTGATCATCGATCCGCCTTCATCGCCAATGTCGCCTTCACTGAGCGTTTGCAACGACGTCGAATTGTTGCTGAACGCTCCTGTTACCAGTGATGCGGCGTTGAGGGGAATTGAGGCGAGTGCCAATCCAGCAAAGGCTGCGAGATAATGTTGAGATTTCATCATGAGAAATGGTGTGGGAATACCTATACAGGTAGAGACTAATCATTTAACGCGATAGCCTGCAAGCTGTTTTTTAAAATTATTACTGGATTTTGTATGCTTTTGCGGATTTGCGCAGATTTGAGAGAATTTGGTCTACGGTTTGGATCATTGCCGCGCTTGACGGTCAGCTTTGTTAAGGTGGAGAACGAACGCAAGGGCTTCTGTTTCCCAGGGACCGGTGATGCCATTCCAGTGGGGGATTGGCGCGATATGGAAGAAATCGTGGCGGCTAAGGTTGAGTGGGCTTTGTAGATCGGGGAGTTTGGGGTTTGGTCTGAGAACTTGTTTGCCCAGCGCCCGGCGAATGGCGTTTTCCGCGCGGACGAGAAATGATCGGCTCCAGCAATCATTGAGATGTTCCATGTGGCGGGCGGTCACCTGGTCGATCGCGGGGCTTTGATGGAAGGCGGACGTGACTGTGAAATGAGGGGAGATGGTCTCAAAGAGTGCCGAAAGGGTCATTTCGGAATGGTGATGGGGGTTGGGAACCGGAAGGGTCGGGTGACGGGTGCGGGTGAGTGCATTCGGGCAACTCAGGAAAAGCGAGCCGCCAGGGCGTAGTACCCGCTTGATTTCGGCTAAGAACTCGGCAGGGGAGTGGAGGTGCTCGATCGTCTCGAAACTGTAAACGGCATCGAAGCACTCGTCGGCAAAGGGGAGGGACAAGCAATCGCCGGTAACATAGCTTGCGTTGGGGTGGGGGAATCGGCTCTTCGCGGTGTCGATCGCTTCCTGGGAGTAGTCGATGCCCGTCACAAAACGTGAGCCGGCGTTGGCGAGCAGACGGGTGCCGTATCCGGTGCCGCATGCCGCATCAAGTACCTCTTTTCCTTTACATTCCGCTGCGAATTGTAAATAGCGGGCCTCGTGGGTGGCGTGATAGAGCTCCCATTCAAGGGTGCCTGGTGAGATTCGCTCAATGGTTTCGACGCGTGGCATAGGGTCAGGTGTTTCCTTGGGGTTTCGTGGCGAGTTCTATGAGTTTGTCGGCAAAAAGCTGGGCGGGGTCGCGTGGAAAAAGCGACTGGGCTTTTTGGCGGGCAGCTTGGCCGATTGCCGGCCAGTCTGACAATTGGTCGAAAGCTCTTGTCAATGTCTTTGCGTAATCCTGAACGTTCGTAGAGGGGGAGAGGAAGCCCGTTTTGCCGTCGTCGACGATTTCCGGGATGCCGTCAACCGGGGTGGCAACACAGGGTCTGCCGCAAAACATGCTCTCGACTAAGGTGAGCGGGAGGTTCTCCTGGCGCGAGGGCATGGCGAGAAGGTGGCAGGATTTCCAGATGGCAGCGACGTCATGCATGTGTCCGTGGAAGTGGACATTTTTGAGATCGAGTTGTTTCGCGAGTTCCTTGATGGACGCTGCGTTGGGGCCGTCGCCATAAAAATGCAAATGGATCTCTGTGGGATAGTCGCGCCAATGGGGAAGGGCGAAAGCTTGTAGTAGGATGTCCTGGCCTTTGTGACGGGGGTGGAGTCGGCCGACGCACGCGACATGAATCCCATTGCTGTTGTCGGGCCATGGGCAATCTTGGTCATAATCCACCAGGTATGGATTATAAGCGAGTATGGGATTATTGAAGGTGGTGGCGAGTTGAGTTTCCGCCAGCTTTCGGGAGGCTTCGGAGACAAAGAAATTCGCGATAGCGCCGGTATAAAGAGAGCGGAGACGTGGGATTTGCGTGTCATCGGGCCAATTTGCGGCAAACACACCATTGTCTATGGTGGCGTAGGAAATACCGGCGTCCGTTAGTGTGTTCGCCAAGGGCTGGGAATCAATCAGTGATCCGTTCGAGAGGAGGATGAAATCGGGTTGGTAGTGATGTATGGCCTTACCTAAATTCGATGCCCAGAATCGTAGGGGAGAAATTACGGGGATTCGAAAGCCCAGAGGGGAGTGGGAAAGGTAGGTGTGGGGAATGTGATGAGTGTCGAGGACAGGTATCCGGGAACTGCGGTCGAGATGGATGGGCCTGGGCATGGCCACATGTACCTGATGTCCTGATTGGGTGAGTTGATGTGCGGTTTGCATCCAGAGGAATTCACTGGCACCGATTCCGGGGTGGGTGGTGACAAGCAAGAACTTCATTATTTACTGGCGGGGATGCATGCGCGATAAAGCTCCGCATAGGCATTGATCATAGAGTCGATGGAAAATCGTTCAAGCGCCGTGGTCCTGGCATTCATACCTAACTGGCGCAGCTTGTCCATATTGGACAGGGCGGACAGGATAGCGGCGGATACTGTTGGCGCGTCATTCAGCGGGCGAACGAGGCCGTCGTGGTTGTCGGTGACCACCTCGACGGCACCACAGGCAGGGTGCAGAAGGTTGGGAACTCCAGACGCCATGCTTTCGAGAATTGCGTTGGAAAGGCCTTCGTGTGAGGAGACCATAACGTGCAAATCCATGGCACGGTAGTAGGGTGAAGGGTCCTGTTGGAATCCAGTGAGGTGAATGCGGTCCTTGAATGGGTGGGCGGCGACCGCGTCGAGAACTTGCTGTGTGGCGTCATTTCCGTCGCCTACAAAGAGAAGTCTTGCGTCGGGTATTTGGGACGCGATGGTATGAAAAGCCTCGAGCAGTAAGGTGTGCCGCTTGAACTTGGCGAAGCGGGCGGAGTAGCCGATGATTGTACTGTCGGGGGGGAGGTCAACGCTTAGCTTTGCGGTCTTGCGGTCAGCGGCGGGGTGAAACTTTTCTGAATCGACGCCATTGATAATCGAGTGCATGTCCGGGCAGGGGAGGCCGATTTCCTGGAGGTGTTTGGTCAACATTGTGGAAACGGAATGCGTTTTGCTGGTGAAGCGATAGAGGAGGTTTCTACCGAGCCGTCGTTTTCCTGAGGCTTCCCAAGACTGAAGCTGGGCGTGTTCTCCATGGAGGATAGGAGGGAAGTACCTGCCAAAAGCGATCACTCTAGCGAGTGCGGCGTATATTAACGGGGCGAGGTTGTGGGTGTGGACGACACTGGGGCGTTCACGGGCTATCAGCGACCGTAGGGCACTGGCGGTGCGAATGCTGATGCCGTTGGGCTTTTCAAGACAGATGACTTTTGTATCGGGCAAGAGCCTGTCGGCAAGTCTCCCCCTGGGGCCGATGCAGGCGATGGTGGTTTTGAATTTCTTTGGATCGAGGCGATTGGAAATATTGACGACACCGTTCTCCATGCCTCCCACATCGAGAGAATAGACGACGTGCAGAATGTGAATCCGTTTGAGCTGAGTCACGGTTTAAAATAGTAATGGGCAAATGGCATTACAAGTTGCTGTTGATTTGGTCAGACCAGTACCAATATACTGCGTAAGTGAGCACGATACTGATAAGGATGTGAATGAGGTTGAATTTCCAGTTGCTTGCCTTCACTGGATTGAATTCTTCCTCTTCGTGCTCGACTTCGGTCTTCAGGCGTTTTGACTGAAGTTGGCTTGTGGTTCGAACGATCTCTCGTGATTGCCGGGTTGGTCTGTTGATAGGGGTGATTTTCGGTTCCTCGATAGTCTGATCCTCTGTCTCGCCAGCTCTGCGCATGACAAGACGTTGCAGGGACGCGGCACATGCAGTGAAGAGGAAGTATTCAGGATGGTATTCCTTGTTGGCCATCCAACTGGTGAAGACGTAACCGAGAAGTAAAACGAAGATGACTCTTCGACAGCGTTCGTAGTCATCGGGAAGGCGCTCGCCGATTTTTGCCAGGCGCATCAGAGTGAATGCCGAGGCCCAGAGAATAGCGACAAAGATAAACAGTCCGTAGCGACCGAGATCACCACCGATTTGTACGTAGCTACTGTGGGTGGCCTTCCACTGGGTCTCCCCTTCCCAGTTGATGTATGCGGCAAACCTTTTGTAGCCTGCTCCCGTGGGTTCGGTTCGAAAGACTTCGCGCGCCACATCCCATGCCATCAGTCGTCCAGCGACGCCGGGCACGCTCGCCAAGTTATCGGTGTTGAGCTGGTTCATGCGCGGGAGGAAACTGATCGCGGAAATGCCCAAGGATAGAGCAGCACTCAGCGCGAGGATTTTCATTTTCCACGGTCTGCCAATCACGAAAATCATCACGAGTAGTCCCGCTCCGACGACGAAGGCGCCTTTCGACTCGGTTGCGAGTACGCAATGGCCGGCGATAAAGCTGATAATTGGGTAGGCGAGGGTTCTTCCGGTAGCCGTTCCGCGCCAGAAGTAGTAAAAATAGCCTGCGGCAAAGAGAACGGTCACGCTGTGACCAAGGGCGTTTGGGTTTCTGTGCATCCAAGTTCCAATGCACAAACGCCCCGCATTGCGTGCTGTCATGTCACGCGCGCCGGTGATATCAATGCCGTAGAGGCTGAGGACGGCGATCAATGCTACCGCTGCGATCATCAACAACCACCACTTGAGGTAGGTTTTCAACTTTTCGATCGTATTCAGACTGAACAGGGTAAGGAAATAGAACGCGGTGTTTGGCATGAAGCCTTTGAAGGTGTCGAATGCGGCGTCCGAGCTGAAAGCGGTGTAGCCCAGGTAGATGGCCATCAACCAGTCGAGCGGGGTTTCGAAGAACTTTTGCTTCGCAAGACTGCGCTCGTTGAAGATGGCAAAGCACCAGCCAAGAATGAGTGGCTGAATAATATTGACCCCGTCCATTCCTGCCACCCAGTCTTGTGGGCGGATATAATAGAAGAAGAGGAAGAGAATCGCCATTCGCAAATCCCAACCCATCGGTTGGGTGCGTTCGTTCGCAAGGGGCGGGCGTAATGCGACGCGGCTTGGTAGTGTGGCTTCCATGTCGATGAGATGCGGGGCAATCAGGCGAATAGTGCTGGGTCGGACTTCGTGTGAATCTGTTCTCTTTCGAAGTGATTCACAAGGGGCTTAGCATTATGCGGGAAATGTATTACACGCTGATGCTCTAAATGACAGGTGATTTTTTGATCGTGGTTAATCAGCCCCCTCTTTGGATGGTCGATTGACTGCCCTGTTGAGAATCAGTGCGTAATCTTGTGCGACAGCTGTCCAATCCTTCACCGCTGGGTTTGCGTCCTGTTGCAGGCTTGCCGTGGTGAACTGCGTTTCCATAGCCAGAGCCATGGCTTCGGTGTTTTCGGAGGGGACGAGTTGTCCTGTGGCATAGGTACGAACGAGTTCCGCAATTCCTCCTACGTCAGTGGAGATGATAGGTAGTGAGCAGGCCATGGCTTCGAGAAGCACATTAGGAAATCCCTCATTCAAACTACTCATGCAGAAATAATCGGCGGACCGCATGGCGTCGGCGACTTGCTCCGCGGGCAATGGTCCAGTCAAATGTACGTTGCTACCTTCTCCGAGGCGCTCGGCTAGATTTTCGAGCTCGGTTCTGAGCGGGCCTTTGCCAGCAATGGTGAGACGTGCGGGTTGCTGCCCTTTCGATTTCCGCGAGATGTTTAAGAGCGCCAGGGCTTCGATCAGCATGCTTTGATTCTTCACTGGCAGTAGGTTGCCCACGGTGAGGTAGAGTGGGGAGGCCGGTGTGGGGTATCGAGGAATGGTAGGTGGGTGAAAAACACCTTGGTCGATGCCGTTGTAAATGGTTCGCAACTTTTCTGTTGGTGCACCGGCCTCGGCGAGAAGCTCACTTAGCCTTCGGCTGCGGGTGATCACATTACAGACGTTTGACGACTTGATGCTTTCGATGATTTGTCTGCATCGGGTGGAGGATTGTAAATAGCGGTGGACGTCGCTCCCTTGGGCGATCATGACGATGGGCGTTTGGTTTCCAAGCCTGTGGCAGGCTTTCACCGTAGCGGCGGCGTCGGGAAACAACCACGAAGTGAGAATGACGTCCGGCTTGTAAGTGCTGAACGTGGATTGGAGTACCGTGGTGAGGTAGTTGGCCGCGAGCCGGGCATTGAAGGCTCCACCCACTTTTGGGATGTAGGGAATGGCATGAAATTCCGGATGAAGCTCTGCATCTCTAGCACGCGGAGAAAGCTCGAGTTTGTTTCCGGACAGCGATAATGACAGGCGTGGCCGCAAGGCGAGTGATTTGACGGTGGCCTTGCCGCTTGCGACGAGGTGGTGAAGCACCACGGCGTTGTCCAGTCCTCGATACGATTCCTTTTCGTCGGGGAAGAGATTGGAGATGAAAAGAACGTTCATGCAGATGTGCGGGCGACCGTTTCGTTGAGTCTTTTGCCGAGCCGGTTAATGACGCTTGGCCAGAGGAACCTCTCGCGGGCGGATTTTGCGGCGCGCTGTCCTCGTTCGGTGCGTGCTTGTTCATCGGAAAGCGCGGCTTCCAGGGTTTCGGTCAAGCTATCGACGGATTCCGGAACAACGTGCCATCCGGTTATGCCGTCTTCAACGGTTTCACCCAGCGCCCAGTCGCCGGACACGATGGCCGGTATGCCGTGCAACATGGCTTCCGCCGGGGCGATGCCGAAGGGTTCATAAAGTGATGGTAGGCAGAAGAGGGTGGATGAAGTGAGTAGCTTCTGGAGGATTTGGGAATCCTCGGGGTTTTGTTTATTGAGGAATCCGTGAAGCACAACACCAGGCTGATGTGCTTCGGGGATTGTGCTGGGCACGGGGCCGACGATGTGGAGTTCGGCGGTTGGATGGGTGTCGCGCACCTTGGCAAATGCCTCAAGCAGAACATGGCCGCCCTTACGCTTGAACTCGATGCCAATGAATAGGATCTTCTTTTTCGCGTAGTCCTTACCCTCGGGGAGTTCAGGAATGGTCTCTAAATTGACTCCCGCGCCGATGCATGTCACCTTATCCGCAGGGATGGAAAAATCGTCGATGAACGATTGACGGAGGTATTCACTCATGGTGAAAATGTGATCCAGCCCGTTGTAGACGTCTTGCTCGTATTTCAGGGCTTGCTTGATTCTACGTTGACCAATGCCTGCGGCACCAAATGGGCTGCGAAGTCGAAGAGCGAGATTTCCGTCGTGATAAGACGTGCACCATGTGCGTCCTGCCAGGAGTGATGGTGTATCAAACATGGCGCCAAATTGGAGAAACCCGCCCCCAAAATCATCGGGTTGTAATTGGTGAGAGACTGCTTTGGTGAGAGCCCGGCGATATCCGGGGTCGAGGTAGTAATGCTGCCGCCAGGTAGATTTCTTCGGGTGAAAGTTTTTTGCGAGGTACAGCGCTTGATCGAGTTTGGATACGTCGGCTCCGAACGCTCTTCGCAGCAAACCGCAGTTTTGCGTAGCATGGAAAAAGAAAGGACTAATTCCCGACCATGCCCGTGGGTCGTAGGGGTCGGTTCCGACTAATCGGCTGCCGATGATTCCTGTGATACTCAGGTTATCTGAAAAAGAAAGAGACATGGTGCCTTGCGCTGTAGCTTGGTAGATGCTAGGTGTCGAGATTTAGAGTGTAAACTCAGGGATGATGCGTTTGGGAGCGATAAAAGGTATCGAGTTTTTTTGTGACAAGACCGTAAGATGAGTGCGAAATTATTTCTAAAAAAGATCCCGTTATTGGGTGTTTGTCTACTTAAACTCCAAAATATCGTTTACTGGAGTAGGATTAGAAGCTGGTTGCCCAAGTTATACCCAGTGTTGCCTAGTCGGCCGCTCATCAGGCTTGGGCCTGAGGGAGACGGTGGATACCTCGTTCCAGATGATTTGGAAGGAATCGAGGCGTGCTTTTCACCGGGTGTTGATATTGAATCAGGTTTTGAACTGGCATGTGCTGAAAGGGGGATGAAGGTATTTATGGCTGATGGGTCCGTCGATGCGCCCCCTTTGGATCACCCCAACTTTTCTTTCACGAAGACCTTTTTAGGTGGGAATGCCAGGGACGGCTTTATCACATTGGACAGTTGGGTTGCTGATTCCTTGGAGGACGATAAGTCCGATTTGCTGCTCCAAATGGACATCGAAGGCTATGAATATGAAGTGATGCCTGCGATTTCCGAGGAATTACTGAACCGGTTTAGAATTATCGTCATCGAGTTGCATGATGTTCATTCGCCTACAAAAGAAAAATTAGATCTATTCCGGTTATTGCTGCGAAATCACACTTGTGTTCATATACATCCGAATAACTACTGTGAACCCGTATCTTTGATGGGATTGATTGTTCCTATTTATATGGAATTCACGTTTTATAGAAATGACCGGGTGGGGGAATCTTCATACAGTGTTGATTTTCCGCACCCACTCGACAGTTCAAACGTAGCGAGTAAAACTGACAGGCCGCTTCCTTCCTGTTGGTATAAAATCGTCGATACTAAATAAGCTAAATAAGCCCGTCTTTGGAATGCGTCCGAGGGTGATGGCGTTGTGGGAATTGAGTGACAAGTGATACCAAATTCTGGTAATGATCTGAGGTGATGGGGTGGATAATTGGTTGATTGTAATGTCACTTATTCGCGGCGAATAGTCATCTTGATATTCGAAGGCGGTATAAGATCAAATCTTGCTAACTAGCCATTGCACTGTTTCGTCCAAATGTTTCACGGAATGGGCATCAGTATATTCTGGCCATTTCGGTTCGTTTGTAGAAATCCATTCGTCGGGATCGTTGGTGATTTTACGAATAGCCATTTCAGCTGCTTTGTGATCGCCCTCGGGTATGGTTTCGCCTAGTCGGTATTTAGCCGCACGCTGTGCCATAAGATAGCCCGAGGAAACGATGATAGGTTTCCGGAATGCGGCAGCCTTGGTCATGAGGTTGCTGCTGTTCGGAAAATCCAGATAGGCGCCGAATACTACGTCTGACGTCTGAACTACGGTATTGAACTCTAGTTCACTGATTCTTTGAAAATGGCAAAAAACGTTTGTGGCAGATTGCATTTCATTCTGCATGTAATCTTGAATGTCTTTTGGGAAACTGTCCCACCAAATGTTTCCAACGAATGCGAAGGTGTGATCATTGAGGTGCCCTTCCCTTATGCATTTCACCAAGGTTTCGCAGCCTTTTGATCGCTGTAGGTGACCAGCCAATAAAACGATTGGTCTGCTGCCGGCAAATTGCCTGATACTTTTCGAGAGGTCGGTCCCATCCGTATTGGTATCCAGATTTGAAAAATCCGGGATTACCTTGACTGGACAGCGAATATATTCAGCGACGGCGGTCTCAGCGCTCTCATCAATTATGGATAGCGAATGAAGTCGCTCACTACGAAAAAAGTCAGGAGGCTGGCTTTTTGATGAATTATCAGACTCTGATTGAGAATTATGGAATGATTTGCAGTGAAGGTAAAGCCCGCTCCACTTTCTGCGGATGATTGGTTCAATCCATTTAAAATATTTGAACTCAGTATCGTAAATGCAACTATAATAAAGAAAATCGATTTTTTCTTTGATTGTTTTTTCGTGCTTACGAATAAGTATTGATAATTTTAAAAAAGTGAGTATGTGTGTTAAAGCGTAGTATCCAGCGGTCTTTTGACTCATTAGTGGTGGATTTATTTTGGATAGATTAACATATGTAATATTTTTTCCGAAATCGCTTCCATATTTTTTATGTATATGTCTCTTGGTTTCTTCGGGGTTCGGGCACAGGGCCAAGACGTTGCAATTTTGCTTTGCTAAGGAGCTTAGGAATAGAGCGTAATAGGTAGCGTGGTGGCCGTGCCACTGCCATTCGACGAGTGCAATTGTTTTAATGTTGGGGGGGCTTGTGTCAGTGATCTTCATGAAAAAGTGGGGCAGTGAAACGCGGATGGATTCTCGGCTTTCTGTTGCATCCAACTCAATACTTCGTTGGAGTGATGGTTTGGCAATGGCGAAAGAACGAATACGTATCGATCATTCCTGTATGGCGGACTGGAGTAGACGTTTTAATCGTTGAGCAAATTGATGCATTCCTTCATCAGACCAAGCTTTTAAGTATTCTTTTTGCCCATTATTTGCTATATATTGTCGCCGTTCGTTGTCTGAGAGGAGCGAAGAGATTACCTCGATCATGTCTGAGAAATCCCAACGGATTGGCGCGTAGGTTTCGTTTGGCAGGTAGATATCTGGATAGCACTCCAAGTGCGACATGTCAGTCATTACCAAGGCGGCACCTGCACAGAATGTTTCGAAATCTCGATAGCAAATCTCCCCTTGGCCGAATAGGCTGAGGTTGATCTTTGTGTCGCATATAGTCCGGATATATTTATCGATGGGTATACGCTGGGTAGAGGAGGCTAATGTTAAGGGTGAGTGATTGAGTAGAGACACTGCCATGCGTCTTGCCTGGCCGCAAATACGATTATCGCTGGCCCCAAACATTGCGGTTATATCAATACTGCGGTCTTTGCAGTGGGGGGGCAGAAACGGAGGAGCAAAGCCCAAGTGCATGGCCCCACGAATTTTGTCCGTAATTTGAAATTTGATTTTATCCAAGACACTACCTCTTCTCCAGTCATGGTATGCCAGCGTCCAGGATGGAAAAACTCTATCTATGTAGTTTAAGTCTAGAGGATGAGGGAGTTGATAGTCAGAACTTTCGCCTTGATCGCGTTTGTTAGCGAAAGCAGCTTTTTCCCAATCCTCCGCAAGGACGTATCCCGTGGTGTCTCGAAAATTAAAATGATTTGCCCAATAATCAAAATGGGTTCGCCCTGATACAAAATTCTTCTGATAGAGAGTGCGATTCTTAAGAAGTTGCTTCTTCCAGTAGGCGGATACATAGGGCAAAACTTCGAATTGAGTGGTGCCTGAGCTGTCGGATTCATCCGACCATATGAGCGTGGCTTTCTTTCCCCATTCTTCAAGTTTTTTGAGTGTATTCTCTCTACTGGTTTTGTCGTGGCCGATACTGTTAAGTGGTGCAAGACGAAAACTCGAAACAATGAGAATGTCACAATCTGTCAGTTGTTTTTCCTCGGTTCTGAAAAAACGAATGTCGATTTCGAGTTTTTCCAGATGATGCTTAGCGAATACATGCGGCAGCCAGTGACCAGGCGTGGGTCTCAGTTGGCTATAGTTCGGGCTTAAAACATGAACACGCATTATGCTAGTGGTGCTGAATCAATGACAATTGTCTTTGGATGTCGTGACTTGAATTGAAAAAATCTGTAGAGTCTAACGACAAGAGCCTGAGTTCTTAACCAGGTGATCAACGGTGTGAGGAGTATTCGATTGAGTTCGATGGGTTCATCGGGTGGTAAATCACTGGATGGGAAAATTGTTTGAATTGCGGTGTTGATCTTTGGAAATGCCTTTTTTGTAAACGTCAGAAACGTTTTCCGACGGAGTTGAGAAACAAAGGTTCTATTATCCATGTATTGCCGCCAGCGCTCATCGAAGACCATTCGGTTGGGTTGTCCTGACTTGCCATCGAACGAACTGCCTCCTCCGTAATGCGAGAGTTTTTCCATTCCTTTATCGGAGAATGGCAGGTTCAAAGAATCCGCCAGACATTTGCGATAAGAGGAGTCTGTCATCCATTGGTTGAAGTTAGCCGTAATCAATCGCTTAAGGGGATCTTTCGGAAAGTGTTGGCAGAGGTATGCCTCGATATAGTCTTCAGCTAGTTGTGGGGCGGTTAGTCCGCAGATATAGGCAGGTCTCCATGCTTTGATATAGGGTGAATGGAGTCTACTTGCGAACATGTTGAACGGATCCCGCACAATGAGGAGTTCTATTTTTTGCGCGGGTGTTCTCTGTTGAACGAATTTTTTCTCGCACGCGCGAAGTATCTCGAAACTTCGGTCTTCGTAGGACACCACAGAGAGAGTAATATGAGAGGGAGACTTGGGAGATTCCCAATTACCGTAAACTGGTGTTTTCGCATAGGGTGCCTCCGGGCTGGCGTCGTTAAAGAACTCGGTGACTCCTTCGGATTGTGCGAGGATCCATTGAATGATCGCATGATTGCCGGATCTTCGCATTCCGTAGATCCTGATTTCGAGGTCGATCTGTGGAGTTGGCGACGTCATGAGATTTTCGCAGTGGCTCGTGGTGTGCGCGTCCAGGTTACTTTCTGCGCCGAACCCACCCATCGGAAGAAGCCTACGAATAGTGCTGCATTCATGCTAAAGAAGTAGAAGGGTAATCCCAAAAGACCAATGCGAAGTCGAAATTTTTCGGCGAACCAGCCAATGACGATTAGTCCAAGTAAGCCCAGCTGCAAAAGGAGCGCGCCCCAAAAAATTCCGCCGCAAAGGAAAGACATCGTGAGAGTGATCAAGAAAGCTCCAAGTACGAGGAATGGCGTGAGCCAACGTAATACTTTGTGTGAGAAAAAGGCGAATGCGGCGAAGCCGCGGCTGGGAGATAGTAGGGGCCAAAGCTGAGTCAACGATTGGAAAGCCCCCGCTCCGATTCTTACACGGCGTCGAAATTCGTCTTTGGTGGAGGGTGCGGAGTCCTCCGTTGCCAGCGCCTCTGGGGCATAGACGACTTTTCCACCTTGCTTGAGCACCAGCATCGGCATGAGAAAGTCTTCAACCAAGGTATTTATCGGACACTCAATAAAGTAACTGGCACGAATGGCGAAGTTCGCGCCATTCGCTCCCAACAGTGCTCCTCGACTTCCTTCCGCTGTTTTTAGGAAGGTTTCGAGTTTCCAATAAGCACCCTCATTGTTGGGCGGTGTGCCGGTTTCCGGATCGACAAAGACCAGCTTTCCGCAAACGCAGGCGACTTCCCGGGCGTTAAATCGCTGAACCAAACAGGCAATGTTATCGTCGTTGAATGCGGTATTGGCGTCACTGAAAACGAGGATTTCGCCAGTCGCCTCGCGGGCCAAGTCATTGAGGACGCTCACTTTTCCTCGGCGTTCGGTAAAAGGAAATGCGCGCACGCGCGGGTCCTTGAAGCTCGAGAGGATTTTGTTGGTTTCGTCGTCGGAGCCGTCTGATCCCACGAGCACTTCCAGTCGATCTGCTGGGTAGGAGGAACCCAAACAATTCTGTATTCGTTGAGCGATGTGCTGGTCTTCATTAAACGCCGCGATAATCACCGAGACCATGGGCTGAGGCTCGCCGGGCTGTGGCATGGGTGGATCTGCATATCGGCCTCTTGGCAGCACGGCGAGCAGAAGAGGGTAGATGATGTAACAATACACCGGCACCATGAGCAGTCCGAGAATGGTGCAGAAGATACAGGCTTTGGCGAGGAATCCGAAAATCATGGAATGGCCAGATGGTGGTAGACTTCCGCGTAGCGATCAAGTGTGACTTGCAGATCGAGGTTTTTTTTTGCCCATTCCCGAGCCTTGTGACCCAGTTGTATAGAATTGTCCGTGTCGTTGAACAGTGATCCTATCTTTATTGCCATTTCGTGCGTGGATAAAGGCAAGAATTCAAACTCGTTACCCGCGCTACCAAACTCGGTCTTGGGGAATCCGATGAACTTCGATGTGAGGACGGGGAGGCCACAGGCCATCGCCTCCATGACCGCGTTTGGCATCCCTTCTTTCTCTGAGGGGAAAGCGAACAGATCTGCGGCTTGGTAAGCCTTTTCTATCTGATCCATGGATTCGATAAATCGGATGTTTTGCGGTGCGATGGTGGCGGTAGCAACGTCGATCTCCTTTTGAAAGCATGAAAGTTCATTCTGTTGCTCTTCTGTGACAAAAGTCTGCCGTTCTCTGGGGCCGATGAGGACGAGGACGTCATCCTGATGCGGTGAATTTGCGAGATGCTGTTTCCAGGCGTGGATCAGTTGGATTACGCCCTTTCGCGGAACGATGCCACCGACGAAGAGCAGAACTCTTGCGTGTGGTGGTAAGCCGAGACCGGAACGAATCTGAAGTTTCTCCTCGGATGACACGGGACAGAACCTTTGTGTGTCAACGCCGCTGGGAATCACAGAGATCCGCTGGGGAGGGATCCCACGTTGTTCGAAGATCTCTGCCATGATAGTGCCGCTCGCAATGAAATGATCGTAGGTGTTGCGGAAGAGCCAGTCATTGGCGGCACGCTTCACTCTTCGGATTATCGATATTTCCACTGATCGCGGTTCGACCATGGTTCCCACGTAGAGTGCTTTTGCCTTGGTCTGCCGTTTTGCCGAGCGCAGGGCTCGCAGAAATTGTATCGACCCCGTTGAAGCTTGCCAGAGAAAGGGAGATGGTTTGGTGGGATCAATTCTGCCAAGTGCTCCATGCAAAATGTCCAAATCAATTTGCTGTGCTGAGATGCTTTCTGTGGGATGGCGATTAACGAGCGGATCTGAGCGCAGTGAATCGGAGCTGTCAGCGGTCAGACCTGTCTCGACAATGAGCTCTACTCCACGATTGAGAAGTCCGGGTGCGTAGCGTCGAAAGCGCTCCCCAACTCCAGTGAGAACCGGGTGATAGTGACGAAAGATCGCATGGACTGCGATCACAGGGTTTGCGAGGGGATGAGAAGAGTGATGCATTACGGTTAGATCATAAGGGCTCATTTGTTTCTGATTAGGAGAACCTGAGCGCAATCCTTGCCTTGCAGTTAGGTGTCTTTTCGTGCATGGAGGAGCATCATGAGTCGAATTCTGGAATATCGCCCCGAAATAGATGGCTTGCGGGCTGTCGCGGTGATTGGAGTGGTTGTATTTCACTTGAACCCGCAATGGCTGCCGGGTGGCTTTCTTGGTGTCGACGTATTTTTTGTTCTTTCCGGTTATTTGATCACGGCAATTATCTGTCGGCAAATTGATACTGGGACATTTTCACTCAAGCGGTTTTGGTTGCGGCGGTTCTTTCGCTTGTATCCCGCGCTGATCGTGATGGTTGCAGGGGTGGTCATTGTCGGGTCGTTAGTCCAAGTCGATCCCGAGAGAAGTGCATTGCTCTGGCAGGCTATTGCCGCATTATTGTCTTTCGAAAATATCCTCTTGTGGAAGACGACCAAGGGCTATTGGGCAGGGCCGTCTGAGAACATCGCATTGCTTCACGTTTGGACGCTGTCCTTGGAGGAACAGTTCTATTTGTTCCTGCCCGTCTTTTTGTTGGTCATTCGTAAATTGAAGTTGGCAAGGGTTGTATCCATCGCGGTTGTTCTTATCATCAGTCTTGGCTTATGTATTTATGCGACAGAGCACCACCGTGGCATCGCCTTCTTTATGCTGCCAACGCGGATGTGGGAGTTGATGATTGGATCTTTGCTGGCCGTCTATTTTCCTAAAGGAATTACTCTATCAACAAATGCCAGCGTCGCCTATGCGGGGCAAACCATAGGCCTCGGAATGATTGTTGGTTCTCTCTTTTTTCTCGATGAGGGATTGGGTTTCCCTGGTTTCATACCCTTGGTCCCATGCCTTGGGACTGCGCTTGTCCTCGCCTTCGGCAAGCAAAAGAGTCTTGTCCGCTCGATGCTGTCTTTACCGCCTGTGATCTACGTGGGGAAAATCTCCTATTCACTCTATCTTTGGCACTGGCCCGTGATTGTCTTTTCCAGATATCTGAGTGTGCATGAGAATTTGGTTTGGGTTTTGGTAGCTATGCTGAGTTTGGCTATTCTGAGTTATCACTTCGTCGAGTCGACTCTGCGTCACCGATCAACGCTAACGACGGGATTGGCTCTGGGGATCACCACCGTTCTCGTGGCGGCCTTTTCTCCTCTGGTGTTTCTGCGTGAATCCCCATTACTTGCAAAGCTTGGCGATATCAGTTCAATCGAGTCAATAAGCCGAGGATATCAATATGAGGCAGGGGATGCATTGAAAACGAAAGCTACGGTCGAGTTTGGTGCCGCGGTGTCAGGCGATCCTGATATTTGTGTCATTGGCTCATCACACGCACGGGTCTTGTGTGGAGGGATCGCCGAGTATGCGCAACGTCGCGGGGTGAGCGGTCTTTCTTTAGCTACGTCTGGCTCCGGTATCACCACGACTGAGGCCGTTCCCGAAGTGCCTGATGCTGTAACCCTAAACAAACTTCGGTTTGATGAATTCAATAAAATTTCGCCTAAATTATCAATAGTCGCGGGTTGGTGGAGCGCAGAGATGGAGCAGACGGACTTTGAGAGCGTGTTCCAAGCGAAAATTCAAAATATCTCCAAACGTTCGGACCAAGTGGTTATTGTTGGTCAAGTTCCGATGATTCAACTCCCTGCTGAATATCATAAAGCTATGAGGAAATATGCCATTGCTCAGTTTTTCTCACTCGGAAAGGTTCGCTTTGATGAGTTGGTCGGAGCGAATGAGGCGAACCGGTTGATCAAAGAGGAACTTGAGGGGATGAATCTTTCAAATGTGACCTTTGTCGATCCATATAAAGCATTTATCGATGCTGATGGAAAGGTGAGGGTTATCGGAGATGGAAAATTTCTCTACTCCGACTACCATCATCTGAACGATAGTGGTGCTGAAGTTTTAGTATCAGACGTGTTGTCCGAGATTTTTGATCAAAGTTTGGGTTTGGAGGAGTGAAACCCACCACGCGCTCTGGGGTTTACTTATTAATCCTCAGCGAGCTTATGATATACCTCGGCGAATTGATCGAGTGTCGCCTCGATTCCAAGATGTTTTACCGTCCAGCTACGTGCGTTGCTACCTATACGAGTCAGCCGATCTGGATCGAGTAAAGCATCCGAGAGTTGTTGGGCCATGATTTCAGGATCGAAGTCGAGTTTTAAATGCTCGGATCCTTCCCGACCAAATTCGGTTTTTGGAAATCCATAGAATGGTGTGGTTGCCACTGGGAGTCCGCAGGCCATGGCTTCCATAATCACGTTGCCCATACCCTCCTTCAAGGATGGAAAAGCGAAGAGATCGGCGGCGTTGAAAAAATCCTCAATATTCTCAACGGGATCGAAGAACTTAATATTTTGCTTTGGAATTTTTGATACAGCGGCATCGAGCTTGTCATGGAAATCATGGAGTGCTTGTTGCTGACCATGGCCGACAAAGGTGGGTCTCTCCCGAGGACCGATTACCACCAGGAGGTCTTGGGCGTGCTTCGGGCTTTTTGTCATTAAGGCCCATGCTTCCAGCAGTTTGTCGATGCCTTTTCTTGCGATTAAGTTTCCAACGAAAAGGGTCACCCGGGTCGTACAGGGGATGCCCAATTTTTCGCGTAGAGCGAGCTTTTCGGTCGGGTGTTTCACGGGAGAGAAACGTTTCGTATCTACTCCATTGGGGATCACAGTGATTTCATTCATTGTAACTTTCTCGCTGAGAAAGCCTTGCGCCATGGTAGAGCTACTGGCGATGATATGGTCTACACAGTTACAGAAAAGGACTCCATTGCAATAGTTCTTGAACTTCTCAAGAAGCCCCTTGGGAGATCTCGCCGGCTCAACCATGGTTCCGACAAATACGACGCGGAGTTTACTAGTAATCTTCCACCGAAGGATTTGAAGTAGAAAAGGAGGCGAGCAGGAAATCACCTGAAGCACCTTGGGAACATCAGATGATTGGGCATATTTTAAGCGGGCAGCATTGAGTAATGCCACATCCATCCTGGATGTGCTGGTATTTCCCGTAGGGTGTCTATAGATGGTTGGCGGACCGCTTTCATGATGCGGTGATCCTTCGACCTCGCTCGTGTGGATGTCGATGGATATATTTTGCCGTGCGAGTTCGGGTGCGTAACGGCGAAAGCGCTCACCCGAGCCGGTGAGGATGGGATGATAATGACGGAACAGCGCTGCGACGTGAACGGGACGGTTTGACATATCAATTTGCGTTCACTGGTTTTTTTGAGAATGAGTAGCAGATATAAACAATGCCTGCGATGTGCTTGCTGGCTTTTTGGTAAAAAGTTTCCAATGCCTGGCTTGAAGATACAACAAAAAGAGGATTCTTGGTGTTATCCAAGGTTTTGAGATTCATTTGCTGCGGACAATGTTTTCCAATTGATCGACGAAAACTTTTTCCGGAGATTCTGGGATTTCCTTGTGGGCTATAATTTGAGCACGGCGCCCCATTTCTTCCAGCGAAGAACGGTTTTCCCATAGTCGTTCCATCGCTTCGGCGACAAACTGAACCGTTGGTGCGGGGGCTACGAAACCGTTCATGCCTTCTTTGATGAATTCCGCCATTCCTCCAACATCTGTGACGAGAGAGGGCCTGCCTGATAGGCTGGCTTCCACCATGGCGAGGGGGAAATTTTCTTCACGGGATGGCAGAATTAACGCATGATTTTTTTTCCAAATCGAAGGGATGTCACTGCTAAATCCGTGAAAGGTGACCGAGTTGATTCCCAACCGGTCGGCTTCACGACGCAGGGATTCGGAATTTCCGCCAGATCCGTAAAAGTTGATATGTATTTTTCGGTTCCTCCATACGGGCAGGTTGAGGATTTGCAGCAATATGTCTTGTCCTTTGGTTGTTGGGTGTAATCGCGCAACACAGGCTAGCTGTAGATGATCATTATCGGAAAGCCATTCGAATTCCCGAGTGAAAGGTACTAAAAATGGATTGTGAACGACTTTTGCGGATGCCAGATTCACCCCGAATTGAGTTTCAGCCAAAGCGAGGCTTCGGTTTGATACAAAGAAGTTGGCTTCAGCTTTACAGTAAATGGGGATCAGTTGTTTTATCTCACCATCAGTTGGCCAAGTCTTATTGAAAACACCGTGATCGAGTGTGCCGTATCTGACTTTTGTATCTTGAATGACTTTTAAATAGGGTAGGGAATCTCGAAATTCCGTGCCATTCAGGAGGCAAAAATCCGCTTTTTCCCGCTGGATATATTTGCGAAGGCGTTGGTAAACGATGCGTTTGTGGTTCAGTATCCGACCTGGGATACTGGTTAATTCCACCGGCTTGAAGAGCGGCAGGTAGTCGATTCCTGATTTGGCGATTGCATTTCCATGGCGCGTGGAGCCTTCGAGTTGTTTGCGGCTGATACCAGATAATACAGCAAGCGAGACTTTATGCCCTCTATTTGCGGCTTCAATTGCAGACAAAATAACAAGATCGTCCGCCCCACCGAGCGAGATGAAAAAAAAGTTCATACTAAATGCGTTTTCTTTAAGCGGGCTTTTTTGAATTGAAGATCGCTCTCTACACAGGAATTCTTGACGCACCCTGTCGGCAAGTCGATGAGAATTCTGTAACCGGCTCCGTTCTGCCAGGAAAGCAGAATAGGAGGTGTTAGCTGAGTTTTGTCATGGGCTAACCAGACGATACTTATTTGAGTTGTGCGGATATAAGGAAGACACGGGCATGTCGTTTCCATGGATCAGACTCTGCGCGCAGCGGGCGAATCGGATCGCCGCTCGCTTTGATGGCAACCGCGAGAGGTGGTTCAGTGTGCATTGGAGTCACGGTCTCGCGACCGAGAGTTTTGCGAATCATGTTTTCGACCTTGAGAGCCAGTGATCGCTCGATTGCTACGTTGATCTGTTCCACATGAAGCGCTGTGATCTGGTCGAGCGACGGTGATTGGTGGAAGATTCCATCGATGGTGAAATTCGGATCGAGTATTCCGGTGAGTTCCTCAAAGGTCATTTCGCTGAAATGCCAAGGGTTGTCGAGCGGCCGGATCTTCGAGAGTGAGTTGGTGAGGCTGTTTGGGCAGGAGAGAAAAAGTTTTCCGCCGGGCTTAAGAACCCTGGACACCTCGGTGACGAACTCGGCAGGCGACTTGAGGTGTTCGATGGTCTCGAACGAGGTCACAGCATCGAAGGAATTGTCTTGGAACGGTAGCGCTGTGCAATCTCCCTTCATGAACGTGATATGGGGATGGGCGAACGTTGCTCTGGCTGTCTCAAGGGCTTCATCGGAGACGTCCAGGCCGGTCACTTTTGCCGCGCCGGATTCGGCGATGATATGGGTACCATAGCCGACACCGCAAGCGGCGTCGAGAATCTCGAGACCCTTCAATTGATGGAGGAAATGGCGGTAGCGCTCTGCATGAGTGGCGTAGCCTTCCTCCCAGGCGTTGCTTCCGGGTATGATGCGTTCAACGGTCATAGTCTTTTATTGGTGGATGAGAGAAATTAGTGAACTTCCCATTGGAAGTCTTCGAGCAAGATGGCTTCACCATTACGATAGGGATATTCCGCGCGTTGATCTCCAAGGTTTTGGACTTCGAAGGGGCAGATGTTTTCCAGGCGGTCGAATTTGAGTCCTCCCGGGCCTTCGGCAAAATGCACATTCAAGGCATAATCACCAATGAAGAGATGGGATTTTTGGATGATACATGAGAGCCGGTGTTTACCAGCAGTTCTTCCCCAAGGGGTTTCGGCGTCAAAGATCCACATATGTTGCACTGGGAGAGTGGTATCCGTATTGATCACATTGACGCTTAAGCAGGCGCGCCTGATCGGAGTTGGTGTTTCAATTTCCACTTGTATCTCCAAAGCTGCGCCCATGTTGTGCAGACCGGATTCCTCACTAGAAATTACTTCGACGCGGGTGATGGTCGGTCGCTCGGGGGATGCTGTTGCAGTGTAGACTGGTGTGAGTGCGAGACCGGCGCGAACGTAGTTGTGGACGACGTCTCCAGTAGGTCCATCGCCGAGAAGTTTGCCTTTGTGGAGCTGAATACAGCGGTTGGTGAGAGTGGCTACAGTGCTTAAATTATGGCTGACAAAGAGAACGGTCCGTCCACTCTTTGAGACCTCTTTCATTTTCCCTAAACATTTGCGCTGGAAGTCGTAGTCGCCCACTGCAAGCACTTCGTCGATGATGAGGATTTCCGGATCCAAGTGGGCGGCAACCGAGAAAGCGAGACGGGTGGACATTCCCGATGAATAGCGCTTTACCGGTGTATCCAGGAACTTTTCGACATTGGCGAAGTTGACAATCTCATCAAATTTTTTGCGGATTTCTGAGCGGTGCATTCCGAGGACCGCTCCGTTGAGAAAGATGTTTTCGCGGCCAGTGAGTTCTGGATGGAATCCCGTTCCTACCTCCAAGAGAGCGGCGACCCTTCCCCGAAGTTCGAACCGTCCTTTGGTTGGGTCGGTGATGCGTGAAAGAAGTTTGAGCAGGGTCGACTTTCCTGCGCCGTTGCGGCCGATGATGCCAACCACCTCTCCTTCGTTGATATCAAAAGACACCCCGTCGAGTGCCCAGAACTCTTCTTTACCGGCAGCTTTTTGTTCCTTGGATTTAGGCTGGAAGAGTTTCTTGGCATTCGCTGCGATTACTTCGCTGAGGCGTTGGTATTGTGGGCGTGCTCCGCTGGTTTGGTGTCTCAGGATATAGCGTTTGCCGAGATCCTGAACACTGATCATTGGTTTGCTCATGGTAGGGAATAATTTAGATCAGGTCGGCAAAAGTACGCTCGGTGCGGCGGAAGTTCCAAATACCAAAGGCGAGGAATAGGATGGTGACGGTGCATGATATTGCGAGTCCGGGGAGGTAGAGCGGGAAGGCGTCTCCTCCACAGATACTCCAACGGAATCCGTCAATGACTCCAGCCATAGGATTGAGATAATAGACCGCTGCATATTCACCGAGCTTTTCCCGTGCGACCGCGGTGTCAAATCCCACGGGACTCAGAAGAAATCCGAATTGGATGATGAATGGGACGATGTATCGGAAGTCCCGGTATTTCACATTGAGTGAGGATAAGAGGAGACCAGGGCCAAGGGCGGTTACGAAGGCGAGTAGCGCAAAGAGCGGTAGGGCGATCATGTTTGGAGAAGGCATGTAGCTGTTAAACAGCATGATGAAGCAGAGAATCCCAAAACTGATGATGAAGTCAACGCAGGCAACGACCACCGAACTTGCCGGGATGATGATCTTCGGGAAATAGACTTTCGACACCATGTTGGCGTTGACGATCAGGCTGTTACTCGATTCCCCGATAGCTCCGGCGAAAAACTGCCACGGTAGTACCGCGGCGAATACCAAAACGGCATTTGGTACGCCCTCGACGGTGAGCCCCGCAAACCTTGCGAACACCACAACAAGGATGACCATGCTCAGTAGTGGACGGATCACGGACCATGCGATGCCGATAATGGTTTGTTTGTAGCGAACCAAAATATCCCGCCAAGCGAGAAAGAAAAACAATTCGCGATAGCGTAGTACGTCGCGCCAGTAACGGTGCTCGGATTTTCCGGCTTCGATGATGAGGTGGTGGCTCTCCATTTTATGGGAGTGGGGATCGATGAGGTATGGGAGCTGGCGGTGTTATCTTTAAAATGTTCGTGAGCATTTCAAGCGGCGACTCGCCATGGCGAGGTAGTTTTAGCCCATTGTTTCGCTAAGGCAACGTTTTCCTTGAGGAAGTTGATGGTTAGGATAACGCAATTATTTGAACCGAGTCGGATAGGATCTGTGTGTTGAAGATGAGGAGCGTTTGGCGGGTGTTTTCATGCAGCGCAGACTGATCTTCATGCGGGTGGGCTGAAGTCCAGCCACGGTGGTTTGATGTCGATTAATTTGGCTAGCGAAGTGACGTCTGATTCGTAGAAATCGGCGAGTTTGGTGCGACAGGAGACACTAAGTGATGGGTAATCGCCCCCTGTGTTTTCTGGCTTGAGAGGTGTTTTTTTCCAGTCGTGGGGAGGTAGGTCTAGAAAGTTATTTAATTTTTCGAGAGTCTCTATGGGGTTTTCTTTGAGATCTTCGAGAAACAAGATGTGCAGCTGATTGGCTGGAAAGTGGGAGCGATAGAGATTGAGCATCGCCCCGTATAGTCCCCACTCGAGGATGGGGGATTCGTAGGGGGATGGATTGGAGATATTCTTAAGATCGAATTCAATGTCGGCTTTGAAATCGGTTCCAAAGTCCTTGGGCCGGCAGATCACGTTTTCACGGATATAGTTGCTGTCGTCGCGTTCCATCCACTTGAAGTACCAATCGGGGTTTAGGCGGTAGTATCGGCAATACATCTGCCAGGCGGAATAAGCGCGGTCGATCGGATTGCGCAGGATGACGACGAGTTTGATGGATGGATTGTATTGTTTGAGTCTCGCTACGGTTTTTTTGGTTTTCACTTGCCCGCCCATGTAGCTTGGTGTGGCCTCGAAGGATTTGGATCCAAGTGTGCTTAGTGAACGAAAGGGAAAGTAGGAGTGGTAAAACCATGTTCCACGTGCGAAGCGGTTATCAGCGTCAAAAAAGTTCACTTCCTTGATGCGTGGCGTGACCAGCGAAGGGTGGCAGCTCAGGTGGTGAAAGAGTGAGGTGGTGCCACACTTTTGGGCCCCGATGATGAGGAACGAGGGGCGAACTCGGGGGATGAGTCGTTTTCCCGCACGAAGCAGCCGCAGCTTGATGGGGTAGAGAAAAGACATGCTGTGGAAATTCTTATAGGCAGAATATGATTTATGCGCGAATATCTTGAAGGATTTCGCTGCAGAGTGCCGTGAAGTGATTGGTGGCAGCACTCCAACCGTGGTTTGCGGTAACCTTTGATCTGGCATTGGCAGCGAGGGCGGCGAGTAGGGCGGAGTCGTTGAGGACTCCGATGGCGGTTGACGAAATTGTTGCTGCGGTGTCGGCGATTTCGAGGTCGGTTCCTGGAAGGAAGTCCAGGCCCTCGGCACCGATTGTCGTGGAGAGCACCGGCACGCCCATCGCCATGCATTCGAGGATCTTCAGGCGTGTGCCGCTGCCGACGCGCAGGGGAACGACGATCAAGTCGCATTCGGCGACGTGCGGGCGAACGTCCGGCACGGTGCCGGTGAATTCTACGCCGAGCTGAGATCCGTGCCTTTCGATCAGCCAAGTAGGTGGGTTACGACCAATGACTTTAAACCGTGCGTTCGTGTGTGTGGATCGAATGGCGGGAAAGGATTCGGTGAGGAACCAATCGACGGCGTCGATGTTGGCATTCCAGTCCATTGATCCAAGGAAACCGAGAACGGGTGCCTCCTTTGCGCTGGAGAAATCGATAGGCCGGGGCTGGAAAAACTCGGTGTCGACCCCGGTGGGCACTTCACCGAGCACGTTGTTGAGTCCGTAGCGCTCGCGGCAAATTTCCGAGTCGTGGGCGGAAACGTTGATCACCCCGCCAAACTGAGTGGCAAGTTCTTTCTCCGCTCGCTCCATGCGCTGGAATTGCAGATTGAAGAACCCGCGCTTGAGCGGATGCGATTGGGATTCGGCGAGGCGTCTCCAAATTTCCGCTTCCACGTTGTGCTGAAAGAGCACGGATGGTGTGCGCAGCTTGGCGACTTCTCCGAAGTTCGGTGCCGGGAAGATGAAGTCGCAGATTAGTAGGTCAAAACGACCGCTGGCGTCGAGTTCGGCAATCTTTTCAGCCATGCCTTTGGAAGCATATTTCGAGATGGCGTAGGGGAGGTTGCTTAGCAGTAAGTTTTTGAGAAGGTCTGGAATGATCCGCCATGAACGTTTCGGGGTTTCGCTCCATGGGATCCAGATTTTTTCTTGTGCGTAGTCGTCAGGTTCCTCGTCGGGGTGCAGCGGAACCGTGGTGTCTTTGAGTGCGAGGTAGGTGACGTGATGATCCTTCGCGAGTTCGCGGAGCATCGCGTGCGTGCGTTTTTTTCCACCTGTATCAACGGGGTGCAAGGCGCCGGTTTTCACCCAAAGGATATTCATTGGCTGACCTCCGGAAGGACCTTGGCGAACACGATTTCACCGTTCTGCTTATGACCATGTTGAAACGGATGTTCTGGTCGGTTGTTGCCCAGTGTCTGGACTTCAAATGGACACATTTTTTCAATCCGTTCAATTTTTGCACAGCCAGGGGTTTCTGTGAAGATGGCTCTTAGGACGTTGATCCAATAGCGACGTTCGGATTTTCCGTCTTCTATGATAAGTGAATGAGTTAGCATTGTGAGTGAGAATCAGCTTTGATGATTGTCTGTTAAGAGTCTAATCCATAACCGCGACGAAAACTACAGTTCCGGCAAAATTCCGTGTAAATGGAAATAACTCCAAAATAGCGGCATCGAAATTCTGCAATTTGTGGATCAGAGGCATTCGGAAACGATTTTTAGGAATGAACCGTCGAAGCCGTCCGAAACAGTAAAAATAGTTGATTTGAAGGGTTTTGAATTCTTTCTTGACGAGATCCAAATCGTCTTGATTCAGCTGACGCTCTTCTGGAGTGATGATTTTTTTAACAGGGAGGATGTCTCGAAGTATCTGTAGTGGGCGTGAAAATGCAACTGGCTCCATAGCTACTAACATCCCGCCCGGCTTAAGCATTCGCTTAATTGAACTAATCGCAGTAGGGAAATCAAGGTGGTGCAGCACTAAGGGTGCTAATACGATATCGAATTTTTCGTCATTTTGATAGTCGCAAGCATCGCATTCGATGACTCGAGCTCGTGACGATACATTTTCCAGAGCGATTCGAGCTTTGGCCAATTCGACTAGATCTGGAGAGAGTTCAACGCCAGTTACGCTATGGCCAAGTTTGGCTAGGCGAGTCATCATCACCCCAGAGCCTGATCCAATTTCTAGAATAGATGCAGGTTTTTTGGAGTGGATGATTTGAAGCACTTGATGGTAAGGGTCTTGGCGATATCGAGATGCATTGCGGTAATCATCGAGCTTCCAATCTGGGCATGGACTCAGATTAGTGGCTTCATTCGCAGCAATAGTTTTATGGTATTGGAGTTCTCCGGCGATGCGCTTTTCGGAGTGGCTAGGCTTATTATCCTGATTGTTTTTGGGGGCGGCGCTAGACATTGTGGTAATGTTCAGACGTTTTGATTATAAGTTCGCATGGATTGGCGAAATGGCGTGAGTCATCTTTACGTCCTTGATCTTCAATAACTTAGGCTCTTTCTACGCATGCAATCTCAGAAAGTCGAGGCGGTTTGTTGATGAGCTCAGCTGTTTTTTGCCGCCGATATAGACGGGGTTTAGAGGCCCGGTTTTCACCCACAGAATTTTCACTGACTCACCTCTGGAAGCACTTTTGCATAAAAGATCTCACCGTCACGCTTATAGCCGATGAAGTGGGATGGCTTGAACGGTTCGAATGTCGATTGATCGTTCAGGATAGAATTCAACAATAGCTTGTAATGGGGGAGTTTCCACTTTTCCGCGGTGGAGTCATCGGCCACGACAAAGGCTATCTTTTCGTTGCGTAGATAGCTTGCGAGTTTTTCAGGAGTATCGAACTCAGATTGATAGTCACGACCTATCCAATCGCTTGTCGCCAAGGATTTGCTACCGCGATAGATGTGCCAGTTGGTGCCCTTGTCGAGTGCGGCGAGCGCGATCAGCGCACCTTCGCCACGCGGGCCTGAGGAGATGAGGATGGACGGTTGTTGGACTGGCTGGAGTGATGCTTTGGTCACCGTTAATACTTGCTCCATCCCCGAGTAATTCTTGGGATCCACCTGATGTCGTTCCGCAATCATGATGGCGAACATTAGGAATACTGCTGCGATTGCTACGGTGGTATTTCCCTTGTTGATGAGTCCTGCGATTTTAGTGACACCAAAAGCGGCGGCCAAAAGAACGAGGGGAACCAAGGGGATGAGATAGCGCTCTTCGATTCCTGAAGGGATGAGTGTGTAGCAAAGAGCTACAGATATGCCGAGCGCAGCCAACGCGCTGGCGAGTGGATCGATGGTGTGTTTTGAAAACACGCGCTTGAAGAAATATCCGATACCTATCGTTGTGAATACCAAGATGGTGTAACCAAACTCTTTGATAAAAGCGGCGGGAAAAAAAACAGCGGCAGCGGCGAGGTATTCACTCAAGGATTCGAAAACCCAGCCCTCGGAGCTGATACCCAGAGTAAGGGCGGTCCAGGGTGCGGCTGTTAACACAACGGGGATAGGTGCCATCCATAAACGCCAGTTTTTAAGCAGGTCGAACCGGCGGGAAATCAGAATGGCAAGAGGTGGAAGCGCCGCGAGCAGAATCCCGGAGCCCTTGGTGAGGATGGCGGCAGCGGCGAGAACGCCGAACGCGATGGATCCGGATAACTTACCATCGCGCATGAATTTTGACCATGCCAAGGTGGCACCTAGCAAGAAGCAGGTGAGCAGGAGGTCTGACATCACAATGGCAGTGAACTCGCGGATCAACGGAAGTAAACAGAATGCGATTGCGATGATGAAGGTTATCGGGTGGTTGAAGAATTTCGTGGCAATTAACCAGAGGAGCGTGGCGGCGACGGCGCTGAAAAGCGCGCTCATGACAAGAATGGTGGTAGCAGAGCGGAAAGGGACCAAAGCAGCGCCAACGATCGCGTAAAACCCGGGAGGGTAATGGCCCAAGGCGACTTTAGGAAGACGTTCGTAGTAGTCTTCGGCATAACGCATCGGGTGCTTTCCTTTCGGAAGGCCCTCAACCATGTAGTCGCGAACCATCAAGGAAGTGACAACGTGCGCGGCTTCATCGGGGTGCCCGGCAAACTCGCTTTCGTAGGTGCCGGTTGATCGTTGGAGAAGAAACGTGAGGGCGAAGAACAAGATGCCCACAGCAAAGATGACGGCTGCAGCTTGGTTCTTCGATGTTAGCTCGGGCTTCACGTTCATGATCAGCGGCTTCTTTTGAAGATATGAACACCCAGCAAACCGAGTGCCAGTGCACCGGAACATCCCAGCAAGTGAACGCCTGGCAGTAGTGTTCGCATCAGATCGAGGCCGTGGAAGTCTTGGACTGCCCAGTAGATGACGAGACCTGCCATCAGGGCGATGTCGGCCAGAAATGTAAGGAGGAGGACAAAGAATAGTGGTCCTTCGCCGAGTCCGATGAGTTTGCTTGTTAGGGCGAGTGGCTTTTCGCGTTCGAAGACGAACAAGGTGCAACTGAGGATATAAACCTGGGTGCCGACCAAGCCGAGCAATAGGAGCAGGGTCTGGGTGTGCACGTCGAAGATGTTGAGTTTGCCCAGTTCGCTAGGACCGGCGAGTAAGGAGACGCCTTGGAGTAGTGTGGTAGCAATTAGTAGAGTCAGGCCGATGACCTCAAACAAGCGAGGGCGCTCCGAGAGG
Source organism: Verrucomicrobiales bacterium (assembly GCA_024636835.1). Taxonomy (GTDB): domain Bacteria; phylum Verrucomicrobiota; class Verrucomicrobiia; order Verrucomicrobiales; family SLCJ01; genus Sulfuriroseicoccus. The sequence goes on along the minus strand of JAGXGH010000127.1, from coordinate 80,842 downwards.
ATGAACAGGAGGTGGCGCATGCCGTCCCGCCAAGTTCTTAGGTGCGGCTCGCGTCCCGGCTGGTCCGCGCGGAGACCCGATGGGATTTCAACGGTTCGCGCGTTGTGCTTGAGGGCCTTGATTAAAAGTTCCGACGCGAACTCCATGCCGGTTCCACGAATGCCCCAAGTGTCATACGCAGACTTTTTAATGCAGCGGAAGCCGGAGTTGCAGTCGGTGAGTTTTCCGTTGAAAAGCACGTTGATGAGCTTGGTCAGTACGGGCGTGCCAAGATGGCGGTGAAGAGGCGGCATGGCGCCCTCCTGAATGTCACCGGTCATCCGTGAGGCAATCGCCATGTCGGCGTCGTGTTCCCGCGCTTTCTCAAACAGCGGGTGGGCGTGATTGAGCATGTAGGTGAGGTCGGCATCGGCAAACATCACGTAAGGTGCCTCTGCGGCATCAATCCCGCCGCGGAGTGCGGCACCATATCCTTTTTCTTTTACTGGCACGACACGGGCACCCATCGAGGTGGCAATCTCCGCCGAGCGATCGGTGCTGCCGTTGTCGGCGACGACGATTTCGTAAGCGTAGTCGCCTTGGTCGAGCGACGTTTTCAATTCCGTAATGCAGCCTTCGAGGGTCGCTTCTTCATTGAGGCACGGAAAGACGAAGGTGAGTGCTGGATTGTCGGACATGGTGGAGTTCTTTTAGAGTTCCCAGCAGATTCCCTCGTAGCTGGATTCCAGCGCCGCGAGTGCGGGCCAGTTGTTGACATCGATGACGTGATGGGATCGAGTAAGCGCTGCGGCGATCTCTGTGAGATCGATGCATTTTTTCGACACAACGACGGTAGCCGGCTGGTCGAGATTCTGCGCTAGAGTTCCAGAGAGCAAGTTCTCCAGGTCGGGGAGTTTCATCCTCGCGAACACATCGTTTGCGCCGGTGAGCGCTTGAGGCTCTACAAGAGGGTCGACGAGCTTGACGTCGTATCCGCCGATGAGAAGTGATGCAGCGAGCTCGACGAATGAGCTGCCACGCAAGTCATCCGTGTCGTCTTTGAACGCAACGCCGACAATGACCACGCGCTTGTTGCCGGCATTTTCGACCAGTCGCTTCAAATGGGTGAGGTGGTGGCTGTTGCTGACCTTGAGGCTGTCGAGACAAGGTGTCGGCGTGCCTGAAGAGCGCGAAAATGCGCCGAGGGCGGAGAGGTCTTTTGGAAGGCAGGACCCGCCAAATGGTGTGCCGGGACGCATGTAGGCAGTGGAGATGTTGAGCACTTCGTCCTTGCAGAGCATGCGCATCACGCTGCGTGAGTCGATGCCATTCTCTTTGGAGATTCGTCCAATCTCATTGGCAAAAGTCACCTTGAGGGCGTGGAACGCGTTGCAAGAGTATTTCAACATCTCGGCGGCCTCGAGTGATGCCACTTCCCAGTTCTCTCCAAGCAGGGGATGGAGTATGTCAGGGACATTAGTCGGAGACGGATCGCCTTGAACGCCAATAACGCTGAGACCGGGTTGATTGAAATCGTCGACGGCAGTACCTTCGCGAAGGAACTCGGGGAAGAAGAATACCTGCAACTTACCGCTTTCGACCAATTCGCCGAGGCGCTCTGTCGCCAATCTTCGTGTCGACCCTGGTAGCATGGTGCTGCGGTAGACGAGTAAGTGCTCACGGTCTAAATCCGCCAAGGTGGAGGCGAGCGAGTCGGTGAGGGTTTCGACGTAGGAGAGATTCAGATCACCCGATGCCTTACTTGGCGTTCCTACGCAGACGAGCGAAATCTGTGACTCCCGAATGGCCTGCTCTGCGTCTGTTGTCGCACGAACCGATCCATTGGAAACACCTGCGAGTAGCAGATCATCGACTTTCGGCTCTTTGACTGGAGAGATCCCCTGTGCCATCGCGGCAACCTTCTGTTCGTTGGTGTCTACCCCGATGACATTCAATCCAGCTGCGCTTAAACAGGCGGCGGTGACCGAACCGACATAGCCTAAGCCAAAGACGCTGATAGTGGGATGATCGTTCGGCATTGTGTGAGGTAAGGAGGAAAATGTTGAGGTATGGTGAGAACTCGTGAACGATGTTCAAGATGCAAGTCCTTGATGGCACTAAAATCAAGGCATCAAAATAATTAAATTCTGAAAATTCCAACGTGATTTCTCCGAAAATTCAAGGGTTCATCCGCTTGGGGTGTTGTTTTCTCGCCGTGCTGGCTGCTGTTCTGCTGTTGCTTCCCGAGGAAAGAATTGCCCTGATCTCTGATTTTTTGGGTGACTACCGAGACGCGATGCACGCTCCGTTGTTTGCCGTGGTGACCTTGTTGTTCCTCGGTATTTTTGGTTGGAGCAGAATGCATGCCGGGCGAGGCTGGCTTTGGATCTCAGGGTTGGTGACGATGCTGGCGGTTGGCAGTGAGTTGTTGCAACAACTGTCGGATCGATCGCCCAGTGGTTTCGACACTCTTGCTGACGTCGTCGGAATTTGTTTTGCGACGGTATTTAGCCGGATGATCTTCCAGCGTCGATGGATTTCCGCAGCCATTTGTTTTATCGGTCTGGTTATCGGAACGCTATTCCTTGCATCCCAGGTCATGGCGCAGCCTGTCATTGCCAAACACTATGCGAAACGATTGCCAGTGGTGTTCGATGGGGGGTGGTGGGCCGGCTCGCAGTTGCTGCGCGCGAAGAGCGATACTGGTGTAGTTTGTATTGATGGACGGGTTGGAATTTCAGCCGCAGCGGGCGACTGGCGCGGTGTGGAAATTGTCAATCCGCACTGGCAGGATTGGGAGCGATGGAATGGTATTTTCTTTGATGTGGAAAATCCCAATGAGGCTTTCGATCTTGGGGTGCGGCTTGATACTCTGAATGGCGACAGACTCTCCGGCAAGGTTCAGGTTCCTCATGGGCGAACAACAATCGGCTTACCCTTCGATCAACTTCAGGGTGTGCCGCGAGAAGTAGATAGCCTTTCCTTGCATTTTGGAGCGAAGAGCCCTGCTCGTCGGCTGGTTATTTATTCGGTGTGGTTAAAATAAACACTGTTTTTCTTGTCACGGGAGACTCTTCTGCGATGAGTTACCCGCATTGAGACCTTTTCCAACTTATAACCAGAAATCCGGATGATTAAAGCGATCGATAAATGGCTATTGCCCGTGCTGAAGCGTTCTGCGTATCGTCGCCCGACGGGAAAGCAGCATGTGATCCTGTCGGTTTGCGATCATTTCGAGCCGTTGCATGATACAGATAAAGCGGGCGCAATGAAGCGGCTGGCTGACTGGAAAACGAGGTTCCCTCAGTTGCGCAAGGAGTGTGAAAGCGAAACCGGTATTGCGCCGCGGCATACCTTCTTTTTCCCGATCGAGCAATACGACCGCGATCTTTTATCGGAGATCGGTGAGATTTGTGCACTGACGGAGTCCGAAGTGGAGGTTCATCTTCACCATGAGGACGACACCGAGGAGACGCTCAGGGAGCAATTGCTTCGCGGTGTGGATGACTTGGCCTCCCATGCCGGAATGATCTGCAGCGACGCTGCTGGCAATCGTCGCTATGCGTTTATTCACGGTAACTGGGCATTGGATAATTCTAATCCGGAGGGTCTCAGTTGTGGTGTGAACAATGAGCTTGGAGTACTTCGCGAAACCGGTTGCTACGCCGATTTCACAATGCCTTCCGCCCCGCATCCGGCGCAGACAAAAATCGTCAATTCGATCTATTATGCGACGGACGGCCCTGAGCCCAAGTCTCATGATCGAGGTGTCATCGCTGCTAAAGGGAGAAACGTATCTTGCAGAGAAGCGCAGAACCAGCTGTTGTTGATACAGGGGCCGCTGGCCTTGAACTGGGAGCGCAGGAAGTTGGGCGTGCTGCCGAAGGTCGAGAACGGAGATCTCACTGGCTTGAATCCGCCGCTCCCTGATCGCTGGCGATTGTGGCAAAAGACCGGAATTCGCGTCGAGGGTGCGGATTCCTGGATCTTTGTGAAACTCCACACTCACGGAGGCATCCCGCAGAATTACAACACACTTCTCGGTGATCCTATGAAAGAGTTCGTGAAATTTCTCGGAACGCAGCTCTCAACGGATCCTGATCTCGCCATCCACTGGGTGACTGCCCGACAGATGGTGAACTTGGTGCATGCCGCGGAGGATGGCGTCAGTGGTGACCCGTCGGAGCACTACGACTACCTCTACAAACTTAGCTAATCGGTTGTGAGCTTAAAGCTCGCTGTGATAGCTCGGTGCTGGGACGGGCGTTTTTCTTCGGTTAGGCACCACTTCGGCTGAAACATATCGTTACAGAAAAGGTAGTCGATTCGCATCCATGGGCCGAAAAGGCTGAGTGGATTTCGCGTCACACCCGGGAAGCTGTGTCCGGTGCCGTGTCCCACTTCTTCGTGTGCATCAGTGAGTTGATCGGCAACTAGCTTGTGGATATAACCAAGGGATGGGGCATTGAAATCACCGGCGACGATCACTGGGTTAGGGTCCGCTTGGGTCTTTTCGAGCAGTTCCTTGGTCATGTTAATATGAACGTCCCAGAATTGTTGGTATTTTTTCCTGCTGGAGGCAAATGGCGAGCCGGGAAAGCCCAATACACCGACAAGGAATGACCCCTTGCGATAGTGCAAGAGCATATCTCGTGGTGTCGGAAGGTGGACGGCATAAACCGAGACCGCTTTTCCATTGAAATCGATCACGAAGCGCGCTGCATAGTAACGCTCGCGTTTTCCATGTTGTTGGCTGAAGGCTTCTTTGGAACGTATGGGGAATTTACTGACGAGGGTGAAGTTTGCGATCGACTCCGCGTGGGAAAACTCGCTGTAGCCGTCCGACCGCATGAAATTATCCGCGCGGTTTCCAGAGTCCTGTAAGACCAGCAGATCGGGTTGGGTCAGGTTTTTGAATGGTTGGAGGCTCTGGCGGTTGTTTTGGCCGCGGTTGTAGGTCAGAACGGTGATGGTATCTGCAGGGCGGTCGGCGGCATGCAAAATAGGATCCTCTCCCAGTTGATAATTGAAAAGCGCGAGAAATGCGAGGGCTGAGATACCAATGACAGTGAAGACGTGTCGCTTGCGAATGAGCAAGGCGAGAAACGCCAGAACGGGTGCGGGTAAAAGCCAGATTGCTGGCGGAAGATAGAGGAGGAATGCGGTGGTCACGTTCCGTTCACCAATCCAATGCATGGAGGCGACTAAGCTGATGATAAATACAGCGTAGCCAATAATAGTGATCAGCAGAAGACGGTTGAAAAAAGTCGAAATCTTCCTTCGAAGAAGTTTCCTGCCCTCAGGTGATTGAGAAAGTTCACCGAATCGAGCGATCTTGCGTGCTATCCACGACTCGTGGTCGTGCTTTTGAAGTGTGCTCTGGCCGGACTCCTCTTGATGACTCATTTTCTTCTCCGCAATGGTTTGGCTTGATGCCCGAATTTTCGATAGGCAGGGCGGAAGGTGGAGTAGGCTGATATGCGAGCCGAGATACTTATTCCTCCTGCGATGGAGGAATGATAGGGCTTGAGCCTTCTGAAGCCGGCGTCTCCCTGGGAGCATTCAACTCACCTTGCCAAGGTGTGGTGTCGGTGCTTGGTTGACCTTCGATGGCGGGCGGTAGGCCTTCGATCGTGACTCCGGTGTCGTCTTCGTCGCCGCCGAAATCGAGCATTCTATGCAGAGGGGTTTCGATAGGCTCAGAGGTGTCCACGCCAAATTGGTCTTTGCGCAACAAGGATAGTAATACTACTGTCACCCCGGCGATGAGTACTAGCATTACCAGGGATTCAATGAGCGTAAACCCGAGTCTGTTGATCGATTTTTGCATGCTGCCAACGCGCTAAGCGATACCGCTGCGGAAATCAAGGTGAATTCCGCTACAAGGAGAGAAAAAAAGGCGGTTCCGTCTATCGCCGATTGAAGGAGGCGATAATGTTACACTTACATGTCGCGCGGGACATAGTCAGTGGGTCTATTGGGGTTCCCTTGGCCGCCAAAGTATTCAGGATACCGCCCGTCATCCTTATAGGTCATTGCGCCTTTTGGCGAATTACAGCTGGTGAATGAGGCCGCGGCAGAGAGGGTCAACAAGGCGGTGAGAATTTTTAGAATTTTCATAATGGCTGAGGTTAACACTGATCTATCAGACACTGTTTTAGGTCTATGGAATGGAAGAAGTAAAGCATGATTTCCCGTCTGGAAAGTCCAAAACGTGTGAATCGAGCATAGTTGGGCTGTCGCTTTCCTTTTGACGTCTTTAGTTTCCCCTTGACGCCTTGGGTTTCCCCTTGTTCCATTCGCTAAATCCTGTCGCTTCCATGTTTCGGAAACGAGGGAAGATTATTCGATCTCAACACTATGAAATTCGTCACCTGCCTCGCCAATTCCAGCGCGTATTCCCTTCGTCTACTGTCTGCCGCCTTCTCCTTGGCGATGGTTTCAGCAGCTCCTGTCGTTTTCTTTGCCAGTTCTGTGAGTGCAGTTGCACAGGAGGCGGCTCAGAAAGTAACCGATGTTAGCATCCGCTTTGACGGTCCGCAGACGGTCGCTCCGGAGCGCTTGCGTGGGATGATCGGCGTCCAAACCGGACAAACGCTCTCCATCGATCGCACCGAAGAAGATATTCGCACCTTGATCGGATCTGGAGAAGTTGAGAATGTTCGTGTTCTCCAAGAGGACTTCAACGGCGGTGTACGCGTCATTTATATGATCGAGACGCGTGCCGGTCTTGATAGTGTTAATTTCGTCGGTAATGCTGCCGTCAGTTCCGCCAAGCTGCGTGATCAAATCGAACTCACCGCTGGACAAACCGTTCGCACGTCGACCTTGATCGCCGGTAAAGAGAAGATCGAAGATATTTATGTTCGCCGTGGATTCTCTGATGTCAGCGTTTCTTACCGCATCGAGCCGGCCACTCGCGATGGTTTCCAGCAAGTGACCTACTTCATCGAAGAGGGCGGTAAAGGTTATGTGCGCGATATCCTGTTCGAAGGTAACACCGTTTTCACCGCAGGTGAGATTCGCAAAGTGATGGACACCAAAGAAAAGGGGATTTTCTCCTTCCTTACCAAGTCGGGACAAGTTGATAAGTTCACCCTGGAAACAGACATTGGCAAGATCGAGGCGCTTTACCGCAATGCTGGTTACCTCCGCGCGAAGGTCGTCTCCTATAACCGAGTGCCGGTTTCAAAGGGCAAGGTTGACCTCATGATCACCATTGTCGAAGGCGACGTCTATACCGTGACCGATATCGCGGTTCAGGGCTTGCGTATCTTCGCTCCTTCCGAGATCACTCCTGAGTTCTTGCAGGTGTCGGGCACGCCTTACTCCGCCAAAGACGTCGAGGCAGATCGCGACCTGATCCTAGCCTACTACGGTTCCCGTGGATATGCTGACGCTGATGTGGCTGTTGATCTCCGCGAGACCGGAGAGCGCCAAGTGGGAATTACCTATTCAGTGACCGAAGGTGGTAAGTCTTTCGTTCGTCGCGTGGACATTAGTGGCAACATCAAGACCAAAGACAAGGTTATCCGTCGCAACGTGACCCTTGCCCCTGGCGATCCACTCAACACTGTTGAGCTCGACACCAGCCGCTCGCGTTTGATGAACACTGGATATTTCTCCAATGTCACCGTCTCTCCAAGTATCTCGTCTGAGCCAGGTTTTCGTGATATTAACGTGAACGTCGAAGAGCAAAACACCGGATCAATCAGCGTCGGTGCCGGATTTAGCTCGATCGACTCGATCGTTGGTGGATTCACCCTGACACAAACCAACTTCGACCTCCTCGGATGGCCGAACTTCACTGGTGGTGGTCAGCGATTCGTCCTCGATCTCCGACTCGGAACCGAACGTCGCGATTTCAGTCTCTCACTCGAAGAGCCTTACTTCTTCGACAAGAAATTTGCTCTCGGTGGTGATCTCTTCTTCCGCGATCTTCTCTACCTCTCTGATGACTACGAGCAGCGCGAATATGGAGAGAGCCTCTACATCCGCAAGCCGCTCAGTGAGTTCTCATATCTTAAGCTTCAACACACGATGCAGAATGTGAAGATTCACAACATCGACTCCGGTGCCAGTGATATCATTCGCAACGAGGAAGGCGACTATCTCCAGAGTAAGTTCACCGCATCCTACGTTCTTGACACGCGTGACAACGTTCAGCTCACCCGTCGCGGTCACAAGCTCAGCGCATCCGTCAACTACTCCGGTCCATTCGGCGATGTTGATGCCTATGGCATGGCGATTGATGGGATTAAATTCTACCAGCTTCCCTACGACCTGATCTTCAGTGTCCAAGGTGAGCTTGCCTTCGTCGATGGCGATGACGTGCCAATTTTCGAGCGTATGTTCCTTGGTGGTGCTCGCAACTTGCGTGGTTTCGATTATCGCGATGTCGGTCCTAAGGACGAGAATGGCGAGCCTATCGGTGGCCAATCTTCGGCTTTCGTTAGTGCCGAAGTTACCTTCCCTATTATTGAAAGCGTGCGTGGTGCCGTTTTCTACGACCTTGGTATGGTGAGCACTGACGCCTTCGATATTGGCGGCGACATCAACTCCAACTTCGGTGTCGGTCTTCGTCTTAACCTTCCATTCGGCCCATTGGCACTCGACTTCGGTGTGCCGATCCAGTCTGATGAGTTCAACGACTCCAGCGGGAAATTTCAATTCACCGTTGGTTACAAATTCTAAGCAGTGTTAAGAAACTAGACGCACCGAGAGGTCACCGTCGCTCATTTCTAACCACTGATTCATTTCATCCTAAAAACAAAGAAAAAACATGATCCGTAAAGCACTACTCACCCTCCTTGTCGGAGCGATCGCTCTTGGTCCCGCAGCTGCGCAAGGGCTTAAAGTTGGCGTCGTCGATATGCGCGCCGTTATCGAGTCCTATTATAAAACCAAGAATGCCCGCATTGACCTCAACGAGCGTCAGACAGAAATTCAAGGTGACCTTGAGTTGCGTCGCACCAAGCTCCGTGATCTTGCCAAGCAGTTGGAAGATATCAAGAAGCTCGCTACTGATGAATCGGTCACTCCGGAATTCCAGCGTGTGAAGTCTGAAGAGTATCGCCAGAAGTTCCAAGAGGCGAAATCCCTCGAGCAGGAAATTGAGATCGTTGGCAATCAAAAGCGCGGCCAACTGAAAGCTGAACTCGAGCGTGTGTTTCGTGGAATTCGTGACGAAGTTACAAGCATCGTCGATGAGAAGTCCCGTGAAAATGCGTTCGACCTTGTGTTTGATAAATCAGGTATCGGCCTCGGAGGCAGCCCGATCTTGCTCTACTCGAAAGATGCCATCGATTTCACATCGACGGTTCTTGACGAGTTGAATAAAGACGCTCCTGAAGAGTTCAAGAAGGAACTCGAAGAAGCCGCTGCCGAAAAAGCTAAAGAAGATGCTGGCGAGTAAGCTCAGCTAAGTGATTTTCAAAGCCGGTTCGCCTCAGTGCGGGCCGGCTTTTTTTGTGGAAAGAATCGGCAGGGACTTGATTTCGCCGGCTCGTGAATTGCGACAGATTTTCATAATCGAAGAAAGAAGTCTTGGCTGATCATGGAAGAACGCGCTTAGGTAGTGGTGTGAAATTTTCTCCTTTGCAGATTGCTGAACTGGTTGGTGCGGAATTGGTGCGCGGCGCTGGCGACACCGAGATCACCGATGTGGCTTCACTCACCGACGCGTTGTCGAGTGATCTATCGTTTTTTGGTAATGAGAAGTTTTTCGAGCAGTTGAAGGTGACGGGTGCGGGTGCGGTGTTGATCCCGGTGCAATGCCCGATGGATGCGGTGCCGGAAAGCGCTGCGGTATTGGTGGTGGAAAATCCCTCGGTAGCGTTCTCAAAAGTAGCGGAAAAGATGCGGCCAGAACGGCCTGTGCCGAAAATGGGTGTTCATTCCTCGGCCGTGATAGACGATTCGGTAAAACTCAATCGCGATGCGGTTTCGATTGGCCCCGGGGTATGTGTTGAAGCCGGTGCGGAAATTGGTGACGGCTCGGTGATCGGTGCAAACACCTACATCGGACAAGGTGTGAAAATTGGCCGCAACTGCCATCTCTACGCGAATGTTTCGGTGCGTGAGTGGTGTGAGCTGCGCGATCGAGTTGTGCTGCATCATGGTGTGGTCATTGGCGCGGATGGCTTCGGCTATGAATTGGTGGATGGTCGCCAACAGAAGGTCGATCAGATCGGCAGTGTCCTTTTGGAGAACGATGTCGAAGTCGGAGCGAACAGCACCATTGATAGGGCGAGGTTTGGGCGCACGTGGCTGAAGGAAGGCGTGAAGATCGATAATTTGGTCCAGATCGGGCACAACTGCGTGATTGGAAAACACACCGTGGTCTGCGCATTGACCGGTTTGGCGGGAAGTTCCATCATCGGCGAATATGTCACTATTGCCGCACAATCTGGCGTGGCAGGACACATCAAGGTAGGCGACCGCTCCGTCATCATGGGGCGAGGCGGCGTGACCAAGAATTTACCCGGTGATGATTACTATTTTGGCTATCCGGCGCAGCCCGCATCAGTGGCACGTCGTGAAGCTGTGGCGTTGAGGAAAATCCCGGCAATGAGCAAGCGCCTCAAGGCATTGGAGCGCAAGCTGGAGGAACAATCAGGCGGCGAGTAATCTTGTCTAAGCCACTCTAATGACTGAGACCCTGAGCATCTATGGCGCGGTGATTCCTGTTTTCGCGGTGATTGCCGTGGGCTTTGTTTTGCGGCGGTTTCGCTTTCTGTCGGAAGAAATCGATCGCGGTTTGCTGACTCTGGTGGTTCATGTGTTGGTGCCATGTCTGATCATTGATAAAATGGCGGGTAACCCCTTGGTAGGAAAGTTACCGGTGTTGGGAATAGCGGCCGGTGTCGGATTTGTTTCAGTGGCTGGAGCTATACTGATTTCTTATATCGCAGGACGTGGTGTGGGGATGAAGCAGGGTGCTGGCTTACGCTCGTTCGCGCTGGGAACCGGGGTGCAAAACTATGGTTACCTCGCGATCCCTGTGGTGATCGCGCTATTTCCAGATTCGCCGGCGCTTGGTGTGTTGTTCGTCCACTCACTGGGAGTGGAGATGGCAATTTGGACGGTCGGGATTATGGTGCTTACTGGCTCCAGGCGCTTTGCTCCGCGGACGATGTTCTCCGGGCCGGTGGTTGCTGTATTGCTAGGCTTGATATTCTCGTGGACCGGGTTTGACGAGCGGATGAATGGTCCGGCTTCGGTTGCGATTGGTATGTTGGGGCAATGTGCGGTGCCGATTGCCTTGTTGCTGGTCGGAGTAACGGTGGCGGATATGGTGAAGCAGACCGAGTGGTCGGTGCGGGTTCTGGCACTGGGCTCGGTGCTTCGCCTGATGGTGCTGCCTTTGCTTTACATGGGTGCCGCGTATCTGGTCGCCGGCCCGTATCCAGCGATTGCTGTGGTGTTCATCGTGCAGGCGGCGATGCCGAGTGGGAACTTTCCCATTGTGCTTGCCCGCCACTATGGGGGTAAGCCCGACGTGCCGATTCAGTTAGTAGTGGCGACGACCCTTGGGTCGGTGGTTTCAATGCCCTTGTGGCTGGCGTTAGGAAAGAGCTTTCTTTAAGTGTGACCGTGGAATTTCTTGATCGTCTAATAGTATGACGGGTGTCACTATGTGTATGATTTCCGATGACTACGAAGAACTACATTCTCGCTCTGGATCAAGGGACCACGAGTTCGCGTGCGATTGTTTATGGCCACGATATGCGTCAGGCCGCTGAGGCACAGCAGGAACATCGACAGATCTATCCTAAACCTGGATGGGTGGAGCACGATCCAGAGGAGATTTGGGCCGTCCAGTCCAAGGTGATGGCCGAGGCGCTGGCAAAAATCGATGGTGGTGGGCAGAGTATCGCCGCCATTGGTATCACCAACCAGCGTGAGACGACGGTGGTGTGGGACAAGGTCAGCGGCGAACCTGTTTACAACGCGATCGTTTGGCAAGACCGCCGAACAGCTGATTTTTGCAGAGAGCTACGCGAAGAGGGTATGGAAGAAACGTTCCGAGAGATTACCGGGCTACGACTGGATCCGTATTTCTCAGGAACCAAGTTGCGATGGATTCTCGATCACGTGGATGGCGTGCGGGAACGGGCAGAGAATGGTGAACTGCTCTTTGGAACGGTTGACTCTTGGTTGGTTTGGAAGCTCACAGGCGGCAAGGTGCATGCCACAGACGCGACGAATGCCTGTCGCACTCTGCTCTATGATCTGCGGGTCGGGGAGTGGAGTGATGAGTTGCTCGAATGTTTGCAAATCCCGCGCGCAATGATGCCGGAAATCCGGGGGTGTAGTGAGATTTATGGTGAGACTGTTGAGCATGGGATTCCCATTGCCGGGATCGCGGGTGACCAGCATGCCGCATTGTTCGGGCAGGCGTGTTTTGAACCGGGAATGGCGAAGAATACCTACGGCACGGGGTGCTTCCTGTTGATGAACACCGGGGAGAAACCGATCCGATCGGAGAATAATTTGCTCACTACAGTCGCATGGCAGATCGACGGGGTGACCGAGTATGCGCTCGAGGGATCGATCTTTATGGGCGGGGCGATCGTCCAGTGGTTGCGCGATGAGATGGAGTTGATCGAGTCCGCCGAGCAGTGCGATCAATTGGCAGCTGAGGTCGAGGATAATGGCGGTTTGATCTTGGTGCCGGCATTCGCCGGTCTCGGCGCGCCGCACTGGGATCCCTATGCGCGCGGTGTGGCGATTGGGATGACGCGAGGAACGAATAAAAGGCATTTTTGCCGGGCTGCTCTGGAAGCGATTGCCCAACAGAGCAATGATCTTGCAGCTAGCATGGTCAGTGATAGTGGAATGGAGTTGAAGCAACTTCGCGTGGACGGCGGCGCGACGAGGAGTGATCTGCTGATGCAAATTCAAGCCGATCTGATGGGAGTTGAGGTATTGCGTCCGGAGTCCATAGAAACGACGGCGATGGGCGCGGCGTATCTCGCCGGCTTGGCGGTTGGGTTTTGGCAGAGTCGTGATGAAATTGCTGAGCGATGGACCTTGGATCGAGAATTTGAACCCTCTATGAATAAGCAAACAAGAGCAACCATGACGCGTCAATGGCATCGAGCCGTAGAGCGAGCAAAGGGCTGGGAAGGTGGTGGACAATGAATCGTGATGACGCGATGAAGGCCATTCGTTCACGGACGGAACCTGTGGATTTTTGCATCATCGGCGGCGGAGCGACGGGCTTGGGAACGGCTGTCGATGCGGCAGCGCGTGGGCACTCGGTGGTGCTCGTTGAGCAGGCGGATTTTGCCAAGGGCACATCTTCACGGTCCACGAAGTTGGTTCACGGTGGTGTGCGCTATTTACAGCAGGGGAATGTGTCGCTGGTGCTGGAGGCGCTGCGTGAGCGTGGACGCATGTCGAAAAACGCGCCGCACCTCGTGAGTGATCTGTCGTTCGTGATACCCAACTACAAGTGGTGGGAAGGGCCGTTCTACGGCATAGGGATGAAGGTCTACGATCAGTTGGCAGGGAAGTTGGGTCTGGGTGCCAGCCGTTGGCTTTCGCAGGAGGAAACCGTTGAACGACTGCCGACCATCGAGACCGAGCATTTGGTCGGCGGTGTGATTTATCATGACGGACAATTCGACGACTCGCGGCTTGCTGTGCATTTGGCCATGACCGCTGAAGAGTTAGGTGCCGAATTGGTGAACTACACGCGCTGTACCGGATTATTGAAAAACGATGGCGCAGTGTCCGGGGTGGCGGTCGTTGATGAGGAGAGCGGTGAGTCATTCGAGATCCCAGCCCGTTGCGTGATCAATGCGACCGGAATTTTTGTCGACGAGTTGCGCCGACAGGACGATGCCGAGGTGAAGGATATCATCGCGGTAAGCCAAGGAATTCACATCGTGCTGCCGCGTGAGTTTCTGCCCGGTGACTCTGCCGTGATGATCCCTAAAACCGCTGACGGCAGGGTGCTGTTTGCCGTGCCGTGGCACGATTGTGTGGTCGTCGGAACGACGGATACCCCACTCGACGAGAAGTCCCTGGAGCCGCGCGCGCTGCCTGAGGAATTGGAGTTTGTGATGACCCATGCGGCGCAGTATTTGACCAAAGATCCGATGCCCGAAGACGTGCTTAGCGTTTATGCCGGACTGCGGCCACTCGTCCGTCCCTCCGGCGACGCCGGGAACACCGCTGAAATCTCTCGCGATCACACGATCCTTGTCAGCCCCTCGGGACTAGTCACCGTGACCGGTGGCAAGTGGACGACCTATCGCAAGATGGCAGAGGATGTGATCGATCATGCGGAAATGATCGCGGGAGTGGACGCCCGCGAGTGCGAAACCGTGCGTTTGCAGATTCACGGCTGGACTCGTCAAGAAGTGCCCGAACCACACCTCCGCGTGTATGGATCTGATGCCGACGACATTCGTGCGCTCGGTGCTGATTCGCGTTTGCATCCTGAGCTCACTCTCACCGAAGGTGAAGTCCGCTGGCATGCCCGCCACGAAATGGCGCGAACAATCGAAGACGTGCTAGCCCGGCGCACGCGCTGCCTACTCCTCAATGCGGCAGCGTCTATCGAGGCCGCTCCAGCAGTCGCAAAAATCCTCGCTGAGGAGTTCGATCAAGACGAAGCCTGGCAAACCGCCCAAGTGCAAGCCTATGGCAAACTTGCCCAAGGTTATTGTTTTCCGAAGTTCAAAAGGCATAATCATCATCAGCGCCTGATTTGATCGAAGTCGATAATTTCCTCCGCACTCTCTTTGATGAAGCTCTTGATGCGTTCGTCAAAGGAATTGGAGGGATCCGAGATCAGTGTGTTCTCTCCGCCTTCCTTGGGTGCGGGAAGATAGGCCGCGACGGTGACGTATGCCCAGCGCTGGGTGCCTCCGGTGAGAAGTCGATAACGTATATCTTCAATCGTTCGTCCATAATGGCTTGCTGTGAGGGTTTCCTTGCCGATGAACCAGTAGTAGGTGACGCAATCGAAGCTGTAAGTTTCTGCAGCTTTATCTTCGGTCTCTGCCGTGGTGCGGGTAATCCGGGTGTGGAGTCGGGTCAGAGGCACGCTGACACCATCGGCTAATGTGACTTCAGTGGACGTCGAACTTAATATATCGTGTCCTTGCGCAGGAAGGCAGCGCTCAGGACGGTGGATGGTCTCGTTGACGTCAGCTGTGGACATCACGATACCTGCGTCAATTTGGAAAGTTCCTGGGTTCGAGACGTAATCCGCTTTTGCGAAGTCCGCATTTTTAAGGATAGCAATCTCTGCGGGTGATGGATCTTTGTCGCGGATTTTTATCCAGCCATTAAGTTCGTTTGGCCACTTGAGTAAACAAGCGGAGGTTGCCGGAGGCGGAGGCTCTGGAAGCGCGAAGATGAGGCTTAACCCTCCAGTGATGAGGACGAGGACAATGGCGATGCGGGCGGTCATGGCAGAATTGGTAAGATTTTAGTCGGTGGTTGGCGTGGCGTCAGTTCCGGTGCGTTTGATGATAACCCTGGTTTTGCGGCGGTTTGGCCATTGGAGGATGCCGTGAACAAGAAGAAGTCCTGTGATGCCCAGTGGGAAAATGAAGAACGGCGCATAGTCGTGATAGATTCCTTTGGCAAAGTCTTCAAATCCCATTTCAGCGATCAGTAGAATAGTCGTAATGCGGATGGCGTTGACCAAAATAGCAAGAGGAATAGCCATCAGACAGACGACGACTTTCTTCCATAAGGCAAGCTTGGCGACGTAGGCGTAAACGACGGAGATCAACACCATGGCCATGAGTGATCTGATACCACTGCAGCCTTCGGCGATGTCGAATCCCCATGCGCCTTCAACGGCCGAGCTGATGGTATTTCCGGTTCGAATCGTAGCGATGCCAAACAGTTGCGCACCTTTGTCAGCAATCTCGGTCGCGATCAGTTGCAATCCATTGGTGGCCTGCTGCAGTCCTGGAATATAAATAGCACTGTAAAGAAGGAAAATTGGGACGAAAGTCATCCACGCTACTTTCCAGCCAAAGAGAAACAGCACGGCACCCCAGATCACAATACTCAAAGAGCCAACGGAGAGTCGAGCTTGGGTGAGCCACACCCCGAGCACAAAGAGTGCAATACCCCCAACCAGTACAAGCAGTCCTGTCCATGCTGTGGTGTGAGGCATTTTCTTAAGATCTGCCCAGCGATACATGATAAGTCCGATCATGATGATGGGCACCAAGAAGCCGTGTTCGTAGTTGGTTTCTGCTGTCCAGTTACTTACCAACCATCCTGTGGTGCTGGCGGCACCTTTGGAGAAGAGCGGAAGATACCCGTAGAAGAAGGCAAGGACGGCTACACCGATGGCGGCGAGCGCCCAATTTGCCTTGGACGGTGTGGTTTGGAGGTTTTGGCTATTAGAGCTCATTACGAGGGGATTTTAGGGATCGCAGGCGAATCAGCGAGCAGAAAATGGAGCAAGGACTGAGAATCGTCAAAAATAGTAACTTTGATGGCTTCGCCTCTCGACAAGGGAAGTCTTTTTGGCAGGATGTCCACAATGAAAATCTTTAGTGGATCTGCACACCCCGAATTGGCTGGAAGTATCGCTGCCGAACTTGGCTTGGAAATTACCAACGTCGATGTGAAAGCATTTCCCGACGGTGAGACATTCGTCAGAATCCACGAGAATATTCGTGGGCAGAATGTGTTTATCATTCAGCCGACTTGTCCTCCAACAAATCACAACCTTATGGAATTGTTCATCATGGTTGATGCAGCCCGCCGCGCCAGTGCCCAGCACATTACGGCGGTGATTCCTTTCTTTGGTTATGCTCGGCAGGATCGTAAAGATCAGCCGCGCGTGCCGATCACTGCAAAACTGGTGGCGAACTTGCTTGTCGCCTCTGGTGTGAATCGAGTGCTGACGATGGATCTACACGCTGCGCAGATCCAGGGCTTCTTTGACATTCCGGTCGATCACCTCTACGCGGCACCGATTTTGATTCGTCACCTCCAAGAGCGCAATCTCAACAAAAACCTCGTCGTGGTGTCACCAGACGTGGGCGGTGTCAAGATGGCCCGTGCCTACTCAGATGCTCTTGGTGCCGATTTGGCGATCGTTGCCAAACACCGGGTCAGCGCCACGGAGGTAGAGGCGATCAACGTGATCGGTGATGTCGAGGGTAAGGATGTTCTCTTGGTCGACGACATGACCGAAACTGCTGGCACCCTGACGGCGGCGGCAAAGATTTTGAAGGAGAAGGGTGCGGGTAAAATTTTTGCCGGAGTCACTCACGCGGTGCTTGGCGAGATGGCAAAAACCCGATTACAGAACTCTGTGATCGAAGAACTGCTTTGCACGAACTCCACGCCGCAGGCCGTTGGGCCTAAGGTAAAGGCGCTTTCGGTGGCACCGCTATTAGCCGCTGCCATCGAGAGAGTGAACAGTGGCGAGTCTGTGACCAGTCTGTTTAAGATATAAATCTGCCGTGGTCGTCGAGTTGGTTGCGTCTGTCCGATGAGGAATAATTTGCGGATTCGCTGACTTGTCGTTGACATCGCTTTCCGCGGTGCTTAGTTGGCGCTCTCGGTAAATTCACCGTGAGCCCAGACTGACGCCCCGTCAGAAGGGAACTTGAGACTGATAACATCAATTTACTATGGCGAAGAAGCACCAATTAGAAGCGACCCATCGCAACCGTTCCGGCAGCGGTGCATTGAAGCAGATGCGTCGCGAAGGACTGGTCCCAGCGGTTATTTACGGCGCGGGATCTGAGAACGAGAATGTCAAAGTGGACGCGAAAGTGTTCTCCGACCTTCTTCACCAAAGCGCGTCCGAGAGTATCCTCGTGAACCTCGACATCGAGGGCAAGAAGCGCCTCGCGTTGATTCAAGACGTTCAGCACAACTCACTCTCCAACGAGATCGTCCACGTCGATTTTCTTGCGGTGAACGAGAACGAGCCTATCTCAGCGGTCATTCCTGTGGAAGCCGTCGGCGTCGCAGCAGGCGTCAAAGCTGGTGGTATTCTCGATCTCCAACTGCACGACATTGAGATTCAATGTTTGCCGAAAGATCTTCCGGAAATTATCGAAGTGGATGTGTCCGCACTCGAGATCGGAGATGCTCTTCACATTGGAGAGGTGACGTTCCCCGAGGGCGTTAAGCCAAGCCTTAATGATGACGTGGTTCTTGCAATCGTCAGTGAGCCAAGAGTTAAGGAAGAAGATGAAGATGCCGATGACGCTGCTGCAGAGCCAGAGGTGATCAATGAAAAGGTTAAAGAAGAAGCCGAAGCCGAAGCTTAAATTTCGACATCCATGATGTCGAAGGGCGGCAGGAGATGACTCCTGCCGCCCTTTTTTGTGGATTCCCTCCTCCCGCCAGCTAGGATGGGCATGAATCTATGGATGAGTCTACGCGATCAACAGAAGAGGTTATCAAACTGGTGGTAGGTTTGGGGAATCCGGGGCGGCAATATGCTGAAACACGTCACAACGTTGGCTTTATGGTCATCGACCGTCTGGCTCAGTCGCGAGGTGCGGAGTTTAAGCCGGAATCGCGATGGAAGTCTGAAGTGGCGAAAGTTCCCGGCTCAGATGTTTGGTTGGTGAAGCCGCTGACTTTTATGAACCTTAGCGGCGAGGCCATTGGTGCCTTGATGCGCTTTCGTAAACTCTCCGCGGCCAATGTGTTTCTCGTCTACGATGATCTTGACTTGCCTTTGGGCCGTCTTCGGATTCGTCAAAAAGGATCCGCAGGAGGGCATAATGGCGTGAAATCCGCGATCCAGCATTTGCGCACCGACGCCATTCCTCGCATGAAGGTCGGCATCAGTAGAAAGCAGCATGAGCGTGAGCGCCAGACGGTGGTTGGGCATGTTCTGGGAAAATTCTCGCCAGATGAGCGATCTGAGCTTGAATTATCTCTGGAACGGGCGATAGATGCCGTTCTCTGCGCCTGCGAAAGCGGTGTGTCAGAGGCAATGAACACATTCAACGCCCCGCCGAAGTCTGCGAGCTAGAATGAAAAATCGTGGGGATCTGAGTTGACGCCACAACAATAAGCACCACATTAAATTCTGCGAAAAGCAGGCAACTGATTGAAATTTACCGAATTATGAAGCGCAAATACGAGGGAGTCATCGTCCTTAACACAAAAGGAAAAGACGAGAGTGTCGAAACAATGGTGAGCACCGTGAGCAAAGAGCTCGAAGGTTTTGGAGCTGAACTCAATGAAGTTGAGCAACTTGGCCGCAAAGAGTTCATCTACAATGCACGCCACCTTGAGGGTGGTTTCTACGTGAACTACAAGTTCAACGCAGAGCCATCATCTATCGTCCAAATCCGTGAGAAGCTCAAGTTGAACAACGACGTGTTCCTTCAGCACTACCAACGCGTCATCTAAGCGCCGAGTTTATTTATGTTTTCACCAAGCACCTTGCCTGCGGGCGAGGTGTTTTTTTTGTACCCGAAAGGGCACGGCGATTTTTCAGCCTAATACCCAGCGAACTCCGTAGTGAGAAATGTTCGTCTAAGCCAAGTCAGGAAACTCGGGAGGGATGCTTTTCAAGCGTCCGTGATTTTGCGCGACGTTGGTGATGGTTTCGGGTCGGGAATGGAGGGTGATGGTGAAGGAAAGTTACGGACGGTGTGAAAACCGTCCCACCCGGGGTGGCTGCTCGCAATTGATGGAAAGTCTCTCTTTTTTATCGAAGAGAAATATTCGTCACATACGTTGTTCTAAGCAGGGCGCGATGCTAGCCTTGGATTTTCCACCTGCATGAAACGTTATCCCATTGCTCATCTTGAACGTCGTGAATTCGCCAGTTTGGCGGATGATGATCGTATTATCATTGGACGTCGCGAGTGGTTGGAGATTCCTGGTATAGGAGTGCCGGCCATCGATGCAAAAATCGATACTGGTGCCAGAACGTCGAGCCTTCATGCCGAAGAGATTTCTACCTTCTTTCCAAAGGGATCACGAACCAAACACGTTCGGTTTCAATGTTTTCCTTTGCGTGACCGCTCAGATGTGATGATGTGGTGTGAATCACCCGTAGCGGATGAACGAGACGTCCGAAGTTCCAACGGTGAATCGGAATCGCGCTATATTATTAAACAAACTCTCAAACACGGTCCGCTCTCTTGGCAGGTAGAGATTAGTTTAACCTCACGGGATAAAATGCGCCATCGCATGCTGCTCGGGCGCACCGCACTCTCCCCCAGGTTTGTCGTCGACACTGGGCATATCCATCTTTGGGGATCGCTTGGCGCATCCCGTCTCTATCCAAAGCAGCAAGGCAGTTAACAGCTATCAATATTTTTATGAAAATCGGAATCCTATCACGCAACTCCAAACTTTATTCCACTAATAGCCTCGTAAAGGCAGCAGAAAGCGCTGGCCATGAAGTTCATGTTATCGATTACCTCAGATGCCACATGAACATTGCATCAATGCGCCCCAGTATTTTTCTTGGTGACAAGGAACTCACGGGATTTGATGCGGTCATCCCACGCATTGGTGCTTCGCGCACATTTTTTGGCACTGCCGTTGTGCGTCAGTTTGAAATTATGGGCGTCTACTCGGCGAATGAATCAGTGGCCATTTCCAGGTCTCGTGACAAACTCCGAAGCTTGCAACTCCTCGCACGTAGGGGCATCGGCCTACCAGTGACTACCTTTGCTCATGATACCAAGGCAACAGGCCACATGATTAAACTCTGTGGAGGTGCGCCGATTGTGGTTAAATTATTAGAAGGCACACAAGGCGTGGGTGTTGTGCTCGCGGAGACAGCGAAAGCCGCAGAATCCGTCATCGAAGCTTTTCGTGGCCTGGATGCCAACATCCTCGCGCAGGAATTTATCAAAGAAGCGGGTGGGGCTGATATTCGCTGCCTCGTAGTCGGCGATAAAGTGATAGCTTCCATGAAGCGCCAAGGCAAGGAAGGCGAATTTAGATCGAACCTGCATCGCGGCGGGAATGCGGCGGTTGTTAAAATCACTCCCGAAGAGCGATCTACGGCTGTTCGCGCTGCCAGGATCATGGGGTTAAGTCTCGCTGGTGTTGATCTTCTGCGCTCGAATCACGGGCCAGTGGTAATGGAGGTGAACTCCTCGCCAGGTCTGGAAGGAATCGAAAAGGCGACAGGAAAGGATGTTGCAGGGCAGATTATTAAGTTCATCGAGAGCAGCGTGGGCAAAGTGAGTAGCCGTACCAAAGGAAAGGGGTAGGGAATGGAGAATGCGGAGTCCTCTGTAGCGGCGGCTTTGTAAGCGCCGAACGAACGTCGCCCAATATCCAACGCCACCAATAGATGCGGAACGAGGGGATTAACGGTTATTTCCGATGACGACGATGTTTCCGTACTTGGGTATCTCTTGCCCTAGCTACTTGCGATTGTAGAGAATTGGTCGAAAGCTTTGTGTACCAGATTTCTTCCAAGTATGACTACGCCAGCCGCTACAAATATTCCCTTCGCCTCGCGCGACGACCGCAAAGCGGTCGAGAGCGCACTCGCTTTCGCCCCCAAGTTTGATGACAATGGATTGATCGTTGCCATTGCTACCGATCATCTCACAAACGAAGTGCTGATGGTCGCTTACATGAACGAGGAGTCGTTGCGCATGACATTAGAGATTGGCGATGCTGTCTACTATAGTCGTAGTCGTCAGGAAATTTGGCACAAAGGCGCTACTAGCGGTCACGTGCAGAAAGTGAAATCGATCTCCACGGATTGCGACCAAGACGCGCTTGTTCTTAAGGTCGAGCAGATCGGTGCGGGATGTTGTCACGTCGGCTACCCATCGTGTTTCTACCGCGACGTTCCACTCGCTAAGGACGCCGCCGATAGTGAATCCTACCCGCTGACCCAAACCGGTGATCAAAGCTACGACCCAAACGAAGTGTACAAGAAGTAGGCAGTATTGTGGGCGTTATACCATCTAGGTGATACCGGTTAGGAATAAAACATGACTATTCGCCGCGCACAAGTAGCTCACGATCAACCAGCTTCGCGTTCGTTCGCGTCAGATCAATAAAAAGATTTGGTATGAGGCGTGTCGGCTCACTCTAAACCTGGGCGAAGCCGCATTTTTTAATTGGTCGATTTTCCAATGTCCATTAAACCCCGACAAGCTCCTTGAACGTTTGGAGAGGTTCTTTCCAGCTGGAGTGATCGTTTGGATGGTAGGTCTTTAGCGGAAAGGATTTGCGGATGATGTCGCGTGCCTCATCCATGTTGTCCAGTTCGCCTGTGGCATGTAATTGCATCATGATATTGCCGCAGGCGGTTGCTTCGACAGGGCCGGCGATAACGTCGAGTCCGGTGGCATCAGCGGTTGCTTGCATGAGGAGCTCATTGCGGGTCCCTCCGCCTACAATGTGGATGCGGCGGAAGGTTTTATCGGTAGCGGCTTGGATGCGATCAACGACGCATGCGTAGGCGAGGGCGATACTCTCGGTGGCGACGCGGAGAATAGTCGCCTTATCAGTGGGTTCTTGCTGGCCTGTTTTCGCGCAAAACTCACGAATGCGATCGGGCATGCCGCCTGGCTGTGCGAACTCCGGGTCGTCCGGGTTCACAAACGCAGTGAACGGTTTGGCGCTGGTGGCTAGGTCAGCCATCTCTCCGTAGTTCAACTTGGTGCCGTCGAGTTCCCATTGACGCTGGCATTCCTGAATCATCCACAGTCCGGAAACATTGCGCAGCAGACGCGTTGTACCATGGACTCCGAGTTCGTTGGAGAGTCCGCAAGCGCGTGCTTTCTCATCGAGATGCGGCGATTCGGAGACGATGCCAAGGATGGACCATGTTCCACAACTGATCCAAACGTGATCGTCACCTGTGGCGGGCACGGCGGCTACCGCGGATGCGGTGTCGTGGGATGCCGTCGCGATCACTTGAATCGGATGGCTGAGTTTGTCGGCGCCGGTGAGACGGGCTACCTCATCGCGGAGGGGAGCCAGTGGGGTGCCGGGCTCAACCGGATCGCTGAATATGGAGCGAGGTAATCCAAGCGCTTCGATCATTGGTGTGCTCCAATTTCTCGTCGTCGGATCGAAAAGCTGGGACGTACTACAGTTGGTCACCTCGTTGGACGCGACGCCACAAAGCCAGTAGGCGAGGAGATCGGGCATGAAGAGTAACCTGTCCGCCGAGGCGAGTGCCGGAGAGTTGGCGAGTTTTGCGGCGAGCAGTTGAAGACTCGTGTTATAGAAGGCATTTTGGATGCCGGTGAAGCGATAAACGTCCTCGCGAGAAACAAGTTTCGCGAGTTCTTCCTCCATGCCTTGGGTTCGTGGGTCACGGTATTGATGAGGGACTCCAAGAAGTTCGCCATTGGCGTCGAGTAATCCAAAATCCACGCCCCATGTGTCGACAGCGATTGAGCAAACCGCGTTGCCATGATCAGCAATGGCGAGTCGGACACCTTCGACAATGTGGCGGTAGAGTGCGATCGGATCCCAGAATGATCCGCCGGGAAGATCGGTGCCCGGGTTTTCGAAGCGGTGGACTTCTTCGAGGGTGATGTGTTTGTCCTGCGAGTGAAAATGGGCGGCGATCACGCGGCCCGAGCCGGCGCCAAGGTCTGCGGCGAGAAATGTTTTAACCATTGCTTGTGGGTGTTGGATTGGTGGCAGGGGTAAGGATAGCCAGGGGATATGATGATGACTTTCACATCAATAGCGTCAAGTTTTTTGAAGGGATCATCGCGCAGGATTTTGGGAAAAAGTCGAGAAATCGGGAAGTTTATCAATTTGAGAGCGCTTTAAAAATGGCTGCGTAATCCCCCTGTTTTTCTGTACTGCCATCAACAATGCAATTCCTATGACTGACCGCCCCATTTTCAGAGCGGGTGCGCATAACGTGATGCTTACAAAAAACTTACATACTCTTGATAGACATGTTTTCAGGAAACTAACATAAAGGGCATTATGAAAACTGCCATCATTGCAAGTTTATGTCTGGGTTCGTTTGCGCATGCCCTTGAGGTGCACGAGTGGGGGACTTTTACGGTGCTATCCGGATCGAACGGGACGCAGGTTCCCTGGTATCAATCTTTTAGCGATCTCGCTCGGTTGCCGAAATTTGTCAGCACGGGGATCATGGGGAAGCCGGGTCTTGCGACTGTGCGGATGGAGACCCCTGTGATCTATTTCTATCCAGAGAAGGAAATGAAGGTTTCCGTTGAGGTGTCGTTCGAAAACGGAACGGTCACTGAGACCTTTCCGCAGACCCTGCCAGATGCGATCAGAGTTGATCCGGTTAACGGTATGTCGGTGTTCGGCAAGTGGTCGGGAACGCTACATCCGCCAACAGACACGGCGGCGCTAGCGGAAGTCCCCGCAATCCAGGAGTCGAAAAACCCCGAGCCCTACGGAGCTGCCCGCGAGGTGCCTGACGCATGGATTTTTGAATCCGATCTGAGTGAGATACCGGGCCTGGAGGTTCAGCCGCATTTTCCGCATATGGAGAAATTCATTTTTTATCGCGGGGCAGGGAACGCCTACATCCCTGTCTCAGCCGGCATGACGGGCGACAAGGTGACAGTGATGAATAATTCCGAAAGTGCGTTGAATTACGGGGTTGCTCTGCGGGTGCGTGATGGCAAGGCTGGGTGGGTACCCATACCGCAGCTCGCTGGTCGACCGATGGACGGCGACCCTGCGAAGAACCATGCTCAGATTGCGTTTGGTGAACCGGTTCGCCCCTTGGATGAGGTGGAGTCCGAACTCGCGGGTGAGTGGAAAAAGGCGCTTACGGCTGAGGGGCTGACTCCGACTGAGGCTTCAGCGATGGTGGAGACTTGGCGCAAGACATGGTTTCGTGAGGGCGGAGACAGGATTCTCACGCTAGTCCCGAGACAGCTTACGGATGAGATGCTGCCGCTGAAAATCACACCTGCCCCCGACAAGATGGAGCGGGTTTTCGTGATGCGCATCGAGATGATTTCACCGGATAAGGAGCAAAAACTTGTCGGTCTTCTGAACTCTGAAAAGGAAGCGGATGAGGAGCAGTTCGCGGATTTCGAAAGACTCGAGCTAGGGCGCTTTGGAAATGGAGCGATGGAAGTCGCCACCCGCATCCAGAGCCAGCGGATGCGCGCCAAGTATTACGGACTTAATCAATTCGGTGAGAATCGCGAACGGTAGGAATTTGGTCGCATTCCATCCCGGCTCTATCACCTCACGATCGCTAAAGATACAGAGGGAAATGAGTCTATGATGACTCGGTGAAGAGCTTAGAGCAATGGCTGGATCAAGGGGTCACTTCTGGCACCTCGACGTATTGGATCTGTGTGTCCACTTTCCAGAATGCGGTGCCGGAGATGGGTTCACTTAAGCTCAAGGCGAGGTTTCCCCCAGCAGTCGTCAATGCGCCGGGCATATCGACGAAGTCTCCACTGTCGAGTCCGGTAGTTGATTTTTTTGCCGTGTAGCTCTGCCCAGCCCATTTCAGAAAATTCATACTAAAGATGTTACCGGTTCTACTGACCTTTAACTTAGGAACAATGATTTCGGGATATATCGTGAAGTTGTCGATGGCCACGAACTCCCCGACCGCGGCCGCGGATGCCGGGAAGCTGCGAATGATGAACCTATCGATGTTTGAGATGTTCGTTTTAGTGAGTTCGACGGTCACCCAGCCCGAATCGTAATAGTACCATTTATTGTTGAAGAAATCGATGGACTGCCAGTTCTTGGATGAATCCGACGGTTGGATGTCACTGCTGTAGAACCATCTGTTATCAGTCACAGACCAGAAAGCCACATCGATAAAGGATATGTTCGCGGGGTTTTCAACCTCAAGGTCGAAACCGATACCGCCCGAGCGGATTAATGCGTGGTTTCCATCGAAACTGTTATTTGATCCACCATATGAAGAGAAAAGGAATCCGTCGTTACCCGTAACGTCGTTATCCGTAAAATGGTAGCGTATGACTGGGTCTTCACCGGCAATCCACTCGGCAGGATAAGGGAGAGAACTCGTGAAATCATACACGGACCATGAATTGGCGTTGGTTTCATAGGTGAACGTTTCCAAGGCTGCTCGGACTTGAGCATGGGTGGAAAGCGTTAGAGTGTAGAACAATAGAAGTAGCGCAAGATTACGTGCCGAATTCATAATGGGAGGATGACTGTTGAATTAGTAAATATACTTTACTTATTCAACATTTTCTGAGACGGTGGGCAAGGTATTTTATAGAAATATCGACAGGTTTTAAAATAGGTATTATAAATAAAATAGTAGTCAGTTTTTTATATTAGTAAATGGGGTGATGGGTGGACGCCAAGAGCTGATTGTTGCAATTTACTATCGCTAAATACCGCCTAGCTCCGCCCTCCCAGGCACCGCGAGGATTCATCTTCGCTCTCAGAGTGGTATTGGCCGAAGCTCGGTATCGACTTCTTGGAGAGCTTATTCAGGGGTCGGCCATTCACGCATTTTATAAACAGAAGCCTGCCACTGGGATTTCAATGGTGAACGACTGAGAATTGTTCGCTTACCCTCCCACTGGGGAGCGGTGCCGGTTTTTTCCAGGGCGAATACGAGCACACTATCTTTAGCGAGTTGGTCTTGCAGTTCGAGAGTGGCACGTCCCATGGTGTAACGTGCGTTGATTTCGACGACCAATTGATCGCGTAAGTGATCTGACAGCGGATCTCTCCAAACAAAGGCATCGATGCCAATTGGGCCGAAGTAGCCGTGCGGGTGGTAGAGGGTTTCGAGCAGGGCGGGGAATTCCGACTGAAAGCGTGTCAGCGGGCCGGATTTGTGTTGTAAGTGCGCGGCGAGTTCCGGTTGCAGGCCACGGCAGAATTTTACCCCTGCGGCGCTGTGCATCCATTGACCGCGACCATTGGTTTTCATTCGGCTGAATCCGCGGAAGGTGACTTTTGATGCGGCGTTTGCATTAACGGCGGCGCGGCGATCGAAGTGTGCGGAGTACTCGAAGACTTTCGGCAGCCAGGCCTCGACGAGAATTGCTTGACCTTCGCTCAAGCGCGTGGTGATCCAATCGTTCGCTTTATCGATGGGGGTGTCGTCGAAAAGGCAGCGGTTGCCATGCGCGGCGGCTCCGAATTCGGACTTCAAGACGACGGAGGCGTGGCCGCATTCGCGTAAACGATACACCTCATCAGCGATCTCGTCGATGGTTGTGCAGACGTTGGTCGATGTGGCGTTGTCGCAAGCAATGCGCTCGCGCAACTCGGCGGTGCGGCGTTTGCTGAGCGCGGCGGCAGGGTCGGAGAGATTGCGCGCGTTTTCGTCGTGACCTGTGCACAAACCTCGCAATGGAGCGAGCTGATTCACGGAAGTTGGCGACCATCCCCATGGCCTGAGGTTTCGGAGCTTGCGTGAGGAGATCTCGTTCACATCGGTAATGAACTCGGGTAGTGTGAATCCAGCTTCACGGAGGGTTTGGAGGTGTTGAACGGTCGGCTGATTCTCGACGAGGATGACGTCGTCTTTTTTGGCGAACGCGAGTGGTAGTAGCTCCAGGTCGCGTCGCAGGGATTCGAGTGCGGGAGTGGATTTTGCGCCGCCGGGCAGGCAGTCCAATTCACACCCCGGGTTGAAGAGAAAGACATCGGGCGAGCGGCCACGGGACATTTCGAAGACCTGGAGGTGGTCGATGAAATCATCGCCGAGTCCGGCGGCGCGGCGTCCCTCGGCATTGAAGGGTACGGATTCCACGGCCTTCGCTCTGACGGGCGAGAGAGGAAAGACGAGGTTGGATCGGAATTGCTCCCAGTCACTGCGCGACTCTTCTTTCCATTTGCGGAACCAGTGGAGTCCGTAGCCGACGTGATTGATTTCGTCGCGGTAAATTTGATCGAGAATTTTTGCGGTTTTTGTGTCGCCGGCATCATTCAACACACCGGCATAGAATTTTGAGTAGTCGAGGTTGGCCTGTTCAAAAGTCAGCGACAGACGACTAACGTAGTCGAGCGGACTGGCCATTGGGGCTATTTGGTTCCAGATGAGGTTGCTGACTGGGAAATCGCCGAAGTTGACGCCGCACTCTCTCATGCGGTTCACATACCAGCGCGCGTGCATTTGTTCTTCGCGCAAGGTTTGGTAAACGCCGAGTCGAAAGCGTTTTGGAGCGTCGGGGAATTTCAACAACACGAGAGCCATCAGTTCGACGGCGATGAGTTCGTGGTTGGCAAAAAAGTGCATTAGTATGGCGCGCTGCTCTTCGTCGATCAGACTGGCTTTCGAGGGAAAGTTGGCGCGCACGCCGTCGCGTCGCATCCTCAATTCGGCGGGTCTGCCGGGCAGGGTGGTGCCGACGATGGCGGGGCCGCGATCGTCGTCGACTAATTTTGCGCCGATCCCTGGGCCAGCGAGTTTTTCCTCCAGAGTGGTTGCATAGAGTATGCGCTGGGCGAACTCATGAAGCTGGAAGGTGGGAGGCAAGAGGTTTTAGGTGGTTAGGTTTAATGTTTTAGGAGCCAGTCACGAAACATGAATTGGTGGTGGTCTCTCTTTCGGCGAAGCTGCGTATTTGATCTATTTTCGAGCCGGGGAACACTTATTTAACCGGAAAGTTTGTCACTATACCCTAGGTCGTCGAGAGAGCGCTTCAACGATTCGATTTCCCGGCGGTCTCGTTTTGTTGGGCGTCCGGCGCCGGACGGGCGGTGGGCATTGGCGGCGGCCCGGGCCTCGCGGTGGGCGTCGATGCGGTCTTGCGGGGTGTGTTCGATGTAGCTGGCTTCGGCGACTGAAGCGGCGACGCGTTTGACGATGAGTTCAGTCACCTCGATGTCGCGGACGAGTCCGCCATTGGAGATTTGTAGGTGGTTGCCGATTTTGATCGATGCCGAAGGTTTGAGTGCCTTTCCCTTGCGTTTGATTTTCTCTCCCTGGCAGGCGTCGCTGGCCATCGAGCGTGTTTTAAAGAAACGCGCCGCCCAGAGCCATTTGTCCAGACGGACGGATTTTGCGGGAAGTTGATCAGAATTAGCCACAGGGAAAGGTTTAGGTTTGTCGTTTAGGCTTCTTGCCCTTATCAAACGAGCATGAGTTACGATTATCAAGGGAATCCGCCCGCCATCGCCGTTATCGGAGGCAGTGGGTTATACGCTATGGAAGGTCTGGAAGATGTGGAGGAGCTTGTAGTGAAAACGCCGTTTGGCGACCCTTCCGATTCGCTAATCAAGGGACGTGTCGAAGGGCGCAATGTGTATTTCCTTCCCCGGCATGGACGCGGGCACCGTCTGTTGCCACACGAGCTTCCCCATCAGGCAAATCTATGGGCACTGCGTTCAATGAATGTGCGGTGGGTGATTTGTGTGACGGCGGTGGGGAGTTTGCGCGAGGAATATGAGCCGCGCTCTATTGTCCTGCCGAATCAGTATTTCGACCGCACAAGCCGTCGCGAGCACCACACCTTCTTTGGCAAGGGGATAGTCGGCCATGTTTCTTTCGGTGATCCGGTGAGTGAGAATTTGCGCGTGATCTTACGCGATGAAGCCATTGCCGAGGGTGCGACTGTTCACGATGGCGGCACCTACGTCTGCATGGATGGTCCAGCGTTTTCCACCAAGGCGGAGAGCGAGCGCAATCGACGTGATGGGTTTGATGTGATTGGTATGACCAACTTACCGGAGGCGAAGCTCGCGCGTGAGGCGGAGATGTCGCTGGCAACGCTGGCGATGGTGACGGATTACGATTGCTGGAAAGAGGATGAGGATCATGTCTCGGCGAATTCTGTGATCAGCCATCTGACAGCGAATGCTGGGATGGCCAAGAAGATTGTGCGACGTGCGATTTCTCGCATACCAGCCGAGCCAACGTGGCCTGAGCATAAGGCGCTTGATCCGGCTTTGATGACGCCCAAGGAATTTTGGCCGGCAAAAACGGCGTCCGCATTGGGTCCGATTCTTGATCGTTGGAACAGAGACAATGGCTAGAGAATGGAGATCTGTAGCGGACGCTTTGCAAGCGCCGAACGAACGTCGACCCGTTTCCGCCACCGCCAATGAAGCTCGTGTGGGAATGGCTTGGTGGCAGGATGCCACCGCCACGGGGGGGCTTGTGCCTGTTACTATCTGACAGCGGAGAAATGGAGAATAGGTGAAATCGCCTTCCGTTTTCTGAGCCTTTTTGCGGCCGGAATTCAAGTGACGAGGATCTGAATAAACGGTCGATTTGCCAATCTCTCTTTTTCCTTGTCCCCCCCAAATCCCTTCAGTGTAGCCTAATATGGTCATACCTGGGATTGCCTCTTGGGGAGAATGTGATATAAAGGGGCGCTATTCGATGACATGCCGCCAGCGGATCAGCAAAATTCACTCTCTTATGATCCGCTCAATAAAACGTGCCATTACCGCTTTCGCTGTTGGCTCACTGATCGTCTCGATGACGTCCTGTCAGTCCCAGAAGTCGGATTTCGATCAGTCTGATGCTTCTATGATTGGACAGTTGATCGGGCCTGGTGGGAGTTCACGAAATCAGGTGGCTAACAATGGACACTCGTCGCTTACCCGTTATCCACGCGGCAGTAATCCGCAGGTAAATCTGCCCAACGGCTCTGGTGGTGGGCAGGTGAGCTTCAGCAGGGTAGAGACGTCTGCTCCATTCATCGCGATGACTTTTGACGACGGTCCGCATCCATCAAACACACCGCGCTTGCTCGATATGCTGCGTGAGCGGAACATCAGAGCGACTTTTTACGTGGTCGGCACGAACGCCCGCGCTTATCCGCATTTGATCCGTCGAATCATCGCGGAGGGTCACGAAATAGGTAACCACTCGTGGAACCATCCGAACCTTTCGAAGATGTCAGAGAGCGCTGTGATTAAGCAGCTCGATGATACGCAAAGCGCTATCATTAGCGCATGTGGCGTGCGTCCTCGCACGATGCGTCCGCCCTACGGTGCATTGACATCGGGGCAACGTCAGATGGTGAACGCGCATTTCGGATACCCGACCATTCTCTGGGATGTGGATCCTGTCGACTGGAAACGTCCCGGTGCCTCAGTGGTAGCGAACCGTATACTTAGCAACGCTCGTGGTGGATCCATTGTCCTCGCTCACGATATTCACAAGAGCACGATTGATGCGATGCCGTCGACCCTGGATGGTCTGTTGGCGAAAGGTTATACTTTTGTGACTGTCTCGCAGTTGCTTTCCCAGGCGAACTAATTGCTTTTCTTGAGTTGACGATATTGTGCGAGAGCCGTCGGATGCGCGGGGTTGATGATTTGGAGTAGACTTTGCAGTTTTCGTTTACTCGGTGTAGTTAGCTTGGTTATCGTTGTTTATAGCTCGCAGGTAGATCATCCACACCGGTGAGACCATTACAGCTGTGTTCAAGAACTCTACATCCTCCTCTGGAGAGCAAGGTATTATTCCATTGCGCGAGCGTGCGGCGCGACTGCTCTCGCAGATTGCTCGAGTAGCTCCGGCGGTCGAACTGCCGGAGGAACGCTGCGAACTCGCGGAGCGAATGAGCCGCAATATTAGCGAGCCGTTCCTTGTCGTCATGGTCGGCGAGGTGAACTCCGGTAAATCAACTTTGGTCAATGCACTGCTCGGTGGGGTGTTCGCGCCCTCAGGTCTTTTGCCGGTCACCGATAGGGTACAGGTTTTTCAACACGGCGAAACACCAAGCGGCGTGACCGAAAACGGCGTAATGACGATTACTCGGCCGCTCGATGTTCTTAAGCAGATGAAAATTGTCGATACGCCTGGAGTGAACTCGATCGAGTCAGATCACGAGCAGATCACCGATAAGTTTTTACCGAGTGCGGACTTGGTGCTGTTTGTTTTTAATGCGACCAACCCATGGGGTGCTGCCGGATGGGAGTTTCTCAAGCGGATGAGCGAAGTATGGCTCAAGGATGTAGTCATCGTGTTAAGTCACTCGGATCTGGTGGCTCCAGACGATTTAAAGCGTATCATGGAGCGTATAGAAGACGAGACTTCGGCGAGGTTCGGGGCGTCGCTTCCGATGTTTCCTGTTTGTTCAAGTGAGGCTATTGGTGCCCGACGGATGGACGGAATTATCGCGGATAAGGTGATGTGGCGTGCGACCGGAATGGAGCGCCTCGATCGTTTTTTGCAGCAGGCTGTGGGCGGAAATATCGCGGTGTTAAAATTGCTCAACACCGTGGCCGCCGCGCGACGGTTGATTTCTGAAATTGGTGTGCGTGCCGACCCTGCGCATAACGTGCTCGCAGGCACGCGTGACCTGCTTCATTTAATCGACAGTGAGCTTGATATGAGCTGTGATGTTGCGAAGAAATCCATTCCACGTCTTGCCGACGAAATTTTCGGCGGTGTGGCATCAGAAGAAGTGCATTTGACCAATATGCTGGATGCGAGAATGTCCATTTGGCCGTCGATTGTGACAACACTGAAGGGTGGGGATCGTGCGGAGGATACTCAGGCAGTTTTGATACGACGCATGGGGCGTGTGGCTCAGGAGATCGGTGATAAAGCGGGCGGGAGATTGGTCGCGGCTTTGGATTTTTTGTGGGATGAGCTTCGCCGTCAGATAGATAAGGAATATGGGTTCACCTTGCGGACGGCATCACCTGTCGGTCATCCGGATTGGGATAAATGGAGAGGGCGCTTATCGGTCGACTTAGTGGCGTGCACGCGCAACGAACTGCAAAAAATAGGCATCGCTAAACTGCTGGATAAGCGCTTGAGGCGGCGGAATCTTTTTATGCGTGTGCTTGCGGGTGGGTCGCTGTTTTCTGGTGCGTTCTCGATTCTAGGTTGGTATAAAGCCGAGCAGGTGGGTATGCAGGTGATGGATGGCATCGATTTGCCGCTGGGTTTCTGTGTGATGTTGTCTTTTTGCTGGGTGATTTATGCGATAGTTTCTGGGCAAGCCTTGGTAAACCATTTTGCCAAGGCGCTTGAGGGCGTGCGCGAACCGCTACGAGATACCATGCGGAGTCAGTTGGCGCAGTCTGTTGTTTCCGGATACAAGCGATTCGCCGAAGCGTTCCATCCACTGCGCCGTTTACATGAGAAAGATCAGAAGAACTTTTCTGTCGTGGTGCGTGAATGCACGCGATTAGAGGATGAGTGCCGCCAGCTTGAAGAGGATATCGAAGTATGGGAGAAATCCTGTGCCCACGGGAAATTATTCGGCTGAGATGCCACCGAATTATATTGTTGTGGAAGGCAAACGCTTGCGGATCGTTGGAATACCGTCTTGACTCAGTGGGCAGTGGAGCCGAAAAGCGTTCTGTGCCGTGCGAGTTTTCGCATATCATTCGACTACCCCATGTCTAATTCTTCCACCCCGAACTCACCGTCTCCTCAGCCAACAGAGGCGAAGGACATCGAGTCTACACCAAAGCCGAGTAAGGCCGCCGTTTTTCGTGCGCGCTTATTCAGCACGGTTTTGTTGTGGGGTCTCGTTGCTGGAACGTTTTTGTGGGGGCATCCGATAGGATATTTCGTCGCAGTTGGAGCGCTAGCCGTGCTTGGTTGTTGGGAGTATTTCCGTATGGCGAAAAGCTCGGGCATTCTTGTTTTCCCAACCTTTGGGTTAAGTTTGGTGATCGCTTATTCGGTGGGGATTTGGTGGATGCTGAGGGAGGATGGTCGGGGGGCAGAGGGAATCGGGTGGCTTGACGGGGGTATTGCCTTCGTCGCGATCCTCGGTGGGTTCACATTGATCCTAAAGCGCAAGGATAAGGGCGACTGCGCGTTTCAACCGGTGCTCTACACCTTGTTCGGTATCTTCTATCCTGCGGTGCTTTTTCACTTCGTGACGCGCATTTTGTTTTATGCTCCAGAGGGCGTGGTTGGCCCGCCGGTTACGCCTGGTGCGTGGTTGGCGCTTTGGCTGGTGTTGGTGACGAAGTTCACGGACATGGGCGCCTATATCGTCGGCTCGTTGATTGGAAAGAATAAGCTGATCCCAAGTGTCAGCCCTGGAAAAACCTGGGAAGGGTTTTTCGGAGCTTTGGTGATTTCACAGGTGCCGGGCATTGCGCTTTATCTCATGCTGCCAAACCAGCTTGGAGCACTCCATTCATTGCCGGTGGTGATTGCGCTCGGTTTGGTGATCGCGCTTCTTGCGGTGATAGGCGACCTCGCGGAGTCGGTCATCAAGCGCAGCCTGACGATCAAGGATTCCGGCCAAGCACTACCTGGTATCGGTGGTGTGCTTGATCTTATCGACAGTCTCTGTTTTACGGCCCCGGTTTTATATCTTTACCTGCGCTTCTTCGCCTAGAGGCTGAAGCTATTTTCTCATGAAGAAGGTTGTTGTTCTTGGTTCTACTGGCTCTATCGGATGCAGCACTCTCAAGGTGGCTGGTGACATTCCTGAGCGTCTGAAAATTATTGGTCTCGGTGCTGGATCCAGCGATAAGAAATTGTCTGAACAGATCGCCGCAACGGGAGTCAAGCATGTGGCGTTGAGTGATCTCGATGCAGCGGCTCGTTTGCGTCAAAACGCCGACGGCGTGGAAGTTTACGAGGGGCAAGATGGACTGATCGAACTGGCAACGCTCCCCGAAGCTGACATGGTGTTGGTGGCCATTGTCGGTGTGGCAGGGCTTAAACCGGCGCTAGCCGCGATTGAAGCGGGCAAAGATCTGGCGATTGCCAGCAAGGAGATTTTGGTGATGGCTGGGGAAGTGGTGATGGAGGCCGCACGTCGTAAAGGCGTGCGTGTGCTTCCCGTCGATAGCGAACACAATGCGATTTTTCAATGCCTCGAAGGCGTGAAGCCTGAGCATGTGTCACGCTTGATTCTAACGGCTTCCGGCGGACCGTTTCGCACTGCGAGCACGAACGATATTCGCAAAGCCACTCCTGCCACGGCACTGAAGCATCCGACCTGGGAGATGGGGAAAAAAATCTCTATCGACTCTGCGACGATGTTTAACAAAGGCCTCGAAATGATTGAGGCGCGTTGGCTTTTCGACGTGCCGATGGATAAGATTGACGTGGTGATTCACCCGCAAAGCATTGTCCACTCGATGGTGGAAACGGTCGACGGATCGGTGATCGCTCAGTTGAGCCGATCGGACATGTGTTTCCCCATTCAGTATGCAGTGACATATCCCGACCGGGTGGCGAATTCTTTGCGGCCGCTGAATTTTGCAGGGCTCGGAAAGCTTGAGTTTGAAGAACCACGCAACGATGTTTTCCCTGCCTTGAAGCTGGCGCGCAAAGCGGGCAACGAGGGGGGCACATTGCCCGCAGTGTTGAATGCGGCGAACGAGGTGGCTGTTGAGGCATTTTTAGACGGGAAAATTTCGTTTCCCGATATCTGGCGGATTGTTGCCAACGCTATGGAGGCACATACAAACAAAGGGGAGGCGACTTTGGATGCGGCGGTGGATGCCGACTCGTGGGCGAGGTATTTCGCGGCCGCAGAAGTGGCGAATAGCGGTCAATAAGGGCTGTGAAAAGGCTTTACCCTGAGGAACTTGTCGGCGATAGTATCGTCGTGCGACGTTTTCTTCCCCATTTCACCTATGCTCTTCGGGCGCTGTGTTTTTGCAGCGGCTTGATCGTGTTGGCGTCGTGTAACTCGACTTCGTCTGACACCTCGAGCACGGGAAAAAAGAAAGGGTCGAGCGATCCGATCTTGCAGAAGTTCGCCGGTAACTTTGACTACGAGAAGGACGCAGACGGCAATATGCGCATACAGTCGGATCGACGCAGTCAGTTCGAAAACAAGTCGTTCAATCTCGATGCGAAAAATCACGATCGTAAAGAATATCGCGTGAGCGATTTC
Source organism: Verrucomicrobiales bacterium (assembly GCA_024636835.1). Lineage (GTDB taxonomy): Bacteria > Verrucomicrobiota > Verrucomicrobiia > Verrucomicrobiales > SLCJ01 > Sulfuriroseicoccus. Next base: position 45,161 of record JAGXGH010000127.1, on the reverse strand, counting down.
AAAACCGACAAATACCGCACCAACGACTTTCGTGGCGTGAAGGATTTTGGATACAAGAACGCTCGGGAACAGGGGCAGGAAGTAGCGGGGCTTGGTAGCTTCCGTGATGCCGGCCAGCGTTATCAAGGTGAAGGCAATGCATATAAAACTGACACTTACAAGACCGGCGAGTTCCGCGGCAGTGATCAGACTTACAAGACTTACGAGAATTCTGGCATCAAGAACAACCGCTATATCCAGAGCGAACCGGTCGACAACATCGTGCAGTTGGAAAATCGCCAAGAATCGTTCTCCTTCCGCGATATCAAGAAGATGGTTGGGCAGTGACTTTAGAAGTATGCGCTGGCTTGCAAATTTTCGTCTGTACTTTGTATTATTGGGCTGTGGGTTAAGTTTTCTTGCCGTCAGATCAACGTTTGGCTTGATTGATTGCTTCACGAATTTCGAACCGGAGTTTGGGTGGATGGTGATCCCTATTTATTTTGGTGGTTCAATTTTTTTCGGCCTTCTCGCGGTATTCTTCTTTCTGATCGCTTGGTGCTGCCACTCTATGAAAAAGATCCAGGATGAGGAGAGGGATCATCGTTCTAAGGAGTATCTTTCTTTGGATGGAGAATAGAAGTGCGTAGCGGAGTTCGCTTGTTTTGAAAGCGCTATGCACCTCTGCTGAAGGTGCCAAAGTGTCACCAGGGAGATGAGGCCAAAGTGTGACCACTTCGGCTACGTGTCACCACTTCGGCTACAGTTGACCACTTCGGCTACGGAGGATTGCTTAGAAACTTGCAGACGGGCGGATGCAGGGCAAAGTGGGGACATTGTGATGACTCCTGCCGAACAACTTGAAATTTTGACCCGCGGTGCCGCGAAGGTGATTAGTGCTGACTTACTGAAGGCGAAGCTGGAGGAAGGGCGACCGCTGCGCGTTAAGCTTGGCGTGGACCCCACTGCTCCAGATATTCATTTGGGGCATACGGTAGCCTTGGAAAAGTTGCGCCAGTTCCAGGAGCTCGGCCATCAGGTGGTGCTGATCATTGGTGACTTCACGGCGACTGTTGGCGATCCTTCAGGACGTTCGGTAACTCGCCCACCGCTCACCCGTGACCAAGTTTTAGTGAATGCGGAGACCTACACTGACCAGGCATTCAAGATTCTCGACAAGGCGACGACCGAGGTGGTCTACAATGGCGATTGGTTCCGCAAGATGACCTACGATCAGGTGCTGGAACTTAACGCGAAGGTGACGATGCAGCAGATGTTGCAGCGCGAGGATTTCCGCAGCCGGGTGGATAGCGGCCAAGAGGTGCGCTTGCACGAAATTCAATACCCGATCATGCAAGGATGGGATTCCGTGGAAGTTCGCTCGGATGTGGAGATCGGCGGAACCGATCAGTTGTTCAATATCATGGTCGGTCGCGATCTGCAAAAAGAGCAAGGGATGGCACAACAGGTCGCTATGTTGGTGCCGATTCTCGAAGGTCTCGACGGTGTGAAAAAGATGTCGAAGAGCCTCAACAACTATGTCGCGGTGAATGATGCGCCGGACGATATGTTCGGCAAGGTGATGAGCATTTCCGATGAGTTGATGTCGCGTTACTACGAGTTACTTCTCGGCGAGACTGAGCCAGACGGTCACCCGATGGATGCCAAGAAGAGCTTGGCGAAGCGCATCGTCGCGCGCTACCACGACGACGCTTCCGGCGATGCGGCCTTGGCATCCTTTGAAGCGAGATTCTCGAAGAAAGACGCGGATTCGGCGGATTGGCCGGATTTCACTCCGCCATCGGATCGCAAGGATTTGATCGCGATCGTGGCATCAGCATTTCGCGATGCGTATGGCGTTGAGCGCTCGAATGGCGATGTGCGTCGATTGATTCAGCAGGGGAGTATTCAAATCAACGGTGAGAAAATCGTCGATGTGAAAGCGGAGCCTGAATTGGCCGCTGGCGACATCATCAAGCTCGATAAAAAGCGCAGTGTGCAAGTCGGGTGATTGTTCAACAAGTGAGCTGAACGATGAAGATCGAACATTTTGCCATCAATGTCGCCGATCCTGTTGCTATGGCGGCATGGTACGTGGAGCAGTTTGGATTGAAGATTGTTCACCACATTCCCGAGCCTGCGCAGACCCATTTCCTGGCGGACGCGGACACGACGGTTCTTGAGATTTATTGCAACCCGCCCGACCAGGTTCCTGACTATGCGGCGATGGATCCCTTGTTGCTACATTTGGCCTTCACCAGTGACGACCCGAGCGCTGATGCCCGGCGGTTGCTGGCAGGCGGGGCCTCGTTGGTCAACGAAATGCATCTCCCCGATGGATCTCATTTGATGATGCTTCGCGACCCGTGGGGATTGGCATTGCAACTGTGCAAGCGTTCGAGTCCGCTGGTTTAGCCCTTGCGGAATCGAGAACTGGAAGAATTTTCGTCCGTTCGGCTAATTCCCTTGCAGCCGCCGCTTGCAGGTGATTTGCTCGTTTTCCCAGTTCCTATTCACCACCTGTCATCATGTCCACCGAAGAGAAGAAGAAAAAGTACGACCGTAAGCACCAGTGTTTCCTAATTTTCGGTGCGCCGGGTAGTGGAAAGGGAACCCAAGGCCTGATTCTCGGTCAGATTCCCCGTTTCTATCATATGGCTTGTGGCGATGTTTTTCGTCAGCTCGACACACGCACCGAAATTGGTCAGGAGTTTGTGAACTACTCCAGCAAAGGAAAACTTGTGCCGGATTCGGTGACGGTGCGGCTTTGGGAGGCTGCGCTGAATAGTCGGGTCGATAGTCACGCTTATAAACCGGACATCGATTTCATTGTTCTCGATGGTATCCCGCGAAATGTCGGACAGGCGGAAATCATGGAGCAGCATATTGATGTGCTCAAGGTATTCCATCTCTCCTGCCCGAATCGTGAAGAGCTTGCCCGCAGGCTAAGAAAACGCGCGCTGAAGGACAACCGCATGGACGATGCCAGTGATGAGGTGATTGAGCGCCGGATTCAAACGTATGAAGCGGAAACCAAGCCCGTGTTGGAGTTTTACGGTGAAGACAGGGTGGTGGAAATTGATGCCACCAAGCAGCCGATCGAGGTCTTGAACGAGATCATCAAGTCGATCATGTCGATGGATGTATGGCGCGAGACTCGGGAAGTGAAGGCGTAAGTGGAGAGAGAAAATAGGTTTTTAAGTCCTATAGCGCTTATCTCTGAGGTTTGAGAGTCACAAAAAAAACGACGTCTTGTGGAAAAGACGTCGTTAAAGGGAAAAAATGGAGCGGGTGAACGGATTCGAACCGTCGACATCGACCTTGGCAAGGTCGCGCTCTACCACTGAGCTACACCCGCAATTCGCTGATTCGCGAAGGGATGATATGAATAGCGATTATTGGCAGGGGTGCAACTAAATTTTTTTGTGAATTGAGTGAGTATCCTGTGGAGTGTAGGAATTCCTTGGTCAGTGAGCGGCGTAGTGTGTGCGCATTGACCATGAATTTATTCTAGAGACTATGGACAGACTGAGGGAAATTATCGAATACAAGCGGACGGAAATCGAACCGACGATCCGTTTGGCGGAGAAATTGCGCGCCGGAGCACTGGCGAGAAATGACTTTCGCTCGCTCTATGATGCGCTCGACGGCCACGGCGATCAGTTAGGCATGATTGCCGAGGTGAAGAAGGCATCGCCCTCTGCGGGGGACATTGCGACAGATATTGACCCTGTTGAGCAGGCGGTGAAATATGCCAATGCTGGTGCCAGTGCCATCTCGGTGCTCACTGATGAAAAGTTCTTCAAGGGTAAGCTGGAATACATGACGAAGGTTGCTGCATCGGTTGGCGTTCCGGTGCTCCGCAAAGATTTCATCATTCACGAGGCACAAATTTTCGAGTCCGTGGTGGCTGGTGCCGATGCCATTTTGCTCATCGTAGCGGCATTGGAGCAAGATGAACTCGTGCATCTGCTCGATGTGGCGACCACATTCCAGCTCGATGTGCTAGTTGAAGTCCACAATGCGGAGGAACTCGAGCGTGCGCTTGAGACGGATGCGCAGATCATTGGAGTGAACAACCGTAACCTGAAAACCTTCGAGGTAGACCTCGATATCACCCGCCAGCTCTCGGACCGAATGGATCCGGGGATTCTCCTGATCAGTGAAAGCGGTATCAAAACTCGCGAAGACTGCGAGAAAGTGCACGGTTGGGGTGCAGACGCTGTGCTGGTCGGCGAAACCTTGATGCGCGCGGATGATGTTGAGGCGAAGGTGGCTGAGCTGATGCTGGTGGACTGAATGATCACTGATTCCTGCGCATTTGCCCTTGCTTGTGAGGGTTTTCCGTCGAGATATTAGGGTTTCCGTACTGATTTATTATTGTGGCAGCTAAGAAGACATCGAAAAAGACCGCTGAGAGCGCGTTGAACGAAGTAAAGTTCGAGGACGCTTTGGGCGAGTTGGAGTCGCTCATTGAAGCGATGGAGGAGGAAGATTTACCTCTGGATGACTTGGTGGCCTCTTACTCGCGAGGGATGGAACTCTGGAAAGTTTGTCAGCAACGCCTGGATAACGCTCGATTAAAGGTCGAAGCGATTTCCGCCCGCTCCACGGAGGAGGATATGGATGTGGAAGATTTTGACCCGCAGCAAGCGGCAAGCGAGCCTCCTAAAACTGCTGACAAGAAGCCTAAGGGGGATGTTTCTGACGACGAGATTAAGCTCTTTTGATCCGGCTGTCAGAGGATACGGCCATCCCGCCTCTGACGCCGCAACTACTACGCATTGTGACTGAACCTAACACCACACCAGACACCGAATCTGAAGATCCAGGAGCTTACAAATATCTCAGCGAGATTAAATCGCCTGAGGATGTGAAGAAATTATCCAACGCGCAGTTGGAGTTGTTGGCGAAGGAGATTCGTCATAAATTGATCCATGCTGTGGCGGTGACTGGTGGTCACATTGGCCCCAACCTGGGTGTGGTGGAGTTGACGATTGCTCTGCACGCGGTGTTCAGCACTCCAAAGGACAGGTTTGTGTTCGACGTCTCGCACCAGGCCTACGTCCACAAGATGCTTACAGGTCGTTACGATCAGATTCATACGATCCGTCAGTATGAGGGACTTAACGGCTACATGCTGCGTACCGAGAGCGAGCACGATATCTATGGCGCAGGTCACGCGGGCACGGCGCTTTCCGCCGCGCTGGGCATGGCGGTTGGCCGCGATCTTGCAGGCTCGGATGAAGAGGTTGTCTGCGTCGCTGGTGATGCGGCATTCACCTGTGGGCCGACATTTGAAGCTCTCAACAACATCGCCACTTCGACCAAAAAGCTGATCGTTGTGTTGAACGATAACGAGTGGTCCATCGATAAGAACGTAGGTGCGATAGCCAAGTATTTTAACGCGCTACAGACGAGCTCGACCTATTCGCACCTTCACAGAAAGGCTGTCGATTTCATCGAAAAGGTCGCAGGGAAGAAGGCGCGTAATTTGGTTCACAAAGTGGAAGAAGGCGCCAAGGGCTTGATCATGCCGAGTGTGCTCTTCGAAGAGTTTGGGCTGCACTATTACGGGCCAATCGATGGTCACGATGTGCACACGCTGATTCAGACATTCAAGCACCTGAAGGAGCATGACGAGCCTGCGATCCTGCACATCATCACCGAGAAGGGGCGCGGATATAAGCCAGCCTTGGAAAACCCGGGCAAGTTCCATGGGCTTGGCCCCTACGAGGTGAAAACGGGCGCTACACCTTCCGCGGCTCCAACGGCGTCGGATATTTTTGCTCGCACGCTCACTGACATGGCGAAAAAAGATAAGGAGATTGTTGCCATCACCGCAGCGATGCCCGGTGGCACGAAGCTCTCCATCATGAAGGACGAGCTGCCCGGTCAGTATTTTGATGTGGGTATTGCCGAGGAGCATGCGGCGTTGTTCGCCTGTGGATTGGCGACCAAGGGCTTGAAGCCGTTCCTGGCGATCTACTCGACCTTCATGCAGCGGGCTTATGACATGATCATTCACGACATGGCGATCCAGAAACTGCCTGTGCGCTTGTGTATGGATCGCGCGGGTCTCTCTGGCGACGATGGCCCGACGCACCATGGTTTGTTTGATATTGGCTACCTTCGCCCGGTGCCTGATCTGGTGCACATGCAGCCGAAGGACGAGCCCGAGCTTCGCGACATGTTGTTCACGATGGCACAATACGAAGACGGTCCGATTGCCATTCGTTACCCGCGTGGCCCGATCGCTGGCGTCCCTGTGGAAGGCGAGCCTAAGTTGCTCACCATCGGCGAATCCGAAGTGGTCGAAGATGGGTCTGATGTCGCACTTTTCGGTTTGGGAACGTTCTTTACCATGGCGGCGGAGACCCGCGAGGAACTGGAGAAGCAAGGCGTGTCCACAGCATTGGTGAACCCGCGTTGGATCAAACCCATGGACGGCAAAACGATCGAGGAAATGGCGCGAAAAGTGAAGGTGATCTGCACCTTTGAAGATCATGTGCTTCCAAATGGGTATGGTTGCGGTGTGATTGAACACCTGAGCGATGCGGGGATTACTACGAAGGTAGTAAGAATCGGGTGGCCCGATGAATTCATCGAACACGGCAACGTGCCGGACTTGCGCGAGAAGCACGGTATCACCGTCAAGCACGCCGTTGAGAAGGTTCTCAAGGCACTGGGCAAATAGCGTTTTTATCATCTGTGAGCACTTCTGCAATCGCCATTCTCGTCGCTGCCGGATCGGGTCGTCGGATGGGGTTTGATAAGTTGGCTGCCGAAATTGCGGGTATGTCTGTGCTCGAAAGAAGCATCATGGCTTTTGATGAAGCTACGTCCATTGAAGGTATTATCGTGGTCACGTCATCGGCAAATGACCAGCAAGTGCGTGATTGGTGTGCATCCGGGCGATTTTCGAAATTGCGCAAGGTGGTTGCCGGTGGTGCGGAACGTGCCGACTCGGTGGCTGCCGGGGTGGCGGCTGTTGATGTAAACTTTAATGGAGTGATCGCGGTGCACGATGCGGCGCGGCCACTGATCACCACGGTGGCGATTGATGAAGTCGTTGCCGCCGCGAGCGAATGTGGTGCAGCTACGGTTGCCCGACCGATTGCCGACACTCTCAAGCGTGTGAATGCGGAGGGTGTGGTTGTTGACTCGGTATCACGCGACGGCATGTGGGCCATGGAGACTCCGCAATGCGCGCGTGCTGATTGGATGCGCGAAGCAGTCGCGCTGGTGAGTGAGCAGGACTCCGGAACGATCACCGACGAGGTGACAGCCTTGCAAGCTGCGGGGCGTGCCGTGAAGGTGGTGCGCTGCAGCACACCAAACTTGAAGATCACGTTTCCCGGTGATGTAGAGTTGGCGGAGAGAATGCTTGCGAGCGGAGGTGGCGATGCTTGATTCGACTTATCAAACGACGACATTAAGCAATGGCTTGGTGGTGGGCTCCGCGTATTTGCCGAATGCGCTTAGCGTCGCGGCAGGGATCTGGTGCAGGGCTGGATCGCGTCATGAGCGGGCGGCTGAGAATGGGGTGGCACACTTTGTGGAGCACATGGTTTTTAAGGGAACGAAGCGCCGGTCTGCGCGCCGTATCTCGATGGACATTGAAGGAGTTGGCGGTGAGTTGAATGCCTTCACCGCTGAGGATCATACCTGCTATCACGTGTGGCTTCCTGCACGATGGTTTGCTCGCGGAATGCGTGTGCTTTCGGACATGTATTGCAACGCGGAACTCAAGGAGCGTGCTTTTGAGAACGAGCGCGAGGTGATCTTTGAGGAGATTGAGATGTATCGTGAGAATCCCGGGCAACACCTCGAGGATTTGTTGAGTCGGGCGCTATGGCGTAAGCACGCTCTCGCCCGTCCGATTACCGGAACGGAAAAAACTCTCACGGCGATGACTCCGGAAGTCTTGAGCAAGTGGATCGCCGAACGTCATGTCGGTGCGAATACTTTGGTCGCTGTTGCAGGACCGGTTCCACACAATGAGGTGGTGGCTCAGATCGAGGCCCTTCTCGGTCAGCTCCCCGTAGGACGCCGAGCGACGGCAAAGAAGGTGAAATCTTTGGATGCCACGTGGGGGGAAGATGCCTGGCAAACGGAGCAAAGAGATCTCGCGCAGTTGCACGCAGGGCTGGCATTTCGGGGTCCTTCGCGAAGTGACGAAAAGCGTTTCGCGTTCAAGCTGTTGAATGTCGTCCTCGGTGAAACGATGGGATCGAGGCTTTTTCAAGCGCTCCGCGAGAGACGCGCTGCCTGCTATCACGTGCAAAGCGGGGTGGAAGTTTTTGGCGATGCTGGAGTGTTGGATATTTACACAGGCCTGGATCGCTCCAAGGCGGAGGGTGCTCTTGATTTACTTTTTGGCGAGTTGAAGAAATTGCGATCGGGCGTCGTCTCGGCTGCGGAGCTGAAGGACGCACGCGAGTATGTGCTTGGGTCTCAGCAACTATGGTTTGAATCAGTGTCGAACCAAATGAGTTGGGTGGGCGAGTCATTGCTCGCCGGACGTAATATCGCAGATCCTGTGGAGTCACAGGAGCGTGTGAAACAAGTCACCGCTGCCGAAATTCGTTCACTGGCGCGCGAGCTCTTTCAGAACTCTCGGCTGGGTGGCGCGGCTGTGGGCAGTGATCTTGAGGCTATTGATGTCAGCGCGCTATTGAAGTGATACCAAATCTTGGTATGGATCAGAATCCCCGTGATGGTTTGTATGGAATTGCAGGTCGAATTTCCACCTTCTCTTCTTCGGTAGGAGTCACTTCAGATGGAGTCGCTTCGGGTTCTAGGGAAGCTGTATTTTCGTCTTCCTCGGCAGGAATCACTTCGGCAGGAGTCGCTTCAATGACTAATGGTTCATTGACCTCGTTTTGCTCGCTCTCCGCAGATGTTTTGTCGTCTTCTTGCGTAGTGGTGGCTACAGGGGGGGCTGTATCAGTGGTAGGAATCTGAGCTTCGAGTTCTGCGACTGATTCAGGTGCTTTTTCCGAGGAGACGGCGAGTTCGAGAGGCAATGGGTCTGAGTTTGGCTTTGTGGGATTGATGAGCTGACCTTCGATGACACCGGTGATCACCTTGCTAGGTTCATCGAACGAGGTGACGCGGAGAATGAAATCGTAGTGAGGAAGCGTCACGTTTTTTGCGGTCGTCCACGAACCCTTTGTAGCGGGAACGAGCGGAGCGTCAGCTGTTTCGATTAAACATCCGGGGAGCGCTGTGAGTTTTTCATCCACGGCGAGCCGGCCTGCAAAACGAAGGGTCAACGAGACGCCATCGACATGGTGAGTGATTGTGACCAGCCTCGGCGGACCACTCCATAGGTCTGTGCCCATCAAGAATGCTTCAAGGCTCATTTCGCCGCCGTCTCGCTGTTTGCTTTTGGTGGAGAGTCCGTCCCATTCTTCAATGGTGAACTGGGAGTCCTGCTCATTGAGGGTTGCTGAGAAAGGTTCATCACCAAGTGTGCCTTCGAGTGTTCCTATAACTGTAGCTTCGGGTGCCTGCGGTGCTTCGCTTGTGCCGTTTTCGACTGCTCCTGTCTTCTCTTTACATGAGACAAGTCCGCCGACTGCAATGAGTAGAAGTAACGAAAAGGTAGTGATGTAAGTGTGAAGTCTCATCTTATGTATAGTCCGCAATCTCTGCCGTTGATGCAAGGGGCAAGGTTGTTGCGTTGAGGTGATGTGTCGGCAGGATGCCAACACCACGAGGGGCAGTGGCTGATGCAAGGGGCAAGCCTGTGAGGCATGACGAGTTTTATCGTTGGGCACAAAAAAGCAGGCACCTCGCGATGAGATGCCTGCCCTTTGGTTAGAATTGCTCCTTAGGAAAGTCGACCTGCGAAGAGTTCCTTCTGGTAGACCATCTCTTTTGGAAGACTGTCGTAGAGGTTCATGAACAGCTCGCCTTGCGAGATGATCTCGGCGCGCCACTCTGCGGGGTTGTATGCCATGCCTTTGTCGAACTGCTCCTCGGTGAAGCCCTTGAGTTCGTCGGTGTTGAAGTCCTCGAAGTGAGGAGTCCATCCGATGGTGGTTTCGTGACCGGCAACTTGACCGTTGCAGCGTTTCACGATCCACTCGAGAACACGCATGTTTTCGCCGAATCCAGGCCAGAGGAAGTCTCCCTCGTTATCGAGACGGAACCAGTTCACATGGAAGAAACGTGGCAGGTGCTTGATGTGGCGGCGCATGTCATACCAGTGTGCGAGGTAGTCGCCCATGTTGTATCCGCAGAATGGCAGCATCGCCATCGGGTCGCGGCGAACACCAGCCTTCAGGCCGATAGCTGCGGCTGTGACTTCGGATCCCATGGTTGCTCCGACGTAGACGCCGTGGCTCCAGTTGAAGGCTTGGTAAACGAGCGGCATGGTCGATGGACGACGTCCACCGAAGACAATCGCGTCGATAGGCACACCATCTGGGTTTTGCCATTCTGGATCGATCGTTGGGCACTGCTCGGCTGGAGCGGTGAAGCGGGCGTTCGGGTGGGCGGAGGGTGTTTCGCTCTCCGGTGTCCAGTCGTTGCCTTTCCAGTCGATCAGGTGAGCTGGTGCTTCTTTGGTCATCCCTTCCCACCAGACATCGCCGTCGTCGGTCAGTGCGACGTTGGTGAAGATGGCGTTCTCGGTCATCGAGTCCATGGCGATTGGGTTGGTGTCGTAGGACGTGCCTGGAGCAACACCGAAGTAGCCGGTCTCCGGGTTGATGGCGTGTAATTTGCCGTCTTCGTGTGGCCACAGCCAAGCGATGTCATCGCCGATGATGGTGGTTTTCCATCCTTGGTAGGATTTTGGCGGAACAAGCATGGCGAGGTTGGTCTTACCGCATGCACTAGGGAAAGCGGCGGTGACGTAGGTTTTCTCACCAGTTGGTGCTTCGAGTCCGAGGATGAGCATGTGCTCAGCCATCCAGTTGTGTTCACGGGCGATGCAGGATGCGATACGCAGTGCCAGGCACTTTTTACCGAGCAGGGCGTTGCCGCCGTAGCCGGATCCGAACGACCAGATTTCGCGGGTCTCGGGGAAGTGACAGATGTATTTATCATCGCTGCACGGCCAGGTGTCGTCTTCTTGTCCTGGTTCGAGCGGGACGCCAACAGAGTGGAGGCATGGGATGAAGTGACCGTAGCCGTCGCGTCCTTTGGGAGCGGTGCCAGCGGCTTCTGCTTCGTAGCGCTTGGAGACTTTGTCGCCCATGTGACACATGATTCTCATGTTGACCACGACATAGGCGGAGTCGCTGATTTCGTAACCGATTTTGGCGAGTGGTGAGTCGAGAGGCCCCATGCAGAATGGGATCACATACATGGTGCGACCTTTCATGCATCCTGAGAACTTGCCGTGAAGTTTTACCTTCATCTCACTGGGATCCGCCCAGTTGTTGGTTGGGCCTGCATCGCCTTCGCGCTTTGAGCAGATGTAGGTGCGGTCTTCCACACGTGCGACATCGGATGGCTTCGAGCGAGCGAGGAAACTGTTTGGACGCTTCTCAGGGTTGAGGCGGGTGAAGGTTCCTTTTTCGACCAGCAGGTCGCAGAGAGATTTGTTTTCTTCTTCTGATCCGTCCACCCAGTGGATGGCGTCTGGTTGGCAGAGAGTTGCCATGCTTTCAACCCAAGCGCAGAGCTGGGGTTCCGTGGATGGTGTGCCTTTTGTAGGGATGTTCATTTTTTTTGTTTTTTTAGTTTCCGGTTCCTACCGGAAGATTTGTTGTTCTAGCGATGACCTAGGGTTGCCTTGGATGACTTTGCTATCCAGTAAATCCATGTATTACATGCCAATTCAGTGCTGCCGATTAAAAACGAGCACCAAATTCGTTGGATTTCAGATAGGATGCATGCTGGAAGCGTGTGAAAATCGCGATCAACTCGAGGTCTACAGGCATTTAATATAGGGAGAGCCTGAACGGCTGACTATGCATGGGCAGCCTAACGAAATTGACTTGGACTACTAGAGTCTAGATGCCTACTGTTTGGGAATGACTCGATCGCTCGCTCACATTGCGCTGATGCTTATCGCTTTTTCCGTGACTTGCGTGAAGGCACAAGATTTGAAGAGAGTAAGTGTAAGCGTAGTCGATGACTCGGGTGTGGCAGTCGAGGGTGCAGAAGTGACTACTATCTTCTTGGGTTATCGATCGGATCAAACACAGAGAATCAAACGGTTCACGAACAAAGAAGGGAAGGTGCAGGTAACTGGTAGGGCGTTGCTACGAGTCGGCGTTCAGGTGCAGAAAGAGAGTTATTATACTTCAAGTTTGAGTCGCTTAAGAAGAAAGGAGAATCACCAGGTTTTGATGGTCTTGCGGAAAATTAAAAAACCGATATCGCTCTATGCTAAGAGGTATATAGGGAAATTGCCTTCACTGGATCAGCCTTGTGGCTTTGATTTTGAAGTTGGAGACTGGGTGGCGCCTCATGGTGAGGGTAAGATTTCCGATCTGATGTTTAGAGCTGCCGTGATAGAGAATGGGCCGCGTCCTATCGCTGGAAGGATAGACCTTTCATTCCCCAGGCCGAAGGAGGGGGCGGTGATCGTGAATAGTGAAAATGGGTTCAGTGAAACGAGCGTCCTAACGATGCCGAATGTTGCGTTTGCTGATGGTTATGTGAGCGAGATTAGTCGGGTAGAGCAGGGCTATGAGAATCTAAGTAAGCCGAGACAGACATCCTATTTTTTCAGGACACGTCATCACAAATCCGATACAGGGGAGGATCTTTTCAATTACGCGAAGTTTATCGATGGGTTTATGTTTAGGATGAGCGGTGGGCGTTTTCTTGATGAACCATATCGAACGAAAATTCCAGATGAATACGGCTTTATTGAATTTCAATATTGTTGGAATCCGACTGTAGGTGATAGGAATTTGGAGTTCGATTTGTCGAAGAATTTGTTCAAAGATTTGGATGCAACGGAACGGGTGAACCGCCCTTAGCACACGGACTAACGATTAGTTCTTCAAACCTGCGTCCTTGACCAATAGGAGTGAATCGGCGAAACCTTTGCAGGCGAGAGCCGTATTTTAACTGGGATGGGAATTTACGACAGAGACTATACACAGGACAGGCGATTTGGTATGGCGTTCAATAAGCGATCCATGGTGAAGACCTTGATCCTGGTCAATATCATCGTGTTTGTGATCAATGGCGTACTGGCTTCGGGAACTCGATTTTCGGGCTTGGCAGGAATAGGGCCGTCGGGTGGTTGGGGGTATTTCTCAATTGAGAAAGCCATTTATGGATTCCAGATCTGGCGTTTATTCACGTATCAGTTTTTGCATGCCGGGTTGTTCCACCTCATCTTCAATATGCTGGGAATTTTCTTCCTCGGGCCCTTGATTGAAGATCGTCTTGGGTCGAGGCGATTTCTCGCCTTTTATCTGATTGCCGGCTGCGGCGGGGCGCTGCTTTTTTCGCTCCTTGAGTTGACGGTTCCTTGGGTAATGAGTGGTGGAGTCATGACTCCGCTGATCGGGGCTTCGGGGTGCTTTTACGGAATTGTCGCGGCGCTGATGATTTTCTTTCCGTTTCAGAAGATTCGCCTGCTCTTGCTGCCGTTTGAGTTCACGATGCGACAATTCGGCGGCTTCATTTTGATCATGGCGGCGCTTACCGTTTTCGTTGATGGAAGCAACTCAGGCGGTGAAGCTGCGCATCTTGGCGGTGCTTTGCTGGGTTGGTTGTTGTGTCGAAATATTCAGTGGTTGGACTGGGCCGATAGCGGAATCTTAGTCCTGAAGCCGAAGCGTAAAAAGAAGTTTCGCGTAGTCGATGGTGGTAAGAAAGGAGCGCCGAAGAAACGTGGAGCGCCGCCAACGCGAGATGAGGTGGACGCGGTGCTGGATAAGATTGCGAAATCGGGGATCGGTTCGCTCAGTGCTAAGGAGAAGGCGATTCTCGAACAGGCGCGCAAGGATCTTTAGGAGAGAGAGGCAATGTTTTCGGTTTTCAGGATCCAGTGAGCGCGCTATGGATCGAGCATGACTGAAGGCAAGCCGACTCCACACCCTGATTATGTTCGCAGCGATCACTCGCATCCTGATGAGGAATTAGTCGATGCTCAGTCGCTGACGGGGATAGCTCGTTTGCGGGCGATTATGCATCGTTTGCGCGCACCGGGTGGCTGTCCATGGGATGCGGAGCAGACGCATGCGTCCTTGGTGTCGAATCTTCTCGAAGAGGCCTATGAGGTGGTCGATACGATTCAGCGAGATGATATCGAGCACTTACGCGAAGAGCTTGGCGACTTGTTGCTTCAGGTGGTCTTTCATTCCGAGCTGGCGGAAGAACGTGGTGATTTCGATTTCGATGCGGTGGCGCATGAAATTTCCGACAAACTGGTGCGCCGTCACCCGCATGTGTTCGCCCATTCCGAGGTGAGTGATACCGAAGGCGTGCTGAATCAGTGGGATGCGATCAAGCGTGTTGAAAAAGGGCATGAATCGCGGCCTTACTTGCATGGTGTTGGCGAGGGATTGCCAGCCTTGATGCGTGCGGCAAAACTTCAGAAAAAAGCGGCAAAAGTTGGATTTGATTGGCCAAGTGCTCGTGAGGTCTTGGCGAAGATTGACGAAGAACTTGCGGAAGTTCGCGAGGAATACTCGGCGAGTCCGGTGGATGGCGAGAAGTTGGAAGATGAGATAGGCGATCTTTTGTTTTCCGTTGTCAATTTGGCACGCAAAGAGGGGATGGATCCCGAAGCGGTGATGGCGGCGGCGAATGCGAAATTTATGCGGCGGTTTGAAGCGATGGAGAAAGATCTGGCGGCAAGTGGAAGTAATCTGGACGACGCGATATTGGAGGAGATGGAGGCATTCTGGCAGGCAGCCAAGACGAGTAACTGTGCAGAACAATAAGTTGACGCTACCCTTGGTCAACGGCTCCTTACAGTGTCCGCTCACTCCTCCGGTCTACTCATGAAAATCGATTCCAAAATCAAGCCTGTCCTCGACCCAGAATTTGTTCCAGCCGTGCTCTGGAACAGAGCTTATGAGGCTAAAGTAGCCGACAGCGCCGATACCAAAGCGATCAATATAGCGCTTTCACGTAAGGATGGGTTCGTCGCCGTGTGGTCTGGTTCCGTATTGCCTCACGAAGGAGAGAATGTCGAACTGAACCGCAAATACGTCGAGCGTCTTGTGAAGTTCCTGCTTTGGCAAAAAGGGGGAAGCCGCATCCTCGTCGAAGGCGCGCCTGAGATCGCAGGAATGCTTGCGGAGATTTACAGCCCGCATGGCGAGCGCGCGTTCGATGACGATTTCATAGGAATGAAGATTTATGGTGAGCCGATCCGCGTGGAGGCGGTAGATGCTGTGCCTGAGGCCTTCGAAGGAGCCGTTGCGCTCGGTCGTAATTTGGGCGGCAATCGGATCGGATTCGATCTGGGTGGGTCAGACCGCAAGGCCGCCGCATTGATCGATGGTGAAGTGGTTTTTTCCGAAGAAATCGAATGGGATCCGTATTTCCAAAAAGACCCACAGTATCATCTCGATGGTATTCGCGATACCTTGAAGCGTGCGGCAGCGCATCTGCCTTCGGTCGATGCAATCGGTGGATCTGCGGCGGGTGTTTACGTCAACAACGAGGTCCGCGCGGCATCGCTGTTCCGTGGGGTTTCTGAGGATGGTTTTGAGAACCATGTGCGCAATATTTTCTTTCAACTGAAAGAGGAGTGGAATGGGATTCCTTTCGAGGTGGTGAACGACGGTGAGGTCACCGCGCTTGCCGGCAGTATGTCGATGGATGTGAACTCTGTGTTGGGTGTGTCGATGGGCACGTCCGAAGCGGTGGGGTATGTCGATCCCGATGGGCACATTAAGCCATGGCTCAACGAGCTCGCATTCGCACCAGTGGATTATCGCGACGATGCGCCTGTCGATGAATGGTCACGTGACCACGGTTGCGGCGTTCAGTATTTCTCACAACAAGCTATCGCCCGACTGGCGCCTATTGCCGGCTTCGATATTTCCGATCTGCCTTTCGCTCAACAGTTGATCAAGGTGCAGCAAGCGATGAAAGAGGGCGATGAACGGGCGCAAAAAATCTACGAAACCGTGGGTGTCTGCTTCGGATACACCATCGCGCATTACGCCGATTTCTATGAAATCGAGAACTTGTTGATTCTCGGGCGCGTGACCTCGGGCCGCGGTGGCGAGATTATCCTCGAAGAAGCCCGCAAAGTGCTCGACGCCGAGTTCCCTGAACTTTCTGCCTCATTGAAAATGAGCACGCCAGACGAGAAGATGAAGCGCCACGGCCAAGCCGTCGCCGCCGGATCGCTTCCGTCGATTGGGTAAGCATTTTCTCTCTCGCTTTTTCAGCTATAGTGTCCTAGAGCGGGAGTTAACAGTCATCGATAACAAGGGGCTCACACCATGCTTAGCTGACGAGTATAATTTCCTAACTGTGCCTACGGTAAAGTTGAGAAAGGTTGTAAAACTAGCACTTTTTTAGGGATGCTGCGTCAAGCGTATCCGGACAGAATCACATTTTTTTATGAAAAAATATTTATTATTTTCATCCACGTTTTTATATCTTGCGTTTAGTGGCTTTTCTAAAGCTGACATAATTATAGCAAAATTTATTGATGCCGAAGCTGGTCGAATTTTCGAATGGAGGCTGGATGATTTAGAATTTGGAAAAATACAAATTTTCGACCCGGCGAAAGAGTCGGTTGGTCTTTCGGTCAAGGATGTTATAAAAATCGCTTATGAGAGTAATAATATTAAGGATCGGGCTCTTGAAGTTAAGTTTACTCATCTAATCTTTGGCCAAGCATTGGGTAGAGAGGATGGCCGGTTTTTTTACATCGTTTCATTTGATTACACTGAAAAAAATGGAAACGAGTCTTGCTTCAAAGTTGTTGTTCTCCCTGATGGCGCTGTAGTTCAGCCAAAGGTTTTTTTATACAAGGATGATAACCCTCCCTTAGAATGGGACGCGGGAAAGTGAGCTGTATTAAAGGCAAAGAGTGTATGCGGAATTTCACATATTCGAATGGCGGTGAACTAGTTCCCTTTCTGAGGCTTGTTGATTTTGGCATAGGTGTGATTTTAGATAGATGGAGCATGATCGGCGTCTGCAGTAATGTCGTCATCGACGCTACAGCTGAGTATGCATTAGCAGTAAGCTAAGGCCATGGTGAAAAAAGGTGCTGGGCGCTTTTTAAAAGCCTTACAGACATGTTTTCTATCGATCTCTCTCGCTTTTGAAGAGTGCTGATGTCAGCCGTTTCCAAGATGAAAAAGGAACTATTATCAGACCCGGTTTTCTCGATGGCGGCGGAGCAATTCGACCGAGTGGCGGATGTTTTAGAGCTCGATGAGGAGCTGCGCGATCGGTGTAAATGGCCGAAACGGATATCTACGGTGGCGTGCCCGATTCGCCGTGATAATGGGACGGTTGAGACTTTTTTTGGTCATCGAGTGCAGCATCACTTGTCTCGTGGGCCAACCAAGGGTGGGTTGAGATATCATCCGAAGGTGTCGGTTGGCGAGGTCGCCGCGCTGGCGATGTGGATGAACTGGAAATGTGCGCTTGCGGGGTTGCCGTATGGTGGAGGTAAAGGTGGTATCCAGTGTGATCCGACAATGATGAGTATTGGTGAGCAAGAGCGGCTGACGCGACGATTCACCATGGAGATGATTCCGTTCATAGGTGTGGAGGTCGACGTGATGGCTCCCGACATGGGGACCAACGAGCAGACGATGGCGTGGATATTGGATACCTATTCGACGCACGCTGGACATCTTGTCCCGGGAATTGTCACAGGTAAACCGGTCGATTTGCAGGGCACTGAAGGGCGGACTGAGGCGACCGGACGCGGTGTGGGTTTCCTTGTTTACCGCATGTTGGATAAGCTGAATATTCGCTGTTCGGAAGCGACGGCGGTGATCCAAGGCTTCGGTAACGTGGGCCGTCATGCGGCAATCACACTTGCTAATTACGGAGTGAAGGTGATCGGAATCAGCGATGTGCGTGGCGCGGTGTGGAACGATAAGGGGTTATCTGTTGAAGACCTGTGCAAGCATGTTGACTCTCATGGATCGGTGGTGGGGTTTCCAGAATCGGAAAGCATAGATCCTGAAGAAATGTTGATTCAGCTCTGCGACGTGCTCGTTCCTGCCGCTGTGGACATGGTGATTCATAAAGGCAATGCGGCGGAATTGAAATGTCGATTGCTGGCGGAGGCTGCCAATGGTCCGACCACTCCGGAGGCAGATCGAATCATTGAAGAGCGAGGCGACATCACCATTATCCCGGATATTCTCTGTAACTCCGGCGGGGTGATCGTTTCCTACTTTGAGTGGGTGCAGAACCTCCAGCGCTTCAATTGGTCGCGTGCCGAGGTGATTGCGAAACTTGAGACCCAGTTAGAGCATTCGTTGGAGCGGGTGCTTCAGGTTCAGAAACGGCGAGGGCTGACGCCACGTGTTGCGGCTACTGCTTTAGGCGTTGAGGAGACGGCGAAAGCAAAATCGAAGCGCGGGTTGTTTCCATAGGTTTTGTATGCTGGGTAAGGTATGTTTGTCTGGGAGTTGATTTCAGTGCCAGCGGTGAGATTGCTGCGGGGGATAGGTCGGCTGGAAGCCAACCTCACGAAGAAGATCCCTGTCTTGGAGGGTCATGACGTTTTCAGCTTTGAGAGCTAGGGATTTTTCGTCCTCATGAATAGCGGGGTGCATTGATTTGGTATAACTGCAGCAGGTGTGTGGACGATCGATCTACGGTTTCATACTGTGTCCTTGTGAGTGAGAAGTCCAAGAACCTGCAAGTGATGATGGACGGTAACGAAGCGGTAGCTTCGGTGGCTTATCGTTTGAATGAATTTTTCGCGATCTACCCGATCACCCCATCTTCGGGAATGGCTGAGCATTGTGATGAATGGTCGGCGGCCGGGCGAAAGAACCTCTGGGGCGCGGTGCCTAGTGTGTTGGAAATGCAGTCAGAGGGCGGTGCGGCTGGTGCACTCCATGGAGCACTGCAAGCGGGGTCGTTGAGTGCGTCGTTCACGGCGTCGCAGGGGCTGTTGTTGATGATCCCGAATATGTTCAAGATAGCTGGTGAGCTGACGCCGTTCTGTCTCCACGTCACCGCCCGCGCAGTGGCGACACATGCACTGAGTATTTTTGGCGACCACTCCGACGTGATGGCATGTCGCCAAACTGGGTTTGCGATGCTGTGTGGCGGGTCGGTGCAAGAGGCACAGGACACGGCGGTGATTTCCCAAATGGCGACCTTGCGCACCAGGGTGCCGTTCTTACACTTTTTTGATGGCTTCCGCACTTCGCATGAGGTCAGCAAAGTAACGACGATCGACGATGACTCGCTAAGGTCGTTGATCGATGAAGAGGCGGTGACGGCATTCCGTAACCACGCGCTGACACCAGACGCACCGAAGATCCGAGGGACGGCGCAAAACCCCGACGCGTTCTTTCAAGCGCGCGAGGCGTGCAATGAATATTATCAGAAACTGCCGGCGATCGTTCGCGAGTCAATGGAGCAATTCGCCAAGGTAACTGGGCGTCGTTACCAGCCCTTCGATTATGAGGGCGCGCCAGATGCAGAGCGGGTGATCGTGATCATGGGATCCGGCGCAGAAGCGGTGGCGGAAACGGTGGAGGCGATGAACCGCGATGGTGCGAAAACGGGTGTGCTGAAGGTGCGTCTCTATCGTCCGTTCAGCGTTGAGGATTTTATCAAAGTGCTACCAGAGAGCGTGCGATCCATCGCGGTGCTCGACAGAACCAAAGAGCCGGGTGCGCTCGGTGAACCGCTGTATATGGATGTGGTGGCGGCGTTGCGTCAGGCGGAAGTTTCAGGACTTCGCGATGGTGCGTCGGCGATAACGGTGGTGGGAGGTCGCTACGGTTTGGGATCGAAAGAGTTCACTCCGGCAATGGTGAAAGGTGTCTTTGATTCACTTCAGGAAGAGCGGCCGTTGCATGGGTTTAGCATCGGAATTAATGACGATGTGACTGGCCTGTCATTGCCTTACGATGAGTCCTTTGAAGTTCGCGAGGAAGGTGTGAAAGAAGCCGTATTTTTTGGCTTGGGCTCGGACGGCACAGTGGGAGCGAACAAGAATTCGATCAAGATCATCGGCGAGGGAACGGATAACTTTGCTCAGGGGTATTTCGTTTACGATTCGAAGAAAGCCGGAGCGATGACGGTATCGCACTTGCGCTTTGGTCCGCAGCCGATCCGATCCACCTATCTGATCCACGAGGCGGAGTTTCTCGCCTGTCATCGCTTTGATCTTCTGCTGAGTATGCCGGTGCTCGATCGGGTGAAAGCTGGTGGGATCTTTTTGCTCAACGCGCCCGGGGGTGCGGCCGAAGCCTGGCACCGTTTGCCGTTTGAGTTGCAAGAGCAGGTGATCATGAAAGGACTCGAGTTCTATGCGATCGATGCCAGTGCGGTGGCTCGTGCGGTGGGGATGCCCGGACGAATTAACACGATCATGCAGACCTGTTACTTCGCGATTTCCGGTGTGCTTCCCCGTGAGCAGGCGATCGAGAAGATCAAGGAAGCGATCCGAAAAACCTACGGCAAGCGTGGCGAGGCCGTGGTGAAAAAGAATTTCGAAGCGGTGGACAGCACCTTGGATAATTTGCAAAAAGTCGACTATCCCGATGCGGCGACGGCGACTCATCGTTTACAGCCTATCGTTCCCGACGACGCGCCCGATTTCGTCAAACGGGTGACGGCGATAATGCTTGCTGGCAAGGGTGATCAGCTGCCTGTGAGTGCGTTTCCTGTCGATGGCACCTGGCCTACAGGCACCACCCAATGGGAGAAACGCAACATCGCGGAGGAAGTGCCCGTTTGGGAAACGGATCTGTGTATTCAGTGCAACAAATGCGCGATTGTCTGTCCCCATGCGGCCATTCGTCCGAAGGTTTACGAACCTGAATTGTTGGGTTCCGCGCCGGAGACGTTCAAGAGTTCCGATTTCAAAGTCCGCGAATATGCAGGGATGAAATACAGTCTGCAAGTTGCGGTGGAAGACTGCACGGGGTGTCAGCTCTGCGTTCAAGTTTGCCCGGCGAAAGACAAGACAAACCCAAGTCGCAAAGCGCTCAACATGAGTCCACAACTTCCGCTGCGTGATCAGGAACGGGAGAACTTTACGTTCTTCCAATCGCTCCCCGATCCACCGCGGGAAATGCTGCGCAACGACGTGAAGTCGACGCAGTTCATGCGCCCCTTGTTCGAGTTTTCCGGTGCTTGTGCGGGCTGCGGTGAGACGCCCTATCTGAAACTGCTCACCCAGATGTTTGGTGACCGCTTGATGATCGCCAATGCCACCGGTTGTTCGTCAATTTACGGCGGCAACCTACCGACGACGCCTTACACGGTCGACGCTTGTGGTCGTGGCCCTGCATGGGCGAACTCCTTGTTTGAAGACAACGCGGAGTTTGGTCTAGGGATGCGGGCAAGTCTCGATCAGTCGCGGGGCTACTCCGAGGTGTTGTTGCGGAACATGGTGCCGGTTCTCGGAGACGAGTTGGTGAATGACATCCTCACCGCGGATCAATCCGAGGAATCGGGAATCAACACACAGCGTGAACGCGTTGCCGCGGTGCGCGAAAAGCTTTCCAGCGACACTTCTGCTGGTGCGCGGGCATTGGCTCAAATGGCGGACTATCTGGTGGATAAAAGCGTGTGGATCGTCGGTGGCGACGGTTGGGCGTATGACATTGGATTCGGCGGACTCGACCATGCCATCGCCTCGGGACGAAACATCAATATTCTCGTGCTCGATACCGAAGTGTATTCCAACACCGGTGGTCAGCGATCCAAGGCTACGCCACTCGGCGCGGTCGCGAAGTTCAGTATGGCTGGTAAAGAAGTCGGGAAAAAAGATCTCGGTCTGATCGCTGCATCCTACGGGTCAGTCTATGTGGCGCGTGTGGCGATGGGCGCGAAGGACGGGCAGGTGGTCAACGCCTTGCGTGAGGCGGAGAGTTTCCAAGGGCCGTCCCTGGTGATCGCCTACAGTCACTGTGTCGCACACGGTTACAGTATGAGCCAAGGCCTCGACCAACAGAAGCGCGCCGTGGCGTGTGGCTACTGGCCGTTGTTTAGGTTCGATCCTCGCCGCGCCGCTGCGGGTGAAGCACCGATGAAGCTCGACAGCCCTGCGCCCAAGGCATCGCTGAGCGATTTCACATCAAACGAAACACGCTTCCGCCTGCTTGAGCGCATCAATCCCGAACGCTCCGCCGCGCTGCTTTCCCTTGCCGCCGAGCAGTTGAAAGATCGCTACGAACTCTACCGCCAGATGAGCCTACAAGTTCCGGAGCAACCCTCAGAATCACCTTCCACCGATAATCAATCATCATGAAAAGCCTAGCCACAACCTATCTCGGCTTGCCTGTCCGCAGTCCACTGATCGCTGGAGCGTCGCCGCTGGCGGATGACATAGGCAAGGTCAAGGCCTTGGAAGACGCAGGTGCTGGAGCTGTGGTCATGCATTCCTTGTTTGAGGAACAAATCACCAGCGAGCAGTTGTCAGAGTTCTCCCACACGGAATCGCTTTCTGAAGCGTTTGGAGAGTTTTCCTCGTTCTTTCCGCACATGGAAGACTACGCTCTCGGACCGGATCGCTACCTTGAACAAATATCAAAAATCAAAGCATCATGTGATCTGCCGGTGGTTGCCTCATTGAATGGAACCAGTGCCGGAGGGTGGATCGATTATGCGCATTTAATGGAACAAGCGGGTGCGGATGCCGTGGAGTTGAACGTGTATTACATCGCCACCGATGTCATGGAGAGTGGTAGTCAGGTGGAGCGCCGGGTCTATGACATTGTCGAGCAAGTCGTGGGATCGGTGAAGATCCCGGTGGCGGTAAAGCTCTCGCCTTTCTATTCGTCGCCCGGGCATTTTGTTACCCAATTGGATGCGCTTGGGGCGGCTGGGGTGGTGTTGTTCAACCGCTTCTATCAACCCGATATCGATATCGAGGAGATGGAAGCGAGCCATCGCCTGGATCTCTCAAATTCCACCGAACTGAGAATGCGTCTGCGTTGGGCGGCGATACTTCACGGTCGAGTGAACTGTGATCTGATCCTCAACGGCGGTGTGCACACGGTGCAGGATGTGATCAAAGCGATTATGTGTGGAGCGTCCTCTGTGCAGACGGTTGCGGCCTTGTTGAAGTATGGCCCAAGCCACATGGCGGACATCCTCGAAGACTTGAAATTCTGGATGGATGAACACGAATATGAGAGCGTCGCGCACATGCGCGGGTGCATGAGTTTGCTCAAATGCCCCGATCCCGGAATCTACGAACGCGCGAACTACATGAAGATCCTGCAGCTCTGGAAGGCGTGAGGATTGTTGATCGCTGTATTTTATTGGGAGGGATGCTTTTCAAGCGTCATTTGACTTCGTCTGTCTCCGCTGCGTTACGGCTGTGGTTCTCATCTCTGATTTTAGGATAATGATGGAATGTGGGCGCCTCGCCCACATCGGGTGGGTGGGATATGATGAGGGGATTAGTGAGAATGGTGTGGCGACTTAATGAAGGGGTTGTGGAGCGTCGCTGGGCAGTGAGGAGTGAATGTGGGGCGCGAGGCGCACCCCCTCCGGCGGTGAATGGTAAAGCGGTGGAGAAGCTCACTGGGGGCTTGGGTGATGGAGTGTGGGCGCCCTCGCCCACATCGGGTGGTGAGAATACAGATTACAACGAGCAATATCGGCCAGCCGGGACGCGAGAGGAGATTTTGGGTGTCTTGATTTACTCTCGCTACTTCGCAAAAACGGATGCCCTTTCAGCGCCATCCAACACGCGCCACTCGCCTGAGGGGATAGCGAGATCTTTCAAAGTCAGTTGACCGATGCTGATGCGGATCAGGCGAAGCGTCGGGTGCCCAACGGCAGCAGTCATGCGGCGGACCTGGCGATTTTTGCCTTCGCGGAGCTCGAGTTCGATCCACGATATCTCGTTGTCGGAGCTGAATGGCATTGGCGGCACTCTAGGTGGCAGATCTGGCTCCTCAGTGAGAAGTTGGGCATGGCAAGGAAGCGTTTCGTGCCCTCTGATGAGAATCCCTCCGCGGCGTAAGGTGTCGATCGCTGCGTCGTCAGGTTCGCCTTCGACCAGCGCAAGATAGCGCCGTCGATGGGCGTTTTTTGGATGGAGTAGTTCGTGCTCCAAGTCATGCTCATCGCTGAGTAGCAGAAGACCTTCCGAGTCCAAGTCGAGTCTCCCTAGTGGCTGGACGTTTTCTGGAAATTCAAACTCCGCGAGAGTGCGCTGATTTCCTTCTTCGCCAGGATTCTCATTGAACTGGCTGAGAACGCCGTAAGGTTTGTTGAAGGCGAGAAGCATGGGGTTGGATGATAGACAGGAAGAAGATAGAGGATAGACGGAACTGTGGAATAGTGAATGTCTAATCGAGAGAGGGATATGACGGACGTTGCTGCACACTATGACTCACTGGATACCGTTTATCGAGCGGTTTGGGGGGAGGCTCTGCACCATGGGGTGTGGGAACGTGGTGTGGAGTCACTAGGCGAGGCGATGGCGATTCATCAAGAACGGGTGATGAGTGCGGTGGAGGCGGATGGCGCACCGAGGCGAGTGGTGGATATTGGATGTGGCTACGGTGTGCTTAGTCGATTGATGCGAGAGAGGTGGTCGGGCGGTGTCTTGGGTGTGACGAACTCGCCTTTACAGTATCAGCGATGTATCGCAGGAGGTGGTGCGCGGTTTCTCTGCGGTGACTGGTTGGAGGTGCGGAACGAGTCGAGGTTCGATGCGGCGGTGGCGGTGGAAATGTGCGGCCATGTGGCGGATTTGGTGAAGTTTTTTGAAGTAACCGCACAGCGTGTGAATGAGGGCGGCCTGTTGGTGATGACGGATTTTTTCCAAGCAGCGGTGAAGGATAAAAAGCGCACTGAAGCGATAGTGCGCGACGGACGGTTTGCCGCCTTGCGCGGTGTCAATGAAGTCGTCGATACGGCGACACACGCAGGTTGGAATTTGATCAGGAATGAGGATTGGACGATGGAAGCGGCACCAACCTGGGGTGTGATGCAGCGGCGGATGATGTCACGGGCTTGGCGATCCGCAGGTGTTTGGCGAGCGGCGATGAAAGCGCGGTCGCTGGCAGATCTCCGGCTGTGGGCTATTCCAAGAATGATTCGCGCGTATCGGGCGGGAAATTTGGAGTATTCGCTGCTGGTTTTTCGCAAGGGAGACAGGGTAATCTGATGTTATGAAGATTGAAATCTGTTTGGATAACTTGGCGAGTGTGTATGCGGCGAAGGCTGGTGGTGCGGATAGGATTGAGTTGTGTGATTCGCTGGTGGAAGGCGGGCTTACGCCATCGGCGGGATTCATGCGCGAGGCGGTCAGTGTATTTGGCAATGGAGTGATGGTCATGCTTCGCCCACGCAGTGGTGATTTTTGCTACTCAGAAGGGGAGATGCGTATCCTCCTCGAGGACTTGGACATGGCGCGCGTAGCAGGGGCTTCTGGAGTGGTATTCGGTGCGCTGAACCACGACGGAACGATTGATCAAAGCGCATTGAAGCGAGTGCTCGTAGCGGCTGAGGGGATGGACTTCACCTTTCACCGCGCGTTCGATGTGACGCGAGATTTGGACGAGGCCTTGGACGTGCTGATTGAGTGCGGTGTGCCCAGGGTGCTGACCAGTGGCGGTGAACCCAATGTGACCGCAGGCCAGGACGTGCTCGCTCGCTTGATCGAAAAAGCGGGAGAACGAATCACCATATTACCGGGCGGCGGAGTGAAGTCGGACATGGTCCGTGCCTTTGCTCAAGCGGTGGGGTGTAGCGAGATTCACCTGAGTGCCCGCCATGTCGTCGACTCGCCGATGAAATTCCGTCGAACCGACATCCGCATGGGCGCGGAAAGAGTGCCACCGGAATACGTGCTGAAGCACGCCGATGCTCAACAGGTGCGCGAGGCGGTGGAGACGGTGCAGTAGGCGGTTAACCACAAATGATCAACTATCTCCTAGCCGTGTTTACGCTTTTGGTGGCGTCGTTTGTGTCGATGTACCAAATCCCCGAGATGTTTCATACTAATTTTTCCGACGAGAGTGAAGTCATTGGATTTGTATCTGCCTGCATTCCAATTCTTCAAATATATCTGGTCATAAAGATGCTGATACAGCAACGGCTCGTTACCGAATGGGGTTTCTACCTGTTGTCTGTTGTTGGGATTATATTTTTAGTCGTTGCGGCGAACGATTTTGGGGTTCCTCTTTGGGTGATTGCGCTGATGATTTCTCTTCAGCCTTTGCCTATCATTTGCGCTTACTTCTGGGTTTCTGCTGAAATCAAGAAGCCGACAGGTTGAGATATTAAGCTGGAAGAAGAGCAATCTTGGACAGCCATAGTGCCAGAGAGAATTATGGGTGTCCCGAATCTCATCTCCCGAATCTCATCCATCTTATTCGAATTCGTTATGACGCTTAGCGGACTGCTTAAACGCAGCGCAGAAACTGTTACGAAACTGCAGAAATTGTTATTTTCGGCGGATTTCCTGCAAGAGTTGTTACGAAGAGCTGGTTTCCGGGAAGATTTCACAGATGATTCGTTCGAGTTCAGCGATCTCTGAGTCTTTGAGTTCTGCGAACTCCTGTAGCTGACGTTTGCTTTTCGAGAGTATTCCGGCGTTCTGTATGCAGCATTTGATGAAGAGTTCTGCGATTCGATCGGGAAGGTCCACGATGGTCCGCATTTCCGCACGGCACTTGTCATGGCGTTGGAGGTATTCGATTTCTGCGGGGAGTTCCGATTCTATCGTTTGCTGCACAAAGTCATGGAAGATAGTGTTGAGCTTGGAGCAGTCGATGTAACGGTAGTGGTTGATCGTTTCTCCGTGCACAGTCATCCGCAAATGGTCGTCGAGATCATAATCAATCTTATCCATCAAGATACGGGAAAATGACTCGAGGGATTTATCGTAGTCCTGTGGGCGGTTGAGAATGACGGCAGAAACAGGAAGGATGATGCCTTGCGGGCCGAAGCCTCGTTTGGCGAGGACGTGATGCATCAGGAATCGATGTATACGACCATTGCCATCGCTGAAGGGGTGAATGTAGTTGAATAGATAGGCGATGATTCCGGCTGCTGTAATATCGGGAATGGAGCGATCCCGGAGAATTTTCCGCGAGCAGGCGATGAATTCTCTCATCATTTCGCTGACATCTCCGGGTTTCGGTGCGGCGTAGTGAATGCGCTCGTTGCCGGGTGCGATGGTTTCACCAATATAGATTTGTTCCTCGATGGTGTCTCGGTATCCATGATTTGCGAAGCGCGGGTCGACAATCGCGTTCTGGAGTTCGACGAGTCCCTCCTTGGTCAGAAAGTCGTCCTGCCAGGCTCGTTCGAGCAGAGTGATGAAATGGTGGGCGCGTTGTGCGGTAGGCGTTTCCCTTTCGATCGCATAGGAGCTTTTGCTTTCTTTGGCGTAAAGGTAGTTGATGGCGCGTTGATAGATGGATGCGGGGAATTTTGAGACGACCTCTGAGCACCGCTCGCGAAGATTCAGATTGATCTGCTTTAGATCGAGATCACCATGCCGAACCATAGGGGAGAAATTTATCGATCCGAGTAGGTTGTCGTCGATGCGCTGTCTTCGAATCTTTTTGGGTTTAGCGGTAAGATAGACAGAGGAATCGAGAAGGGGCACGTAATTCCCAACGGTAAGGTCATCGATGTCTAGTGTGTTCCAAGTGATCGCCTCGTAAAGATACCAAACGATGCGGGTATACCGCCCCGTTGGAGTGGCGGTGATGTATTCGATCAATTCGTCCCAATCAAGCTTGGGAAGTAACAAGCGCAGAAGCTCCAGATGCAGTCCTTCACGTTTTAAGGCGAACTCCAAGTGATCGTGCCAAGTGTCTCCCGGCCAAGTTGCGGCTCGGTGGATTTCCTCAATGTATCCATCTCGCTCCACTGTCTTGGGGGTACCTTTATCCCGCACGTAACTCGTGATCCAGTAGTCGAGTGTCTCGATACCGAACTCTTCCTTTAACCAGACGTATCCCGCTTTCCTCATGGATATATGCTGCAGGAATTGTTACGAAACTACAATTTTTATTATTTTCGGACTGAATCCTGCTAAAAGTATTATTTTTTTGACCGATATGGGAAAAAAACTTACACATAACATTGAGAGAGCAATCTTGGAAGCGATGTAGAAAACCCAAAATGCCGGAGAGGATTATGGGTGTCCTGAATCACAATGGTTACGAGGTTCTGATTTTCGTTGGGATTCTTGAGTTATGTGAAGCTAACGTATTCAGTTAAACTCACGAATCGCTTTAAATGACGATAAGGGTGCCTGTGGCATGAAAGCATCACCAAAGGAAGAGTTGGTAGTAATCTTTGAAAATGTAGATTCTGTTCCTTTGACGTCCGGTGAGTTCGTGAAGAATCTCCTTTTCGAGAAGCACGGAGACGAGCCGATCCGCTGTTGACTGGCTAAATCCGAGTTTCTCACTGAGTTGCTGTGCGCTAACAATCGGCTTTGAGTAAAGGTAGTCCACAACCCGTGTGGCGTTGTGTGATGAGCGTCCCAGTGTCGCCAGCGTTTCGCTTGTTTTCGAACGCACTTCAAGAATCCGCCGAAATGTGGAGGTTGCTGTTTTTGCTGTTTCGATCACGGCAACAAGAAAGAATCGGATCCAGTGCCCGAGGTCCCCCGTTCTTCTCACGTGGGTTAAGGCGTCGTAATAGGCGCCGCGATTCTTCTCGAGGTGTGCTGAGAGGTAGAGGCACGGGTGTTCGAGGAGGCCCTTGCTCACCAAATATAGTGTGATGAGAAGGCGCCCTACGCGACCATTGCCGTCGAGAAATGGGTGGATGGTCTCGAATTGATAGTGGCTGATTGCGATGCGGATCAATTGAGGGACGTGGATTGACTCATTATGCCAAAAGGCTTCCAGATCCGTCAGCAGCAGTGGGAGTTCTTCAAAGTGCGGCGGGATAAACACTGCATCCATTAATGAGGCTCCGCCGATCCAGTTCTGACTACGACGAAATTCACCTGGTGTTTTTAGATCGCCTCTTGTTCCGCCAAGAAGAGTGCGATGGGTATCACAAAGCAGACGGTTGGATAGAGGCATGGTTTTGAGATCTGAGATCGCCTTGTTCATCGCGTCGATGTAGTTGCGGACTTCTTGCCAGTCGTCGCGCTTCTCCGGGGCGATTTCTTCAGGATCGTCTTCCAAAGCCTCATCCATACCGGTTTGAGTGCCTTCAATCCGACTTGATGTCTGCGCTTCTTTAATGACGTGCATCTGAATGAATCTATCGAGATCAGGAACGATGAAGGAAAGTCCGTTGAGTTCGCCTAAGCGGCGATTCGCCTCGGATAGAAGGGTGTCGATCTGCGGATCATCCCATCTCCATTGCTGGTTAACTGTTGTGGGTAGGAAGCTCTTGTATTGGAATTGAGTTTGCCATTCTCCGGAGATATAGTCTGAGAGGTTCATGAAGAAAGAAGTGAGGGTTAAGGTATCTTTTAACTCTATTTAATGGATTTGTAGAGTTTTATTTACCTTTAATCGTCACTTAAATACTTTCAAGACGGTTAAGGTTGGCCGCATCTTTAATTGATGCGCGTTACAGACTTGACAATGATCTGAATGTGTGCTATCTTGTGCTCGTTCCTGAAAACGGAAACACCCGCCACAATGGACGGGTGCTCGTGAAACATCGCGGAAATCCAGCGACGCATTCGGTTGTGTAAGAGCCTCCAATGTAGCAGCTGGGGGGAAGCTGTCAAGTGTCTGCCTTGTGGCGGCACAATGTTCATGAGCGTGTTTCTGTGGGATGGACATTAGAAATATGAGTAAACCTCAAGATAGAATGGTGTATAAACGCCAAGACGGTTGGGCGGAAAAACGCAATGACTCCACGAGAGCGGGGAGCGTGCATCCGACCCAAAGAGCAGCAGAAGACGCAGCGCGTAATAAGTTGAACCGCCAAGGTGGCGGAGAGCTAATAACGCAGGGGCGAGACGGTAGAATTCGCAGCAAGGATACCATCGCTCCAGGGAATGATCCCCATCCACCAGTAGATAAGGAGCATTGATGATGATACCTACACAAGAAATCAAATGCTCCAACGCGAGCGACAGGTCGTTCATTGCCTTTCTTGAGTCTACTCAAGGCGGAAGTCAGGCGTTTGTCACCGTCACAGACCAAGGAATTCACTATGCTGATTTCAATTCGGCTGAGGGGATTGAGGCGCTTTACAAAAAGCTACTCGAGAAATGGGATGAGCGCGTTGATGAGCTAGAAGACTCGATCGTCTGGATAGACAATCCGTGTAACGCGGAATTGATCGATGTAAAAGCACAACAAGCAATCCTCGATGAGTTAGGTTTCGACTATGTCGAGCTTCGTCTCAACGGAATTCCTGTTAACTGCTGAAAACCCATATGCATCAAAAAACACAACTCGGAAAGATTGCGGAGATCCAGGCTGGCTTGGTGACCAAGACTGCTGGGGAGGGGAATGCGGTGCCTGTGGTGACGATGGCCTCGCTCGCTGGAATGCGAGCGGGGTCTTTGTCCTCTGCTGATCTGCCCTTGGTTGGGGAGGATGCTGCGATGCAGGAGAATCTCTACAAGTTGCGAGATGGCGATGTTCTAGTGCCTTCGAGGACAACGGAGGATTATCTTGAGCCCGCTTTCGTGATGGGAACAGGTGTGGAGGGCAGAGTATTCAATGCGACCCTATTAAGAGTGCGTGGAGATGAGAGATGTGTCGATCAGTGGTGGTTGTATGGCTACCTTGGTTCTGATGTGGGAAAGGCTAAGATGCTTCAAGGCTCGCAGTCCGGAACGTCACAATTGAGTTTGAGTGCGAAGTCACTGGCATTGATGGAGGTGGAAGTTCCGCCAATGAATGTGCAAGTGAAGATTGGCAGATTGATCAAGAGTGCGCATGATGCGCAACGGAATGCCATTGAAGCAGCCGAGTTGCGGTTGCGGCTCGCCTATGCGGCAGCATTTCAGGATGACAGGAATTTTTAACGATAACGCACAATGATTTTAACCAGAGAACAGCTGAATCAGAAAATATGGGGCGCGGCGGATTTGCTGCGCGGTGCTTTGGATTCGTCTGATTTCAAAAACCATATCCTCTCGCTACTTTTCTTGAAGCGTCTTTCGGATGTGTTCGAGGAACGGCATGCGGAGATTGTGCAGGAGTGGAAGGCAGCGGGAAAATCCGATGAAGAGGCGGAACAGATCGCGAGCGATCCGGATGAGTATGGTGATGGAGCCTACTTCCTGCCGGCGGAGTCTCGTTGGTCCTATCTGCTGACGGTTTCTGAGAACCGCGCGGAGGCGATCGATATCGCGCTGGTGAAGGCGGAGGAAGAGAATGCACGATATTTGGAGGGGGTGCTTGGCGGTGTGCGGTTCAATGATGAACGCCGATTCGGCGATGCGGCGGAGATGGATGCGCTCATGCAGCGCTTGTTACTGCACTTTTCGAAGATTCCGCTGGGAAATAAGAATCTGCTGGAGCCCGACGTTCTTGGCAATGCCTATGAGTTTTTGATCGAGCGCTTTGCCGAGACGGCAGGGAAGAAGGGTGGGGAATTCTACACCCCGCGCAGTGTCGTGCGCTTGTTGGTGGAGATACTTGCGCCTAAAGAGGGAATGAGAATCCACGACCCCACCTGCGGATCGGGCGGTATGTTGATCGAGTGTGGGCACCACGTCGAGGAGCGGGGAGGTGATCCTCGGAATCTGACTCTGACCGGACAGGAGAAGAACTATGGAACTTGGGCGATTTGTCGATTGAACATGCTGTTGCATGGATTCCCCGATGCGGATATCCGGGCGGGAGATACGATCCGCTCGCCGAAGTTCACCACGGCGGGCGCGTTGGATGCTTTTGACCGAGTGATTGCGAATCCACCGTTTTCGCTGAAGGACTGGGGGCACCAATCTGCGGAAGCGGATACTTACAAGCGTTTCGAGTTGGGCGTTCCGCCGAAGACCAAAGGCGACATGGGCTTCCTGCTTCACATGCTCAAGGTGGTGCAGCCGAACAAGGGGATGGCGGGCGTCGTGCTGCCGCACGGCGTGTTGTTCAGAGGTGCGGCGGAAGGGAAGATTCGCGAGGAAATACTGAAGAATGATTTGGTCGAGGCGGTGATTGGCCTGCCTGCGCAGTTGTTCTTCGGCACGGGCATTCCTGCGGCCTTGTTGATCTGCAATTGGAACAAACCCAAAGAGCGTCGAGGAAAGGTCTTGTTCATCGATGCTTCAACCGATGGGCTGTATCGCAGCGGTAAGTCGCGGAACTATTTGGACGTGGAGGACGTTCTGCGGATTTCGGCGATCTTCCACGGCTATGCCGACCCAAGCGAGGTGAAGCTGGCGAGTCGTAGGATTTCCGAGGTTTGGGAGAAGTCGCTGGTGGCGCATTGTTCGAAACAGGTCGCGCGCGTGGCTAGTGAGGAACCTGAGTTGGCGGAGGTCATTCAAGCGGACTTCGACGAACGGATTGCTGAAGTCCAATCGGCCAGAAGTGATCTGGATGATTGGTATTTGAGTGAGCATCGTGCCGTGGGCGGTGGCGTCCGCACGGCATTGGACAAGCACTCGGCGGTGGTGGATCTCAAGGAGATAGAAAAAGAACACCGCTGGAACCTGAATATCACCCGCTACGTCGATGCCAGCGAGCCACCGGAGCAATTGGATGTGAAGGAGGAATTGAGTAAGCTGCGTGAACTGGAGAGAGCTCGTGACGAGGCGGAAGCCGAGATGAACCGTTTACTGGAGGAGTTTGGGTATGAAGGTTGATTCTTCATCAATCATAAAACTCGGATTGGTCGCCAGTGTTTATGGCGGAGGCACGCCAAAGAGTGATATCCCTGAGTATTGGGATGGAGACGTATGTTGGCTGACTCCTCCTGATATTACGACATCAAATACAAAAGAGGTTTTTGATTCACGTCGGCGTATCTCTGCCCTAGGATTGGCGAATTCTGGAAGTGTTCTTTTGGCGAAGGATTCAGTAATAATGACGAGTAGAGCTTCTATTGGTGACTGTGCTATTGCTCGAGTTCCAGTTTCAATGAATCAAGGGTTAACCGCGTTTGTTTGTAACCCGTCAAGATTGAAACCAGAGTTTCTGATGTGGCAAATTGATGCTAGGAAAAGGGAACTTGTCCGGCGTGCTTCAGGTAGCACATTCCTAGAACTTTCACGTCAGGAGGCTAAATCGTTTCCTATCTGGTGTCCTTCCTTAGAAGAGCAGGAGAGACTGTCTCTTTTACATCGCGCTTTCGCTAAGTGCATTTCACTCCTTGGGGAACAGTTGGATCGAGTGACTACGGCGAAAATGGCATTTGCGGCTAATTCAGCCTTTTATGAGATTAAAAACGCGACGCACTATCGCCTTGGTGAATTATTTAAAGAGCGTAAACAAGCCGGAGAGCATGGATTGCGAACTTTTTCTGTTACAAGAGGTCAGGGATTAGTTGATAGGGAAAAGCTAGGTAGAAAGGTTGAGTCAGAGCTTACCGCAGAGCAGCACTTACTGGTTAGGAAGAATGACATTGCCTACAACATGATGCGGATGTGGCAGGGAGTCTCAGGTCTTGCGCCATGTGATGGAGTAGTGAGTCCAGCCTACGTAGTTCTCAAGCCAACGGAGAAAATTGATCCACTCTATGCCAGCTACCTTTTCAAGGTTCCTGAAGTGATACGGCTGTTTCATCGTTTCTCACAAGGACTAACGAATGACCGTCTACGCCTGTATTACGATCAGTTTAAAGACATCAAAGTCCGAATCCCCAAATCTCTGGATGAGCAACGCCGAGTGGCAAAATTGCTTCAAGCTTTCGACAAAAAAGCCGCAGTCCTAAAATCCAGAGTCGAGCAATTAACGCGCCTTAAAACGGCACTTAGCCAAGAGATTTTCAATTAGCCAATGAGTGATCTTGTTCCAACTATTGATGAAAACACTGTTGTGTTTCTGTTCTCATCCTCGGCGCATTTCGTGGGTTCCGCGGAGGCAACGCAGTGCAAGGTTCATCATTGTTGGCCCTCCTTTAACGCAAAAGATAGAAAGTTGAAGTTTCAGCAAGGGCCGCTCTACAGGTGTGATTTTGCTCTGTCAGTTAAGTTTCCGGCGAAGGAGCGCACAGGTGGATTTGCTATAATCGAAACTTACGAGTGGCTGGGAGACCGTGTGGCTCCTTTACTCTCATGCGTGTATGGCAAGCTCATAGAATATCGGGGACAGTTACAAAGTGCCGGTCACTTAACGCTTCCAAACCTTGAAACCTCGATCAATCCATCGTTTGAAGAGCCTCCCTTCAATTCAAAGCCTAGGACTGCGACTAAGACAGAACTTAATTTTAAGAATCTCAATCACCTTTTGGAGAAGATTCTTTTTGAAGAGTCGGAAGAAAAGCAAATGTTAATAAATGCGGGAATGTTCTACCAGCTTGCTCTGGAGAACTGGGTAAATCGACCAGCCTTGGCATACTCATCTTTGATTAGTTCTTTGGAGGCTGTTTTACCTCTTCGTGATTACACGAACAAGGAGTTGTTTGATGATCGCCGCATCAAGGACTTTGAGTTAATACAGTCATTGCCGGATGGAGATAAGATCGTGAATCGATTTAAAGGATCTTTGTATTCAATCCGACGTAAGCTTGGAATATTTGTGACAGACAAATTGCCCGAAACGTTTTTTGAGGAACCTGAGTGCAAGCATGACAATGGATTATTAAAGAAGGAGAATCTAGGCAAGGCGATGAAGGCTGCCTATGACTTGCGTAGTAAGTTTCTGCATACAGGGAATTCAATCGGGTATTGGCCATTAGAACAAACCTCGGATGGACTAGAGGTTCCGATGAGAGGTGCTGTTATTCATGATAGAGCAGTGGAAAAATTGGTGAACAATACCGTCACGCTGACAGGACTCGAACGAATTACCTCGACGATTTTAAATGTGCTGTGTCACGAGTATTTGGTTGGGCCGATCCAAGTTGAGGACTGCGATGGAGAAGCCTCCGACAATTAACGAATATGATCCTATATAAAACCATCACCGATCTCCACAGCGAATGGCAGGCCTTGCATCCGCTGAAGCTGGAGGATGAGAAGCGTTTGTGGAAGAAGCTTCGGCTGGAGTGGAACTATCATTCCAACCATATCGAGGGAAACACGCTGACCTACGGAGAGACGGCAACCTTGCTGATTCATGATCAGGCGGTGGGGAATCATGATCTACGCAACTACGTGGAGATGAAGGCGCATGATTTGGCGATTGAGCACTTGCGCAGCATGGTTTCCGAAGACAGGCCTTTGACGGAGACGGACGTTCGTGATCTGAATCGCATCTTGTTGAAGGAGTCGTTTTGGAAGGATGCGATTACGCCTGAAGGACAGGCGACACGGATTGAAATTCTCCCAGGCGAATATAAGCAACAACCGAACAATGTGCGGACAGCGGATGGCGATGTGTTCGCGTTCGCGGCCCCCGCTGATGTGCATGCGCGGATGAAGTCGCTTTTGGACGACTATGCTGGGGCGCGCGAGTCGGGAGATGAGCATCCTGTGGTAATCGCGGCAAAGTTGCATCATGAGTTTGTGCTGATTCATCCCTTTGGCGATGGCAATGGACGCACTGCACGCTTGCTGGTGAACTACGTGCTGATGCGGGCTGGATATCCGCCGATCATCGTGCCGTCGCCGGAGAAAGATCGTTACCTAGCAGCATTGCGTCAGGCTGATGCAGGTGATATGGCGCCCCTGTGTGAGTATTTGGCCGTCTGCACGGAACGTGCTTTGACCCGCGCAATCGCTGCAGGAAATGGCGAAAGCATTGAGGAGCCTGACGATCTGGATAAGGAGATCGAAGTTTTCAAAAAACGTCAGCGTAGATCGGAAAAAGAGGTTGTTCGGAAATCTGCCGATGCGCTACGATTAGCCTACCGGCATAGTTTGAAACCTCTATTCGAAGAGTTTGTAGCTACGTATCAGAAATTTGATGATCTTTTCAAAGAGTCCGAGATAATCCTGCTTGGTGTGGAAAATTCGGAAGGTGCGAATTGGCTAGAACGGATCGAGAAGGCCTTTGAAGGTCCGAGTGCTGAGAAGATGGGTCACATTGGAATAATCTATGAGCTCAGGGTATTCAGTGGCGTTTCTGAAACGGCGTTCTCTACGAAGGCAATGCTTGGTCTCTACTTTGAAGAATATCAATATCGCTTTGAGCGAATTAATCGTGACATACCTGCGATGCAATATGATGTCCACATCCCTGAGTCGGAACGGAAGGGTATCATCAAGGAGCTTCAGTCGATGACATTTAGGGAGATTAAGTCCCAATGTCCGTCTGAATAAAATTTAGTATGCCAGAACGAACTGACAGCCAAGACCCTGCGATTGCGCTTTTGCATGACTTGCATGGGTATGAAGTGAAGCGTGGTGCTGAACTTTCCGCCGAGCGGAAAAGCGAGGGTGAGGTGTGGCTTCGTGGTCGTCTCGAGAAGGCACTGAAGCGACTGAACCCCGGGTTGTCGTCGGCAGGCGTGAAACAAGCGATGGTCGCTCTCGAACAGGGACGTGGCCTGGAGCTGATGGAGGCGAATGAGGCTTGCCACACGATGTTGAGTCGATGGGTGACAGTTGAGGAAGCCTCTCCTTCCCCTGGTCAGCCGCCACTCCGACGGAGCGTGCAGTTTTTTGATTTCGCTGAAGCGTCGAACAACGATTTTCTCGTGGTGGAGGAGTTGTCGGTGCGCGGTGCAGCGGGTGTGTGTCGATTTGATTTGGTGGTATTTGTCAATGGCTTGCCCTTGGCGGTGATGGAGTGCAAAGACCCGGCGGATCGGCACGCGATGGAGAAGGCGGTTGGAGAGTTGTTAAACTATCAATCAGTGGCGGGAGGTGTGCCGAAGTTGTTCCATACGGTGGGGCTCTGTGTAGCGCTCTCACGGCATGAAGCGCGCTATGGGACGGTGACGACTCCGGCGGAGCACTACGCGACATGGAAGAGCGAGCGTCCGTATCGACGGGACACGCTGGCGGAGAAGTTGGGGCGTGAGGTGACGGTGCAGGATGTGTTGTTGTCCGGGCTGTGTGACCCGACGAATTTGTTGGATATGGTGCGAGGCTTCACGGTGTTCGAGCGGCAAGGCGGTAGGGTGGTGAAGAAGCTGGCGAGGTATCAGCAATGGGAAGCGGTGCGTGATGCGGCTGATCGTTGCGAGGATGAATCACGCGGTGCGCTGAAACAGCGGGGTGGGGTGATTTGGCACACGCAGGGAAGTGGGAAAAGCCTGACAATGTTGTGGCTGGCCTTGCGTTTGAAGCGGTCGAGGTTGTTGGCAAACCCGACTTTGTTGGTGATCACGGATCGTCGCGGTCTCGATCGTCAGTTGACGCGGACCTTTCATAACTGCGGGTTTGAAAATCCAGTTTCTGCCAAGAGTGGGCGGCATTTGCAGGAATTGTTGGATGGGCCTGGTGGGCGCACGGTGTTGACGACGATCCAGAAGTTTCAGGATGAGTTCCTGCCTAAGGATGGATGTTTGGCGGATGGTGGAAATATCATCGCACTCATCGATGAGGCGCATCGAACCGAGTATGGGGTGTTTAATGCCCGTTTGCGCTCGGCGCTTCCCGGCGCTGCGTTGATCGGGTTTACCGGAACGCCGATCCCGAAAACGGCGGCGAGCTTTGGTAGCTACATTCACCGCTATACGATGCCTCAATCGGTGGAGGACGGCGCGACGGTGCCGATTCTCTACGAGAGCCGATTGCCGGAGTTGGCGGTTTGGGGGCAGCGCTTGGATCCGCTCTTTGATCGCGAGTTTCCAGAGTTGACCGATGAGCAGAGAGACAAAGTGCGCAAGCAGGAGGTGACGGCCAAAAAGGTGGCGGAAGCGTCGAATCGGATCGAGATGATCGCATTTGATATTGCGGAGCATTATCGGGAAAACTTCGAGGCGGACGGCTTTAAGGCGCAGGTGGCGGCGTGCTCCCAACGTGCTGCCGCGCGGTATTTTGTGGAGTTGGATAGACTGTTGCCAGGAAGAGTGGCGGTTCTGCTTTCCGATCCGAAGAAGACGGAAACCGAGCTGTGGGAATTGAAACGAAAGTTCCAGGATGAGGATGAGATTGTTCGCCAGTTTGTGGAGGATGACGCCAAAACATTAGCGATCATGGTGGTGGTGGATAAATATTTAACGGGGTTTGATGCGCCGATAGAACGCGCCTTGTATCTGGATAAGCCCTTGCAGGATCATGGTCTACTGCAAGCGATTGCACGGGTGAACCGCCCGTATTCGCAGTTGGATAAGCAGTGGGGACTTGTGGTGGACTACTGGGGCGTTGCTGGATTTCTGGATCAGGCCTTGAAAGGCTTGTATGAGGATCTACCAACGGTTGAGTCGCTTATGAGTAAGCGCGATGGGGATGAAGCGTTTACTGCGCTGCGCGGGCGGCACTCTGCGGTGAAGGACTGTTTTCCGGACGGTCTGGGTAGGGAGCAGATTGAGCCTTGGATTCTGGCGCTTGAGAAGGAGGATGCGCGGGCGGTATTTCTTGCTCGTTACCGATCATTCTATAAAGCCTTGGAGCAATTATTGCCCGATCCCAGGGCCTTGGCCTATTTGCCGGATCTCGCCTGGTTGCGTCGGGTTCGGAAAGAGACGGAGAACTTTTACGAGGAGGCTGATCTAAAGATACCCGATTGCTCGGAGAGAGTGAGGGAGTTGATTAGCAAGGCCGTGCTCGGTCAAGAGGTGGTGACACTATTGGAGCCGGTGAGCATTCTCTCCAAGGAGTTTGAAAAGGAGATGGCGAAGTTGGCGTCCGATCGGGCGAAAGCGCTACGGATGCGCCACGCGCTGAAGCACACGATTTCCGTAAAGTTGAATGAGGATCCGGCCTTGTATGAATCGTTAAAGGAACGATTGGAGCGAATTATTGCGGACAAGAAGATTAGTCGAATCGACGACGTAGCCGAGTTCAAATTGCTCTCAGGGATTGCCAATACAATGCGTGAGCAGGAGAAGCAACAACGTCATGTTAGCGCTGAGGCTAGACCGTTTTTTCACGCACTGGTAAAAGCGGTGGCCGTCGATGAGGAGAACTTGGTAAAGGAGGACGGGGTGAGTGAGGCAGAGCTGTCGGGGTTGGCTGAAAAATTGATCGAGTCATTGCGCGATGTGGCTGTCATCGACTGGCGAAAGAAGGCAGAGGTGCAGCGTGAGATGCGCAAGGCCATCAAGCGACAGGTGCGAATGCAGTATGCGATTCCTCAAGAGAAGGTGGAGTCCTTGACGCTAGCTCTCATGGATTTAGCCCGAGTGCACTTGCCATGAAATGTGAAGTGAGCTTCGGAGATACGGTGATCTCCTATACCTTGAAGCGATCGTCCAAGCGTCAACAATTGGGCATTACGGTCTTCGGTCAAGCGGTCGAAGTCGCCGCGCCTATAAAGGTATCAAGTGCTTTAATCAACGACCGGGTTCGTGAAAAAGCGGATTGGATTGTTCAGAAGTTGGACGCTAACCGCAGAGTGGCGCGCATTTACCCGCGTAAAATGATCTCGGGTGAGTCGCTTCAGTATCTGGGAAGTCAATATCAACTAAAGGTTCAGCGCGTAATTAAAGGAACGCGTCGTGTGCGTCTATGGCGTGGGCAATTTGAGATGATACTCAACTCAGGTGACGATGCAGAGGTCGTGGGGGGCGAATTGCTGAAAGCATGGTATGTAAAACAACTTCGAATAAGGCTTGCGCCGATAGTTGAGAGAATGGCGAAGGCGTTGAGATTAGCGAGTCCATCGTTTCAGGTTCGCGAGTTAGGCGGACGATGGGGGAGCTGTGGGAAGAACGGCGTGCTTTATTTCCATTGGCAGCTAGCTCGACTGCCGCTGACCAAGGTGGAGTTTGTTTGCGCACATGAGTTGGTTCATTTACTTGAACCAAAGCATAGCAAGGAGTTTAGGGTTCTGCTGGCTCGCTTGGTTCCCGAGAATCAGACGCTAGCGGGTGATTTGGCGTTGTAAATGCATCGAACGATTTGTGGGTGTAGCCCAGATAGTAGTCGGGAGCCGACACGTCTCCCCTACAGTTTACCGGATGGCGATGCCGTGCTCGGGATGTAGAAGAGGCATATTGCCTCATTATCCGATGTGAGGCTACGCGCTGGAAGCCACAGCCATGGGGGAGTGGTGGCGCACTTCTGCTCAACGATCACGACCATCTGCGCATCGAGCCAGCTCATGCTCTCGCTGAGGGCGAAAAAGCCAGGGTTCGAAGTCAAAATGGCAGCCAGCCGAGTCACCCACTGCAAGATCCGCTTGAAACACCGCCCCGACCATCCGCTGATGAGATATACGGGTTAGCGGTCAACGCGTGCGCCACCGCCGCCCATGATCTTCTTCACTTCCTTGAGTGAAGCCATGGTGGTGTCGCCAGGTGTGGTCATGGCGAGAGCGCCGTGCACGCAGCCGTAGTTGACGGCTTGCTGTGGATCGTTCTCAGTGAGGAAACCATAAATCAGTCCGGATGCAAAGCTGTCTCCTCCGCCCACGCGGTCGAGGATTTCCAGAGCAGGGAATTTGATCGACTCGTAGAACTCGCCGTCATGCCATGCGATAGCGCTCCAGTCGTTGACCGTAGCAGTCTTAACAGCACGCAGTGTGGTGGCAGTTGCCTTGAAGTTCGGGAACTGAGAGGTGGCAGTTTTGATCATGTTCTTGAATGCCTCCACGGGGATGTGGGAAATATTCTCGTCCACACCTTCCACCTCGAAACCAAGGCAGGCGGTGAAGTCTTCTTCGTTTCCGATCATCACGTCCACATACTGGGCGATCTCGCGGTTGACCTCTTGGCATTTTTCCAGACCACCGAAATCTTTCCACAGCGACGGACGGTAGTTGAGATCGTAACTTACGATCGTGCCGTGCTTTTTGGCACACTTCACAGCATCAAGAACCACGTCAGGAGTGGTGGCACTCAGGGCGGCAAAAATTCCACCGGTGTGGAACCACTGGGCACCACGATTACCAAAGATTTCTTCCCAGTCGATGTCGCCGACCTTAAGTTGGCTGGCTGCTGTATTGCCACGATCCGGACAGCCGACGGCGCCGCGGATTCCAAATCCACGCTCGGTAAAGTTCATGCCATTGCGCACGGTGCGGCCAATGCCGTCGTAATCGACCCACTTGATCAGATCGGTATCGACACCACCTTGCATGATGAAGTCTTCGACCAAGCGGCCGACCGGGTTGTCGGCGAAAGCGGTGACCACTGCGGTCTTAAGTCCGAAGCAGCGGCGCAGTCCGCGAGTGACGTTGTATTCGCCGCCGCCTTCCCAGGCGTTAAACTGGCGGGTGGAGTGGATGCGTCCTTCACCGGGGTCGAGGCGAAGCATGACTTCTCCGAGTGAGACGCAGGCGTATTCACAGGATTCTGATGATTTGATGTCGATGGCCATGGTATGGTAATTATTTAGAGGTTGATTGTGGGGTAAAGAATTATTCGGAGGCGAAGTCGCTGATGTTCCATTTTTGGGCACCGCATTCTTCTGCGATCTCATTGAAGGCTTCGATCTCTGCTGCAGAGAAAAGCAAACCGCCAGCTTGCTCAACTCTTTTCGCCCATTGGGCTTCGAGTTGACCTGGGAGTATGCAGTTTTCGTTGCCATGGCCGAGGATGTCCTCGATTACCGCCTTGACGTTTGCGGTTTGGTTGCGCCCTTTGGCAAAGGCACCACCACTGATGGCGTCCGGGTGGATGACTTGGAAATAAAATGCGGGTGTGCGTTTTTCTCCCTCGGGGATTTCGCGGCTACGCAGTGTGGGTAAACTTCCACCAATGAAACCTCCGACGATTTCGTTGATCAGGCTGAGTCCGTACCCCTTGTGGGCGCCGAATGGCATCAGCGCGTTCACTTCATTCGCATCCGTGGTTGGGTTGCCGTTTTTATCGACAGCGGCGTTTGGTGGCAATGCGACTCCTTCACGCTGGAATTGTTGAACACGTCCCATCGCGATGACTGAAGTCGCCCAATCGATGACAATAGGAAAACCAATAGCGTCCGTGGTGGGGAATCCCCAGCTGTGTGGGTTGGTGCCGAGTGTTGGGAATTTGCCCATAAACGGAACGACCTCCGCGAGGGCTGCAGTGCAGTTGGTGTAGGCGATGTAGCCGCGTTTGGCTGCCTCCATGACATAGCCGCCACCCCAGAGGTAGTGAAAGGCATTGTCCACTGAGACTTGGCCGATGCCATACTTGTCGGCGAGCTCAATCGCCTTGTCGATGGCATCGTAGGCTGTCGCCTGACCGAGTTTTTTATTCGCGTTCCATGTCTCGCTGGCAGCGAAGCGGGAGTCGATTTTTTCGACGTCTGCACCCGGTGTGCAGCCATCGGCAGCGGAGCCGAAAAGATGGTCGAGGTGCAGTGCCTTGATCGCGTTGTGCGTGCGGATTCCGTGCTGGGCAGCTAAGTCGGAAAACCGTGCGGCCTGTGCGGACTCCTCAGCTGTGTAACCACGGTGCTGGTATGCTTGATCGACGAGTTGGTTGTGTTGTTTGAATGGAACGACGTAAAATTGCTCGGACATGGGAGAGAATGGTGAATTGTGACTGGTGAGTAGTGAATGCTCGGGTTATTAAATGAGGGCCGCGGGCGGCTTGACATCGTTGACTTGGGCGAGGGCTTTTTCACCCTTGAGCAAGTTGACGAGGTTTTGAGTCGCCATGCCTGCTTGCCGTTGAACGCTCTCGTATGTGCGAGATCCCACGTGAGGGGTGATGAGGCAGTTTTTTGCCGTCCTCATCGGGTGATCTTTTGATGGTGGCTCTTCATCAAGCACATCGGCACCGTATCCGGCGAGTTTTTCGCTTTCCAAAGCTGCTACCACATCAGCGGTATTGATCAGCTCTCCACGACCACAGTTGATGAGTATGGCTCCGTCCTTCATCAGGCCGATGGACTCAGAGTTGATCATTTCGTGGGTTTCCTCGTTGAGGTTGGTGTGAAGCGAAACGATGTCGCATGCTTGCAAAAGGTCAGTCGTGCTCTCAGCGCGTTCGACATTATATTCTGCGGCAAATGCCTCGTCCCAGTAGAGGTCATAGCCGATGCTCTTCATGCCGAAGGCTTTGGCGCGAATGGCGACTTCCTTGCCAATACGACCCAGTCCGATGATTCCGATGGTTTTGCCCATGATCTCATGACCTGTCATGCGTTTCCAGCCTCCAGAAGCGACGGTATTCGCCTGCTCCATGAGGTTTTTGTTCAGCGCGAGCATTAGCATGAAGACGTGCTCGGAAACGGTGGTGTGGTTGACGCCGGGGCAGAAACTCACAGGAATGTTTTTGGAAGTAGCGTAGGCGACGTCGATCTTATCCACGCCGATGCCATACTTTGAGATGACCTTGAGTTTGGGCAGGGACTTATCTATAACGGCTTGAGTGATCTCGTCGTCGCCGCAGAGGAAGGCGTCAAAGTCGCCAGCGAGCTCAAGCATTTGTGCTTCAGAAAGTGGGCCGCGCTCGCGCACGATTTCTGCTCCAGTGCTGTCTAGTAGAGCGTGATGGTCGCCAGGGCAATCTTGATAGGATGTAGTCGTGAGTAGTATTTTCATGGGTCAATAAGGTTGAGTGGAAGTGAATGGTTTAGATACCGGGAAATTGGAAGCCATTTTTCGCAGGACCGTCAGCTGATTCGGAATGTTTATCTCTGTGTTGACGATTCAGGAGAGATATCCCTCGTGCAATGAAAATTCTGATTTTCGGTCGAAGAATAAGTTATCACCACCCTTTCGAACAGTGTTGAAAATGTGCACTTGTTTGCCCGCAATTTCTCGCGATGGTGCAAACATGGATAAAAAGAGCGACTTTGGTCTTATCGGGCTTGCCGTGATGGGACAGAATTTAGTCCTGAACGTGGAAAGCCGCGGGTTTCAGGTATCAGTTTACAACCGTACAACATCGGTCATGTCCGATTTTGTGGGACAACTCCCCGACAAGCAGATTGTGGGCACCGAGACTCTCGAAGAGTTTGTCGAGAGCCTTGCAAGTCCGCGGAAGGTGATGATTATGGTAAAAGCCGGTGGCCCTGTGGATGCGGTCATCGAATCATTGATCCCGCTTCTCGATAAGGACGATATCATTATCGATGGTGGAAATTCGCTCTATACAGATACTGAGCGTCGCGACGCGTGGATGGCCGAGGAAGGCTTCCGTTTCGTTGGAGCTGGGGTGTCCGGAGGAGAAGAAGGCGCGCGCAAAGGGCCGTCGATTATGCCTGGTGGGCCGGAGAGCACATGGGAAGTCATGAAACCTATTTTCGAGAGCATCGCTGCCAAAGTTGACGGCGAGCCTTGCGTCACCCACATCGGCACCGGCGGCGCTGGTCACTATGTGAAGATGATCCACAACGGGATCGAATACGGTGACATGCAATTGATCTGCGAAGCCTACAGCCTCTTTAAGAAGGCGGGCTTCTCCAATGAAGAGCTAGCGACCGTTTTCACCGAC
Source organism: Verrucomicrobiales bacterium (assembly GCA_024636835.1). Classification (GTDB taxonomy): domain Bacteria; phylum Verrucomicrobiota; class Verrucomicrobiia; order Verrucomicrobiales; family SLCJ01; genus Sulfuriroseicoccus. The sequence goes on along the minus strand of JAGXGH010000127.1, from coordinate 635 downwards.
TGGAATAACGGCGACCTTGAGAGTTACCTCATTCAAATTACCGCGGAAATTTTCAAGCAGACCGACGCTGAGACGGGCAAGGGTATTGTGGATGTGATCCTCGATACGGCGGGCCAAAAGGGCACCGGACGGTGGACGGTCATGAATGCTGCCGAATGCGCCGTGGTGATTTCTACAATCAACGCGGCTGTTGAAGCGCGCATCCTGTCTGCCAAGAAGGACGCCCGTGTCGACGCGAGTAGCCAACTTCAAGGTCCTGTTGCCGAACTTAGCGGCGACAAGGCAGAGTTAGTGAAAAAGGTTCACGACGCGCTCTTTGCATCGAAGATCATTTCTTATGCACAGGGGCTCGATTTGATCGCGACCACCGGTGCTGAAAAGGGCTGGGATTTGGACCTTGCCAAGATCGCTGCAATCTGGAGAGGTGGCTGCATCATTCGTGCACGCTTCCTCAACCGTATCACCGATGCCTATCGCGAGGATCCGAAATTAAGCAATCTGATGTTGGCTCCATTCTTCAAAGATCTTCTCAACGGCACTCAGCAGAACTGGCGTGAAGTGGTTGCCATGGCGATTACCAACGGTATTCCGGTTCCGGCGTTCAGTGCCAGCCTCGGCTACTACGATAGCTATCG
>JAGXGH010000126.1 GCA_024636835.1 Verrucomicrobiales bacterium | reverse complement strand
GCCTCCTTCAGATGGCCACCGGCTCCGGCAAGACCTACACTGCCGTCACCCAGGCCTACCGCCTCATCAAGCACGCCGGTGCCAAGCGCATCCTCTTCCTCGTCGACCGCGGCAACCTCGGCCGCCAGACCATCCGCGAGTTTCAGAACTACGTCACCCCCGACGACGGCCGCAGCTTCACCGACCTCTACAACGTCCAGATGCTCGGCCCCGCAGGCATCGATCCCGTCTGCAGCGTCACCGTCTCCACCATCCAGCGCCTTTTTGCCCAACTCAAAGGCATCGATCTCGACGACGAGGCCGACGAGCACTCCGGCTATGAAGGCGCGGGCAGCACCGCAGGCAAGGAGCCGCTCCCCGTCACCTACAATCCCCGCATCCCCATCGAGTCCTTCGACTTCGTCATCGTCGATGAATGCCACCGCTCCATCTACAATCTCTGGAAGCAGGTCCTCGAATACTTCGACGCCTTCCTCATCGGCCTCACCGCCACCCCCAGCAAGGCCACCCTCGGCTTCTTCGACCAGAACCTCGTCACCGAGTATCCCCACGTCCAGGCCGTCGCCGATGGCGTCAACGTCGGCTACGACATCTACCGCATCAAGACCCGCGTCTCCGAGCAGGGCACCAGGCTCGATGCGGGCTTCGACTACCAGAAGCGCGACCGCCTCACCCGCGAGAAACGCTGGGCCGTCCAGGACGAGGAGGAATCCTTCCAGAAAACCCAGCTCGACCGCTCCGTCGTCGTCCCCGACCAGATCCGGAAAATCATCGCCACCTTCCGGGAAAAACTCTTCACCGATCTCTTTCCCGGCCGCACCGGCGACTGGGTGCCCAAGACCCTCATCTTCGCCAAGGACGACAACCACGCCGAGGACATCGTCAACCACGTCCGGGCGGAATTCGGCAAGGGCAACGACTTCTGCAAAAAGGTCACCTACAAGGCCAGCGGCAAGTCCGAGGACATCATCAAGGCCTTCCGCACCGCCCCCGAGTTCCGCATCGCCGTCACCGTGGACATGATCGCCACCGGCACCGATATCAAGCCCCTTGAATGCCTGCTCTTCCTGCGCGACGTCCGCTCCCAGCTTTACTTCGAGCAGATGAAAGGGCGCGGCACCCGCACCATCGATCCCACCGACCTCGCCACCGTCACCCCCGATGCCGGAGCCAAGACCCGCTTCGTCCTCGTCGATGCCGTCGGCGTCACCGAGTCCGACAAGACCGACTCCCGCCCCCTCGAGCGCAAGCCCACCGTCGCTTTCGACCAGCTCCTCAAAAACGTCGCCATCGGCCACCGCGACGAAGACACCCTAACCAGCCTCGCCAACCGCATCGCCCGCCTCGACCGGTCGCTCAGCGACTCCGACAAAGCCGAACTCACGGCCATCGGCGGCATCTCTCTCAAGCAGCTCGCCTCCGATCTCCTCAAAGCCACCGACCCCGACGTCATTTCAAAACAGGCACGCCCGGCGGATGCTCAGGACAACTACGAACCCAATAACAAAGAACTAATAACTGCGGCGGCTGAGCTTGCGAATGCCGCCGCCACCCCCATCGCCACCCAGCCCGCCTTCCGCGACCTCCTCGAAAGCAAACGCCGCGACCGCGAGATCACCATCGACCACCTCGCCAGCGACGAAGTCCTCGATACCGGCTACGACGAGGAAAAAGCCCGCGGCCTCATCACCTCCTGGAAACAGTTCCTCGAAGACAACCAGGACGAAATCACCGCCCTCCAGATCCTCTACAACAAGCCCCACGCCAAGCGCCACCTCGTTTACGAGGAACTCAAAGCCCTAGCCAAAGCCATCGCCCGTCCGCCCTACCACATCGCCCCCGCCGAAGTCTGGTCCGCCTACGAGCATCTGGAGAAACGCCCGCTCACCCGCAACCCCGTCAAGATCCTCACCAATCTCATCTCCCTCGTCCGCCACACCGCCGATCCCCAAAAGACCCCGCTCGCACCCTTTCCGGAACTCGTCGAGACCCGCTTCAAAACCTGGCTCGAACAACAACAACGTGGCATGACCGTCCCGGTCATGAATCAAACCGCCCCGCCGCAGGCGCATACTCCCCGCTTCACCGAAGCCCAGCTTGTCTGGCTGAAGGTAATCCGGGATTACATCGCCCTCAACGGCGCCTTCGCCACCGACGACCAAACCGCCTACCTCGACGCCTGGCAAAGCGTCGATTCCGATGAAGGCGTGCCCCTCGCAGTCGCCAAACGCATCTTCGGCGAAGACCCTAAATCCATCATCGAAGAACTCAACGATGCCTTGGTCGGATAAACCCTCAATAAGCCCAAAATCCCACCACTATGGCACTATCCACAGTCAATAAGACTACCATACTATTCTTATTGACTACATTTAACGACTGTGTCATTGTCTCCTCATGATTAAGATTTCGCCGGAAGATGTCGACAAGCGCCTCAGCTTCGACAACCCGTGGTGGGATTCCACACACAGTGACGAACCGGCTTATCGTGACTTTCCCAGCCGCTCGTATTTCGCTCCTTTCTACGATCTGGCAACGAATCGCAGCTTCCGCCGCGCCATCATTCTCATGGGGCCTCGGCGAGTCGGCAAAACGGTCATTCTGCATCAAACCATTCACCAACTCCTGGAAAATGGCACGCCCGGTAACACCATCCTCTTTCTCTCTCTCGAGACGCCAATCTACACCGATACCGCCTTGGAAACCTTTGTCCGACGTTTCCAAGAGCGCTTCAATCATCCAGAGGAGAAAGAACTCACGATCTTCTTCGATGAAATCCAATACCTGCGAGAGTGGGAGGTTCATCTAAAGTCCCTCGTCGACAGTTTCCCGCACATCCGCTTCATCGCCTCGGGATCTGCCGCGGCAGCCCTCCGTCTGAAAAGCCGCGAATCCGGTGCAGGACGCTTCACCGAATTCCTGCTCCCTCCCCTCACCTTTGCCGAATACCTCGACTTCATCGAACGCGAACACGAACTGATCGACTTCTCAGACCCCAATCAAGTCAAAGCCCGCAACATTACTGAACTCAACGAGGAATTTCTCAACTACCTCAACTACGGCGGCTATCCCGAAGCCGTCTTTAACAAAATCATCCGCAAGGAGAGCGGGCGCTTTATCAAGAGCGACATCATTGACAAGGTGCTGCTGCGCGACCTTCCCCCGCTCTACGGCATCCGCGATATCCAGGAGCTCAATCGACTCTTCACCACCCTCGCCTACAACACCGGCAATGAAGTGACGCTTGAGGAGCTTTCCCAGTCCTCCGGTGTCTCAAAAACCACACTAAGTCGCTACCTCGAATACCTCGAAGCCGCCTTCCTCATCCGAAGGGTGCGCCGCATTGATCAAAATGCCCGGCATTTTCAGCGCGCCACCTCGTTCAAAATCTACCTCACCAACCCCTCCATGCGGGCAGCACTCTTCGGCACCCCGGCGGAGGATGACCAATCGATGGGCGCTCTCGCCGAGACCGCGCTCTTCTCCCAATGGTTCCACTTACCGGAAATCGTCGATCACATTTACTACGCCCGCTGGCAGTCGGGAGAGATCGATCTTGTCGCCCTCTCCCCAGCCACCCAAAAACCCAGTTGGGCCACCGAGGTCAAATGGTCGGACCGACCGGCAAAAGATAAAAAAGCACTCCGTCACCTGGCCGTATTCAAAGCAAAGCATCCTTCAATGGATCACTTCGAAGTCACCACCCGCACCATTCAGGGCGTGACTCAGGTTGGAGAGAACTTGACCGTTGTCCTCGTTCCTACCAGTCTCGCTGTTTATCAGGTTGGCAAGTTTATCCTCCATACAAAGCACCGCACCCAAGCTGACCAGCCATGAAAATTATCAACACCAAAGGTCACAACCCACTCAAGACGCTATTTGAGGAACCGCCTTCCATAGAATCCGAGACCGAATACCAAAAACTCATGATCATGGAGGAGATCCTCAAGCTCATGAAACAGCAAAACATCAGCCGCAGCGAGCTCGTCAAACGCATGGGAGTCAAACCCTCCCGCATCACCGCCATGATGGACGCCCGAGATAAATTCAGCATCAAAACCCTCGTCCGCGCCGCACGCGCTCTCGGAGTAGATTTGCAACTCACTCTGGTTCCAGCGAAAAAGCAAACGTCGAGCAAAGCCTCACACAGTTCGTAATTTCATGGAATCCTCCACCATAGATTCAAAACAACACCTGCCCGCCGAAGCCTCGGCGAAGGAGGGCGGTGTTGGTCGTATGCGTAAACTTCCGAAAGCGTGGACGACATCCACAGTTGGCTATCTTGCCGACTCCATCCAATACGGCCATACCGCAAAATCGTCGAAGACGGAGGTCGGCCCGCGGTTCCTTCGCATCACCGACATTCAGGATAACAATGTCGATTGGTCATCAGTTCCGTTTTGCCCGATCCCGAAGAACCAGATCCCAAAGTATCGTCTCGATAAAGGGGATCTCTTGTTCGCACGAACTGGCGCGACCGTTGGTAAAAGCTTCCTGATCCAATCTGAGATTCCTGAGAGTGTATTCGCATCCTATTTGATCCGAGTGCGTGTCACGAAAGCCATTGAATCACGTTATCTCTACTACTTCTTTCAATCCTCAGACTATTGGCAACAAATCAGCGATAGCTCGAGTGGCATTGGGCAACCGAACGTAAACGGCAAGAAACTGGCCGCTATCACGCTTCCCATCGCACCCCTCCCCGAACAACGCCGCATCGTGGCGCGGATTGAGGAACTCTTTTCGCGGCTCGACGCCGGAGTCGCCGCCTTGCGCCAAGCCAAAGCCCAACTCCAACGCTACCGCCAATCCGTCCTCGCCGCCGCCGTCACCGGCCAACTCACCCAAGCCTGGCGCGAACAACACCCCGACACCGAACCCGCCGAAGAACTGCTCAAGCGGATTCTTAAGCAGCGGCGCGAGAACTGGAACGGGAAAGGAAAATACAAAGAGCCTGTCGAACCGAACGAAGCCTTCGAACAGAACCCTCCTTCCAATTGGCAGATGGCTTCGATGGACTCGCTAACGTGCCACATTACCAGCGGATCACGTGACTGGACGAAGTATTACACGGACGACGGCTATGCGGTATTCGTGATGGCGCAGAACGTGCGACCACTGAAATTCGATTCTACGCCTGTTATTCGGGTGTCTCCACCTGATGGCGACCGGGATAAAGTCAGGTCGGCCGTCGCACAAAACGATCTCCTCGTCACAATCGTCGGTGCGAATACGGGGAACGTCTGTCGGGTAGATAGGAGTTTCGAAGATTACTACGTCTGCCAGAGCGTAGCCCTTCTGCGCCCGGTCGAATCAGCGACAGCAATGTATCTCGATCTCTATATGAATTCGGAGGAGCACGGGCAAGACCAATTCGACAAGTGGATGTATGGCCAGGGGCGTCCCCATCTGAGCTTCGATCAGTTGCGTTCAACCGCAGTCTTCCTTCCGCCCCTCGCCGAACAACACCAAATCGTCGCCGAAGTCGAAGCCCGCACCACCGCCATCGACCACCTCGAAGCCGAACTCGACCGCCAGATCACCCGCTCCAACCGCCTCCGCCAGTCGACGCTTGCGTCGGCCTTTCGAGGAAGGCTGGTCAGAAGCCAAACTGAGTCTCTTACCACATGAGCGCAATCCATCTCGCCCAGATCTCCAAACGGATTAACGACCAGTTCGCTGATTTCATTGATCGCTCGGACCTCTCGGAAAAGGATGCCGAGATTCAGACAAAGATCCTGTCCCGGTGCCTTGCCGCCCATGCCGTCTTTATGCGTTCGGGGTGCACGCCGATAGATGCGGCGCGATCAGTCACGGATGGTGGAGACGACCACGGTCTTGATGCCATCTACTTTTCCCCGACTACCGAGAAACTATTCCTGGTTCAATCAAAATGGATCAAGAGCGGTAAGGGAGAACCTGAGAGCGGTGACGTGGCAAAATTTTGCGCTGGCGTAAGGGACTTGATCAATTTGGAGAAGGACCGATTTAACGCCAAGATACAGACTCAATGGGATCTCATTGATAAAGCAGTAACTTCATTCGGCATCCGCTACGAGTTAGTTGTCATCTATACAGGGATAAACTCGCTTGCCGGACCATCTACACAGTTCCTGACAGATCTCGTTGACGAACTCAACGACGCCGAGCCCGTAGTATCCTTCACCGCCCTGAATCAGTCCCGCATCTATTCTTCGCTGGCTAGTGGTGTTGCTGGGGATCCCATCGATTTGGAAATCGCACTAAGCAATTGGGGAATGACCGAATCTCCACACAAGGCATATTACGGAGCTGTAACAGGTGTAGAAGTTGCTCAATGGTGGAAAGATAATGGCGACGATCTTTTTGCAACAAACCTTCGGAAGATGCTAGGCACTACCGAAGTTAACCGCGAAATCCGGTCTACTATTGACAATCGCCCCGATGACTTTTGGTATTTCAATAACGGCGTGACTATTGTCGCAAAAACAGTATCAAAAAGTATGGTTGGAGGAGCATCGCGGGAAGTTGGCACATTCAAGGTTACTAACGCTAGTGTGGTAAACGGAGCGCAAACCGTTAGCACAATTGGAAAATATGAGGACGCCGGAAAGAACCTTGAGAACGTGAAGATCCCCCTTCGGATTATCTCGCTTGAAAATGCAGAGGAGCAGTTTGGTTTCGAGGTAACTCGCGCTAACAACCGTCAGAATCGCATCGAATCCCGCGATTTCGTTGCACAGGATCCTGAACAGCTTCGTCTGAAGACCGAATTGGCTATCGAGAACATCGATTACAATCTCACACGTTCTGAGAACTTTCGGGCTGGGGAGAAGTCTTTTGATCTTGCTGAGGCGACTGCGGCGCTCGCCTGTCTATACCCAGATCCAAGCCTTTCGGTGCAAGCTAAAAGGGAAATCGGGCGCTTCTGGGCAGATCTGTCCAAGAGCCCCTACAAAACAATTTTCAACCCAACCGTCAACGGTATCACGGTTTACCGTGCGGTTGCGGTTCTGCGCGTCGTTGAGGATAGTCTTGATGCGGCAATAAAGGCACTCGGCAAAAGAAGCGGCAGGGAATATGGAGTTCTAGTTCACGGAAATCGCCTTATTGCCTCTCTCGTCTTCGCCAAGATAGACTCAACCAAGATTCGAAACGTTGATCAGGAGTTCGACATTACCGTGGAGTCCGATTCGATCGAGTTAGCCGCGCAACAAGTAATCAGGCTGATGTCTGCCGAAGTGGAGACCCGGTTTCCAGGCGGATTTTTGGCTACGGTGTTCAAGAATCCGGCGAAATCTAAATTGCTATATGAAACTTGTCTTTCACAGGCAGCCCAACCAATCGCAGATGAGCCGGAACAAGATCTATTCGACTTCAAGACCGACAAATGACCAACGACTCCTCAGCAACCATCGTCTCCAAAGTCTGGAACTACGCCCACGTCCTCAAGAACGCGGGGGTCGGTTACCGCCGACAGGTCGGGGGAGCCGGTGCCACCATCGAGGTGCGAGCCGCACGGGCGTTGATCACCTACCTGCTGTTTGGCTCCGACCTTCGGTCTCCGGGCTTGCGCCCAACCCTTCGGGTTCCCTATGTCCGCTTCGCTCCCATTCTCAAGCTCGCCCCTCCTACGCTAAAGCTGCGGCGGGCAGGCTGTGAGAGGACGAACTGGAAACCCAGTCAGGGTCTACCGCATTAATCCAGAAGTAGACTTATGATCACTCACCCTGAACGCTCCGGACTTGGAAAGCGCCTTGCTGGAAAACTTGATGAGCTGACAGCGCCTTTCAAGGGCTGTGTATTTCGCTTTGTTGCTCCGAAATACTCTGCCGTGTCTGAAATGTTCGCCGGAAAGGGTCCCTTATATGCGGACGGGCGGTGGTTGGCGCGAGGCAAGAACCTTGCTATCTACACCGCGCTTCTCCCCGAGACGGCCCTTGCCGAAGCCTTGGCTTCGAACCGTTACTACGGATTTCCTGACGCACATTCGGCGCCTCTGGTGTTTGTGACCGCCGAGGCCAAACTGAAGCAAGTGATCGACCTCAGGGACGGAAAAATTCGGCAGCGTTTGCGCACTTCAGAAGCAGCGATCCTTCAAACCGATTGGAGAAAGGAAAACAACACAGGAAACGAAGCGATTACCCAAGCTTGGGTTTGCTCTCCACGAATGTGGCGTGGAGGGCTTCATCACCCCCAGCTCCGCAGATGAAAATGGCGCCAACCTCATTGTTTTTCCGAGCAACCTGAATCGCTATTCTTACCTCAAAGTTCTCAGAGAAGTGGATTGGCCTCGTTAAAAAAACCTGCAAAATTGCAGGTTTTCCTTGTGAGGCGAATAGTCTTGGGTTATCAACAAGATAAGAAATGAGCACAACCAGAACCAAAGCTAAGAAAAAAACATCGAAGAAGCGCGTTTCCCGGAAAACTTCGCAAAAGGCTTTTATGATCAAGAGCGGTTCAGCTCTAAAAAATTGGCGCAAAGAGCGGGGAATATCGCGCCCGCTTTTTGCGCAGATTGCCGATTGCTCGGAACGCTCCCTGGCGACTTACGAGAGCAAGACCAAGCTTCCGGAGAAATTTTCCCGACCAGTTGCGGAATCAGTGCGACTGATTCAGGCGCTGGAGGAATTGGCTGGGGACAGCGCTGCCCTCAAAAACTGGATTCAGAAGCCAAATACTGCTTTTGACGATAGAACTCCACTCTCCCTGATCACCAGCGGAGAAGTCGATGTTCTTTGGAGAATGGTTCATCAACTCCGTCAAGGAGCGTTCGCCTGATGATCATTTCAGCCTCCATCGTCTCCAAAGTCTGGAACTACGCCCACGTCCTAAAGAACGCGGGGGTCGGTTACGGCGCCACCATCGAGCTGCGAGCCGCACGGGCGTTGATCACCTACCTGCTTTTTCACAAGCTCGCCCCTCCTTCGCCAAGGCTACGGCGGGCAGGCTGTGAGATGACCGAGCTGGGCTTCGACAACCCCATCCCCGACGCCTTTGCCTGGTCTGTGCTGAGCGGCAAGGTGGCTGCGGCGTCCCGCCGCAGTTTTCATGCATACCCACAGAGGCGGGACGCCTCTGCCACTCTTTTCCTGCCATGCCTCACGAACTGATTTTCTACAAAACGCCGGAGGGCGAGCAGCGGATTGAAGTCGTTTATCAGGACGAGAACTTCTGGATGACTCAGCGGGCGTTGGCGGAGCTTTTCGCCGTCGGCATCCCCGCGATCAACAAGCACCTCGCCAACATCTACGAGACGGGGGAGCTGGAACGGGAGGCAACTCTTTCCAAAATGGAAATAGTTCGTCAAGAGGGCAGCCGCGAAGTGCGTCGCAAGGTCGATTTCTTCAATCTCGACGCCATCATCGCGGTCGGCTACCGGGTCAACAGCTACCCGATCCTGGAAGACAAGGGGAAGGTATCCGCTCTTGAAGCCAAACTCAAAGCCGAGGCGGAATTCGAAGTCTTCCGCGAACGACAGGACAAGGAATTCATCTCCGACTTCGATCGTGAAATCAAACGTCTCGAAGGCAAGCCGTCCCCCGAAGAAGACTAACTTTCTTATTATGCCCGACTCCTCATCCATCGTCTCCAAAGTCTGGAACTACGCCCACGTCCTCAAGAACGCGGGGGTCGGTTACGGCGACTACATCGAGCAAATCACCTATCTGCTTTTCCTCAAACTCGCCGACGAGATGACCGAGCTGGGCTTCGACAACCCCATCCCCGACGCCTTTGCCTGGGCAGTACTGAGCGGCAAGAGCGGCGACGATCTCGAAATCCACTACCGCCACACCCTCGAGAACCTCGGCAAGGAGCCCGGTCTGGTCGGCATCATCTTCCGCAAGGCGCAGAACAAGATCTCCAACCCCTCCGACCTCCAGCGCGTGATCAAGATGATCGCCGACGAGGACTGGTCCGGGATGGACGTGGACATCAAGGGCGCGATCTACGAAGGCTTGCTCGAAAAGACCGCCAGCTCCTCCGACAAGGGAGCCGGCCAATATTTCACCCCCCGCCCGCTCATCCGCGCCATCGTCGATGTGATGGGTCCTGAGCCAGGACAGGCGATTGGGGATCCGGCTTGTGGCACGGGCGGATTTTTACTCGCTGCTCACGACTATATCCAGGCCAACCACAAACTCGACAAAGCGGCGCGTCGGCATTTGAAGACTGAAGCGCTGTGGGGAACTGATATTGTGCCTGGGGTCGTGAGCCTTTGTGCCATGAACATGTATCTGCACGGCATTGGCAAAGTGGCTGATGCTTCCAGCTTCAGTTCCTCTGGGAAAGATCAGAAGCGGGACGCATCTGCCACTGTAGACCGCGCCGACGCACTCGCCCAGCCCAGCGGCAGGAAGTTCGACATGATCCTCGCCAACCCGCCCTTCGGCAAAAAAGGCGGCTACACCATCGTCGGCGACGACGGCAAGATCAGCACCGAGAAGCAGGAATACGAGCGCGACGAATTCTGGGCGACCACCAGCAACAAGCAGCTCAACTTCCTCCAGCACATCGTCAGCGAACTCAAGATTGGCGGCACCGCAGCCGTCGTCCTCCCCGACAACGTCCTCTTCGAAGGCGGGGCGGGGGAAACCATCCGCCGCGAACTCCTCAAGCGCTGCAAGGTCCACACCCTCCTGCGCCTGCCCACCGGCATCTTCTACGCTCAGGGAGTCAAAGCCAACGTGCTCTTCTTCGAGCGCAAGGAAGCCAGCGAAAAGCCCTGGACCAAAGACCTCTGGATCTACGACCTCCGCACCAACCAGCACTTCACCCTAAAGACCAACCCGCTGAAAGAAAGCGACCTTGAGGATTTTGTGAAATGTTACAAGGGGAAGAATCAGAGGCGGGACGCCACTGCCACTTTCAAGAAGTTCACCTACGACGAAATCGTCGCCCGCGACAAAGCCAATCTCGACATCCTCTGGCTCAAGGACGACAGCCTTGAAGACAGTGAGAACCTACCGGCACCGGCAGTGCTCGCCGCTGAGATCGTGGAGAGTCTGGAAGCCGCGCTGGCGGAGTTCCGCGCGGTGGAGGAGGCGTTACAAACTTCTTCCGAGTAGCACCTATCCATGGCTCGTCAAAACTACATCTACGTCGACTATGAGAACGTCCAAGAAACGGATCTCGACCGTCTCACGGGCAAACCCGCCCACGTCACGCTCGTTCTAGGTCAGCGGAACAAATCACTGCCTGTGACTTTGGTAAAGCTCATCCAAAGGCATGCCGACCAAGTCAATTTGATTGAAACCGGTCTCATAGCAAAGAACGCTTTGGATTTTGTGCTCGCCTGTGAAGTGGGCAAACAAACCGAGCGCGACCCGAAAGGCTACTTCCACATTCTTTCCAAGGACAAAGGATTTGATGCCGTCATCCACCATTTAAAGAGTAATAAAATTCTAGCATGCCGCCAAGAGTCTTTCAGTGAAATACCTGTACTCATGACCAACAAGGAAAGAGTAGAGTTTTTGAAACGCCGCTACCGGGAAGAGGTCATCAGCAAACCCTCAAAGAGAAAAACGCTGGAAACCTCTATCCAGGCGGCTTTTGCAAGAGCTCTTTCCGAGAAAGAGTTGGAGGATACCATTGATGCTCTTTTGCAGGCAAAGGTCATTCAGTTCGATGATAACAATAAAGTAAGCTATCCCGCGTGACACTGATGGGTCGTTACTTCATCTAAACAATCACTCACCATGTCTTCCAATCCCTCCGGCTGTCTCGGCATTCTCTTCGCTCCATTCCTCAAGAAATCAGCATCATCCAAAACCAGCTTTCCCTACCACAAACGTGACGAGTTTCTTTCCGCCGCTGAAATTTCGTTTTTCCATGTTCTGAAAAACATCATCCCCGCAGATTACCATTTAATCACCAAGGTCAGACTCGGCGATATTTTTTATGTGGAGCGTCCCCACGTGAACCAAGGACCTCGCGCCAAGATCAGCCAGAAGCATGTCGACTTCTTGATCTGCGAGGCTGGCAGCATGACACCGGTTCTTGCTGTGGAACTCGATGACAAATCCCATCAGCGTAAAGACCGACAGGAACGCGACGCTTTTGTGGATCGTGTTTTCGCCGCAGCTGAATTGCCGCTAATTCACGTTCCCGCAGCCAAGGGGTATGTCCTCAATGACATCCGGCAACTCGTCGCCGGACATCTTCAATTTCCCGAAGCACCAGATTTAGAATCACCGAAAGCAGATGTGGCTGAGTCCGTACCTCCGCCAGTTCCCTCTCCCGAGGCAACATTCGCACCACTAGAGCCGAAAACTCCTCAGTGCCCGAAATGCGCAAGCGAGATGATCCTCCGCACTGCCTCAAAAGGTGAGAACAAAGGCAATCAGTTCTGGGGGTGCAGCAACTATCCGAGGTGTCGTGTTGTTGTGGCGGTTAAAGTCTCCGAGTAGTGGGACTTTGAGGTAGCGAGTAGTGGATGGGAAGGGAGAGATCCGCTGCGCTCCATCCAAACTTTCACAAGTTTAGCTACGGGGAGATGCGAGGATGCGAGCTTCGCTCGGGGAGGCTGTCGGCCGACACGTCCGATCTACATTTTGCGAGCACCTTCATGTCCTTCCAGCCCTTCTTGTTGAAGTCCAGCAAGCAAGATGCATTTCCTTTTATGAGCCTCATCGCCGAGGCAGTAATCAAGGCACCGGCAGACTGGAAGAGTTAATTTCTCAGTGAAGACGGAAGGATGCACCTGCGGACAAAGAGGAAGTCTATAAAGAAATCTTCGAGCAGGCCGAAAACTTTAAGAAATACCAAGGGACGGAGAACTAGCCACCAAGCGATCAAACAATAACATGGAAAACCTGGAAAACCCAGGGGAAACACTTGTTGGCGATTACCTACGCCATATCAAAGGATGTGACTTTTGACCTGCGAAGCCTTGGCGAAGCGGGTTGAACCTAAAGGAATATGTTTAACTCCGGATGAACCTTAATTAACGGTTTACAAAATTTACTTACGCGAATTGCCGATTCCGAGTTTAACCTTAAACTTTGTAGTCAGCGTTGCAAAAATTCAAATCCTTATCCATAATGACTTTCCCCCGATTACTTATTTCCATTCTAATAGTCGGCTGCAGCCCTGCGGCTTTGGCCCAACAGGCAGGTGACAGCCCGGTGAAAATTTTCATCCTGGCAGGGCAGTCGAACATGGAGGGCAAGGGACAAATTCTGCCTGCAACGACGCCGGGGACACTGGCGCATGTGGTGGCGAACGATCCCGAGGGGAAATACCAGTTTCTGGTCGATGAAACCGGCGAATGGGCCGTGCGCGAGGACGTGTGGATACGCGATGAGTCACCCCGGCAAAGCGGGCTTACGGTGGGCTACGGTTCTGGAACGGATCTAGTCGGCCCGGAAATCGGCTTCGGGCATTTCGCCGGCGATTTCTATGACAGCCAGGTGCTGATCGTAAAAGCAGCCTGGGGAGGAAGAGCCTTGGCGACCCAGTTTCGCCCGCCAAGCTCCGGTTGGGCCGTCGAGCCGCCTTCCAGTTCGGACGACGGATTCTATTACACCGAGATCCTGAGACTGGTCAATGAGGCGACGGCCAATCTGAAAACCTATTTTCCCGATTACGACGAGCAGGGCTACGAGATCGCGGGTTTCTGCTGGCACCAAGGCTACAACGACCAGATTGATACGACGCGAAGCGCGGAATATGAAGTCAACATGGCGAATTTCATCCGGGATATGCGCAACGATCTCGGCGCGCCGGGCCTTCCCTTTGTGATCGCGACGACGGCGCAGAGTGACTCGGAATCCTACTCCACCGTGGAACGCGCACAGCTGAAGATGGCGGATGCGACGGCTTATCCCGAATTCGCCGGGAACGTGGTGGTGATCGATGCGAAGCAAAAGTATGACGACCTGCAATTCTGGATACCCGCCGAAGAATCTCCGCAGACTGAGGGCTTCCACTGGAACCGCAACGCAAAAACCTACACCAACCTCGGACTCGCGATGGGCCGGGAAATGGTCCGGATGGTGCCGGAGCGTTGTCCGGATCTGCTCACGGCGGAGCGGGATGGAACCGGAGTAAGACTTCGTTGGAGAAACGGCACCGAAATGCCGGTGAGCGTGCGGATTCTCCGTGGCGGGCAGGAAATCGCTGCGGCGGCACCGGTGGATCCGCCGACCTACGTCGACAATACGGCCGTCCCCGGAAATTTGGATTACGAGCTACAATTCACCATGAGCGGCACAGCTTGCGATCCCCTGAGCCTGACCTTCAATGCGGGAGTCACCGAGCTTAAAGCCATCCGTGCATTGGACGGCGTCCTTCTGAAATGGCAGAACAACCTCAGCTATACCGGACTGGAGCTTAGTAGGAACGGAGCCGTCCTCCCCGCCTCACTCGCGGGAAGCGATACCACTTACCTCGATACCGCTCCACCCACCACCGGCCAGATCACCTACAGTCTGGTCCCGACAAACGGGACCCCTGCCCCTGCAGAAGTGCAGATTAGCATCGAGGGATTGGGGAACGCGTTGATCGAGGAACCCTTCGATCATACCGATCCGACCCTGGGAAGCAATCCCGGCGCCCTTGGCCTTCAGGGCCCTTGGGTAAGCACGACCACGATCGTGGATGATCCGAACCTGTTCTTCGGCAGCTTACCGAACTCCGGACGCAGCGTTTTCCGCAAATTAGGCAGCAATGCGACCAAGGCGCGGGTACTGATCGGCCCGGAACTGGAAGCCTCCGGATTAATGGAAGACGGTGCCAGCTTGTGGTTCAGCTTCCTGACGAGCAATGTCGCAGGCAGCAACAACTCGATTCAACTCGCCTTGGGTACTGCAGGAATCGACGGCTCCGACGGCATCCCCGATCTTGAAGACGCCGGTCAAGCTATCGGCGTGAGTGTGAACCAGAATGGATCCACTCAGGCGGCGACTTGGTCTTCGCTCCTAGCTGCGAGCAGCACATCCGGAACGATCGCGCAAGGAAACGAGGGCCTAGTAGTCGGAAAAATCACCTGGGGTGCCGACGCATTGTCACCCGACCTTGTCGAAATCTTCCTACCGGCGGCTGATATGGTGCAACCTGCGGCAGCCGTCTCATCGGCGAGCGCCGTTCTCGATCAATCGCGCTTCGACACACTGTCTTTCTCCGGTTCAGACATCCGCTTGGACGAGATCCGCTTTGGTGCCACCTATGAGGATGCGATCGCGGCGGATGTCCCGTTTGTGCCGGATACCACCGTGCCAAGCCCCAACCCCATGACCTGGGCGAGTTCTCCCTATGCGGTGGCCGACAGCGCCATCAGCATGACAGCGACGACCGCGGACGATGCGAACGGAGTTGAATACTATTTCCAGGAAACCTCGGGGAATCCCGGCGGCAATGACAGCGGCTGGCAAAGAAGCCCGTCCTTCACTGATGGAGGCCTCGATGCGGACACGGTCTACACCTATACAGTGAGAACACGTGATCTGTCGCCCGCGCTCAATGAAGGCTCAAACGCGCTCGCGCTGTCTGCCAGAACCTATTCGCTTTCCGGCAGGAGACAGGCGTTCATTTACGAACCCTTCAACGATTCCGATTCAAACTTAGGCAACAACCAGACGGGGTTTGGCATCACCGGCCTATGGTCCGCTGGCAATCTGGCGGTGGTCAATGGCGAGAGCATGACTTACGGCAGCCTGGTGACCAACGGCAATCGCGTCACTAAGTCGGGTGGCAGGTTCGTGAACGCCGCGGCGGATATCGGCCCAAGCCTCAACGCGCTCGGCCTGCTCGAGCACAATGCCGAATTTTGGTTCAGCTGCCTGATGACTTCAGAAAACACCGGTGACTTGCGTAGGGCCTATTTCTCGATCGGCGACGGACCACCGGATGGTTTCGGGCGCGTCGGCTCAACAGGTCTCGGCGTCAAGGTCGCAGATGGAATCGCGACAGCCTTCAGTTGGACACCCAATAACTCGGGGTCCGGGGCACCCGTTAATGACGGCACGGTTCTGATCGTCGGTAAGATCACCTGGGGAGCGCCGGGGACCAATGACAGACTGGACGTCTATCTTCCCGGAACGGACCTGGCCTTGCCGTCGGCTCCCGCCTCTTCCATCACGGCTGATTACGAGCAGAACCTTTACACCGTCCTCGGCTTTGCCGGCGGGCGATATGGCGTCTCGCCGGAAATCGATGAAATTAGGTTTGGCCTGAGCTACGCCGAGGTGGTCCCCTCGGATCAGGATTACAGCAACTGGGCTGCGAATTACTCCGGCCCCGATCTCAGCGACCCGTCTGCTGACCACGATGGCGACGGTCTGACGAACGACGAGGAGCGCATCTTTGGGACCAACCCGACAAATCCCTCCTCGAGCAACCCGATCGCTGTCGCCATCGAACCCACTTCCGGAACATTTTCCTATATCCGCCGCGCTGCCGCATTGACCGGGCTTTCCTATAAGATCTGGTATTCCACTGATCTGGAGAATTGGACCGAGGACACCAGGGTCCAACAGACCGCCGGCACTCCGAATGCCGATGGTGTCGAAACGGTCGCCGTGACACTCAGCGGTCCTTTACGAAACCTGTCTAAGCTGTTCGTCCGCGTTGAGGCAGAAGGCCGCTAGCGTCCTGGCTTCGCACTGAAACATTATTCATTGTCAAAAATGACACTCTTAACTCAACCCGACATAGTTCTCCCCGGCGCATAGGAACACGATGCCTTACAAGTGGGCGGATTCTACATACTCGGGGTCAGTCCTCGCATATAAGCAATCGGTAACGAAGTCTCCGAGTAGTGGCTGCAGAAGTAGATGGTAGAAAGTATAGCGTAGGAAGGGTGAGATCCGTTGCGCTCCCTCCAAAATTTTCCAAGTTTAGCTATGGGAGGCAGAAGTGCGGGCGTTGCCCGGGGAGGATGTCGGCCGACACGTCCGACCTACATTGATAGGAACCTTCTTGCCCTTCCAGTCCTTCTTGTAGTTATCACTCAACCAAGCTTCATGGCCTTTATGTTCTTCATGGTGAAAAAAAGTAGCGGGTAGTAGCGAGGAAGGAAGTGCGAGCTTCGCTCGGGGTAATGCCGTTAGCCGACACGTCTAACCTACATTTGTATCTGCCCCCATCCAAATCTGCGCTCATTTGCTTCGCTACGCTCACCCTTCGGGCAATCTGTGATTGGCTATCTCCACTGCGTTCCGATTGCGAAATTTGACTCGATATGTTAGTGGATGTCAGCTCGTCCATGTCCGCTACGCTTCCATTGCGGTTAAAGAACTCAATCATGGGACATTGAACATTGATGACAGGAACCCCGCTTATGTAGTGCTTGCTTCTTTCATCCATTCCTGCCCCTCGGGTGAGTTGCGGTAAAGGATGACGGGGACGTTTCGAACACCAACACGGGTGCCGCGTCGTTCTTCTTTTCGCGAGATAACGATGAGTTCATCACACTGACTGAAGGCATAAGGGATATTGCCGCTAGACATGGAAAACATCCCTTGGAGATCGAGCTCCGACATGGCTTCGATACAGTTTTGAATGCGCTCACCTGAGAGCTTCGAAAAGGCTTCGTCGATCGGAACCAAGGCGAGGGATGGCTCCTTCCGTCGGTTTTCGTGGCGGTTGTAGGCGTGGAGATAACTGGCGAGAATAGCAACGAAATACGGACTTTGGTTCTCCCCTCCGCTCATCTTTCCACTCTGTTTATCCACGCTGATCGGCTTGCTGTCGGGATCGCGCACATCGGTGACCGTGAGGTCGTAATCGAAATATTGCCGGTAGTCGAGCAAGCGCGCGGCTTCCGGACTGTTGCCGCTTTCCACGAGTGTATTCAGGAACGATTCGAGCGCATCCTTGAGCTCATCACCCATGCTGGCGAAGAACAATTCGTCTTCGTGGTGAAGGGCGTTCAGACTAATCAGCTCGCGGTAAACCTTGAAATCGGGGTTGGGATGTTTGTCTATTTTGTAGCGATCGTGTCCGATGGGGCTGCGCAGTTGGTGGTTGAGCAAACGAATCACATTCTCAACATTCGTCAACGCTTGCTGCATCCGACTCAGAACCTGAGTGCGGAACAAGGCACTCCATCGTTTGCGCTCGGTGACGGACTTCTTCTCGTATTCCGGAATGTTGGCGTGCTCGATCTGTTCGAGTCGGGTGACGTAGGCAGAGGCGTCGGAACCATCATCTGACAAGTCATCGAACTTCGGCGAGAAGGTCTTTTTGAAATCGATCATCGCCACCCTCAATTCACCGATGGCAGCGGTGGCATCGAGTTCCGCTTTTCCGGCGGCTTTCTTGAACTCATTCGCCAAGCTATCGAGCGCTGGGGTATATTCCTCAGCTTCCTGCTTCCACTCCTTGTAGCGGTCCAAGTGCTTGTGAATATCGATGCGCAAACGCATTTTTGAAAACTCATCTTCGCGCCGGCTGGCGATCTCTTGTTGCTCGGCAAGCTCTCTTTCTGTGCGCTGAATTTCAGTGATCCGACCTTTCTTGAGAATGGCGGTGTGCTCTTTATCATTTGCCTCAATGTTCTCCTGAAGGTCTTCGGCCTCCTCACGGAGCTTGTCGAACTCTTCCGTTTTAATCGCGTCGAACTTCTCCATCTCCTGCTCATGCTTGCGTTGTTTAGCAGGAAGATCTTCGACCCGAACCAGATCGTTGAGCAATTCGTGATGCTGTGGGATTTTTTCTTCGCGGGCTCTGATCAGTCGCTCGACCTCTTTCTCGATGGGTTCGAGGCGGCGCAGTGACGCATCGATCTCAGACACTCGCTGGCGTTTGATCTCCAACTGACGCTTCAGGCCTTTTTCGCCAATGAAGGGCTGCCCATCGTAGGGCGGCGGGTTGATCAACGCACCGTCGCGCTTGTGGATTCCATTCAACGCGACGCCACAGGAGAGAAGGTTCAGGTCATCGACAGAATCGACGCAGGCCATTTCACCGAAGAGCGTATCCACAAAGCGACGCGCCTCGGGATCACTTGTTTCCAGCGCATCGGCGAGTGTCCCCTTTTTTGCCAAAGGAGGCTTGCCGGCCGCTTTGCCTAGATCGACGAGTTGCTGCGACCCGGCTTTCACCCGCTCGGATTCAGGCAGACGCTGAAGGATGGACCGCGCGTCGTCGATGTGCTCCGAATCGACAAGCACGGCGAACTTTTCAGCGAATACCATCTCGGCGGCGACGCGCCATTTTTCGTCGGCAACTTCGCACACATCGCGCAGGGCACGCGGCGGTTTGTGTTGATCCAGGATCGGTAGCTGAGCTTTCAACGCGGTCAGAAGCGGCTGGTTGCCGGGAGAAATCCCACGCTGCAGCAAATCGACCTGACGGCTGAGATCCGATTTTTCGGAACGAAGTTTTCGCAGTTCGACGGCATCGGATTCGAATGCGGAGCGAAGAAAATTCACCACGCTATCCGCGGATTGGGCGAGTAGGTGCAGCGTGGCGGAGGACTCGTTGCGCTCGCAACTGTGCAAGGTTTCAATGGCTTGTTTCAGCGCTGTGGTATCGACGAGTTTTTCGAGTGGCGCGGAATCAACATCTTTGAGCCACGCACGAGCAGACAAGTTACGCTTGTGCAGCAGATCATCGATTCGTTGCGCTTTGCTGCGGAGAGCTTCGATTTCTGTTTCCAGCTCCCGGATGTCGGCGACGAGTTTATTGTAATAACGACCTTCGGAGGATTCGTTGAGCGCGCTTTGGATCGACTCGCGCCGTTGCCTGCACTCTTTGGATAGCTCATCGAGCTCCGCCAAGCGGTCTTCATCCACTCGATTATCTTCCTTCAACTGATCCAGACGCTCTCGGGTTTTTGTGGCTACCTGCTCGCTGAAAAGATGCGCGAACTCGGCAGCAAGGTAGGTCGCCACTTGATGGTCGCGTTCCGCCTCCCTGTGCGTGGTGTGCACATCGCGGATGCGAGTGAGCCGCTCGAGTTGATTGTTCAGACTTTTCAGTTCGCGCTCATAGGACTGAAAATCGCGGAACGAGGAAACCACATCGTCCACCGGCACGGCCTCGGCAGGGAGCACGAACTGCCGACAAAAGTCGTCGAAAGACTTCAAATTCGTAAACGACATGGCGCTGGGCAGCAGCCGCTGGAGAACGTCCTTGTTGAAGTTCAAATGGCTGGGGTTCGCCATGTCGCGCAAGTATTCGCGCGGTGATGAGAACAGTCGGCCGCCGTGCGATTCGATCATCCGCTTGAACGGTCCGAGCGGAGCAGGTCGGAGTTTCCCATCCTCGGCAGCTTGTAGAAAATCCTCTTTCTCCAAAGCCGCCGGACAGAAAAACGGCGTGCTTGTGCCATCCTTTTCGCTGGCGGAACGAAACTCGAAGCGCAACCCCCAGGTCTCCACCCTCGACCCATCCGGCCAAGTGAATTCGGCAGCGATGTAGGTGGTGACTCCCTTATCGTGGAAAAATTGCGGCTGCCCGTTCTCTTCCCGCTTGGTATCGAGTAGGCAATATCCCTTGATGGTGCGGTCGCTCTTGCTACCTGTTGCCGAGCGGTTGAAATGATGGTGCGCACGCTCGGGGCCGACGAGCACAAGCATCAGCAAGTCCATCAGAATCGACTTTCCTGAACCTGTTACACCCGCAAGCACGAGGTTACCTTTCACCGGAAGTGAATCCCGGTAACCATACCAGTTGAGGGCATGGATTTTTGTCAGTTGAATCGCTCGGCTCATACTTCGTTGTCGGGTTCTTCGTCTGAGGTGTCTGGTTCGTCCATATTGTCATCCGCCTCTTCATCCTCATCCAGCTGGAATTGAGCGGCGGTTTCCTGCCACTCCGCGAGATCACGGAATGGAATCACTCGGCGGATGGCGGGCAAGACCTCAATGCCACTTTCCTCGAAAGGCTCGGCATTGATCAGTCGGATCAAATTGAACCGCGATGCCTGACGGAGGATGTCGCGAAGCCTCCCTTGCGGGAACCTCCCGACAATATCCGGCAGCAATTGATCGTGGATGAGATCCATCAACTCGGCGACGGAGAGAAACGCTTGGTCAGCTCCTTCATCGCGCCATCGAACGTCTCCAGCAAACCAAAGCGCCAGCCAGACGAGAGTGGCGTCTTGCGTTAAGCGCAGACGCAGACCTGCGGTGCTCGGAGTCGCTTGGATCAGCCGTTCCTCGTGATAAACGGCAACATCAAGACCGTTGAGAGCGGCAATCTCTTTCAGCCAATCATCGTGCTGGCGCGCCCAGTGGTAGAGGTTAGATCGGTTGCTTTCCAAGCCATTGATCGACCCAGTGGAAAGCAGCTCCTGGAGCGCTTCTGCAAGGCGATCGCGATCGGTTTCCGACAGTGAGAGCAGACTGGTGGACTCCTCGGTAAGGAAGGCTGATGGTTCTTCGGAATTCATTTTTTAATAACGGCGAAGCGCTCGACAAAAACATCTTTTATGGTGTCGAGTGACGGTGAAAGGTTTTCTTCCGAGACGCGGCGGACATCGAGACGGTAGCGCGCATCGGGAGCCTCGGCGTGGAGAAAGAGCGCGATAAGATCACCGGCGGCAGCGCCTTTCGGCAGCTCGATCGCATCGCTCTCAATCCGCTCCCCTTTGCCGCCCGGCATCGACTTCACCAAACGGTTCGCACGCGCCACAGAGAGTGAGTCTCGGATCGTCCGCTGCATGTCATCGAGCCCCGATGCACGATCTTCATCACTCACTTCATCCTCAAAAGGATCCTCCTCCAGAGGGGCGTGACGACGCGGCGGCGAGTAAAGCGAATCGAGCCCCGCTGGGAGTTTCACGGCTGGAAGGAGAAGCTCCGGCAGGTTGGGAAGTGTAGAACTGCTGCGCTGAAGTTTGCGTCCGGCGAGCGCGCGGTTTGCCGATTCAAAAAAGCTCTTCATCTCCGTTCGACGCTCTCCCGTGACGTCTTGCAAATAGCGGAACCTCGCCAGCGAGCGACGTGTAAAGTCAGCGGTGCGACGGTCAATTTCATCCGCCATGGGCAACACCTGATCGAGTTGCTCGATCAGATCATCAAGCTCCGAGAGCACCCGCGCTCGCGCAGACTCCGCAGAAATATCAGGGTGGCGTTTCAACACCTCTTCCTGCATGGCGTTGAGCGTTGTCGTGTCGTCGATAATTCGAGTAACAATTCGCTGGACTGATTCCGGAAGCCGGGTTGGAAGTCGGGCGCGAACCAACGCGGCATAGCAGGATTGGGAAATCTGATCGGTGTATTCATCGAAAACCACCGCCAGATTCCCCTGTAAAGTTTCTTCCTCCAACTGTTTGCGGGTGTGACGCTGAACCGATTTCTGCATCGATCGCAATTCATTGATCCCTTCGCGAACATTCGACAAGCAGTTTTCCACCGTCTGCCACGGCTGATCCGAGAGCGCCACCTCATCAGCGAGCATGCTGCAAACTCCCGTGATCTTATCGGTAAACACCGCCGCATCCGGCCAGGCGATTTTACGCAGCGCGGTGATCAATGTGGAGCCGTGGGCATCAAACAAAATCATCCGCCGCCAATCGCGACGCGGCGGTTCTTCCAGCCAATGGCTTTTGACAAACACATCGAGCAAATTGCGCGACTTCTCGCGCAGGTCGCGGGATTCCAACAGCTCATCCTGATCGAACTCAATCCCTGGGTGCGCCTCGAGAGTTTCCTCGATGATGCCAATCGCCACTTCGCGCGACACCCCATCCGGATGATCAGAGGCTTCGCGTTCCAGTGCGGTCAGGGCATCCACATAAAACGGCGCATTCTTCCCGGCCAGCACACGGAAAAACGCGGCTCCTCGGGTTTCGCGGAAAAGGGCGGTAGAAAGATGTTCGTCGGACACGGGCAAGCTGGATCGCTGAATTCCCCTCAGCTTGGCAGCAGGCAGCCAAACCTCCAGAAAAAGTTATCGCCGATAGGCTAAATATTCCCCTACCCAACCGTGAACAAAAACAAATAAAATCGGCGCTCCGACATCATCCACCCCAATTGTAGAGAGGCTCATGCAAGGTCTTGCTCAGCAATCCTCGAGGCAAAGGAGACTAAGAATTGTTTGATTCCTGTTTCAGGACTGGATTCCGAGAACTGACCAAGTCGTCGATTGGGTGCAACCAACACCGCCGCGGATGAATATAGACCTTCTCTCATCATCCGATCACAAGCGAGGTCAAGCCGCTTGATGTAACTGGCTTCTTCAAACTCAGGATCAACCGGAAAGTGCTTTGAAGTCACACGGACGGGGCGCTTAGATTGGTCAGCTTCCTCGATCAGAATGACGAATCCTGTAAATGGCGGCTTTCCTCGTCCAAAGGCACCTTCACGAATAGCGGTTTGTAGATCCAAACCCGATCCAATTGCCTCTTCTGTTCGATTGTTCACATTGTTTCCGAAAGAAGGCCCACAAATCGACTTAAGTTCGACGATCGCAACAATCTGTTTGCCATTCATGACCACGAGATCCCATTGCTTCGTTGGTCGAAAATACCCAGGCAGCGTCACAAAAGTTTTCTCAATGTGAACCGATAGCTTGCTACGCGAATTCTTTTCGACGAGCGAACTCAAGAGCAATGAAAGCGAATCAAGATTCTTCCCGCCAGTTACCATTCCTCGATTTCCTTGGTCGAGCTTTCCATCAAGTTTTTGCTTCTCGGCGGCAGTTAATCTTCCGCTCCAAAACGCACGGACAGCTGTTCTAACGTTCGCGGGAAAATTTCCAATATCAATACTCATACAGATACTAAGGCAGCCCAGTCTGAATCACTCAACTGATAAAGCTCACGCGTAGCCAAATCTGCTTTTTTGAAATCGAGATCGATCGCGGCACGTGTAAGCTTCAATCGAAGCTTGCTAGAAACATCAGACCATTTGGGAAGCCTCAAGCGCCTCAAATACTGCGCTTGGTAGCGCAGACAGTCTCCTCTCATTTTAAGCGAATACGTTGCAATGAACGCTTGAGTCACTTGACTGAGAAGCACTGCCTGAAGCGCTCGAATATCCCATTCCTCAGATATTACAAAATAGAGATTATGGTGCGGATAGAACTTTCCTTCATCGTAAACAACATTGGCATTCCCCTTAATATCTGGAATTAAAAGCTTAGGCTGATCTTTGAGTGCAGGATAGATCCGATCAATCGTGCGATACCACTTGCTAGGGTTCTTCTTCGCCACGTTTCGTGCCAAAATCCGATCCTTATTCAACTCCAAATAGGCTGCAAGCTTGGGGTGTTCGGAGAGGTCGCGCAGCCTGCCATCTTCCAGAAATGGATTTAAAACAAATTTACCCTTCCACTCCAGCTGACCGTCTACGAAATCACGGGTCATCACCAGAGGTAGGCGGGCGTCCTCTTCAACATCAATTTTATCGGAGTCCCCGATGTAAACACTATCCGCACCAGTCGCGACCCCAATGCCTATTTTACACCCCACCTCCTCAACCTTCGGAAGATTCGCTTCGATTCGCCGAATAACCTCAAGACGAGGTAGATTTTCTAAGAGCCATGGTTCATTCCCAGAGGCGACATTTTCGGCAAAGGTAACATGTCGACTCGCGACTTCTTTGCGTAGAGCAGGGACCAATTTTGACAGTGATTCTCGTGAGATTTCCGGACGAAACGATACTGCCGTTTCAGTGCCTTTACTTCGAGAAATGACCGTTACAGCTGGATAAGCAACTACCTCGGTTTTAAACGCCGGGCAGTTCGTAAAATCCACGTGCATTTCAAGATGAAACGCCGATGAAACTAAGCCTCTAAGTGGCCCACCATATTTGTTCTTCATCCAACGATCAGAACAGATAAAGCCAAGTTTTCCTCCATCGTCTAGAAGACCCAAACAGCGCTCAAAAAACACCACATAAAGATCTGCTCGATCATACATGGTGGAAAAATGGCCTCGATAGAGCTTCAGTAGTTCTAGCGGTAAATCCTCTTGTCTGACATAAGGTGGATTACCCACAACATGAGTGAACCCGAAGGAAAACGGAGCCATCAGAAAATCTGCATGTAAAAACCACGCTGCATCCAAACGCGCACGATCAACTTCTGTCACGTTATGCTTCGCCAGAACCTCAGCAATTTTTTTCCGCGCCTCGATCAATGGCTTCGATCCAACATCAATCGCTCGAACACACGGTGACAATTCTGAAGCAGGAACCCCAAACCTCGCTGCCGATTTCATCAAACGGTCAACAATCTCTTCAAGAAAATCACCTTCTCCACACGAAGGTTCAAGAATACGAAATTTGGTGAGGTTCTCACTATTGTCATAACCGATTAAATCGAGGATGAATTCGACAACCTCTGGCCGAGTGTAAACACCGCCCCGTTCCCCTTGTTCTAGCTCTCCGAGCAGACTCACCGCATTCGCGTGAGTATCTGCCAAATCAAAAACTGCTTGGATCGAAGTCATACTGTTCTTTTGAACTCTTATCTGCGCATAATCAAGAGGATTTCGACCAAAGCGCGAGATTGAGTAGTTGAAGCAGGAACTGAATGGCTGATCAATGGTATTCTGTTCGTGTGATTCTAAGAATCGTGATTTCGCTGAAACTCCCAGTGCGGGAAGGCCCCCTCTTGTTAAAGGCGAGAGCCCTCAACGAACTATTTGATCATTTTCGCTTGACTACTCCAATTGCACTGCGTTCAATTGAACACTCAACGATTCCTCTGTGAGGTTTTCAACATTCGTATTCGCCGCTATGCCTAAGATCAGTCCATCACTCACCGCACCACTCCAAAAACTTTTCGGATTCCGTGAATTCAGACCTCACCAGCAAGGATTGGTCGAGGGACTACTCGCCAGCCGCGATGTATTCGGCGTCATGCCTACCGGCGGCGGCAAATCACTTTGTTACCAGCTCCCCGCCTACCTGCTCGATGGCACGGCAGTGGTCGTCAGTCCATTGATCGCCTTGATGAAGGACCAAGTAGACGCAGCAAATGCCAATGGGATCAAGGCCGCCTACCTGAATAGCACCCTCGATCGCAGTGAGGCGACCGATGTGGAGAACGCCTACCGCACCGGTGATCTGGATTTGCTCTACCTTGCGCCCGAACGCCTCTCGCTACCGCGTTGTGTGGAATTTCTGCGAAACAACGCGCAAGGCGGGCCTAGTTTTTTTGCCATTGATGAAGCGCACTGTATCTCGGAATGGGGCCATGATTTCCGCCCTGACTATCTCTTTCTCAGCAAGCTACGCGTGCTTTTCCCAGACACGCCCGTCGGTGCCTTCACCGCGACGGCTACCGAAAAAGTTGCCGCAGATATCGAGTCTCGGCTTCGGCTGAACAAGGCGGTAAAAGTCCGCGCCTCCTTTGACCGAACCAATCTCTTCTATGAAGTCCGAGCAAAGAAGGACTGGCAGACCCAACTCGTCGAGTTCGTCCGTGAGCGCCCCAAGCAAACCGGAATCGTCTATCGCATGTCGCGGAAAGACGTCGAATCCACCGCCGAACTTCTCAAGGCCAACGGGGTCAACGCCGCTGCCTATCATGCGGGAATGGAGACGACCGACCGCACACGTATCCAAGATCAATTCATCCGCGATGACATCGATGTGATCGTTGCCACCGTCGCCTTCGGCATGGGAGTGGACAAAGCTGACGTGCGCTATGTAGTGCACGGCGACCTACCGAAGAATATCGAAAGCTATTACCAGGAAACCGGACGCGCCGGGCGCGATGGCGAGCCGTCCCATTGTTTGCTACTCTACTCGCCGGGCGATGCCGTCAAGGTCAGTCGATTTATC
This sequence comes from Verrucomicrobiales bacterium, assembly GCA_024636835.1. Lineage (GTDB taxonomy): Bacteria > Verrucomicrobiota > Verrucomicrobiia > Verrucomicrobiales > SLCJ01 > Sulfuriroseicoccus. The sequence goes on along the minus strand of JAGXGH010000126.1, from coordinate 30,096 downwards.
GATGAAATTGTCGACCCCAACGAACACAAGCGGAATAGCGACTTACTTCGCGCCATTGAACGCTTTGCTTCCGTTCCCAATTGTCGTCGCCGTGGGTTATTGGCCTATTTCAACGAAACCTACCCCGAGGAATCCTGCGGAGGGTGCGACTTCTGCAATGGGCATTTCACTCAGGTCGAGGCTACGAGTCAGGCACAAATGCTACTCTCCGCCGTCGCCCGCACCGGAGGGAAATTCGGAGGCATTCACATCTGCGATATCGTTTGCGGAGCCAACACGGCGAAGATTCGCCAGTTCAATCATCATGAATTGAAAACCTACGGCGTTGGCCGCGACCAGCCAAAATCCTATTGGCGAAGTTTGTTGGACGCCCTGCTTGCCAGCGGAAAGCTGCGCCAATCCCGCGATCAATTCCCAGTCCCCCAACTCACCGATGAGGGGGAGGCTATTCTCTTCGGTCGTGCGACGTTCCATATCAACGAGGACACCCGTATCGAACCTGAAAAAGCGTCTACCCGTGCGAACCGAGCGGCGCAAATCGATTGCGATGAGGGGCTATTCAACCGCCTCCGCGATCTTCGCAAACAAGTAGCCGATGCCACCGAAGTGCCGCCCTACGTCGTTTTCTCCGATCGCTCGCTGCGCACCATGGCCGCGACCATGCCCGAGAACGAAAACCAACTCCTCAAGCTCCATGGCATCGGCCAGAGCAAGTGTGAAAAATATGGCAAAGCCTTCCTTAATGCCATTTCAACCTACCTTGCCGACCATCCGGAAGTGCGGGCTAAAAAGAAAAACCTGCCCGACGCGACACGCCCGAACACGATCGTCCGAGGGGTCTCCTCTACGGTTCGGGAAACTCAGTCGCTCGTTGATCGAGGAATGACTGTCGAAGCGATCGCCCAACAGCGCGGGTTGGTTCCATCCACCATTGAAGGACACATCGCTCAACTCATCGAGCACGGCGAACAGATCCACTGGAAGCAATTCGTCTCGAAAAAACAATTTAATCTCTGCCAAGAATTGTTCAACGAGCACGGTGAGGACGCCCTCTCCCCTGTGATCGAAGCTTCCGACGGCAAACTCACCTACGGCGAGGCCAGAATCATTCGTGCCATCCTTCAACGCGGGATGATTTAGGCTTGGGCTGAAATACAACCACTTCCTCACGCTCCGCAAAGCGGCCACTTCTCGTAACGAGAACATGCTCGTGCGACGATAACTTTTTTGACGCCTCTGACTTTCACGGATGCGTAGCGCATTTTGCTCGCCTATTGTCTTCCCTCTCTAACCTTGCAGGTATTGAGATTCTCAACGATCGAGCCCTTCCTCCCCAAAAGTCCTAAAGTGACACCCACACCTTTGTACAAGACGCACATCCGATTCCTACCTCGATTCCTCACTCTGCCGGAAAACAATACCGCCCGCGCCTTCTTCTGGTTTCTACTTGGCATTCTCATCCTGCTCGGAGCCTTCCTGATTCTCGGTGAAAAACCTTGGAATCCAGAACTACAGGAATCCATTCAGGAACGAACAGAAGCCGGCAAACTGTGGAGGATCGATGACTACTCTACCTACATCGGTTGGATTGCTGCTGCGATTAACTTGGTGCTGGTTATCGCATTATTTGTGACGCTTCGCCTCTGGTCAAAGGCTACGTCGCCACGTTCTAAAAGCATCCCGAAGTCGAACTTCTCAGCCAAACGCTGGATGATGTTTGGATTGGCTATCGCAGTATTTACCGGCGGCTATCTCCGCCTACAGCGACTCGATCATAGCCTTTGGAATGATGAGGAATATACGGTGCGAAATCATATCTGGGGCGAGATGGAGGTAAGCGACGACGGCAAACTAAAATATGATCCTCTTCCTTGGCACGACACTTTCTTTCGCAACAAGATCAACAACCACCTCGGATATACCATCCCTACGCGGTTTCTCCACGATAACTGGGCCAAATTCAGAGCCACCGATGAGCGCCCGTTCAGCGGTCCCGTTCTTCGTCTTCTACCCTTTCTTGCGTCTCTCGGCAGCATCCTACTGATTGGTATTCTGGGCGTTCGCTACGCAAATCCAATAGCTGGAATAGGGGCCGCATTTTTCCTCGCGCTGAATCCTTGGCATCTACGCTACTCTGTCGAAGCGCGCGGATATTCCCAGGCGATCTTTTTCCTCCTTCTCGCCTGCCTGTTCCTCATTCCGGCAATCCGCAGCGGGCGCTGGAGATATTGGCTGGGCTTCGCTGCCTCCGAGCTTCTTGTAATGCTCTGTGTCCTCGGCACTATGCACGCTCTGCTGGTGATGAACTTTTTCGCCGTTGCGGTCATTCTCTTTTCAAAGTCCAAATGGCATCGCGAAAACCGCGCAGTCATCATCAGTAGATTATTGGTCGCCAATTCGCTCGCCGCTATAATCTTCATCCAATTCATCGCTCCAGCGATCCCGCAGATTCTTGATTATATGGAAAATGGGCCACTGGCGGGAGAGCTTTCCCTCAGTTGGTGGCGCGAGGTTTGGATTCTATTCATTTCCGGTCTGTCATCAAACAATCCGATGCCCGCCCACCACACTGGCACCGCATTCTCCACCCAGGTGGAGAATTTCCCCGCCCTGGGTATTTACAAAATCTCCGCTTTGCTGAGTATCACCGTTCTTGGCTTGGCATCCGCGATCAAAAACCGCTCATGGCTACTTCTACCCATCGTCGCGACTATCGGCGGTGCAGGGCTTGCCTATCTGCAAAACGAACTTTCCGGCAACATCATGCACCCTTGGTATGTGGTCTATATCATTGTCGGGTTCACACTGCTGATCGCTCTTGGTGCAACAACTCTACTCACCGGCATCCAGAAGCTTGCGTCAAGATTTGTGCGTATACCGCCTCCAATCGCGCAGACCACACTCGCCCTAGGCATGGCTCTGTTTCTGGCCTCATACGCTTTAAGCACCAGCACCAGCCGCGATCTACTGATGGAACAATCCCGCCAGCCCTTGCGTGAAGTAGTGGAGGCCGTGCGAGGAGGGCAAGCCTATGGCGAAAAGGATGAAAATCTGATCACCGCCGTATTTGGAACAAGTAAACGCATGCTCACCAGCTATGACCCACGGGTGCAGATTCTTGACAATCCGGCCGATCTAGAAGCCATTATCAATCAGGCCAAAACCAGCAACAAAGCGCTCATCATTTACCATTGCGGCTACCTTCGCGCACAAGAAGAAGAACCTGACATGCTTGCGATTGTCGACAATCCGCAACGTTTCGAAGAACTCACACCAGTCCTAGGCTTGGAGGAACTGTTCAGTTATCGAATTTACCGCCTGATAGAAAACTAAGCTGGATCGCATCAATCACACGCGCAGACTGGATCTTCTTCGACTGAGCGAGGTCAGTAAGCTCCCGTGCAACTTTCAGAATGTGGTAACGATGCAGTGATATTAAAAGTGGCTGTGGCTTCCAGCCTCCAAGCCAATCCGCATCAACATCTACGGACTATCTGCTTTATCACTTGTCAGCTATCCTAACCAATTACTGGCGCAACCTGTGCTCACGAATGGGTCGTTGGCGGGTGCGGAGCCGGGAGGTGTCTGGCTTGGCGGCTGGAAGCCACCGCCACCCTGATCAGCCTAAAAAAGTGTGGTTACCCCGCAAGGATTCGAACCTTGTCAAACAGAATCAAAATCTGTTGTGCTACCGTTACACCACGGGGCAATCGTGGGCACCAAAAAAGCATCTTTTGGATTCATTGCAAGTTTCGTCATCACGAATAATAAACTTTTTCTTCGGATCACTTGATCAATTCGCCGCATGGGCCGATCATAAAACATGAATCTGACAGAAATCGCTTATGGCACATGGTCCGGTGGAAAATTTATGCACTTCGGCAAAGCACTTGAAGACGATCGCTTCCGTGAAGTCATCCAATTCGCCTACCAATCCGGCGTGCGCACATTCATCACCGCAGATGTCTACGGCGCAGGGCGTGCCGATTCGTTTCTCGGCGAAGCGCTAGAAGGCATCGACCGCGAGACCTACGCCCTCGTCGGTATGATCGGTCATGATTTCTACATCGGCCAACGCGAAGGCAGCCGCGGGTATCCTCGCTTTACCGACCCAGCTCTGCGCGGACCGGATGGATACAAAGACTACGTTGAAATGGCGGCTTCCAAGTCTCTCGAACGTTGCAAAGCCACGAAGTTCGACCTTCTCATGCTGCATAACCCGGACGAACTCGGCTACACCAGTGACGCCGTATGGTCGGCGATGGTCGCAGCGAAAGACGCCGGACTCACCGATCGTCTCGGCATCGCACCAGGACCAGCCAATGGCTTTACCCTCGACATCATCAAGAATTTCGAACAGTTCCACGAAGTTCTCGACTGGGCGATGCTGATCCTCAACCCGAACGAGCCATGGCCTAGCCAGCTCGCTCTTCCTGCCGCTGAGAAATTCGGCATCGACGTGCTGACGCGTGTTGCTGATTTCGGCGGAATTTTCTGGGGTGATGTCAAACCTGGGCACGAGTTCAAATCCGGTGACCACCGCACGTACCGTCCCGAGGGATGGGTGGAACACGGCTATGAAAAGCTCACCCAAATGATGCCCATCGCAGAGCGTCACGGACTCACTCCCATCCAACTCGCCACCTTGTGGAACCTCTCACAATCACCGGTGAAGTCTGTCGTCCCCACGTTCATCGACGAAGCCAGTGGAGAGAAGCCATTCGAATCGAAAATCACCGAGCTGATGGCAACACCTCTCGACAAGCGACTTTCACCCGACGAAATCGCCGAGATCTCAAAAATCGGTGACAACACCGGATGCATGACCCTCAAGGGAGCCAGCCAGCGCCACGAAATCAGCGAGCGCCCCGACGAATGGCCAATGCGTGATGATCTCGTTGACGTTGCATCCCGCTACGAACTCGGCACGACTTGGTAAGTCATAGCTTATAAGGCTACACAAGAACAGAAGAGTTCATATGCGTTGTGCTGTGTTCGGCGACATACACGCGAACATCGAAGCTCTAGATGCGGTGCTGATTGATGCTCGCTCGGAGATGTGTACTCATCACGCGTGCGTAGGTGATATCGTGGGATATGGAGCCGACCCAGCCGAATGCGTGGAAGTCATTCAGAGCTTGGAATGCCCAGTCGTCAGAGGAGACCTCGACGAGATTACGGGCAAGATCGAACTGCCTGACGGACTTAATGCCGCAGCCAACAAAGATTTTCTTCGGACACGTAAGCAGTTAAGCCGTGAGCAGATGACATGGCTTCGAGATTTACCGCTGATCAGTCATATCCATGGATTTACGATCGTTCACGCAAATCTCGATACCCCAGAAAATTGGGTATACACCACGAGCAAATTTGATGCGATGGTCAGTTTTAGCCATCAGATGAATCCCGTCTGCTTTTTCGGACACACCCATGTACCCCAAATTTTTATCAAAGATGATGAAGTTGTAGTCGATCAGGAACATAAAATTCAAGTCGAGGCAGGTAAAAAATATTTCATCAATGTCGGCAGTGTAGGTCAACCCAGAGACGGCGATTGGAGAGCATGCTACGCTATCTACGATCTCGAATCTGCGACGATAGTCATCAAGAGAGTTGACTACGATCTTAAAAGTGCCCAGCGTAAATTTGTCGACACCGACTTACCCTAATCCCAAGCTCATCTATTGACCGTCTTAAACGCGTCAATATGTCACCAGAACAAATCGCGTGGACAATTATCGCCACCATCATTGCATACACGGAAAGACAAAATGAACGTGCACTTCAGAGACTCTCGCAGGATCTTCCAATTTATGAAACAGAGATAACTTCGTCACCTCTTCTCCCCGGCCCAATCGCCACGTGTGGAGTCCCTTCCATTGAAGACCTTGTAAAAGATTCTCAGGATTCGCTCGAACAAGAACCACACATCACCCCATTCTGGCACAGTCCGCTCACTGGTCTTTACGCTCACACATCGAAAGAGCTCGCCTTCATATCCGACGGCGGAACCCTCGCCGAATGTGCAGCATCTCTGAGAGTAGAACCTAAGATACCCGCCTCAAGGTAATTCACGGACGAGGTGAAGACTCTCTCACCAGGGAGGGATGACTTCCACGTCGTCCGTAACTTTCCTTCACCGCCAACCGATCGCGTGGGGCGCAGCCCTTATACGCGACATTAACTAACAATCACGATCACTGGCCACAAACTCGCTGACATCGACACCGAGCCAGACGAGCAGGTGCAAGGCTGGTAATGCCAGTAATAGAGTCACAGTCGACACGGTAGCGAACGAGATGATTCCTGAGGCTGCATGTGCAGTGGCTCCGCTCTGTTGCATGATCGAGACGAAGATGGCAACAACTGCACCCACGAACCCTGAGGCTAATGCTGCGTGACGGGCGAGCCTACCGACATCTGTGCTCATCTGCAAAGGATCCGAAGAAATCATGCGCTTCATCCAAGCGATCGTTGAACGACCAAATCGAAACACGGCAGGTGATGTGGACGGCTGTGAACTTGCGAAGCGCCCGGCGTAGGTGCGCGGAAGTGAACGCCGCAGTACTCCCAAAGTGTGGTCGAGCGCACAATCATCGTACAAACGATCCGCAGACGGATCACTAACGACAGGACGAAGAAGAGAGGATGAGAAGGACTTGGACATGGTATTGAATTGATGTGGAAAGGTTTGTTTAATGGATGTGCACTGGAGCATCGTGAAAAAATGAATGATGCGATTGTCGTTGGTCTGAGAAGGTGGCTTGATGATTTTGGTGCATAGCTCACGCAGAGACAGGTAAAAACCCCTGCTTGGATGACTCGCGCTAGAACCGGATGGTCAGCCAAATATCAGCACCTGATCTATTGACGGGATCTAGCCTCGCTTGCGTATTCCGCTGCCGGCTCCCGTTCGCATTAGCATGACCATCACCCCTTGAATGATCAGCTCCTGTGCTGGGATAAGGTCGGGATATTCCTCGTTTTCGGCATGAAGGAATGGCTTTCTTTTTTCAACGGCGTATCGCTTCAGCGTCGTTTCACCGTCGATCAATGCGGCAACGATGTCACCGCTTCGAGGTTCCCTCACTTCGAGGATCACGGTGTCTCCGTCGCAGATATGGGCGTCAATCATGGATTCGCCACGAACGCGCAGGGCGAATGTTTGAGCTCGGCGCGACACACCCAAGGTCGAAACATCGATAGAAATGCTGGCGTCTGGTTCTTCTTGGGTATCGGAGGGCATACCGGCCGGAATTTGTCCGTAGAGCGGAATATCGACAATCTCTTCACGAGTGAGATCCTCTGGAAACACAACAGCACGTGCTTTTCCAGCGAGTCGTTGGATCACTCCTTTACGTTCAAGTGCACGAAGGTGGGTAACTGCTGCGGTCTGGCTGGCAAATCCGAAGTGACTTTGAATTTCCCGTGTGGTCGGCATCAATCCGGTGGTATGATGCACCTTGTGAAGGAAATCGAGCAGTTCTTGTTGGCGTGTGGTAAGTTTTAGAGACATAATAAATAGCGAATGTTCCATCGAACACTACTCAAGCGCACAGACTTAGACAAGAGTTTTTTGTAAAAAACTTCATCTTTCCTTACGATCGTCCTATTTATAAGGTTATACGCGGAAAATCTGAGGCACATCTTCAACGGTTTGTCATTGTAGGACGCCATTTTCCCGTCCATGAATGCTCTTAGTCTGTTTTATTGTCCCTTCAGTCTGCAAATTATGCTGCCGCTTCGTTCCATTCTTGCGCTCCTCTTCGTTATCGCGCCCAGTCTCGCCCAAGACCAACTTGAGCTCTCAACGCCAAAATCGACGCACTCGTTCAACGCCGAGGATACAAAACTCGCCCGCGCCGGTGCCGCTGCCACGGCTACCGACGATCTCGACGCTGCTCAAGCGATCTACCGCAAGCTCGTCGAGGCCGCTCCAGACAACCCACTCTCCCACGCCAACTTAGCGACCGTGGAATACCGGCTGGGAAACTTCGCGGCATCCGTAGAATCATTAAATAAGGCCGTCGCCCTTGATCCTGCATTGACCGACTCGTGGCTGACTTTGGGGATGGCATATCATCAACTTGGCAAACCTGATCTAGCCCTGTCTGCGGTGGCTCGTGCCATGGCAAATGGAGACCGTCAAGCACTTGCCCATCAATACATGGCATTGATCGTTTCCGAGCGCGGATGGGGCGACGCTGCAGAATCCGAACTGCGCGAGGCTATCAAGCTCGACTCGAACAACCCAGACACACACTTCAACCTAGCCATCCTCTATTTGCAGAAAACACCGCCCGCCGCGACTCTTGCCCGACAACATTATAAGAAAGCTCGTGCGCTCGGTGCCCCTAAAGACAATGCCGTTGAGCTTTTCTTCGCTGAATACGACAATGCGGAAGCGCGCAAAAAATAGCCAAGGATACACTCTTGCAGCGTCTCATCGCCCCCGTTAGAGTTAGCTCGTCACTCAACAAACGAACGCCTAACATCCCCCACACCGTGCCATACCGTATGCTTGAATACCTCCGCCACTTCGCTCTTTTCCTCGCACTCGTCTCATCCGTCCAGGCGGCGAGCGCTCCCAGCATTTACGGTCGCGCAGCCATTGTTGTCGATGCCGATACCGGTGTGGTTCTCTACGCGAAAAACGCCGATGAACGCCGCCCCGTCGCGAGCACGCAGAAATTGATGACCGCCCTCCTCGTTCTCGAGCATCCGGACATCAACGGCATGCTCACCGTCGATCGTTCCGACACCTTGGTCGCGCCGGCAAAAATCGGACTGCGCACCGGCGAGCGTTATCGCCGACTCGATCTTTTGCGCGCCATGTTGGTAAAATCCAGCAACGATCTCGCGCACTGCCTGGCACGTGATTCCGCTGGATCGGAAGCAGCATTCGCGGTTCGGATGACCCAGCGTGCCCGCCGTTTGGGAATGGTAAACTCTGTGTTCCGCAATGCCTCGGGATTACCAGCACCGGGGCAATATTCGACCGCTCGTGACATGGCGCGACTTGCGGTAACCGCCTATCACAATCCGACAATTCGTTCGATCACTCATATCCAGAAGCTTCCGTTCAAATTCAACTCAGGTCGCACCATCACTCTGACCAACACCAACAAGCTGTTAGGCAAACTCAACGGCTGTAACGGGATGAAAACCGGCTACACCAACGCCGCTGGACGGACCTTGGTGTCAAGCATGTCACGCGATGGTCACAACGTGATCTGCATCATCCTCGGAAGCACCACCGCGCGGATCTTCACTGACAGCCAGCGCTTACTTGAATACGGCCTGACGCGCTCGAAAAGCATGTAAGTACAGAGTGACGTTCAAGATAAATAGCGTGGAACCGGAATCGCCAAACAACTCGATGCGCTCACCCGAGTCGGAGCTTGCTGAACTGCAAGCCAACGATCTACTGCGCATATTGCGACCGCTCGACTCCGCACAGGGCACCGAAGTCATCTCCGCGGACGGACGGACAATGATCAACTTTGCATCGAACGACTACCTCGGACTCGCCACTCACCCCGCGTTGAAAAACGCGGCCTGTATGGCTACGGAGAAGTGGGGAGTTGGCTCAGGCGCATCACGTCTCGTTTGCGGCACGCTTCCACCACATCGCGAACTCGAATCCACGCTCGCTGAATTTAAACACACCGAGGCAGCCCTGGTATTTTCCACCGGTTATGCCACAGCTGTAGGCACCCTCACCGCGATTGCTGGAAAAGAGGACATCCTGATCCTCGACAAACTTTGTCACGCCTCGCTCGTCGATGGAGCACGACTGAGCGGCGCAACGTTCCGTATCTTTCCACACAACCATCTCGATAAACTCCAGTCGCACCTCGACTGGGCGAGCAAAACCATTGGAAACAACGGGCGCATTATCGTGGTCGTTGAATCGATCTATTCGATGGATGGCGACGTCTCACCCTTGGCGGAAATTATCGATTTAAAAACGCAACACGGAGCGTTGCTACTCGTCGACGAGGCACATGCCGTTGGGATCTGCGGGCCCAATGGAAAAGGCTACGCGGCCGCACTCGGATGTGACCAAGGTATCGACCTGCAAATGGGCACACTGTCCAAAGCACTCGGAGGATCTGGCGGTTATCTGTGCGCGTCCCAAGCATGGATCGATCTAATCATCAACCGCGCGCGCTCGTTTATCTATTCCACTGCACCCAGCCCCGCCGTGTGCGCAGCTGCCAATGCGGCGATCAAATTGGTCCAATCAGAAGAAGGCGAACAACGACGCACAACGCTCCACGCGAACATCAAACGGCTTCGCGAAATTCTCGGACAAACCAGCAATTCTCCATCAGCTATCGTGCCGTGGATTGTCGGCGAAAACGATTATGCGCTGCGCATCGCTGCGCAGCTCGGCGACGCGGGTATTCTCGCCCCTGCCATCCGGTTTCCAACAGTGCCGAAAAACACCGCACGCATTCGATTCACCGCGACAGCCGACCACACCGACACTCAACTCGCCGCACTCGCCGAAGCGATTGGCAAACGGAGATCGTAGTTTTCACCCATCGGATTTGGTATAAATCCCGCCACCCATTCTCTCATCATGCCCCGCATTGCTCTTCTTCAACTCGAAGCCACCGCCGACCGCGACGAAAACATCGCTCGCACCGAATCCGCTATCCGTAATGCCGCCGCAGGAAGTGCGCAGATCATTTGCACACAGGAGCTATTCACCTCACTCTACTTTTGTCGCGACGAAGACCCTGCCCACTTCGACCTTGCCGATCCTATTCCCGGCGAACTCACCGCCAGCCACTGTGCCCTCGCCAAAGAACTCGGTGTCGTCATCGTCGCATCCGGATTTGAGCGTCGCGCGCCGGGGCTCTATCATAACACCGCCTGGGTGGTCGATGCCGACGGCACGTTTCTAGGAATTTACCGCAAGTCACACATCCCGCAGGATCCTGGGTTCGAAGAGAAATTCTACTTCACACCGGGCGATACCGGATACCAAGCGTGGCAGACCAAATTCGGAAAAATCGGCGTGCTGATTTGCTGGGATCAATGGTATCCCGAAGCAGCCAGACTCACCGCACTTAAAGGCGCGGAAATTCTTATCTACCCGACCGCCATCGGTTGGCTTCTCGAAGAAAAACCGACTCTCGGCGATGCCCAGCACTGCGCTTGGGAGAGCGTCCAACGTGGACACGCCGTCGCCAATGGATGCTACGTCGCCACGATCAACCGTGTGGGAACCGAGGGAAACACCGAGTTCTGGGGGCAGTCGTTCGTTGCCGACTATTTCGGCCAAATCGTCGCCAAAGCACCCGTCAGCGATGCCCACATTCTCTACCACGATTGTGATCTCGACGCACTCGATGACCACCGCCGCATGTGGCCATTTTTCCGCGACCGCCGCACCGACCAATATGCGTCACTGACGAAACGTTGGGATGATTAGCGTGTAAACCGTCTAAAGCGAGCACTCTAAATTCATATCAGTCGAATAGGTGCTTTGAAAGTCCGGACTGACGGATCATTGATCGGAGGGTGCCAATCGGGATGTCTTTTCGGGGATGAGGGATAATGACTGTTCTACCGTCGGAATTCCTGTATTTCGCGTGACTTCCTGTTTGTGAGATGAAGACGAAACCATGGGCTTTAATGATTCTGAGGAATTGATCGGATGAGAGTCGCTTCGCCATTTACTCGTATTAGGCGATTGCTAGTTCACCAACCTTCACGCCGCTGATCTCAGGAGATGCTTCCGGGGAGTCTTCGAGGTAGAGTTCGACGGCATCCTTGAGGTTGGCCAAGGCTTCCTCTTCACTCGAGCCGAAGCTGGATACATCGTAATCGAGGCATTGGGCTACGAAGTCCGAATCCTCACGATGAAGGGTATAATGAATCTTTCGCATGAGCAGATGTTACTGTTTTCAATCGATCAAAGCAAGAATGCTCTTTCCCTATAAAAAACACGAAATACAATAACTCGGCTTGAGTGGTAGCCACGCCAACTACCTGTCGAAACTTCGGCTTCGCTCAAACCGTATAAAGAAGTATGCCTGAAACCATTCCCACCCGACCTGATCTGGATGCCGATGATCAACACGAGGTCGACATCCCCGTCACCCTAACCGTCACCGAACAAGAGCGCACTGGGTTCTATCTCCGTCTACGCAAGAAGATAGAAGACTGGGCGCAATCCAAAACCGGCCGCGAAAACCGCTGGTTGGACGTCGTTCTGCTGGCTCCGGATTTCTTTCATCTTCTCTGCAGGCTGGTTGTTGACCCGGATGTTCCCGCCAGCCAGAAGGCCAAAGCCGGCGTGCTTATCGCTTATTACATCAGCCCGTTCGATTTTATGCCGGAAGCGATTCTCGGACCGATCGGATTTGCTGACGACGTTGCGCTCGCCGCATGGTTTGTGAACCAACTGATCAACAAAATCGACCCAGCGCTCGTGTCACGTCACTGGGCAGGGTCCTCCGACATGCTCAAACAAGTCCACCACATCGCGGAAGTCGGCGATGAAATGCTCGGCGGGGGACTATGGAAGAAAGTGCTTAAGTGGTTTAACAGCAAAGAGAAATAATAAGGCTCCCGCGAATACGGCTCCCACATCATTAGCCTTAATGCGTAAGCATCAAACCAAGCAGTCTTGACCCGAGAACCAAAAAAAGTTATTGACGGATCAGGAGCATATTGTTTGTGTCATATTACCCCCCAGTATTGGCTGTCGCATTATAGTGACTATACAGCACCTAACACATCCAAGAGATATCGTTATGAAAAAAACACTCCCAGCAATCACAAGCTGCTTAATTTTAAGCTCGATTTCCGCCTCCGCTGCCACGCTCGTTGCCGGCTGGGATACCTTTTCGTCCGGAGCGAATTCGGCACCCTCACAAATAGCCTCCCTAACCACAGCGGATCTTTCTCCCGGGACGGGCGGCAACTGGAGTACTTGGAACAACAACGACGGCGCGAGTTCTGACGGCACCTTCGGAAGTCTGAGCACCGCGATCGCTTCCGCTTCTACAGACATCGCCAGTGCTGGCGTGAACCTGAGCCTGAACCGCAGTCAAAAACCCGGTTCCCTCATCTTCACTTTGACCAATGACTCGGCCACGAACAGAACTATGGATGGCTTCTATTTCGACGGAGCCGCTCGGTTCACCCAATCGGCTAAGGTCTGGACCCTCACCTTCAGTGGTGCGATTTCCGGGACAGCTGCCACCGGAACGCTCAACGAATCTGGCATGATGGCAGCGGGCGCTGCACGCAACTGGGCAGTCGATCTCACCGGCTTGACGGACAATGTCTGGGAGGCAGGTCAAGCCGCCACCTTCACCCTCGAATTCACTGGAGGAGCAACCTCCGATGGATCCGGCGGTGGCCAAGAGACCTTGGTCGACAACATCGGCATCACAGCCACCATTATCCCCGAGCCATCGACGCTCTCTCTCTTAGGCTTGAGTGGTCTGTCACTTCTTCTCCGCCGTCGCCGCTCGTAAGGTCGACCAAATTAATTTTCACAGGCTGCGCTTCATCAATGAGGCGCAGCTTTTTTTTGTTTGTGCAACAAAAAGGAGGCCACCTTTGATCTCATCATGCTCGATGATGGTGGTTTCGCCTTCGGGGTCGATGGCCATAATGTGGGTGACCAGCATAAGGTAACCGACAACGTGGCGCAGGTGTCCGTGTTGCTCGGCATGCACAATTGGAAATAAAACTCAACAATGGGTCACTTCTTCACCCGAAGCGTGGTCCCCGTCATCTCCTTCGGCTTGGCGACGCCGAGGATGTCGAGCAATGTCGGGGCGATGTCTGCAAGGATACCGTCACGCATGGTAAATTTCTCGTGGTCAGCGCCGACGTAAATGCAGTGAACGAGGTTAGTCGTATGTGCAGTGTGTGGTGATCCATCCGGAGCGATCATTTGTTCGCAGTTTCCATGGTCTGCCGTGATGATCAATTTTCCACCGAGCTCAAGTGCCCGCTCGACCACTTGACGAACTCCGTCATCGATCGTCTCCACCGCTTTGATGCCGGCCTCGACGATTCCCGTATGGCCGACCATGTCTGGATTAGCGAAGTTCAAGATCACGAGGTCGAAGTTCTCTAACTCCTTGACCACTTTCGCCGTCACTTCTGGCGCACTCATCTCTGGCTGGAGGTCATAGGTCGCCACTTTTGGTGACGGAACCACCATGTGAACCTCGCCCTTCTTCGGCTTTTCGATGCCGCCGTTGAAGAAATAAGTAACATGCGGATATTTCTCTGTTTCAGCGATTCGCAGTTGGGATTTCCCTGCTTTCGATACCACAGGGCCAAGCACGTTCTTCAAATTCGTCGGCCCGAAAATCACTCCACAGTCGAAGGTCTTATCGTATTCCGTCATCGTGTAGTAATGCGTCTTGGGACGACCACCGGTCTTGAACTTCCTGAAATTGGAAATCAGGAACGGCTGTGAAAGCTCGCGTCCGCGATCCGAGCGGAAGTTGAAAAACAGCACGACATCGTCATCGCGAACCCGGCGTTTTTTTGCCTCGCAGAAAATCATCGGCATCAAGAACTCATCGGTCTTGTTGTCTTTCTCGTAGCATTCAGCCACCGCCTCGGACGCGAGCACACTCTTCTTCTTCCCGATGCCATTGACAATCGCATCCCACGCAATCTTGACGCGCTCCCAACGGTTATCTCTATCCATCGCATAGTAACGACCGATCACCGTAGCGATCCGCGCGTTGTGCACGGCAAGCTTATCTTCGACTTCCGACAAAAATCCCGCACCAGCCTTCGGCGAAGTGTCGCGGCCATCCGTGATCGCATGAACAAAAATATTCTCCACACCCGCAGCTTGCGCTTCGGCGGCAAGTGCCACCAAATGGTCCTGATGGCTGTGCACGCCGCCATCGGAAACAAGACCGATGAGGTGTAATCGACGACTTCCCTGCGCCTGCTTGAACGCTTTCTTCAAATTCTTATTCTTCCCCAATTCTCCGTCGGCAATGCACTTGTTGATACGGGTAAGTTCCTGATAAACGACGCGCCCTGCACCCAGGTTCAGGTGCCCCACTTCCGAGTTGCCCATTTGCCCATCGGGAAGCCCCACATCCAAGCCACTGGCACTGACCTTGCTCATAGGATACGTCGCATAAAGCTCGTCGTGGAAAGGAGTATTCGCTAGGAGTGTCGTATTCCCCTCTTTTTTAGCGGCGGATTTCCCCTTTGGGCTGATCCCCCAGCCATCGCGGATAATGAGAACGGTTGGTTTTTTGCTCATAAAAGTGCAGTCGAAATTTGATGAATAGTGTCCCCCACACGTTGAGACGAAGACGCCCACACGCAAGCAAAACCTTTATTCCCCTAGCATCTCTTCAATCCAGGCTGAGCATGACGCATAAACACCTGATATCGAATACACCGCTGCAAAAATGGCATCACGATCAAAGCCTAACTGACACCTACAAAGGGCGCTTCGCTCCTATTCTGGCTTAGCTTCCCCTTCAAATTCCGAATTAGTGATGGTAGCTTACTCGGCGTCGCTATCTCCAGCCTGTTCTTCTTCCTCTTTCAGTTCAATCTGAATGCGCGAGTTTGGAATCTTAAGCAAGATACCAAGTTCCTTACACCAAGTCTTTATCTGCTCTGGATCTGAACTCTCAAGAGAGAAGGAGGAGGCAAATTGAACATCGCCTAGCCGTGCAACCGAAATCCCCTCCACAATGATCTCATCCCCCAACTTCAACATCGGCATCCACCCCTCTTCAGGTTCATCTGTGAGATTGACTTGGATCTGATAGTCTCTGCCTTCGCCCAGCCCCTGATGGAAAGCAAAGATCGACGACGCCTTGGGAGTCGTTATCTTCTGAATTGGAATAACAAGGTGTAAGTTTTCTCCTTCTATACGTTGCTCTGCCTGCTTGGCATTCTGAGCAAATACAAAAAAGAAGGAATCATCTGCTGAAGCAATGAGTGGCAACAGTGCGAGAATAATTAGGAAGGTCTTCATTTCTTAGCCGAAGAATCTAGATAACAGACTGCGGATATAGGCAGCCGAGTTGTTGTCGAAGCCCGATGTCCCAGCGGAGTAAACGTGATTCGAACGATTATCTCCATAAAAAAGCCTCAGTCTTTATCCTCTTCGAAGTTATTCCAATCCTCTGGATCAAGATCGTCCTTTTCGAGAACTTTGATGATACGAGCTCGCTCGTCTTTGACCGCTTCACGGAGTGATTTTTGGTCAGTGAGTCCTAGTGCAGCCGGCATTACTCCAAGCTTGACGAGTGATAGAATGGTGACAACTCCAAAGAGAAAGCCGATCAACGAGAAGATCCATCCTGGCAAACCACTTTTTGCGTGAACGAAGGCCGCCCGTTGCTGTTGGATCGCAGGAGATGCGGCAGCGCTTGTTACTGCTGGTGCGGCACCATGAGCAGTTTGCTGTTGTTCCGCATGCTCCTGATAGTTCTCTTCTTCTACTGGAGGAACTTGGCCAGTCGCCACGGAAACAGCCGATGTCTGGAAACTTGAAAAACGACGCGGCACAGGGGCAGTGTCGTCATGCACTGCGCCACGTGGAAGTAGTCGACGAATGGTCTTGGCCTCGGAAACGGCTATCTCCGGCGGTGTCTCATTCTGAACAGTTTGCTCGAAACCTTGTTCTTCCGGAGACTCTCCCCCTACCATGAGAAAATCGTCTTCCTCACCTTCCACGGGCGCTTCAGCTTGTGCCTCATCATCAACGCTTTCGACAGCTTGTTCCACAAACTCGTCTGTCGCATCGGCCTCCTCTTGAGTTTCTTCGTAAGCTTCTTCTTGAACCTCCTCTTGAGCACGCATTGGTTCGACCGCATCCTCAAGCTCCGTTGGGGCTTCCTCGTGGGGTGGATCTACCGACTCATTCGGATCCTCTGCAGGAGCACCGGGAATGATGAGTCGGTTTCTTGGTGGTGTGGGTGGGATATTCATATGAACCGAGGAAGTTATACCACTTGAAGACTGATCTTGGTCAAATGGTTAGGGTTTTAAGTTTGGAAGAAAGGCTTCGCGAAATAGGACAACGGTGCTGATTTCTCGCTCAGCTGCGTTATTCGGCGGTTGTGTGGCTCGCCACACGCCCTTCTCATGCCTTGCTGAACGAAAAATCATTCACCGTCATTCAACCAATCTCACTCTTCAAATGGTATTATATACCGCGAATACGTAGAATCGTAGCGTCAAAGCAAATTTAATTCCTGCAAGATCAGGCATCCACCTACCCAGATGCAAGCCTCAACTTTCATTCTCGACCGAATTTGCCTCTACGGGCGCGGCTGACGCAGGTTTTGGCTCCTTGACCTTGGGTTTCGGGATCTGATCCTCCCATTCATAAAGACTGTATCCCTCACCCACACCGCCGAAACCTTTGAGCAGCTCGCTCACCTTCTCCCGCCAGACCGCATAATCCGGCGGACCGAAGGGACGATCAGCAGACCCGGGGAACACGATATAACTCACGGTTAAGTCAGAAACCGGACGGCGGTAAGGGTTCGTCTTGGGATCGATCTCCATACCCATTCGAAGCGAGCTTTCACCGATTTTGTAGTTGGGTCCGGCATCGCCGACGATGGAGGGATAGAGTTTCCCATCGTGAAACACCACAGCATAGTCACCGACTCGAGGAGTGAAGTCACCCTTCCCGGCGGTGACCATGAACACAGGAAGCACCATAAATGGATCGTAGCGGGCAATCAGATAGCTGCGCGCTTTGAGATCCGAGACAAGTGGTTTATCGGCGGCGATCCGCGCACGAAGTTTTCGGTTCACCTCGATGGAAAGCCCGGGCTTGGCAAACTCATCCTCGGCCGCCTTCAGGCGCTTTTCGACACGATCTAAAAACGGATTGCGCTTCTTTGATTTTTTCGCCCATCCGTAGCTTGTCGTTGGCTGATAGTTGGCAGAGCTGAATACCTCGTCATCTATGTCTTGAAGTCGGTCACCATCCGAGCCGTCACTAACAATGTCCATGTCGGCCTGAATCCATAACGCCCGCTGACCACTTTCTGGATCTTGCAGTTCGAGAATGGCATTACAATCGAAGTAATTGTGTCGTGAAAGGATGCGGTGAAAATCAAATAGATCGCGACGGATAGCTCTCTCTTTGTTTTCGTATAGTTGCTCGTAGAACGGCGATACCTTTGCGGAATCGAGCGCTTTTGTAAGGCCCGGCAGCGCTTTTAACACCTTCGAATCCGATGGCACAAGTTCGCTCCCTGTAGTCGGTGCTTCCGGCCGCTCGACAACAACCTTCATCTCAATGCGATAGGAACGCTTGTCTGCGCGGTTCGTCAATGCTGTGCCCTTGCGCTGCGGCAACAGATCCACTTCGTATTGAATGCCATTCGAAAGTCGACGCACGTCGTTACTGCTCTCGCCCGAGTCGTCACCAGCATTGGCATCAACAGGCACCTCCAGCACTTCCTCTCGGATTACCACACGCTCGGGAAACAAAGTCTGCCCACCCAGTTTTTGTGAAATACGCTCTGCTGTGCGGGCGATTTTCGGACCGAGTGGCGAACGAATAATCACCACGCATGCCACGAAAAGAACCACCAATCCGGTGACCCCGCCGATAAGAAGAGGCACCAGACAATTCCGGCGTTTTGAAGGGGAAGATTTGTCTGCGGGTTTGGGCATGGATTTTCTACCGAGTTTGTTCGCCAATGACTAATCCTTCTGGCGCGGTCGTGTCGCCATGATTAAACGCACAATCGCCAAGGGAAGCAATCCGAGAACGACGGAGGCCGCGTAAACGGGAAGCCCTGGGTAGCAGCGGGCTTTGCCCCGCTGCATCGCCGAGATCGCTTCGCTGACTGCCTGATGTTTATCGATATAGAAGAACGACTCCTTGGGCAATCCATTGCTGGCACCAGGCTCGCGACGTGCCACATCTCCAAACTCAGTTTTAATCGGCCCTGGGCACATCATGGTGACGTTGATATTGGCGGCGCGGAGTTCGATACGAAGTGCTTCACTGAAGCTCGAAACATAGGCTTTGGTTGCTGCGTAAACGGCAAAGTCAGGAATCGGAATATCTCCCGCCAGCGAGCTGACATTGAGAATGGACCCACCACCCAACTCACCCATCACTGGAGCAATGGCGTGGCAAAGTTTCGTCAATGCGCGGATGTTCACCTGCAGCATTTGATCAATACGCGACCAGTCCGACGACGTGAATTCGCCGTAGTCACCAAGACCTGCGTTGTTCACCAAGAGATCAGGAAAAAGCCCTTTCGTACGCAACGCAGTGAGCAAGGAGACCAAATCGGAATCGATACTCAGATCAGCTGCAAAGGCCTCGACCCGCAAACCATCGTGCTCGGCCATGAGTTCTTCACGAAGCGCAAGTAGACGCTCCTCACGTCTGGCGACGAGGATGAGCGTTCCGCATCGGCTACCGAGTTGACGGGCGAATTCCTCACCGAGGCCTGATGACGCACCGGTCACCATCGCTGTTTGATAAATAAGCTGCGATTCCATGTTTACGATTACGGAGAAAGTTCGGCCTAGGTTACACGAAGCGCGCGAATTCCTACGACTATTGCGCTGGAGCTTGACCGGCTGGCTGTTGGACTTGGATCACACGAAGCGGAATTTCCTCGTAAAGATCGCCATTCACCATCACACGGATCAAATACTCGCCCGGCTTCTGAAACTGAAGTCCCTGAATATTAACCACCATGTTCGAGCAGATAAAGGATGTTTCCGTCGGCACTTTCACACCGAACTGACGCTCGGCTTTTCCACCCATTGGCTGGCCGTCGGCATCGACGAATCCGATGGAAACCGTGTGCTCGCCCTCGTCTTCAGCGGAGAAGCAGAAACGCAGAGCGACCGCGCAAGATGGATGAGTCACTGGGAAATTTACCGCCCCAAGGGTGTCAACCGTGCCGAGTATGCACAGTTTACCGTTATAGTCAGTGGCGGCGTCACAAAGTGTTGCGATTTGAATTTGCATGACGACACCGATAGGAGACACCCGCCGCCTTGGCAAGTGTCGAACGCCTAACAAACTGCAAATCCGATGATTTCAAAAAAAACTTACTCGCCGTCGGTCATTCTAATGACCTGATCAAGAAGCGCTTTTCGCTCTGCCGCACCATCCTCCATGTCCTGACGATCCGTACCCTGCACAGGATTTTCGAGTGCACGCTGCTCCGCAAGAGCCTCGCGTTCGCTACGCTCTTGGGCATTACGCTCAGATTCGGCCTGCAACATTTCCAACATCCGCTTCTTCTCCTCGTCGAGCCGCTCCTCTTCTTTCTTAAGCTTCTCGTTGTAGATCGGGGAGAAAAATTCACTAATCAAAGGGGCTGCGCTACCGCCACCGGAAACTTTTTCACCAGGCCTGCCTTCATAGAGCATCGCGAAGGCATATTCAGGGTTGTCCGCGGGGACGAATCCAGTGAACCAAGCAACATTCTGTTGAATGGTAATTCTCCACTGACCGGTTCCCGTCTTGCCAGCCAAGGTTACATCGCCTGCGCCATCCAGGCGTGCTCTTTTCGCTGTGCCATAGGATTGGTTCACCACATCATCCATACCCTTACGCACCGCCATCAAGACATCGAAATCGACATCGAGCCGACGCTGCGATCCTGAACGAGGAATACGCACCAGATTGTTACGCACATCCTGCACCTGCTTGATAATTTTTGCCTCGGGGAGGTAAGACCCATTCGCCACTGCCGACATAAACTGCGCCATCTGAATTGGTGTCACCAACAGCGCGCCTTGACCAATCGCCATGTTGGCAATGTCACCACCGCTAAAGCGACCATTACGATAGCGATCCGCCCACGCTTGGTCAGGAACAAATCCAGCCACTTCACCTGGCAACGGGAGGCCAACTTTCGACCCCATGCCAAAGCGCTTCGCGATATCGATGATTGGGCCGGCACCAGTCATGATACCCACACGATAGAACCATGTGTTGCATGAGCGGGCGATCGCTTTCGCCACATCGAGATCTCCTTCGTGGTTCTTGTTCCAGTTACTGAACACGCGATTCCCCACAGCATAGGTCGGAGGTCCTGGAAATAAACTGTATGGCGAAATCGTGCCGCTCTGAAGCGCGGCCATTGCCACCGCGACCTTGAATGTCGATGCAGGTGGGTAGGCCGATTGATACGCCCGACATAGCATCGGTATGCCGGGATCATTATCGAGGCGAGCTTTGTCCTCGGTGGAAATCGATGGAAACCAGACATTCGGATCGAAGGTTGGATACGATGCCATCACCATCACTTCTCCAGTGCGAACGTTCATCACGACCATCGCTCCGCGGCGGACTTTCTCCGCCAAAATCTTCTCGGCACGTTTCTGCCACTCGGCATCAATTGTCAGCACCACATTGTTTCCTGGCACTGGGTTAGTGCGGATCTCGCGGTTGGTCTCGATGCCATTTTCATCGAACAAGACGTTTAGCTCGCCATCTGTTCCTCGCAGATCTTTCTCGAACGACTTTTCCAAGCCACTCTTCCCTTCCATTTGTTCCCAAATCGGATCGCCCTCTTCAACAGGACCGTCCGGAAACCACCCTACCCGACCAGCGTAACCGAGCATGTGAGCCGCTAATGTGTTTTTCGGATAAGTCCGGTAGTAGACGGGCTGGACGGTCAGACCAGCACTCAACTTCGCCACTTTTTCCGCCTGTTCTAAGTTGAGCGCTGAGCCAAAATTTAACGGAAGCCAACGACGGTTTTTGTAGTGCTTTAGAACCTCGTCATCTTTCAAGACCGCTTTGGTCCCGAGCAAGCGGTTCGCGGCAGTCAGCTCTTTCGTCGCAAAGT
This sequence comes from Verrucomicrobiales bacterium, assembly GCA_024636835.1. Lineage (GTDB taxonomy): Bacteria > Verrucomicrobiota > Verrucomicrobiia > Verrucomicrobiales > SLCJ01 > Sulfuriroseicoccus. The sequence goes on along the minus strand of JAGXGH010000126.1, from coordinate 8,272 downwards.
CGATAATCTCGGAGTCCTCAGGATTCTTCAACAGCGGGAATTGCACAGCCGCATAGTAGCGCACTTCATTGGTCGCCAAGGGCACGCCATTGCGATCCATAAACATACCGCGCGGTGCAGGAATCTGCAAAATGAATGCCCGCGCCTCGGAATTCGTCCGGAGCGATGCCAGCTGTGGCATTGAACCATTACGCTTGCGGCCAGAAATTGCCTGCGGCTTTTCGTTCATCTCATCGGCGAGCTTTTCGACCTCTAGCAAATCTGCCTCAGTCGCGTCGATGTCTTGCTTAACGACATCTGATGCCTGCTGGGCTAAAACGGATGGTCCACAGTGGATCATCGTTACAGCGAGCAGAGAGGTCAGTGTCCGTTGGAATCGGGAAAATTTCATCATCAGAAGAATATCGGAAATGGTGAGAGTAACCAGAGGATACCAGAAATCTGGCATTTCGTCGCGTGAAGATTACGCTTATTCACCCTTAACGGATTCCGGCGGCGACACCGGCTCACCGAGAAATTTCGGCTGTTTATCCAAAACGAAGAGATCGAGTAGCAGCTTCACTCTGGCGAGACGCTCGCGTAGCAAGGTTCGAATACTGGCCGCCCCCGTAACCGCATCGGCATTATACCCCACGGCATCGTAGTCAAAGTGGCGCGCAATCGCCACCGCGCGCTCTGTATGAATGAGTGTATTAGGCCTGACCGGATTTGAGCATCGACTTTAGATCTGCATCTTGCATCTCCAAACCTGGCTCGATCTCGTTGATCAATTCCTCAACGTCACTCATCTCCAGATCCAACTCGGGACGGAAATCGTCGGCGTGATAAGACGAGCGCACCAGCGGACCAGATGCCACGTGACGGAATCCTTTTTCCAACGCTACTTTCTTGTAGTGATCGAACTTTTCAGGCTTCACGTATTCGACCACCGGCAAGTGCTTGGCACTCGGGCGGAGATACTGCCCCATGGTCAACACGGTGACATGGTGATCGCGCAGATCGTCCATCACCTTATAAATCTCTTCGTCGGTCTCGCCGAGTCCCAACATGACGCCGCTCTTGGTGGCAACACGGCCACCTGCCATCAACTTGGCCTTGCGGAGAACTGCCAATGAACGCCAATACTTCGCCCGCGAACGCACCAAAGGTGTCAAACGCTCAACAGTCTCCATATTGTGGTTAAAAATCTCGGGACGGGCTTCCATCACCATCGCCAGCGCCCAGTCCTTGTCGTTAAAATCGGGAACCAAGACCTCAACAACGATACCCGGGTTCACTTCACGCACGGTTTCGATGGTGCGCTTGAAATGCTCTGCTCCGCCGTCTTTCAAATCGTCTCGCGCCACCGCAGTAATCACCACGTGCTTGAGTTTCATCCGCTTGGTCGCTTCGGCAACGCGCTGTGGTTCGTCGTCTTCCAAGGCAAAAGGTTTCGCCGTTTTCACCGCACAGAATCCACAGGCACGGGTGCAACGATCACCGGCAATCATGAATGTCGCCGTGCCGTGACTCCAGCATTCCCAACGGTTCGGACATTGCGCTTCTTCGCACACGGTGACTAAGTTCAAATCAGACACCATCGACTTCGTCGACCAGAATACCGGGTCGTTTGGAAGACGCACTTTAATCCAGGACGGTTTCTTATCCTGATGTAGAGAGGGATCGATCTTGCAGGCCATGACGACACATTAGCCTCCAAAGATGCGTGCGCAACGCTTCGTTGGAAGATTTCCTTGTCAGTGGAGATTTTGCACTGAGGATGAAATTTCCGCCCAAAAACTAACAATTTCTGAATCTACTCGGAGAGGCTACGGTTTCAGATCCGCCTCCAAAAAGACCTTCAGCGCACTGCCACAGACAGTGGGTTTTAGTGTATCGACCGCATCAAAAAAAACAATTTGCATCTGCTTAGCTGGGTAATGTTTTCTGAATCGATCAATAGTCGAGAGATAATCTGAGCGCTTCGCGAGGGCAGGTGCGGCGATATATTCACGAAGTTGATCAACGGTGAGATCCTCGATAGCTCCTAGCCGTTTGTTATCCTTGATGATTTGACCTCGCTGCTCTTTAGTGAGCCTGTATCGAACCGCTGACCACGAGCGCTCGATCGGATTTCTCAACATGAAAATCAGCTTAGCATCGGGCACTGCCGCGTGCATTCGAGCGACATCTTCTTCATCGAGAATCGCGTAGGCAGGCGTTGCCTCACAAGAAATCTTTTCTTTTCCTCAAACCATGCAAATTCAGATCATTGACCAGCAAACCGTCGCGCAACACCTCACAATGCAGAGGACGATAGAACTCATGGCGGACGCCTACACGTCATTGTCAGCGGGAAATGTCGAGAGCCCACTGCGCACCGCTCTGGTGAATAACAAGGGCACTGTGCTCTACAAACCCGCCTACTCGAAGTCTGCAGGAATCTTTTGTGCGAAGATTGTTTCTATCTTCCCCGAAAACGCTGCGCGTGGGCTCGCTGTAACACCAGGTATTATTATTGTAAATAGTGCCGAAACAGGAATGCCCGTGGCCATGGTTGAGGCTGGCTATCTGACATCCTTACGCACCGGAGCCGCTACAGGCATCGCGACGAAAACCTTTGCACGGGAAGACGCCAAGACCGCTGCGCTCTTCGGCACTGGTGGGCAGTCCCGCCACCAACTTGAAGCACTGCTCTGTGCACGAGAATTCGAAACCGTATACGTATTTTCTCGCTCACCGGAAAACGCCGAACAGTTCTGCAAAGAGAACGCCGATCTCTCGTCCAGCTGTAAATTCGTACCGAACCCATCGCGATCAGTGCTCAAATCGTGCGACGTCATTGCCACGGCAACCACCAGTCCGACTCCCGTGTTTAGCGACGACGAAATTTCCGACGACGTCTTCATCAGCGCCATTGGGTCTCTCGGGCCGAACCGTTCAGAAGTCCCCGATGAAACCTTACTCCGCGGCTCCATTGTCGTCGATAATCGTACCGCGGCTCTCGCCGAAGCAGGAGAGATCACGCTTCTCAACGCAGCAGGAAAACTGCCAGCCGATTTCTCTCCGGTCGAGATTGGCGAAGTCATCAATGGAACCGCCGAAGCACCCAAGCGAACGCCGTTCGTCTTTAAATCCATTGGCAACGCGGCGCAAGATCTCGTCTGCGTAGCAGAGCTTCTTCACTACCTTGAGGACACTGACGACGCACGCAGCATCAATCTTTAATGAGAAACACCACCCAAGCCATTGATCTTGGAGTGGTGGCGCCCCGCCTCCATCGGGTGGCGTGACTACAGAGAAACATTTTCCAGCCACCGAGTAAAAATCACCGTCCTAAGGCATTAATGAGGATCGGGCAGCTCCGCCACCCGATCCTAAATTCACGACGATTACTGCATGGCAGGATAACAACCAAGCTAAACAGGAAAATCACTCAGCTTCACTAAGCGAGTTCCTTCTTCAGCAAACTCGGCAAGCCTCGCAATAAACCGACAAACGCCAGTCCACCGAAGCCGGTGAGGATGGTGCCAGTCAGCATCCCGAAGACGCTCACCATGTCATTGAAATGGAGCAGGGCCAGCAGCGCAGAGCCAGCTGCTATCATGAGCCCGCCTCCGAGCATTCCAAGGGCAACAATAGCGGCAAGAATCGGAGCGGCGAACACTCCCCAACGTTTTTTTGTTTCTTCTTTCATGTGTGTAGTTTTTTAACGGTTAACGATGATCGTTTCGATCACCGCAGCCACCATCCACAAGCCATGTGAAGATCCGATGAAGCCCGTATGAAAAGGGCGTGAAAAGTCTATTTAATCAGCCCAAAGTGGTTACCGAATGGAAAGTAAACAAACAGCGCAGGACCAACGAGATTTTCCTCGGGAACGAATCCCCAATATCGGCTGTCTTGACTATTATTGCTGTTATCACCCATCGAAACGTAGCGGCGATCAGGGACCTTGGGTACCGATGGAATTCTGACAGCTTGTCCAGTGGGTACTTTGATCAAGTTACCCTCTTCATCAGTAGCCAAAATCGGCTGATAATAACTTCCTCCCTTTTTGTCAGTCAGTGCCAAGGGAGCTATCGTTCTACTAGGTATGGGGCTTAGTCCTTTGGATTCCGTCAGGTAGCCATTGTAGTCCCCTTCCGCCGAGTTCACCCGCGACATCCCAAACTCAGAAGGTTCTTCTCCGTTGATTAGAAGTTTATTATTCTCGATGGAATAACTGTCACCGGGCACTGCCACGAGTCGCTTGATATAGTGCTGCTGGTCGACCAAGGGATTACCTGTATTAATGTTCAATCCCTTTGTCACAAACACATAAACCTCTCCTCTCTTCGGTTGACGGAAATGATAGGACATCTTGTCGACTAAGACTTGGTCACCTGCCTGGTTGAAGCCGTGGGCAAGTGCCTGCCCGGCTTTTACCGGGCGCCCGGGAATGATATCAAATGCATCAGCAAGCGCTTGCGCGGATGTGTTGATTGTCTCTGTTTCCTTCTGCCCTGTGGCAGGATTGAAGAATGTGACATCTGTCACGGTGAATAGATGAAGAAATGGCCGATCTTCCACCTTGGCAATCACGCTATCAAACGGAGCCACCAAATCGACATAACTTCTGCCATTCCACACCCGCTGAAATGACCTTGAGACCACATTGGGAAATTCACCCTCCACAACTTGAGCACGCATCCCATTCAAAGTCGGATACATCGAGTTGGTGGGGATTTTAAATGGCTGAATGATGAACGCACGGATGCCGATCATCACCGCGATGACGACGAAAAACACCTCGACGTTCTCGCTGAGGAAAGTCGATTTCGGCAAACCTTTCGGCATCAGTTTTGAAGAGCGCACATCAACATCCTTAATTAAAGCATCGACGGTTTTCTTATCCTTACCTCTGGCATCGCGAAGCTCGACGTCCATCTTCTCGAGCTCTTCGAGCTGATCGGGCTTCAGCAAGTCGCGCTTGTAGTTAATAAACTTCCGCAAGGCCTTGCGGGTGAGGTCGACTTTCTTTCGGGATTTGCTCTTGAACATGGATCAAAAAGTAAAATTGCTGCGATTGAGAGGGCGATAAATTCTAGTCGGAAGTCTTCAAAACCCGGATGAAAGCCTCTTGCGGGATATTCACCCGACCGATAGCTTTCATCTTCTTCTTTCCTTCTTTCTGCTTCTCGAGAAGTTTGCGTTTCCTGCTGATATCACCACCGTAACACTTCGCCGTCACGTTCTTTCGCATCGCGCTGATGCGCTCACTGGCGATGATTTTGCCACCGATCATCGCTTGAATGGCGACAACGAACAACTGGCGTGGAATGACTTCGCGTAGGCGCTCTGCAAGTCTGCGCCCGTAAGCCTCTGCCTTCTCGCGGTGAACGATGGTGCTGAACGCATCCACCGGCTCGCCGGCGATCATCATATCCATCTTCACCAAGTTTGCCGGCTGATAGCCCGCGTGCGCGTAGTCCATTGACCCATAACCCTTGGTCATGCTTTTGAGGCGGTCATTGAAATCGATCAGAATCTCATTAAGCGGAAGTTTCGCGCTCAACAAGACTCGTCTGTCATCGAGCGTTTCCGTGTTATCCACCATGCCCCGCTTCTCCATGATCAGCTGCATCACATCGCCGATGTTGGTATTCGGGATCAGCACGGAAACCTTCACCATTGGCTCGCGAATCTCTTCAATCGCTTGCGGCTCTGGCATCTGCGTTGGGTTATCAATCACCAGGTGCTCGCCATTGGTGAGGTCAACCTCATAGATAACGCCCGGATGGGTGGAAATCACATCCATGTCAAACTCACGGCGCAAGCGCTCGAGAACGATCTCCATGTGAAGCAATCCGAGGAATCCACAACGGAAACCAAATCCGAGTGCCACCGAGCTCTCAGCTTGGTAACTCAACGCAGCATCGTTGATCTGCAATTTCCCCATCGCCAACTTGAGGCTTTCAAAATCATCGGTCGTCACTGGGTAGATCCCAGCAAACACCATAGGCTGGATTTCCTTGAAACCGGGAAGAGGCTCGGACGCTGACATTTGCGCGTCGGTCACGGTATCGCCGATCTTCACCTCGGAGGTCGTCTTCACGTTGGCAATCAGATAGCCCACATCCCCATCATTGAGGATGTCTGTTTTCAACATACCCGGCACGAACACTCCAACTTCCTTCACCTCATAGGTTTTGTTGGTCGCCATCATGCGGACTTTTTGCCCCTTCTTGATCTGTCCGGACATCACTCGAACGTAGGAAATCACACCGCGATAGGGGTCAAAGACAGAGTCGAAAACCGATGCACGAAGAACATTGTCATCCCATTGCTTCGGTGGCGGCACACGCTCGACGACCGCTTCGAGCAACTCAAGAATGCCAATACCCGCCTTGCCTGAGGTCAATAAGGCCTCCTCTGCAGGAATCATCAAAATATCTTCCAACTGCCTCTTCGCACTAGCGACATCCGCGCTGGGCAAGTCGATTTTGTTGATCACTGGAATGATCGTTAGATTTTGGTTATGCGCGAGCTGGACGTTGGCGACGGTTTGCGCCTCCACCCCCTGCGCCGCATCAACCAGCAACAATGCGCCTTCGCAGGCCGCGAGACTCCGCGACACCTCGTAGGAAAAGTCCACGTGCCCAGGAGTGTCGAGTAGGTTCATCCGATAGATTTTCCCGTCTTTCGAAGGAAACGCCATCGTTACCGGGTGCGATTTGATCGTGATTCCACGCTCACGCTCAAGATCCATCGAGTCGAGATGCTGCTCTTGCCGCTGGCGATCAGTAATGGTCTGCGTCACTTCGAGCAAACGGTCGGACAAGGTGGTCTTTCCATGGTCGATGTGCGCGATGATCGAAAAGTTACGGGTCAGCTCAGTGGACATAGTTTACAGGGGCTACGCGGGGACGGCGCGTGAGCCGGACATTACCCGATCACCCACGAAAGTAAAGTGAGGGAAAGCAGTGGCGGCGTCTCGTATATCCGCTCGACAAACGAAGAAATGCAAATTACGCCAATCCAGAACACCCATTGAATTCCGGGAGCTGTGTGAGATTATCGCCCAGATGCGCAAGGATGCTTAGGGTAAGGTTTCCTATGGCCGCAAAAAGACACAAAAAGCGCAAAAAAGGATTCCATTCTCCATTCTCCATTCTCCATTCTCCATTCTCCATTATCCATTATCCAATGCCCTTGTCTTACCAGAAGAACGGTAAGGACAAGAAGAGGGCGAATGAAAATACGAATGAAAATATTAGGACACCCATTATTCACTTTGGGATATTCGAGATATACGTTTCTCTCTGCAAGCCCATTCTCTCTGGAATCGCCTTCCCTACCCCAGGATTCGCCCAATTCTCGCTGCTAACCTCCGCCGATTGAGCGTGAAACCGCAAATGACCCACAACTAGCCCGCATCAGGGCATGGTTCTACACTGTCGACCTCTTCCTCGATGCACCGCTCGCTTTCCGTTCTCCAAACTATCCACAAACCTCCGCCACGCCGCTATCTGGTGGATCGGTGGCGTAAAGCGCGCGCGCTCCGCTCCCCCGGCAGAACCACTTTCTGCCCACCGCTTTCGCCAGTCCCATCAAGCGATCACGCCTCCCCGCCATTCGCTGGAATATTGAACCATACCCTTCCACTGAGCTGACCCAAGTTTCCGCCCGCAGTTCCAGACGCGTGAGTATCGGCGCCAGATCAGAAGGAATCGCCCCTCGTTTACCCTCGACGATCATCTTGCCGGTCACATCAACCAATTCCAAATACTCAGCCAGAGATACACCCCAGCGACCAAACTCTTCATCCACCACAATGTCTGCCACCGGTGTGAGCCACGCGGCTGCCTGCTGCGGGTCTGGCTCCTTACTGTCTGTGCTCTCGCACTTTGGCTTCGCTGATTGACTCCTTGCCGCCCACTCGCTCTCAAAGCGTTCGTGCACGCTGGTGAACTCGCGGGTTTCCGGTGTTTCCGCCAATCCTGCGCGTACCGGATTGAGATCTACGTAGGCCATACATGCCATCACTGCTCCCGCATCGCAGAGAAGCTGGCTTTTAAACCGCCCCTCCCAGAACCGTCCCTTGCACTTGTCCTCTTTGTTCGCTCGTCGGGCCAGCGGTTCGTTCAACGAGCGCATCACCCAGCTCAAATCCCCTAGGCGTTCGCGCCATAAGGCCAGGGTTTCCTCGTCCGCCAGCCAGGTGCTCATTTGGTCTTTTGTCGGTTCCAGCGTCCGACCTTCGACATCGCGCCCAGCGGGATAGAGTCGACGCCAACGCATTACCACCTCG
>JAGXGH010000125.1 GCA_024636835.1 Verrucomicrobiales bacterium | reverse complement strand
GTCACTGCACCATTCACGGTTGGAGGGGGTGCGCCCCGCGCCCCGCATTCACCGCACACCGCCCAATGACTTCCTGGCACCCCATGCCAGCGCTAGGCTTGTGAGTTTTTCATCGTAACGACACCACTCGATGTGGGCGAGGGCGCCCACACTCCGTCGCCAAAGCCTTCGGTCGGCTAAGCGGTCACTGCACCATTGATCGTCGGAGAGGGTGCGCCCCGCGCCCCACATTCACCGCACACCGCCCAATGACTTGCTAGCAACCCACGACGGAGCATGGCTTGTGCGTTTTTTATGGTGTCGACACCACTCGATGTGGGCGAGGGCGCCCACACTCCGACAATTTACCATTCGATCGGCTAAGCTGTCACCCACACATTACCTGCTCTCTTTCTCCTACACCACTCCGTCAGCTGTCTCTTCGCGGAGCCTGAGTTGTCCGCAGGCGGCGTCGATGTCGTGGCCCTTTTCGAGACGAAGGGTGGCGATCACACCGGCTTCGACGAGGATTTTTTTAAAGGCTTCGCAGCGACGGTTTGGCGGGCGCTCCCACTCTAGTCCTTCAACCGTGTTGTAGGGGATGAGGTTGACCTTGGCATCGAGCTCTTTCGCACGCTTGGCGAGGATGGCCGCTTGTTCTAGGCTGTCGTTGATGCCTTTGATGAGAATAAACTCGAAGGTGATTTTTTGTTTTTTCCTGCTACGCCAATAGTGGAGTGCTTCGAAAAGTTCTGCTATGTTCCACTTCTCGTTAACCGGCATGATTTTATTCCGCACTTCGTCGGTCGCTCCGTGGAGAGAAATGGCGAGTCGCACTTGGATAGGGATATCGGCGAGTTTTTTGATGACAGGGGCGAGTCCGGAGGTGGACACGGTGAAGTGTCGTGCGCCGATGTTCATTCCCCAGTGCGCGTTGATGATCTCGATCGCTTTGGTGAGGTTTTTGAAATTGGCGAGAGGTTCGCCCATTCCCATGAAGACAATGTTGTTAATTTTTTCACCCGTCTCGGCTTCGGTCGCGAGGAGCTGGGTAACGATCTCTCCGGCATCGAGGTTGCGGGTGAATCCAGCGAGACCTGAGGCACAGAATTTACAGGCATAAGCGCATCCGACTTGCGAGGAAACGCAGATCGTCCGTCGATCCGCGCGCTCACCGTAGAGCGCCGGTGATGCGGGGATCAGCACGGACTCGACGTAGCGTCCGTCGGCGAGCTTGTAGAGAAATTTACGGGTGGTGTCTTTCGACCCTTGAACGGTGACGACTTCTGATTGGCTGACCACGAACTTCTCGTTCAGCGTCGTCCTCAGTGAGGCCGGGAGGTTGGTCATGTCGTCGATAGCCGTCACGCGTTTAACATAAATCCATTCGAGGATTTGTTTGGCACGGTAGGGCTTCTCGTCGAGTTGCCGGAGTTCCTCGGTCAGGTCGTCGAGGGTGAGTCCGCAGAGAGATGGCTTGATTTCAGTCACGTGGTTAAGGAAGCACCAATTGATTCTTCTGTCCGCTGTTTTTCCAGGATGGATGGTGAGAAATTAATTCAGGCACAATCCGTGAAACGAATGGTTTTTCGCGTTGCATAAGGTGGGTTCTCTTGGCTTTGTTGTTGAATGCAATCGCACGAGCTTTTTCAACACATGACGGACGAAACCGCCAAGGCGGTATTTGGTTATTTTCGCGATGAAGAGCGCGACGCCTACAAAGGAGCTATCGCTACATTGGCCGAGCAACGGAAGCTGCGTCCGGTTTTCGTGTCGAAAAAATCCGTTCCCGAACAGTTCGCGTGGCTGAAGTCCGCATGTGCACGTAAACAGTCGGCAGGTGCGGCAGAGCATCTCCTGCAGATCTGGTTGTTGCGTGCGCGTTCAGAAATGTTGATCAAGTTTCTCGATGGTGTGGGGATTTCCCACGATGGCAGCGGAGCGGTTGATGATCTTCCCGATACGCTCGATGCGGAGAAGTTGAAATCGACGGCCGATGCGCTGCTTGCGGAATATCCGGCTGAGGAAGTGGTGATCTATCTGCATGTTTTCCAGGGCCAGACCCCGGAAGGGTGGAGCGAACTCGCCGAACTCTTGAACACTGATAGCCGCCTGCAACTAGCGTCCGCCTAAACACGAAATCTACCTGTCCTTCCCCGAAGTCCCATGCTGAGTCACCCATTTCTCGATCAACGCGATGACATCCGTTGGTCCACGCTGAAGCCTGAATTTGTCCTGGAAGACATCAACATAGCGCTGGAAACGGCGCGTAAAAATATCGACCAGATCGTTGCACTTGGAACCAGTGGCGATGAGTTAAACTACGAGAACACCTTTGGTGCGCTTGAGGCCGCTGGGGATGATCTCGGTTGGGCGTGGGGCCTGCTCTCACACCTCACTTCTGTCTGTGACAGCGAGTCGATGCGCGAAGCCCATGGTGGAATGCTGCCTGCGGTGACGGAATTCTACAGTGGGATTGCATTGAACGATGGACTGTGGAGTGTGCTGAAGAAATACGGAGAGTCCCCGGCAGTGAGGGAGTTGACGGAGATTCAACAACGTCATGTCCAGGAGACCATAGAAGACTTCCTCGAAAGCGGAGCCGATCTTTCCACGGAGAAAAAAACACGTCTCATGGAGCTGGAGTCGGAGCTCGCGGAGGCGACAAAGACCTTTTCCGAAAACGTGCTCGACGCTACAAACGCATGGGAACTCGTTGTCGAGGACGAGTCGGAAATTGCCGGTCTTTCCAAGACGGCGCGCGATGCCGCGTTGGAGTCCGCTATTCAGAAAGGTTTTGCGACGAAAGAGGATCCCAAGTGGCGGTTCACGCTTCACATGCCGTCATTCTTTCCAGTTATGGAACAGGCGGAGAGTGATTCGCTACGAGAGACAATTTGGCGGGCGATGAGCGAAGTGGGGCAAATCGACGATAAGGACAATACCGAACTAGTTTGGGAAATTCTTCGTCTGCGCAAGGAAAAGGCAGCGCTTCTAGGTATGGATCATTTTGCGGATTTCACCACATCTCGACGGATGGCGAAAACCGGTGCCACAGCGTTGAATTTTGTCGACGATCTCGCTGGACGCTTGATGCAGCCCTATCAAGACGAGATGAAAAGTCTCGAAGAATATCGTGCGACAAAGCTCGATGCGGACAGTGAATTGTTTGAGCCTTGGCAGGTTACCTACTGGGCCGAGCGCCGTCGTCGCGATGAATTCGCTTTCGATGACGAGGATACTCGTCCCTACTTTTCTGTCGATCGAGTTATCCAAGGGATGTTCGACCTCGCGGAGAGGATTTTCGGCGCAAAGATCGAAGAGGTTCCGTCGGTCTTTGTGGAGAACGATGGCGACGAGGTGCCTGATGGCGCGTTCGAAGTCTGGCACCCGGAAGTGAAAACATACGTTTTACGTGATGTTGGTGATGATGAGATTCGTGGAATCTTTTACTCTGACTGGCACCCTCGCGAGTCGAAGCGCGGTGGCGCGTGGATGAATACCTTGCGAACAGGAATGCCCCCGAAAGATGGCCATGCCCGGATTCCTCACATCGGGTTAATCTGTGGCAACATGAGCCCGGCGGTCGACGGTAAGCCCGCGCTACTCACTCACAGCGAAGTGGAGACGGTGTTTCATGAGTTTGGGCATCTGATTCACCATTTGTTTGGCGAGGTGCCATTGAAGTCCTTCAATGGAATCAGTGTGCCATGGGATTTTGTCGAGTTACCTTCGCAGATCATGGAGAACTTTTGTTGGGATCGCGAATCGCTCGATCTTTTTGCGCAGCATTACGAGACCGGCGAAGTTCTGCCGGAAGATTTGTTTAACCGAATGCTCAGTGCAAGAAATTACATGGCTGCCAGCACATTCATTCGACAGCTTGCTCACGGGAAAATCGACTTGGAAATGCACATGGATTACGACGAGTTCAAAGGTCGCGATCTCGATGAGGTCGATCGCGAGCTACTGGTCGACTACCGCGTTCCCATGAAAACGCAGACGCCGTCCATGCTAAGGAAGTTCACCCATTTGTTTGCTCATCCTACGGGTTACGCTTGCGGATATTATTCCTACAAGTGGGCTGAAGTGCTGGATGCCGATGCGTTCACACGGTTTGAAAAAGAAGGCGTGCTCAACCCGGAAGTGGGTATGGCGTTCCGTCAAACGATCCTTAGCAAAGGGAACTCGATGGACGTCGCGCAGAGCTATCGTAACTTCATGGGGCGCGACCCAGACCCCGAGGCTTTGCTTCTCCGCGACGGATTGGCGTAATCGGATGCGATTACCCACTTTACAACACGGGAGGCGTGGCCTAGTTTGCGCGCCTCTCGATGAACGGATTGCCGTCGTCCAGATAAGTCGGTTCGCCAACATAAGCTTTTACACCTGAAATCATCCGATGATCATTATTATCCTGTCCTCCATTCTCGTCATCTGCTCCGCGCTGATGTTGTTGATTATTCTCATGCAACGCCCGAAGCAAGAAGGCCTCGGCGCATCATTCGGCGGTGGAATGACTCAAGATTTGTTTGGCGCGCAGACGACCAATGTGTTGCAGAAAGCGACGACCTATCTCGCGGTCATCTTCTTCGTGATTTCAATGCTCCTTGCGGTGCTTTTTAACCGCGAAGCAGAAAAAGCAAAGAGCGCAGCAGGCCTTGGTCTCGATGATGCAGCTCCTGCCATCGAAGAAGAGGCAGCCCCAGCGGCAGAAGAAATCGCTCCTGTGATTGAAGAGGAAGTAACTCCTGCGATTGAAGAGGAAGTTGCGCCAGTTGAAGAAGAAGCCGCACCAGTTGAAGAAGCTGCGCCAACGGAAGAGACCGCGCCTGCGCAGGAAGTGGCACCGGCGGAAGAAGTGGCACCGGCGGAAGATGCCGCACCGGCTGAACAAGAGCCAGTCGAGGAAACCTCGGAAGAGGCTCCAACGGGTGCATCGATTGGTGCAGCAGCCGGTGGCATTATCGGTAATCGGATTGAGGCTTCACAACGCGCAGTAACCGGTGCATTGATCGGCGGACAGGAAGATGCCGAAGGAAGCGAAGAGGCTCCCGCTGGTCAGTAGTGAACATTTTGCCGCCGCACGCTGACAAGGGACAGCGTTGGAGATTCCGGAATGTGACACCGCCAGCGCATTCCGATTATTGATGGACTGGCGGACTACTAGTGCCCATGTCCAAATCCGTGAAGCCCAGCAAGAACCCGCTCGGCAAACGCGCGAGTAATTGCTTTGGATATTATGGATTTCGCGGTGTTGAGTGGCTGACAGGCAAACTGTCGCCAACCACTGCTTTCCGGCTTGGAGAGTTTTGCGGAGGGATCGCATATCGTATTCTTCCAGGCTATCGCAAGCTTGCCCTGAGAAACCTACGGATCGCCTTTAGCGGTGAACGAAAAGACGAAGAACTCGTCGCCATGAACCGCCAGATGTTCTCCCGAATGGGCGCGAATTTTTTGTCGTCGATTCGTTTTAGCGGCGGCCGCGCAGAAGACATCGCCACGTGCATTGATGTCAAAGGACGCGATGTATTGAACAAGGCGACAGAGAACAACCGAGGTGTGGTCATGGTGATTACCCATGCGGGCCCATGGGAGGTGCTGACTCTCGATCCAAGTTTCTACATCAAAGGGCGAAAACTGGCCGCGGTTTACCAAGCACTTGGAAACCCGAGGTTGAACCAACTGGTGCTCAATCGACGTGCGCAGATGGGGATTGAATTGCTCGATCGGCGTGATGGCTTAAACCGAGCCGCAGATGTCCTCAAAGAGGGTGGGGTGGTGGGGATTCTTGCCGATCAGCATGCTGGAGATGCCGGTGTGTTCATGCCTTTCATGGGGCGACTTGCATCGACGACTAATCTTCCTGCACTTCTCGCAAAGCGTACGGGGGCTGCGGTTTTCACCCTCTCAGTCACTTCCGTTTCGCCAGCAAAGTGGGTCGTCGAATTCGCAGAGGTTTCGCCGACTCTTGCCCAAGACGGTGCCAAGGCAGTCGGTAAATGGTCGCCGCTCGACGCCATGACCGATGGGGCGAGCCGTGGTATTGAAGCGGTGATTCGTCGCAGTCCCGCCGATTGGTTTTGGGTTCACAACCGCTGGAAAACTCCGAACCCGGAATTCCTACTGACAAATCATCGACGAGGAATTCGCATCCCTCCAGGTGTTGCCGCAGACGATTTGAAGCCTTTCAGGATCGTTCTACGTTCACCCAACTGGTTGGGAGATGCGTGTATGGCGATGCCTGCGGTGCGCGCCATCAAGCGTGGACGCCCCGATGCCGAGTTGACGGTCATCGCGCCGTCGAAGTTCGCCGATATTTGGCGCGCGCTTCCGGAGGTCGATGCTATTATCCCGCGTGAAGGAAATGATTCGCCCCGCGGTGTGGCAGCCAAGCTCAAGGCGGTAGGCACCTTTGATGCGGGAATTCTTTTAACCAACTCACCGCGCACCGCGATGGAGATGTGGTTTGCAGGTGTGCGCCGAATCGTGGGCTACCCTGCCAAATGGAGGAAGGTTTTCCTGAATCAGTTTATTCCGGAGAAGAAAGTGGTGAACGGTCCGCCGCCTCACCACGTTGAGTATTACCTGCAAATCGCCCACCGGATCGGTGCGGATTGTTCTGATCGTTCGATCTTTGAGGCAATTCCCGGGCGTGACGAGGCATTGAAAAACGACGCGACGATCCGCATTGGAATCTGTGCCGGAGCCGAGTATGGCTCGGCGAAACGTTGGCCGCTCGAGCGATATGCGGAGATGACAAAACTCGTCAACGATGCCTTCGATGGTAGCGCTGGAAAAAAAATCGAGTGGGTGCTCTTTGGCGCTCCCGGCGAAAAGGAACTCGGTGAAGAGTTGGCCGGTAAAATTGGCGACAGCGCAAACAATCTGGTTGGAAAAACATCAATCACCGAACTGATGGATCGCTTGCGTGAATGTGAATTCATCGTCAGCAATGACACTGGCACGATGCACCTTGCTGCGACGCTTGGCGTGCCGGCGATTGCGATCTTTGGCTCCACCGAGCCGCGATGGACACGTCCGCTTGGAAAAATTCACACCATTTTGCGTGAACATGTCGAGTGCAGCCCATGCTTCCTTCGCGAGTGCCCGATCGACTTTCGCTGCATGAAAGCGATCACCCCGGAGCGAGTGGCTGGCGAGGTGAATGCGCGTTTGGCGGCGCTTTAAGGCAAGATTGGCTTTTTTGCAGATGTGAGAATGCTAAATTGTTGGAATAAAGATTTCAGGTCGAATCTCGACTGTGAGACGTTAATTATGCATAGTAAGATGCGTCGTCATCAAATCCCAGCAAACGCTCGGAACGATTAATCCAACTAACTACCTCCTAATATGATGAAAATGAAATTGATTACCCTGATAATGGCATTCGCGATTCCTTCAGCTTTTGCTGATTGTGGAAAATGCAAGAAGCATGAAGACGGCGAGAAGAAAGAAGAAACCGTTTCGCTAGTCGATTGTGGTAAAGACCACGGCAAGAAGAAAGAGTGCCCAGAAGGCTGCGAGAAAGATTGCTGCAAGAAGAAGGAATCAGCCGTGATTGCTCATTGCGGAAAGTGCGAGAAGAAGCACGAAGAAGAGAAGAAGGAAGAGAAGAAGGAAGAGACCTTGGTTGCCGGTTCTGACGAAGACGACTGCAAGAAAGGTGGCTGCAAAAAGGAGTCAACCTTGCTCGCCGGTTCTGACGAAGATGACTGCGATAAAGGTGGCTGCAAGAAGGAGTCAACCTTGCTTGCCGGTTCTGACGAAGACGGTTGCAAAAAAGGTGGCTGCAAAAAAGAGTCAACCTTGCTTGCCTAATCTGACGAAGGTGTCTGCAAGGTTAGTGGTTACAAAATAACCGCGCCTGACATCGCTTCGAACGAATTATTCAAACTTACAAATACCGATTTCCTCACAGGAGATCGGTATTTTTTTGTCTAAAAGTGAGCTGCTAACGAATGATCCCGCGCTCGCTGGTCTTGGTGAAGTCCACCAAGTGCGCAACGTGCTGGTTTCCGATCAGTGCAGCTTCGCTCTCGATTCTCTCAATGGCCTGCTGGACGTTGAGTTTACGCATGTAGATGGCTTTATAGCATTCGCGCAGAGCTTTCAGATCTTCCTCATTGAACCCACGCCGCTGGAGACCGACTTTGTTGATCCCTCTGACGACGGCTGGGTTGCCGTCTGCAATCATGAACGGTGGGATGTCTTGAACGATTTTCGAGCAACCGCCGGTGATGGCGTGCGCGCCGATGCGGCAAAATTGATGAATCGCGGTGAGCCCGCCGATGATGGCGAAGTCGTCGACTTTGACGTGTCCGGCGAGGGTGCCGTTGTTTGAAAAGATGACGTGATCACCGACGACGCAGTCGTGAGCGATGTGCGTGTAGGCGAGGAAGTTGCCGTGGTTGCCGATGATGGTGGAATCGCCAGGGTCGGTGGCTCGATGAACGGTGCAGAACTCGCGGAAGGTATTGCCGTCACCAATCTTTAGCCCAGTGGGTTCTGCGGAGTATTTCAGATCCTGCGTGCGCTGACCGATGCAGGCGTAGGGGTAGAAAATGTTATTGCTGCCGATTTCCGTATTCTCTCCAATGGAGACATACTGCTTGAGCTCGGTGCCTGTTCCTATCGTTGAGTTCTCACCGATCACACAATACGGGCCGATACGCACACCGTTGGCAATGGTTGCGCTGGGGTGAATAATTGCGGTGGAGTGTATTTCGGCTTCCGGCATCTTGAGTGTTTGGCAAGTGCTTATAAGGCTAGCAAAGTAAGGGCTTAGAATCTAACAAGACGAATAAAAGCCATTAATGAGGCAATAGGTAAGGTGAAGCAGATCGATTTGATGGAGAAGCCCAGAATGATGAAAAATCGATCACCTCCTTCTCCGAAGCTTTCAGTTGAGCTTGTCGCTGGGTTGATAGAATTCCATGTAAAAAGGTAAGTAAATGCAAGAAACGGGATCAGAAATTGTAAGAGAATCGCAAATTTAAAGACTTGGCCTATTGGCTTCTTTTTGGTCAGACAGAGAATGATGGTGAAGCCCTGTAAAGCTATCAATAATCCTACAAGGCTATATATGATGATCATGGTTTGGGCGAAGTGTAGTATATTCGGCCCTCATCTTCTTAAGAACTATCGGGCGACGAGTGCGAATTTCAGCTCGCCTTCGGAAACAACCACGCCGTTGACAAGACAGCGGCAGAAGGTTTGTCCGATGCTGCCGCGCACTTTGAGGACTTCAGCCTCGATGAGAAGCGTATCGCCTGGGAGCACGGGCTTGCGGAATTTCACTTTATCGGCGCTCATGAAGTAACCGATTTTCCCTTGGTTCTCTGGCTTACGAAGCATCAGGATACTGCCCACCTGCGCCATCGCTTCCACCTGCAAAACGCCCGGCATGATGGGGTGATCCGGGAAGTGACCGGGGAAGAAGGGCTCGTTGATCGTGACGTTTTTCACGCCGACGCATTTGGTGTCGCCTTCGAATTTAATAATGCGGTCGACAAGCAGGAAGGGATAGCGATGAGGAAGCATCTTCATCACGTCTTCAGTATCGAGCACTGCCTCGCCGACGGGAAGCTCGACCGGTGGTACCATTGACCGCATACGAGCATATTCGCCGGCGATGGTGCGTGCCATTTGGGTGTTCGGGCCGTGGCCGGGCTTCACCGCGATGACGTGACCTAAAATGCGCTTTCCGCTTAACATCAAGTCGCCGATGATGTCGAGGATCTTGTGACGAACAAACTCGTCTTTAAAGCGGAGAGGTTCCTTGCTCATCACGGAGTCGTCGCGAATGACGACGGCGTTTTCGAGCGATCCGCCTTTGATGAGGCCTTTGTCGAGAAGTGGTTTGACGTCTTCGTAGAAGACAAAGGTCCGCGCGGGTGCGATCTCGGCTTCGTAGGTTTCCGGGTTGATTTCGGTGGAATAAAACTGAGCCATTCGCCCTTCGGGGCCGACATGGGTGCAGGAAATGCGGAACTTGCGATCGGGCACAATGGTGATGAGGCTACCCTCTTTGGTCTCCAAGTGGATGGGCTCACGCACCTCGTAAACCGAACGTAATTCGTCTTGCTTCTCGATACCGGCTTTCTTGATGCACTCGACGTAAGGCTGGGCGGAACCGTCACCGATTGGTGGTTCGTTGGCATCCATTTCGATCAGCGCGTTGTCCACTCCCATGCCTGTGAGTGCGGAGATGACGTGTTCGACGGTGTGCACTTTGACGGATCCTTCAGCGAGAGTGGTGGCGCGCTCGACTTTTTGAACCTTGGATACATCGGCTGCAATGAATGGCTGATCCTCCAAGTCGACCCGGCGGAATTTGAAACCATGGTTTACCGGTGCTGGACGTAGGGTGAGGGTCACTTTCTCTCCGGTGTGGAGCGATGTGCCGGTAACGTAAGCCGTGCCGGCCAAGGTGTGCTGGTATTCGACGGATGAGGACATGTGGATGCTGGGTGAAAATTGAGAACCTGGCGAGCGATGGAATGCCCGTAATCCAGATCAAATAATTAAGAGCGTTCGACCTCCGGTGCAAGTCCGCATGTGCTCGGTCCTTCTGTGATGTATCCACATTGCTCCATGGCGCACGCCTTCATCGTATTCACACCACCCGATGTGGGCGGGGGCGCCCACACTCCGTCATCAAAGCCTTCGGTCGACCATGCTGTCACCGCATCATTCACCGCAGGAGAGGGTGCGCCTCGCGCCCCACATTAACCTCACGCCGCCCAGCGACGATTTACCCAACCACTCCATTCTCAAAACTCCTCACCCTTATCATATCCACACCACCCGATGTGGGCGG
>JAGXGH010000124.1 GCA_024636835.1 Verrucomicrobiales bacterium | reverse complement strand
TCGTCGGCAGCGTCAGATGTGTATAAGAGACAGGTGCACGGAAGTATCTGATCTCCCAGCAGGCCGATTACGATATCCAAGGAGAAATGGACAACGAGACCGACGGCGGCATCGGCTACGGCAGTGACCCAACAAGAGCGGATCTTTCCAACACACACTTCGCCCTGGAAGCGCTCTACCTGACGAAGAAACGCTACGCCGACCTTGGCGATGACGCAGCGACTGATCTGAACTGGGATGCCGCCATCACATTCCTCAACCGTTCACAAAACCTCCCTAAAACCAACGATCTAGACTACGCAAGCGACGATGCAGAAAATGTTGGTGGGTTCGTTTACTCGCCCGGTGACACCAAAGCGGGTGAGATGAAATTACCCAACGGTCAAATAGCACTCCGTTCCTACGGGTCGATGAGCTACGCCGGCCTGCTCAGTTTCATCTACGCCGAAGTTGATAAAGACGACCCGCGTGTTGAGGCGGTGAAGGACTGGATAACTCGTCACTACACCGTCGACGAGAACCCTAACATGGGTGCACAGGGACTCTACTACTACTATCACACCATGGCCAAGGGACTCGCCAGAGCTGAGATCAACGAACTCACCCTTCCCGACGGTAAAAAAGTCGACTGGCGCAAGGATCTCGCACTGAAGGTAATGAGCCTGCAAAAGCCCGATGGTTCATGGCTCAACGACGAGTCGAACCGCTGGATGGAAGATAACAATACACTCACGACGTCTTACCTGCTGCTCACCCTCGAGCACATCTACCACAGTCTCTGAGCGGCTGAGAGGCCGTCCATCATTTCATTCCTGCAAAACGTGGAAATTTGACTCGTAGTAGTAGTCAGATAGCTACATTTTGCAGATGTCATATCGGTTTACTCTACTGGCATCCTTGGATCTTGGTTGCACTCTTGGTTTTCCCGAGTGTGCTGCCAGGGAATCCCAGCGATCAGCCCACCTAAAATTTAACCGCAAAACTCTGACTGAGTTCAATGTTCGTGACGCTCAGGCAGCACCCTTGGTGCACGCATTTGAATCTGCAACTGGATAAGACAAGAACTCGATGGCTCTTTGATTGGGCGAGCACAAAGCCGCAGACAGTGGTGATTCCCACTGGAGAACCAAGTAAATGTGTGGTTGTTTCCCGAGAATAGCGCCATCACGCGCCAATCCGATCCTGACCACTATGCTTACGATCAAAAACCTTACCAAAACGATCTCTGGACGCACCCTTTTCCAGAATGCAGAAATGACCATCAACTGGGGCGAGCGAGTCGCCCTCGTCGGGCCAAACGGTGCTGGAAAATCCACTCTGTTTCGGATGATCCTCGGACAGGAAGACATCGACGAAGGAACTGTCGATCAGGACGAATATGCGATCACCGGGTTCCTCGCACAGGAATCTGGAGATCCCGCAGACGAGACGATTCTCGAAATCGCCATGGGCATCAATCCCGAGATGCAAGAAGCTCTCAAGGTCATGCGCTTGTGCGAAACCAAAGGCGATCAAGGCAGCGAGGGTTATGGCAAGGCGCACGACACATTCGACGCCAACCTTGGCTACCAACTCGAACCCAAGGCGAAGAAAATTCTCGGCGGTCTCGGCTACAATGAAGAGCAAATGAGACAGCCTGCACGGATGTTCTCAGGAGGATGGGTGATGCGGGCACATCTCGCGAAACTTCTCGTTCTCGAACCGGACTTGCTGATGCTCGACGAACCTACCAACCACCTCGACCTACTGTCTCTCTTGTGGTTTGAGCGCTATCTGCACAGCTATCCGGGCGCGATCTTGATGATCTCTCACGACCGCGACTTCATGGACTCTATCATTGAAACGGTCATCGATATCGATAACGAAAAGCTCGTTAACTATACCGGCAACTACACCAGCTACGCGGAACAGCGCGAGAGTCGCTACGAGCAGTCGTTGCAGACCTATCGTAATCAGATGAAGGAGGTTGCGCGTATCGAAGAGTTCATCGAGCGCTTCCGCTCGGTGGCATCAAAAGCTTCCCAGGTGCAGAGCCGCGTCAAACAAGTGGACAAGATGAAGGCGGAAATCATCAAGCCACGAGCACCGCGCAAAGTATTCAAGTTCAACTTCCCCGAGCCGCCACGCTCGAACCAAAAAGTCGTCGAGCTCACCAACATCCACCAAGCCTACGGCGAAAACAAAATCTACACCGGCCTGGATCTCACCATCGAGCGCGGAGAACGCATCGTGCTCGTCGGACCGAATGGCGCAGGTAAGTCGACACTGATGAAAATCATCGCCGGCATCGTGCCTATCGATGAGGGTGAAATGAAAATCGGCTATCTGACAAAGCTGGGGTATTTCTCCCAACACAGAACCGACTCCTTGAACGAGAACAATACGGTGCTCGAAGAGGTGCTCGCCTCAAACCCTGAGTTCAATGAAGAAGACGCGCGCGGCGTTCTTGGTTCATTCTTGTTCCGCCGCACCGACGTGAATAAGCGGGTGAAAATTCTCTCCGGAGGTGAGAAGTCACGACTCAACTTGGTGAAGTTCCTCGTCGATCCTCCAAACCTCTTGCTGATGGACGAACCGACCACGCACTTGGATCTGATGTCGATCGATGCCCTCGTCACTTCGATGAAAAATTACACGGGAACCTTGGTGTTCATCTCTCACGACGTTCACTTCATCCGCAACCTCGCCACGACGACTCTCCACGTGAACAATGGCGAAGTGACTCGTTACACCGGCGGCTATGACTACTACCTTGAGAAGTCCGGTCTGGGTGACGACGCTCGAGGCGCTATCGTCGGGCAATAGTCGCGAGGTCACGCCATTTTACTCGTAGAAACAACTAAATAGTTCTTGCCATACAGGGTATGGCTGCCATATCATGTATGGCAATGAAGATGACGATGCATATTGATGAGGTTCTATTGGCTAAGGTCATGAAGATTCACAACATAGAGACGAAAACCGAGGCCGTGGAGTTCGCGCTACATGAGCTGTATCGGCGTGCACGCATGCGTAAATTTGCCAAGGAGGGTTTAAACATCAAACCCGATGACTGGACAACCGAAGAAGAATACAACTTGGCTGCAATGCGTGTTGCAGAAACTCCTGGCCACTACGGGTCTTCGGATTCAAAAGACAAATAGCCCTCTGGTTCTGCCCCTTCTCTTCTGATTCAATGGCTAAATCTTCTTCGCACTCCGGCTTTGTGCTTATCGACTCAAATGTCTATATCACCTCGGGACGCCACTACGGCAACCCAATCGCCAAAATCACAGAACACATCGATTTGGAAAATGTCGTGAGTTGTGGAGTGATTCATGCCGAAGTGCTAAGGGGCATCAAATCGCCGAAAGCTAACAAAACGATGCGGTCCTTCTTTGAGGTGACGATCAACGTGCCAACCATCAATTCGATCTGGGAGCGCGTAGCAACACTGGCCTGGAAGCTCGATCGACAAGGGCGCATCCTACCGCTCCAAGATATTGTGATCGCCATATGCGCCATGGAGGCTGGAGCATCGGTGCTGACTTACGACAAGCACTTCAAGCAGATACCTGGACTGTCTGTGATCACACCAGAATTTTAGCCGCGGCAAATGCTCGCTCAAAGGCGGATGCAATATTGCACACCCGTATTTTAAGAAGAGATTGTGGGTGTCCTAATCTCTATCTCGTCCTCAAAGCATAATGCCCTATTCGTCGATGACATCGAATCGAAATTGGTAGACGCTGCATTGGCGGCTATGCCACCCCCAAGGCATCATATCTACCATATTGAGGAGCCTTACGCACATGGAACGCTTCAGCACTTTGCTCTTGGTCTAGTTATTCGTTATCCGTTATTGATCTGGATTGGTATTTGGCTTCTTCTATTACTAGTGAGCATTAAATCCAAGAAGGCGAATCGGGTAGGCGGGAGGTTTTAACTCCCGCCCCCCACACCACCGGCCATACGGATCCGTAGCACGGCGGTTCCAACACGCCACCTGTTACCTCGACTTCTCTTTCTTCGGTCCATCGGGGTAACGAATGGATACCCATTGTTTCTCAAGACTTGGCACTCCCTGTGCCGTCAGCCACTCGTTGGTCAGTGCTCGTTGCACGAGGCTGTTGTTGCTCATTCTCCAATGCCCTTTACGGCTTCGACTGGCCTTGTGGACTTCGTGGCGTCCTATCCCCAATTTGAGTAGTCTCCGCCTACGCGTTCTCGGTCTGCCCCACTGCTTCCAGTAATACAGCCGCATGCGTCTGCGTAGCCATCCATCAAGGTCTCGTGCCTCGCGAAACAAGATTCCGAGTTGGTAGTAATTCACTGCGCCTCGGAGGTAGCTCTGGAGTTCTTCGATCACGAACTTCGGCGAGCGACCTCGCGTCCGTTTGGTGATCTTCTTCACTTTCGCTTTGAACTTCTTCTGGCTCTTTTCTGTCCAGCGCACTTCGCGCCGGACGATCTTGAAGCCTAGGAAGCTCGCCTCTGCGAGTTTTACCACGCGACTCTTCGTCTCGTTGACGATCAGCTTGAGCTTATCCGCAAGATACCTTCTGACGCTCCGCAGGATGCGTTCACCAGCACGACGGCTGCGACACAGGATCACGAAGTCATCGGCATACCTTACGAACTTATGCCCTCGCCTTTCTAGTTCCACATCTAGCTCATCGAGCAAGACATTGGCTAACAATGGACTCAGTGGACTGCCTTGTGGCACGCCCATGAGTTGCTCCTCAAAGTGACCCTGCCGCGAGATTGCTCCCGCTTTCAGATATTTAAGGATGAGTGCCAGTAAGCCCGGATCGGTGATGCGTTGTCGCAGCCGACCCATCAGCTTCTGGTTATCGACGGTGTCGAAGAATTTCTCCAGATCGCAATCCACCACTTCGCATCGGCTCCCTATTCTCTTCGCTTCCTCTGCCATCGCTGTGATGGCGTCGTGCGCGCTACGCATCGGCCGAAAGCCGAATGACGCATCGCTAAAGCTCGGATCATAGAGAGGTGTCAGCACTTGGGCGATCGCTTGCTGGATCATCCGATCTAATACCGTCGGTATGCCGAGGGTGCGTTTGCCACCCCCGTCCTTGGGGATTTCCACACGCCTCACCGGCGAGGGCTTGTAAGAGCCTTTCTCCAGCTTAACGCGTATCTTTTCCCAGTGTTCTCGCATGAAGTCGGGAAAATCCCCCACCTCCATGCCGTCGATGCCCGGTTTGCCCTTGTTCGCTTTCACCTTCTTCCAGGCGGCTACGAGGTTTTCTGGATCGAGGACATCGATCAATGTGTATCCACGGGAGCTCGCTGTCTCCGCCTGCGTCCGATTTCCTACACTCATAGCACCTCTCGGCGGTTCGGGTTTCGGATGGGTGCACAGGTCGGCTCCCCGATGTTGGTTCGGTCCTTCCTGAGTTGTGCTTGCGAGTTTCGTAGTTTAAACGGGCATCTTCCAGCCCCTCGATTCATTATCTCAGTCGTATGACCTCTGCTGACTCCTGTCCGGTCACCCACCGCGTCTCCACGGCTGGCGCTCCCCGCTTTCGCGGGGCGCAATGCCGGACAGGTCTCCCCAGGTAAGCAGGGAAACCTCCGCCACCCAACCACGTCATTTACCTCCAGAGCTGAATGATGGGCCTTCGCTGTGTTGTGCCAGCTCTGCCCGCTCTGTCGGCCTCGTATGTCGTTCTCGTTCATTGGCTGGTGGCTTTCTCCTAGCCTTCCTTCCCACGGTCAGTCGCCTTTCCGCAGTTGGCTTCGGATAGTCCTTTTATCGTTTGTTCTTCGATTTCATTCTATAGACAGGGGACTTGAACCCCTTTTGGTTTCCGTGCATGCTGGGCACACACAAGCGGGTGGACTCCAATCGCCTAATCGCCCAGAATCGGAGTGACCATGATCAGGAAAACCTTTAAACCCAGTTGCGGAGTGACGCTGTCTTTAGGCGCTGGGTCACCCTAGACGTTGAAAGAAATGATCTCAGATATCCCTACAGCAACTGAGTTCGAGGAACATGGTGTTGATTATCTCAACCTCGCATGGGACGGAATAATGAAGATTCTCGTCGATCTATTTGAATCATCTGAAGGAGGTTATGCTATTGACGGACAGCATGAAAGCAAAGTGTGGGAAAGTGCTCAAAGAACGCTTTCGACGAGTCTACTTCTCACCCATCAGGGATGCGAACTCTTATTGAAGAGCCGGATTGCAGAGATATCTCCTTTCTTGCTGATTTCTAGCAACATCAGGAATTGGCCAAAGCCCACAAAGACAAATGCCGTATCATTCGACGAGATCAGAACATTAGATGCTCAAGATCTCCCTAAGATGCATGATTTGGTTACAAAGTATCAGCTCTCTGATGACTTCAAAACGAGCTACAATACACTAAGAAAAAACAGAAATAAGGTATCACATACCGTCAGTAAGAATTTACGTTTTACTGCTGCAGAGTTACTTAAAGTGATTCTAGGAATTTCACATGAACTCCTGGCGAACAAAAAATGGTTTCGACTCAGGGAGTCTCACTTGGCAAGCGGTGTCGATGCTGCACTACATTCCAATGATTATGATTCGTTTGTCTTAGCTAGAGAGGCAGTAATTCTCAAGGCAGAGTTGGATCGACCTTCGATGTTAAAGTATTTTGACTTCGACAAGAAAAGAAGAGCTTACATCTGTCCAGTTTGCGCATACTCTTCTTCGGATTGGGATTACTTTGAGGATGCGACTATCGCACTACTGAAACCAAACACATCCAAATCCAACAAGGTCTATTGTTTTGCTTGTGACGGTCTCAGTCCCGTCATTAGAAAAGCTTGCAATCATGATGACTGTAAAGGGAACGTCTTAACTGAGGATGCGGAGCGCTGTTTAACATGTTTTGGGGACCAAACTGAATGAATTTCGAACAAGGCAGTGGAGGACAACTCCGTTACGCGCTCCGCGCTTCACTTTGACGGCAATAATAATGAAAACGATTCTAACGTTA
Organism: Verrucomicrobiales bacterium; assembly: GCA_024636835.1. Taxonomy (GTDB): domain Bacteria; phylum Verrucomicrobiota; class Verrucomicrobiia; order Verrucomicrobiales; family SLCJ01; genus Sulfuriroseicoccus. The sequence goes on along the minus strand of JAGXGH010000124.1, from coordinate 19,902 downwards.
CTAACATCAGCACTTTTCTCGGCCTCATCTGCCTATGCGCGCCTTCCAGATATCGAAGGGATGAAGGAAGATGAGAAAATCACAGTAAGCAGAACCGTCAATCAGGGGCATTCTGTGCATATGTGGATATTCGAACACGGTAGTTGCACGATCATCAAGAATGGAAAGCAGCTAGGCAAGTTGGTCATAACGGAAGAAGAAGCCGAAAAGATAGATAATTATTTGCAGACCATTGAACAAGCTAAGGGTCAGGGTAAAAGCTTCCACCATGCCCCCATCTATAAAATATCTCATAAAAAAATGGCAGTAAGGCTGGTGAATGGAGGTATGAAGTAGCGCAGGAAAAAGAAACAAAGAAGCCAACGCTTTCACTCTACAAACTATTAGAGCGCGTCGAAAAAAAATAAATGCACAACAACTCATGGTAGCCGACCGCGATAACGACTCTAGTTCGCTGCGCTCTGGACGCACAGGGCGCGCTCGCCTACACGTTTAACGTTCGGCGGAAAACTAAGCATTAGATTTGGAGGTGAAAAATATGAAACAATATTTAGAGGAGCAGCGGAATACGCGAAAGCATGCCAGATACATGGCTGTCCTCAGTGTGTTTACCGCCTCAGGTATATTTTATGTTCATGAAGGTATTGGAGAAGCACATGGGGTAACTTTCTGGTCGTTTTTAGTAACCGTTCTATGTGCGATCTTTCATTTAGTCAGGTATGCTTCGCAGGATGCTCATTGCAGGACAATTCAGGCCATAGTTAGCAATGGATCTATCAATAATACTGAAGCCGAACAAGACGGCGCTTCCGACCGCTGACAGCGCTTGTGTTTGTCTGCACTTTTTGTAGTTTTGGAGTGAAGCCTTTGTCTCAGAGCTGATTTGTAGTTCCCGTCAGCGGCGGTAGGCCTCAAACGTTCGGCAAAGAAAAATGACTCCTGCTGATAGAGCTCGCCTCATCCGAAGGATCGAAGACACATTCGTTGCAATACCAAAACCGGAGTGCACAAAACGAGTTGCTCGGGCTCTCGACGACGAATGGTTTCCATCCAGGAAGAGGGTGGAGGAACTCCGCTCGCTAGATCAAGAGGACGAATGGCAACAAGTGGAGGGTGACGACATTCGCGAATTTTCAGACGTCCTTTTCTGGATTTCTCCCGACGGCTTTCGGTTTTATTTCCCCGCTTTTCTACGGCACGCGATAGAGAACTGGGACAATTCTCATGACCGTGTCCAACTTGAATGCATGGAAGTCATTGGAACTCAGCCAAGCGTCTTGGAATCTCTGTCTCCGAACGAGGCAGAGGCAATAGCGGAGATTTTGACAGAACTTTCTGTTGATCGGAGTGGTTCCCATTACAATTCCGATCTATCGATTCGGGCGCTTGAGCTTCACGCAGCCAAAGCCGAAGGCACGGAGCCCCACTAGTCTCTCTATTCTTAATATTTCACCATAGCCCCGGACTTTCGGTGATCACGCCAGATTTTTAGCCGCAGCGAATGCGTGTTCGAAGGCGGAACGAATCGTTTCCCACTCTTCCGTGCCTACCGAGACACGCACCAAATCGCGCGGTGCGCCCAGCTCGTCAGCCCACGCTAATTCGTCGTAGTGTGCGAGTAAAACGTACGGGCAAACCAGGGTGAACTCCGTTCCAAGGCTCGGCCCTTTGTTCAAGACAAGCGCGTCATAGAATCGGGCAGCTACCCGTTCGCCACCTTGAAGTCTGAAGGAAAGGAGTGCTGTAGTTGGGGCATTCGGTTTGACGATTTGCGCAAAGTTTTCCACCGTCTCGACCGTGGGGTGCCAGATCTTCGTCACCATCTCCTCCGCATCAAGCAAGCTGAGCAACTGCGCCGCGTTGTCGCCCGCTTTTTGCACTCTACGCGCGAAGCCGTCAACCAATGGGGCAAGATGGATCACGTCCGCGTCACACAGCGTAGAAGGTTTGGCCGCTGCAATGGCGTTGCGTATCTCCTCCACCCGCGAGCCATGTGGATTGATCACAATGGCACCCGCCATCAAATCGCCGGAACCCGCCCACCACTTTGTCAAACTGGTGGTGATCACATCCGACCACGGCAGAACCTCAACCGTGCGCGAGGTCGACACGGTGTCATCAATCGCAATGGGAATCGCATCACCGGCGGCATCGCGCAAGGCTTGGAGGTCGGCGCAACGAAGCAGTGGATTGCTCGGACATTCGACAAAAACACCTGCCACCCGACCATCTGCGAAGATCTCGTAGTAATCGCGCGAGGGCTCGCCCTCTTCATCGAGAATCACAAACTCACTCTGTCGCGCGCCAAAGTGCCGTTGCACCCGCATCGCATCGACATAAGGAAAGTCCACTTGGACAAACCGGCCGTCCTCATGCAGCGACTGAAAAGCGCGATGGACCGTAGCGATCGCTGCCATTCCGGATGATAACAACACCACATCCCCGGGATCCACACCGTGTTCCGCAGCAATCGCAGCCTGTATGATGTGGCGCGCTTCATCGACCTCATTCGTATCGATCAACATGCCAGCGAGTGACGCTTCTGCCGCCCGGCTGCTGATTCCATCGCCCGCATAGCGCCAATATTCTCGGGCCACCGCCAAGACCTTTTCCGAACGGAAAAACACCAGGTTGGCGGAAATTCTCATCTCACCGGATGCCGGCAAGCGCTCCTCAACAAAAGCGCCACAACGCGCTGCCGCATCGTCATCAGAAAAGATCAACACGAACAATTCACCGCCCACCCCTTCTTCCGCCAGAACATTGTCGTGCAAGCGCGCCACAAGCGGGTTCAGAACGAAGCGCGGGTAACCCGTCTGCAGCGCTGCCATCACCTCCGGCACGCCTTCCTCATAGTCGATGACCGATTGCCACGTCGGCAGCGCTACCGAGCACGCATGGGGCGAGTCGGGAATCGGAAAGCCAAGGTCGCTGGCTCGGCATCGCGGTTGATCGAAAACGTCCATTCAGTGTGTATGTCCAAGTGCGTATTTCACATCGGCAATCAAGTCGTCGATGTGCTCAATGCCCACCGAAAACCGCACGAGTGAATCTGTAATCCCAACGCCCTCACGCACATCGCGCGGTACGGAGGCGTGAGTCATCGACGCCGGGTGGCAGACGAGTGATTCAATTCCGCCGAGACTTTCCGCCATCGTGAAGTAGCGCAGACGTTTCAAAAAGGCGACCGTCTCATCGACAGACTTCCCGAGATCCGCAATCACGATACCTCCACCGGATGTCATCTGCTGGCGCGCCAGCGAGCATTGTGGGTGACTGTCGAGAAATGGGTAACGCACCATCAGCAGACCCGCTTCGGATTCCAACCAGTTGGCCAATGCCAGTGCGTTCTCACTGTGACGAGCAACGCGGAGCGCTTCGGTTTTCGCCCCACGGGACACTAACCATGAATCGAATGGTGACGGCTGGAGCCCTAATGCCTTCTGCGCGAACACCATCTTTTCCTGCCAAGCTGCATGGTTCGTGCATACAGCACCGCCGATCACATCGGAGTGACCGTTGGTGTATTTTGTCGTGCTGATCAACGAAAGATCTGCGCCCAACTCGAGCGGATGTTGCAAAATACTTGAGGCAAAGGTGTTGTCCACGACCAGGCTTCCGTCTGTGCGATGAGTCACCTCGGCGATGCCCTGGATATCGATAATTTTAAGCAAAGGATTTGTCGGTGATTCAATCCAAACCAGCGCCGGCGCCAACTCTTCGATAAGCTCCCAGTTCGAACGATCCGTGAAATCCACATAGCGTGTTTTCACTCCAAACTTTTCAAACACCTGCGCCAACAAGCGATACGTACACCCGTAAACATTCTCCTCGGCAAGCACCAGATCGCCGCTCTTTAATGACGAGATGATCGCTGTGATCGCTGCGACACCACTGCCAAACACAGTCGCAAACTCCCCTTTCTCCAAGGCGGCGAGCTGATCATTGAGGTTTCGAAAATTCGGGTTACCCGACCGTGTGTAGTCAAATCCTTCTGGGTTGCCATGCTCAAAGGTCGACGTCAAATACACCGGTGGAATCACCGCACCAGTATCCCCTTTATACCCCTGCCCACGATGAATCGAAAGCGTCTCGGGATGTGCGGCGGGAAGTGCTGACTGACTGTTGTTCGGGATATCCATGGCTCACCGACTCAAATGCCAAACGAGAGGAATTTCAACAGCGCATATTACATGCGGATCATCGGGTGCCACTTGCAATTGCCCACATTTACGTCAACTTATTGAGCACCTTCGCCATCATGCTTCGCGCCCAACTAAAATCCAAGATTCACCGTGCCATTGTCACTGGCGCGGATATTGCCTATGAGGGATCCATCTCGATCCCCTCAGATCTCATGCGTGAGGCCGACATCTGGCCGGGCGAGAAAGTGCTCGTCGCCTCGGTGACAAGCGGTAACCGCCTCGAAACCTACGCCCAAATCGGCGAGGAAGGGTCCGGACGCATCACCATCAATGGCGGGGCCGCTCATCGAATTAAAACCGGCGAGCGCATCACCATTCTTGCCTGGGGATTGAGCGAAAAGCCCATCGAACCCATCAAGCTTCTCTGCAACGAAAACAACGAAATTATCAAATCGTCGTTCAGCGCGGATCCGATCTAAATTCGGCGGTTGCTTCATTCTGAGCGACTTTCAGCGTCTCGGCGTAAATCCAAGGGGTTGGAGAATAGAGATAGCAGGTAGCAGGTAGCAGGTAGCAGGTAGCAAAGGAGGATCGGCTTCGCAGAATACTCTCACTCTTTTTCTTTTTTTATCCTTTTTGCGGCCAACAACACAATTCTGCCTTCTTGTCCTTGCAGTCCTTGATGTAAAAACAGCTCCTAATTCAGCACCTCTGCGCGAGAACCTCTCAGGAACCCAATCCCAAATCCGCTAAATTCGAACCATTCGCGTTCCTCCCTGCCTCCCATTTTTGCTCCTTTTTGATCCTTTTTGCGGCTAAAAACAGCTCAACCCAAGCTTCATGCTCTTCATGCTCTTCATGGTAATACGCTTCAACCCAAACGAGTCTGGCCACATTTCATCCTCGCCTACTCATCGAGGACAGGCGTAGCATTTCAGCAATGTCGTTTCCCCTCTTCCGTCTTCTTGCCCTCGTTTTCGTCGTATCCGCCGTATTCGGAAATCCTCTACTTGCAGGCGAATACCGCAAAATCGTCGACAATGGAGTAACATTCCATGCTTTCATCGCAGAACCCGGCGAACTGAAAATTCACTGGAAGAACGCCGACGGCAAGCCAATCCGCAAACTCGACTCACTGGCCGCCACTTTGGAATCTGATGGGCAGAAAGTTCAATTTCTTGGTAACGCTGGAATTTTCATGGAGAACGGCACCCCTCTCGGCCTCCACGTTGAGGGCGGCAAACAACTCCACAAGATAAACAACGTGAAGGAGGCCTACGGAAACTTCTACCTGCAACCGAATGGAATCTTTTTCATCGAAGACGGGAAAGCCAAAGTCTCTACCACTGATCAATACATCAAAGGCAAACACAGTCCTACCCTCGCCACGCAATCTGGCCCCATGCTGGTCATCGATGGCAAGATCCACCCCAAGTTCAACGAAGAATCCACCAACCGACTCTACAGAAATGGCGTTGGTATACTACCCGATGGCCGAATCCTCTTGGCGATCACCGAGCACACCTTAACCAGTCGCGTCAATCTGCACGGCTTCGCCACGATGTTCCTCAAGCAAGGCTGTAAAAACGCGCTCTTTCTCGACGGCGGACTATCCGCAGTCAGAATCCCCGTAGCGAACATCCGCATCGAGACCGGCCGACAGCTCGGCCCCCTGCTTTCTATTGCGAAGTAACCCAACCAAATATTACCACCTCAAAATCAACAGCCGAACAGAGAAGCGGAATAGCAGCCATTCGGATTAAATTTCAATGCTTTGCGGCAGAGATTTTTTATCTTTTTTCAACTGCTTCAAAACCTTCAGCCCCTTCTTCCGATGGGCATGTGCGAGTGTGATCTCTTTTTCAAGTTCATCCCTGATGGCTGGGTCAACCTCACTGTCTAGCTGATTGACCAAACTCTTCTCGTGCTTTTTCAGTTTCTTGATCACGTGCTTGAGATGCTTGCGCTTCTCCTTGCGCTTGCGCTCGTCCGCATTGAGAAACGATTCGGCCTTTTCCAATAGTTTTTGAATATTCATGGCTTTGAGTTGGGCTTCGAGTTGTCCGACTGCTGAAGAACCTCATCGATCTCACCCTTATCGAGCGCGATGCTTCGCTCCGCCTCTCGAACGTTTATTTCTCCAGTAGAGAAGAATGCTTCACCCATGCGGACTAGGCTCTTGGTGACGTCGTAAGCGTATCCACTGTCGTTCATCAAAGAAATGGACATTGCGGCACTGATCAGATCATCCCTGATCAAGGTGTTCAATCGCTTGTCCAAATCCCGGTCATACTCCCTCATGGCGACCTTCAGCGCATCAAGGGAAAGGATGGTGCTCGAATCACTACCTTGTTGCCGCACCTCATCAAGTTTTCTAAGAACGGTGGCCAGACTTGATCGAATTTGGTCATACTCCTTTCGAATCTCCTCATTTTCACTCACCATGTAGTAGGATAAATTCTTGTGCAGATGTTTGGTATCCTTGATCGCCTCCACAATGTCCCGACCTGCCGCACGCAACACGAAAAGCTCCTCTGATTGCTCGGGTGACATGGTCGATTGCGCTCGACTGATAAATCGCACGATTTCGCCATACAGTTCCTTCACACTCTCGTTGTAATTTTCGTCTATATCGAAAGTCATCGGCTTTCGTGCCTTCGCAACAATCTCGTCGATCGGTCGACCAGAAAGAATCTCTGACAGATGGAGACTCAGTCCGGCTGCGATGATTGAAGAGGCATTATCATAAAGATGCAAAGTCTCCAACCTGACAGCTTCGATGGCGGCGTCCGGTAATTCGATGGTAGCCGCATGGAGATGGCGCGGTTGAGCAATTGAGCGCACGCGAGGTTTGATGACCCGCTGTAAAAAACGCACCATGATATTGATAAAGGGCAGCATCAAGAGAATGCCTAACAGATTGAAGACGGTGTGAAATACTGCCAGCTTCAGCGCATAATCATCATTCTGGATTCCTAACCAAGCACTCAAGACACCGACCCAATGCGTTAACTGGTAGATCATCCCTATCGCGACGATCGCAGTGACGAGGTTGAAAATCAGATGAGCACCAGCAAGACGTCTCCCATCGACATTGGAGCCGAGCGAACCGATAATAGCGGTAATCGTGGTGCCAATATTCGATCCTATGGCAAGCGCGAGCGCGTTCTCATAGGTAATCTGTCGAGCCGCCAAAGCTGTGATGATGAGAACCAATGTGGCGTGACTGGACTGCATCACAACGGTGGCAGCGAGCCCGATCAGGGCAAAAAGAAACACGCCTGGATAACCTTCCACGGCATAAGCAGTCAGATCAATCGTGTCCTTGAACGCCTCAAAGCCCTCTTTCATGTAATGAATTCCCAGAAAGAGAAATCCTAGTCCCGACAGAATATAGCCCCACCCTTTCAATCCCTTGCTCTTCTGAAAAATCAGAAGAATTCCAAAGACCAGCATCGGCATGGCATAGGCGGAAATATTGACCTTAAGCCCGAACCCGGCAACGAGCCACGCTCCCGTCGTCGTACCTAAATTAGCTCCAAAGATGATTCCCACGCCAGCAAGCAAAGGAATGAGACCCGCCGATAGAAAGGAGATGGTGATCACCGACACCAACGAACTGGATTGCATCAAGGTTGTTGAGACGACACCGAAGCTGAGACTTTTCCACAGCTTGTCAGTAGTTCTACGCAGAAGGCGTTCAAGCACTCCACCTATAAATGCCTTAAATCCCTCTTCCAGAGACAGCATACCAAACAAAAAAATCGCCACCCCTGCCGCAATCTCTTTGAAATCCGGACTGACCCAAAACCCGTAGGCCAGAATGGCAAATATCGCCGGTAGAGTGATCTTCTTAAACACAGGGTCTTTATGAGCGTGAGCGGACAGCGGCGCGGCTTTTCTTACCACGTAAGACAGCTATACCACAACACATAACAGGGAAGCATCTTGCTCCATGAATTGTAAAGAACAACAACACCGTAATCGCCCTGATCGCGCGTAGAAATTTCACCAACAATTCATCCACAGTTCATCAAACCTTCACATAGCGCGGTCAGAGTGGCTGCGTCATGAACAAACAAATCGCGTCTTTCTTTACCCTCGCTGTCTCACTCAGCCTAACAGCGTCACTAGTATCGGCCGCCCCACCCGAGCCAAAATCTGAACCGATCCACACCACATCCGATAAAGCGGAACTCACCCTCTCCTACGATAACCTCCGCCAACTCATCGACGATCTCCAAACCAAGGAGGCCGTAACAAAGCAGAAACCACCCGTAAAAGCCACGGTGCGCAGCGCGGAATACCAACTGGAGATTGCATCAAAAAAACTGGCGAAAGTCTCGGCTACATTCGCCATCACTACATTCACGGACGACTGGGTTTCTCTCCCATTGATCAGCGATCAATATCCGGTTCAACAAATCGAACCCGCCAACACCGTGCTCACCCCTGAAGCCGGTCACCTTTCATTTCTCACCCAGGGAGCTGGCGAGCATGCGATTAAAATCAGCCTGCTCATTCCCGCCGAGCCCGATGGTAGTTTCAATCTGCAATGCGTGGCCGCAACATCGAGCAAACTAACTACTAACCACACAGTAGACTACGAAATCCAAGGCGCGGCACGCGGTGACTCCAACGACTACATTCTGCCCTCCATCGGTGGAAGCATCAGAATATCGCCAATTCGCCATGCAAACGCCAAAGCATCAACATGGTCAGCCGATTCTCGTGTGCTCTACATCGCCAAAGACAGCGAACTCCAAGCCGAGGCGCGAATCGTCCTTAACGCCACCGAAGGTGATGCCGCCACCTCCGCGAATCTCGTCTTGCCCAAGGACGCCCGCGTGCTCTCCGTCACCGGCCCCGATCTTGAGCGATGGACGGAAACCGCCCAACAGCAAATCCAATTGAACTGGAACAGCCACGGCATCAGTCGACGACGCCTGACCATTCTCTATGCCCTGCCTCTACCCGATGTCGATGAGACTTGGACACTCACCATTCCACGTCTCGATGACCCACAGAAAACCCAAGGTCAGCTCGCCCTCGTCACTCCCGCAGAGTTCCAACTCACACCAATGGGAGAGATCGCGATAATCGAACCCAGCATGGTCGCCGACTGGATGAAAAGCCAAGGCATGCCTCTCATCCTCAAACTGCCTCACGCCACTGCTATCCAACTCACCGGCAAACGACTCGCACAAATCCAAACCGCCACAGCTACCATCGAGTCTGCCGTATTCAAAACCCAGATCGTTCCCGATGGCTCAACGCTAACAGAGGGAACGCTGACCATTTCCCACCGCGATCCAAAACTCTGGACCTTCACCCTACCCGAAGGCAGCGAAATCCTCACCTGCCAGATCGACGAAAGCTCTACAAATCCAATCGTTCTCAGCGACGGCTCGTTACAGCTCAGCCTACCATCCAAACAAGCAGACTCACAAGCAAGCAGCACCGTGAAAATCTCCTTCACCTCGAAGTTGGAGAAGATCGATCCACTCAGCGGAAAACTCTCCATCGCCCTACCACTCACCCCAGTTTTCATCCACGAGATGCTTTGGAGTATCGACCTTCCCTCCGCCTACGAAGCGAGCGCCCTCGACGGCAACCTCACCTTCTCCGGCGAAGAAAATGACAGCCACTCCATCAAGCTCGTCAAGCGACTCTGCCGCAACCAAGCAGCCCACGTCGATATCTTCTACCGCAAGAAAAACCAGTAATTCACGATCGCACTAACCCATGGCGCCTTCGGCGTCATTTGTCCGGGAGGGATGGTTTTCACACCGTCCGTAACTTTCCTTCAACGTCACACAATCGCGTGGGGCGCAGCCCTTATACGCGACCGCAAAAAAACTCTCATGAAATCCAAAACCATCAGTTTCAAACACATTCTCGCCATCGGGTTCATCCTCGTCGGAGCCACCTTCGCCTGGGTCGTGCTGGGGGGAGCCATGACCGCCCGCACTTCCACCGCCTACGGGAAAAACTCCCAGAGCGTAGCCGACATCTGGGGTCCTGCTCAAGGACAGGCGCATCCATCCGTCTGGTATCTCTCCCCAACCGGAAAATCCGGCCGGAAATATATCCAACCGACCGCCAGCGACATCGATATCAAGCTCGACTTCGAGCCAAAGAAAAAAGGCCTCAGTTGGAGCAGAACCTACAACGCAGATTTTGCAGCCACCTACACCATTCCCAACCCCACGCCCATCGAACAAACTGTCTACGTCGCGTTTCCCCTGCCCTCCGAAAACAGCAGCTTCAACAACTTCATCTTCCAACTCGGCGATCAACAGACCCAACAACAAACCCCTCGCGGAGGAGTCATCGAAGAAGCCACCACCATCGCCCCTGGAGCAAGCGTCCAACTCCATATCGCCTACCAGAGTCGAGGCACCGATCGCTGGGCATACCAACTGGGCGACATCGATCGCGTCAGTAATTTCAAGCTAACGATGAAAACCAGCTTCGCCGAAATCGATTTCCCTGACGGTGCCAGTTCACCCACCAATCGGAAATACGACCAAGCCAACGGCACCTGGAACCTCCAGTGGAACTATCCCGACGTCATCAACCCGCAAGAGATCGGCATGGATATGCCCAAAGTCCTCAACCCCGGTCCCATCGCCGCAAGGATGAGCTTCTTCGCGCCAGTCTCGCTGCTGTTCTTCTTTGCAGTTCTTCTCATCCTCGGAGCCGTCAAAGGACTCAACCTCCACCCCATGAACTACTTCTTCCTCGCCGCAGGCTTCTTCGCCTTCCAAATCCTCTTCGCCTATCTCGTCGACTTATTGCCGCTCCACGTCTCCTTCATCATCGCCTCACTCGTGTCACTGATCCTGGTCGGCGGCTACGTGCGAGCAGTCGCCGGAATGGCTTTACTAAAAATAGCCCTGCCAGCCCAATTCGCCTACCTCGTCCTCTTCAGCTACAGTTTCTTCTTTGACGGACTCAGCGGACTAACCATTACCATCGGTGCCATCGCCACCCTCGCCCTACTAATGATCCACACCGCAAAAATGGATTGGTCACAGATTTTCGGCTCACGAGATATACAGAAAGACGTCAACCCTCCACCAATCCCTGAGTAGTCCCCCTCAGTAATGCTCGACTACTTCTTCCAACTCTTTCGGCGCTGACTTTCCTTATATTCCTGCTGAAACTTGCGCAAGGTCGTTCGAATTCTCGCTTTCGCCGTGGCTTTGATCCGGTCAATAAACAGCACACCATTGAGGTGATCGACTTCATGCTGGATCGCTCTTGCGAGCAAACCGTCACATTCAACAGTAATCTTTGATCCATCCAAGAGCGTCAGATGAGCCGTCAGGTGCTCGGGTCTAATGACGTCGGCACGAATATCAGGGATGCTCAAACACCCTTCCGAATCCGTCGCCTTCTCGTCGCCGAACTCGAGCTCAGGATTCACGAAGACCAAAGGCATGATATCGGCGAGTTCAGCATCGCTGCCATTCAACCGCAAAAAGCTGAGGCACTCGGGATCATGGGAAACATCCACCACCGCCATCTGAATAGGAATCCCGATCTGCGGAGCTGCAAGACCCACTCCATGCGCCTCCCGCATTGTCTCAATCATGTCATCGGCAAGCGCCTTGTGTTCATCAGACAACTCCACCGATGCGCATTTCTTGCGAAGCACAGGATCTCCAAAGTAGACGATTTCTCGAAGCATCCACCTACCTACATCAACGCATCAGTCCTCGCAAGCCCGACAGCCCGAAGGCTCATTTCTTTATAGCCAGCTCATCAGTTACCACTGGAGCGCTCTGTTCAACGCCGACTTCATCAATAATCATCATTGGAACACCTGTATTGATAAAAACGAATCAGATCACGAAAAAAGCCGCCCCCGACTGGCGGAAGCGGCTTCGAAAAACGTTCGGCGCGGTGGATTAGGCCTCAGCGGTTTCTTTGCGAGCGTATTTGATGAGATTCTTCACCTTATCGCTCGGCTGGGCTCCGTTGCCTACCCACTTATCGACCTTCTCAAGGTCGATTGTAAAATTCTTGCCTTCGACGAGCGGGTCATAGGTGCCGATTTGCTCGATGAAGTTTCCGTCGCGACGTGCGCGGCTGTCAGTTACCACGATACGGAAGAACGGACGGTTCTTGTTGCCTTCGCGACGAAGTCTAATTGCTACTGCCATAAAATTGTATTCCTCTGAGTTAATTGGTTAATCCGATTCAGTCGTGCGCCGAACGAATCGAGAGTGCGGAATATGCCCCGATTCCAACAATTGCCAAGGGAAATTTTAGTCGAAGGACTAAAATTGCTAGGTATCTGCTGTTTAAACTTCTATAACATGCTGTTGAGTCGTAATCAAAAAATCACCATCGTAGGTCTAATACGTCCCATAAGACCTATTTCTGCGGCCTAGGCCACAGGGCCACAGGGCAATAAGCTCTAAAACGGCAATTTCCCGCCACCGCCAAGCATGCTGGAAAGATCACCGCTATCCATGCCCATCTGCTTCATCATCCCCTTCATCTTGCCTTTGCTCTTCATCATCTTGCGCATCATGGAGAACTGCTTCAACAACTGATTCACCTGCGTCATATTGGTGCCGCTGCCTGCCGCAATGCGCTTGCGGCGCTTGGCGTTGATGAGTTCCGGGCGCGAACGCTCGAGAGGCGTCATAGAGAGCACAATCGCCTCGACACGCTTCATCTTGCCGTCGTCCACGTTCATCCCTTTGAGCTTTTTACCCATACCGGGAATCATCCCGAGAATATTCTCCATCGGTCCCAGCTTCTTCATGAACCTCATCTGCTGGAGGAAATCGTTAAAATCGAACTTATTGCTCTGCAGGCGCTCCGCCATTTTCATGGCATCGTCCTCATTCACGGCTTCGGCGGCTTTTTCCACCAAGCCGACCACGTCACCCATCCCAAGGATACGGTCAGCCAAACGATCCGGCACGAAGGCTTCAAAATCGCCCACTTTCTCACCCGTTCCCGCGAACTTGATTGGCTTCCCGGTGACAGAGCGCATACTCAGCGCTGCACCACCGCGGGCGTCACCGTCCATCTTCGTTAGCACGATACCCGTGATACCCACCGCCTCGTCAAAGCGCTTGGCAACACTGACCGCCTGTTGACCAGTTGCCGAGTCGGCGACAAAAAGCACCTCCTTCGCCCGAAGGAATTTCTGCACGTTCTCGAGCTCCGCGATCAGTGCCTCATCGACCTCCTGACGACCTGCAGTATCAAAAATCATCACCGTGCCATCCTTCGTCTCAGCCCACTCCAGTGCCTGCTTGATGACTTTCAGCACGTCCTTCTCATCGCGATCCGGAGCAAAAACCGGCACATCAATATCGCGCCCCAAAGTCTGTAACTGCTCGATCGCCGCCGGGCGGAACAAGTCACAGGCCACCAGCAAGGGACGCCGGCCTTCTTTTTTCAAGCGCAAGGCCAACTTCGCTGAAGTCGTGGTTTTACCCGCTCCATTCAGACCAACCATGAGGATCCTGGCGGGCGGCAACAAGTCCAGAGGTTCGGCATCGCCACCGAGCAATTCAGCGATCTTGTCGCGGAAAATTTTCACCACCTGCTGCCCAGGCTTGATGCTCTTGAGCACCTTCTCCCCCATCGCTTCCTCGCGCACGTCGGCGATGAATTGCTTGGCCACCGCAAAGTCCACATCCGCCTCCAAAAGCGCCATACGGATCTCCGTCATCGCTTCTTTGATATTGCGCTCAGACAGTTTGCCTTGACCGCGCAGGGTCTTGAACGTGCTTTCGAGTTTGTCGGAAAGTTGATTAAACATAGCAGTCGCTGGGAAGATGACACGCCCCTGAGGGCATCGCTACCATGCCCTGTCTCGCGAGATTTTCAATCACAGAGTGGTTGGCGCAACAGGACTCTAGAAGCCCGTGCCTTCCAATTCATCTTCGAGATTGCGGGAAGCCTCTCCCTCTCCGCCTTCAGCGAACTGCTTGAGTAAGGATCCAACCCGATCGATTTTGAACTTCCAAGTCAACGCCGGCCCATAGTCCTCGGCTCCTTCCAGCTTCCAGCTTAGAAACACCGCCACCTCGTCGACTCGTAAACGTCTGTCCACTTGCCAACTCACCACGCCGGACTCTACGTCATAGGATGGATCAACCTTGCCAATGCCCGACACACGCATCGACAGCGATTCCTGATCAATCGATCCCACCTTTGACAGGTTCACACTGATCAATGGCGAGCGATTCAGAATTTCCGAACCGTCTTTAGGTTTAAGTTCCAGCGCTTCCTTTTCGATGGCCTCCCCCTCTGCCGCGACCAGTGTTTTGCGCCCTAGCGGCACACCACGAAAGCTTGTCGCGTTATCGAAGGTATAGGGTTTGTCCCCATGAATCACATAGCGGTTAATCTCGAAATTCGACGTCGCAAAAACCGTCTTCGCAGGATTCACCGTAAACAGTGCTTCGTATCCCGCCGCCTCCGCCACCTCAAACATATCATCCGCGTAATACCCGCCAGGATAAGCGTAAACCGTCGGACGAACACCAATCTTCTCCTCAAGAATTTTCGCAGACTCTACCATCTCCTTACGTAGAAACTTCGCATAAGCTTCCGCCCCCTTGTTGCGCTCCACCCTCACTTTGCTCACATAGGGATGGCTCACACTATGACTTCCCAAGGTCCCGCCATTTTTCATCATCTCTTTGATCTCATCGATGGATAGCGTGCGGCCACTTCCGCCCAAAAAGTTCGTGTAGATAAAAAAGGTGAACGGGAATCCAAACTCTTTGAGCACTGGATAAGCTTCGTCATGGATGGAATCAAAGCCATCATCGATGGTGATCACCACACTAGGGTCCGGGATGTTGATTTCACCACGCTTCCAGGCCAGAAAATCCTCCATCGAAATCACCCCGACCTCAGAATCCGCCAACATCTGCATCTCCTCGCGAAAACGATCAGTGCGCGCAATCATGTCTGAAGGCTTCGCTGTCTGCGAAAACCGGTGATAGCCAATTATCGAGACCTGCACCGACTTATCGTGGACGAAGGTCGGCTCATCGTCCACAGGCACAACCTCATCATGATCATCAACGAAAGACTCTGCCGTCAGTGCCGGCGTCGCATCCTCGTCGGAAGCGCTCCCTTCTGCAGCAGAATCCAAAGGACTCAATATCGACTCACGATCACAGCTGGAGAACGTAAAAAGCACGACCACCGCTGCGAATATGAACTGCTGAGATTTTCGTGAAATAATGATCATCGATGACTTTCCTCACCTTTCAAAACGAACACCGCAACCCAATTCGTTCGCAGGATTCGAGGAATCCGTCCAGCTACTTAAACTCCACGAGCCCAAAATTCCCTTCAACAGACAAAAAATAGTATTTCCACTAACAAAGCAGGAGCGTTATGTCTCTATCAAAGCCATCCTAATTATGAAAATCACCAACATCCCCATCCTCGCGCTGGCACCATTGCTCTGCGCCGTGCCGCTCGTCTCAGCGCAAAACGATAATGCATCACTGCTAAACGCCGACACCATTATCGAATCTGATGCGGATGACCTGGACTCCCGCATCAGTCGGATCAAATCTCTCGTCGCCGCAGACGCCCAAATAGAATACCTTTGGTCCCAGGAAATCGACGTCGATGGAGGGCCTGGTAGCCTGCAAACACAACAACTCAACATCAACACCCCAATCTACTTCCATAAACTCTCGCAAGATTGGGCAGTCTCACTCGGTCTCCAATACACCGGCACATGGCTCCAGACCGACGGCATCGAGAACATCGTTTCCGACGACTACTTTCTCTCCGAGATCGGCATTCCCGTCACTTTCATTGGGTGGACGCCCAGCAAAGACTGGTTCTTCATCGGACGCGTCGCCCCCACCCTCGGCACCGACTTTGAGAGCAATCTCACGGATGGAATCGACTTTTACGCTTGGGGCGGTGCTATGTATAACTTCAATGACAAGCTCGCCGTTGGACTGGGCGGCTACTACTCGCATCGCTACGGCGATGACTTCCTCGTCGGTGGACTCGGATTCATTTATTTGATCAACGAAAAGTGGAGCACAGGGTTTGTTGGCCCCCGCTACCTTGTCGATTACGAGCACAGCGACAATTGGCATCTCACCGCGCAGGTAGAAGCTCCCGGCGACCGTTGGCGTCTCAATGGTGGCGGTGCTGTCGGCAAAGACGGCCTACTCGACGTCGACAGCTACCGTGTGTCTGTGTTATCCGAGCACAGGATTTCGAAAACTCGCGACATCTACCTCACCCTGCGCGCTGGTTATCAATTCGCTGGTGAATTCGAGGCCCGCAACGCCAACGACATCGTTGTCGCTGAGAAAGACCTCAAAGGCGGAGTATTCTGCGGAATCGGCCTACGCTACTATGCTTGGTAACATGATCTAAATCGCTTCTACACGGATAAATTCGCGGGAAATCCGAAAAAAAACGGTAATTCCGGCAGTTCAGTGACCAAAATTCCTTTGACACTCGCCTCGACCTGCCTAACTTCCGCTCTCACTCTCATCAGAGTTTTTTAATGATTGCAGACTGCAAGGTATGAAGACGTTCTCCGCTAAGGCACAAGAAATCGACCGTAAATGGCACGTGATTGATGCCGAGGGTAAAATCCTCGGTCAAGTCGCTGTTGCTGCCGCCCGTTTATTGCGTGGCAAGCACAAGCCTATTTTCACCTCTCACATAGATAGCGGCGATTTCGTCGTTATCATCAATGCTGACAAAGTTGTGCTTTCTGGAAAGAAAGAGCAGCAAAAAGAATATGTCAGCCACTCCGGCTACGTCGGCGGTAAGAAAGTCGCATCCGTTGCTGACGTTCGCGCTAACAAACCAGAGCGTCTCGTCGAGATGGCCGTGAAGGGAATGATCCCACACAACCGCCTTGGACGTCAGATCATCAAAAAGCTGAAAGTTTACACCGGCGCCGAGCACCCACACGAAGCACAGAACCCTGTCGCATTCGAAGTCGCCTAATTCTTTTACGTAGCCCATCAGCCACACCATTTTTATGAGCGAAGCCACGACATCAACACTCTCCGCAACCGGTCGACGCAAGACCGCAGTAGCACGCGTCCGCATGGAAGCGGGATCCGGAGCTATCACCGTCAACGACCGTCCATTCGAAGAATACTTCGGCACCGTGACCCAACAGAACGCAGTTCTCTCACCTCTTCAGGTCGCTGAGTCACTGAAAAAATGGGACATCTCCGTCACCGCCCACGGTGGTGGTCTTAACGGACAGGTCGGTGCCATCCAACTCGGCGTCGCACGTGCGCTGATCAAGGACAACCCAGAGCTTCGCCCAGCATTAAAGGCCGCTGGCTTCCTTCGCCGTGACCCACGGATGAAAGAGCGCAAAAAGGCCGGCCAGCCAGGCGCACGCAAGAAGTTCCAGTTCTCCAAGCGTTAATCGCCGGACTGGATCATTTCCAAACGTTTTCAAAAAAACCCACTGGTCCGCCAGTGGGTTTTTTCGTTTTCAAAGTAATCATCTGATCTATCTTACGGCTCCGCAGCGACCCTTTCTACTTTATACTCCCTACTTTCTACTACTCATGAACCTTGTCTCCTGGAACGTTAACGGCATCCGTGCCGTGCAAAAAAAAGGCTTCGCCGAAATCCTCAAAGCCTCTGAAGCCGACTTCTACTGTCTGCAAGAAACCAAGGCCCGTCCCGAACAAGTCGACCAAGCCTTTCTCGAAGAACTCGGCTACCAATCCGCATGGAACTCCGCCCAAAAACCCGGCTACTCGGGAACCGCGATCTTCTACCGCACAGCTCCCGTCGCCACCCACATCGGCATGGGGATGGAAGAACACGATACCGAAGGTCGCGTCATCACTCTGGAGTATCCGCAGTTTTACCTCGTCACCGTTTACACACCCAACGCGCAGGATGAACTCCGCAGAATCGTTTACCGTCAGAGTTGGGACATCGCCTTCCGTGAATACGTCAGCAAATTGAGCGAGACCAAACCCGTCATTCTTTGCGGTGACTTAAACGTGGCTCACAACGAGATCGACCTCGCCCGACCTAAAGCCAATCACTTCAGCCCCGGCTTCTCGGCCGAAGAGCGGGAGGGCTTCAACAATCTCCTCGATGCAGGCTTCACCGATACCTTCCGCCATTTCGACGACCGCCCCGATCAATACTCGTGGTGGTCATACCGCGGCGGCGCAAGAACGAGAAACGTTGGCTGGCGTATCGACTACTTTTGCACCAGCAAAGCGCTCGACAACCAACTGATCAGCGCAAAAATCCATCAAGACATCATCGGTTCCGATCACTGCCCAGTGAGCCTTCAAATCGATCTTTAATCGAGCGCCCCCTCCATTCCGCATTCCCTGTCTTTTAGCCGCAAAAATGCACAGAAATGCGCAAAATTGGGAGCCAAGATTTTCTCATTCTCTAATTCCGATTCACCATATGGCGGACTCGGGCGATGCTCAGGATGAATCCAATGACTAATGAAAGACAGATTACCGTGATATTGACATAACGGGTGTCCCAGTTCTCACCGAAATAACGCTTCTCCGCGCCAAAGAACACATTGGGCATGCGGCGGCGGTAGCGGTCGAGTCGTTCGACTTCAGCATTGGTAAACAGCAAGCGAGTCTTCTCGTTCCAATAGACATCCTCGGCAGTCACCCAATCAGGGTTGGGCTCCTCCTCGAGATACTTCATGTCATTGAACTCTCCAGACTCCAACTCATCCATCACCTTGTCGATACGCTCGCGCACCTGCCCGGCGGTTGGAGCCGTCAGACTCATCAAAATGGGACGCGAGCTCTTCCACTGTGTATAAGCGTCTAATTGCACCCTTGTCATCGAGCCCAATGGCTTCTGTTGGTAGACATCGTCAACTTCCTGCACCCGATGGAGCGCTTGGCTCAAGGGATTGCGATCGGCGAGAGAGACGATCATCCCTTCATATACCCAGCGTAGCGGCATCAACTCGCAGATCCATGGAACCTTAAGACGGCTGGCTGGCTCTTGGGAAATAATCGCGCCCTCGGAGGTGCGGAAAAGAGGGAACTCACTAAAACTGCGATTCATCTCTTCATACTTAATCAACGCTCCACCGAGAATAATCTGCGGCACCAGAACCACTGGAATAATATTCAGGGCAGTCTTCGAGTCCTTCACCAAACTCGACACAAAGAGACCAATCATCACCCCTACCAAATTCGCCGAGAGCATCCAAACGAGTTGCCACAAAAGCATATCGCGGATCAATAAGATGCCATTACCGATCCACAGATAGATCAAGCACTGAATGACAGAGAACACCCCAAGACTGAGATATTTACCAGTCACGTAGTAGGTATGCCGGGCGAAGTGATTTCGCTCGCGCCGCAGTTGCGCCCTATCGCGAATAATCTCGTCAGCACTGTTGGTAAGACCAAGAAACATCGCGACTACCAGTGACAGGAAGACGTAGGTAGGTAGGTGGAACGCTGAACCAAATGTGTAGTCGCCCTCTTCCGAGTAGCGCATCGTCAAGGCGACCAATATGGCCAAAGCCGGAGCTTCCAGAAGCGTCGTCACGAGGTTGCCGCGGTTTCGCAATTTGCTAAGAAACGTGCGCTTTAAATGCGTAACAAAGAGCACCGCCTCATCACGCCAGCGCAACACAGGTTTGGACGGCAATGGCTGACGTCGCGATTGACCGATCAACGATAAATCCACGGGGCTGGTATGCTCACCCACTTCCTTGAGAATACGATGAGACTGAAAACGATCTCGC
>JAGXGH010000012.1 GCA_024636835.1 Verrucomicrobiales bacterium | reverse complement strand
GGGCGGCATCGTGGCGTTCCTGATGTGGATTTATCTCTCAAGCTGCTTCTGCGTGTTCGGCATCTGTTTTTGCGCGGCGCTGGCGGAGGTCGGGGCGAAATCCAATGGTCCGTTGCAAGCAACCAGAGGGTGATTAACGTCGCAATTTAACCGGCCAACAAATATGAACGTTAAATCATGAAAAAACTCAAACAGCTTTGGAGCAATTTGCGGGGAAGCTTTTGGTTTCTTCCCACGCTGATTCTTGCGGCCAGCGTCATCCTCGCGATGGGCTTGATTGATGTGGATACCAGCGGGAGCAATCAATGGGCGGAGCGCTGGCCGCGGGTGTTTGGGGCCGGCGCGGCGGGCGCGCGCGGGATGCTCTCCACGATCGCCGGCTCGATGATGACCGTGGTGGGCGTCACGTTTTCCATGACCTTGGTCACGCTGGCGCTGGCTTCGAGTCAATACACCTCCCGCATCCTGCGGAACTTCATGCGGGACCGCGTCACGCAGATCGTGCTCGGAATCTTCGCCGGCGTTTTCACTTATTGTGTGATTGTGTTACGCACCATTCGTGGTGGGGACGAGGGCGCATTCGTGCCGAACCTGGCCGTCTCGGTCGGGGTGGTGCTGGCGATAGGTGGCATCGCTGTCCTCATTTTCTTCATTCACCACATCGCTTCGTCGATTCAGGCCGCCAACATCATTGCCTCCGTGGCCGATGAAACCCTGTTGGCTGTTGACCGGCTTTTCCCGGGCAAACTCGGAGAAGGATTGGCGGGCGATGAGAACGATCAGGCCTCGCTCCCGCTCGCGGATCGCCACTGGCAGGCGATCCCGGCCTACCAGAATGGATACATCCTAAGTGTGGATAACGCGGCGTTTCTGCGCCTGGCGCGCGAGCACCAGACCATCGTGCGAATGGAACACAGCATCGGCGAGTTTGTGGTCCAGGAGACTCCGCTCGCATCGCTCGCGCTGGACAGCCCGCCCGACAAAGATCTCATCGCCGAGATGCAAGCGGCATACAGCATCAAACTTTACCGGACGGTGGAACAGGATCCCGGCTTCGGCATCCGGCAGCTCGTGGACATCGCCTTGCGAGCACTCTCATCGGGCGTTAACGACACCACGACGGCCGTGATGTGCGTGGACTATTTGACCGCGATTCTGTCACGGCTCACGACCAGGGACATTCCATCTTCGCTACGCTCTGAGGAAGGCGAACTGCAGGTGATCACCATCGGCCCGACCTTCGCCAGCCTGGTGGCCGAATCGTTCGATCAGATTCGGGAAAGCGCCAAAGGCAATGTGGCTATCATGCTGCGGATGCTCGGCGCGCTGCAAACCATCGCCAGTCAATCGGCCAGTCCGACCCGGCGCCTTGTGCTTCGTGAGCAAGCGCAGCGAATCGCCGAACTGGCCGGACGCACCATTGACTCCCCGCACGACCTGGCAAGATTTGAGAGCCGACTGGCAACCGCGCTCGCCGCGCTCGACACAGAACCCTGCCTTTGAGCAACCAACAAAGCTCTGAAGCATAAAATCGATTCCAAGGATTTCCGGGTGCCGCCCGGAGACAAGGTCAATCTCAAGAAGTAACCGACGAAAGTGAAGCGCTTCTTCGAATCGAAGAAGCAGTATCATAAACTGCTGAAGAACCACGTTGCCCCTAGACCATGCCAACGAGGCGCTCTGGGCGTTCCTCAGTGCACGTGCCCGGGCGGCGACATGAGAAATTTCGGTTTACATAACCTTCAGCTCTTTAGGTTATGATTATATATCCCGGGGCAATTCGACGAATACATCTGGTTTGAGCAGAGCCGTGCCGTCACGCCGCTCGGCTTGGTACGGACACCGAAACTGCCGGAGTGGCATCCTTTCGCGATCATTGTTTAGATCATGTTTGCATCCGTCCCTAACAAGAACATACAACAAGCCATGACGAATCACGATCCAGCCAAACCACTTTTGCGGGGCGTTGCCGACGCGCGTGTCCGTCAGGCCTTTTCCAAGATCGACCGCGCCCGATTTGTGCCCGATTCACTTCAAGCCGAAGCCTGGGCCGACCACCCGCTCCCCATCGAGGACGAGGCAACGATTTCGCAACCCTCGCTGGTTGCGCAGATGACCGAATGGCTTGAGATCGGCCCCAATGATCGCGTCTTGGAAATCGGCACCGGCTCGGGCTACCAGACCGCCATCCTTGCCGAACTCGCCGCCGAGGTGGCCACCGTCGAGTTCAGTTCCACCCTCAGCCGCACCGCCCGGGCCCGGCTCGAGGATCTCGGCTACACCAAGGTCCACTTCCGCAACGGCGACGGAGCCGAAGGCTGGGCTGAGCACGCCCCCTACGACCGGATACTCGCCACGGTCGCCTTCCCGGAAAAGCCCACAAGGCTTCTCGATCAGTTGAGCCCGGAGAACGGTGTCGCCCTCGTCCCGCTTGGCCCTCCCGGCGGCATCCAACACCTCACGCGCTACCGGCGCAGCGGGAACGATGTCACCGAGGAGCACCTGCTTCTCGTGCGCTTCCTTAGCTTGCGCTGAGATCCTACCGCCACTCGTCCAGGAGCGGGCCGTCGGTGCCGAATACGGGATCCTTTTCCGGCAGGTCGGTGTCGCGGATGCGTTGGCGAATGGAATCATCGAGTGCTTCGTCGCTCCGGATGAGATCTTTGTTTGTCTGGCCTTCCGGGTAGCCGCCAAAGACTTGAAAGTCGCCGGAACTGCCTTCATTTTTTTGTCATATTTGTTCTGCTCCTTGTTGTTGTCGTGCACGTTTATAAAGCTTGTGCGTATTCAAAATCTCCAATCGTTGATTTGAAGGTTGGCATAATTTTGGTGTTGTATAAAGGCTTTTACGTTTGTGGCCCTCCCGAGAGGGTCGAATCCGTCGAAGGGCTTCTCAAGAAACTGGGAGCCAACTCCGATAAAATCATAACCGAAGAATCCTAGAAGCCATCAAGGCGATGTTGATGGAGTTGGTTGGCGGACGGGGCTTATTAATACCAAGCCGCGGAACTCTCTGGTAGAAAGGTCGAGTGATTTCTTTTCAAGATCAAGGCGCGAGGATGGCGTGGTGCGAGCACCACAACTGACGAGCAACGATGAGATTGGAAAGAAAGCGCCGATCCCTCCAGTTCGTCCGCGCAGCGCTAATACGACAAACCTCTCATCTATTGCTTTCTACCAGAGAGTTCCGTTGGTTGGCATAAGGTAATCGTCGAAGTATCCCTTGCAGAAATTACTAGCTTTTAGTCACTCTCCGGAGCAGCGGAAGGATCCTCGGCATCCTCTTCCCGCTGCTTTGGTGGCCAGCGCTTTGCCAACTCTTCCAGATTCTTGCTATGCGTCAGGATGATCGCCTCGTCGCCGGTGTGCAGTTTGGTCTCCTCGTCAGCGTGGGCGAATTTGCCTTCGCGATAACGGCAAATGATGCGGGCGTCTTCAGGCAGATCCAAATCTTTGACGGCTATGGCTTCTTTCTCGCTGGCGATGAATGTGAAAGACCGGGCCTCATCCTTGAGAACCGCGGACAAATCGACATTCTCAATCCCCTTGACGAGATCCTCCAGATAGCGACTGATCGTGTGGGAGGGAATGATCGTATCCTCCAGCCCCAATTCACGGCAGATCTCCGAGAATTCCTCGTCGGAGATGCTCGTCACGACGCGCTTGAAACCGAGCGACCGGCCGACGAGGCTGGCGATGACGTTATCTTTGTCGTTATCGGTCAGGCAAAACAGGAAGTCGGTTTGCTCGGGATTCACTTCAGTCAGAATGTCGGGCCGGCTGCCATCGCCATGCACGAAGCTGCAGTCCATGTCTTCGGACAATTCGTCAATCCTAGCCTTGTCGGCCTCGATGATGATGACTTCGTGGCCCTTCTTTCCGAGTGCCCTGGCAGTTTCGATGCTGACTTCTCCGGCTCCAATAAACACAGTTCTCATGATAGTTTCATTCTCCTTCCAATCCACGTTCCGGGAAACAACAACACCAGCCAAGCGATGATTTCAAGTCTCCCCATCAACATGTCGACACACAATACGGCCTTGAGATAAGCCGGAAGTTCGGCGCTTGTGATCCCGACCGAGAGGCCGACCGTTCCCGTCGCCGAAACCACCTCGAATAGCGAATCAAGCGGGTGGTATCCCGCCGCGACAAACTGCAGCCAGGAAAACGCAACCACCCCGACAAACAGGAGAATGAGAAACAGAGCCGATTGGATTTCATGATTCTGCAGACGACGTCCCGCCAGCCGTGTTTCGATCACCGCATGTTGCGGCAGACAGGTGCGCAGAATGATCAATCGCAGCACACTGGCCGCGATCAGCAGCCGCAGGATCTTGCATCCACCGGCGGTGGAGCCGACTCCACCGCCCACGAACATCGCGCAAATCACCGCCAGCTTCGAGTCGGGATCCAGTTGCGAACACGGCATGGAAGAAAACCCCGCAGTGGTCTGCGCGGAGACAGCCAACAGCGGTGCCTCGTGAAAAACCTGCGTCCACGGCAAGCCGCCCCGCACCCGCATGCTCGCTCCCAACAACAGCGTCACCAATACTGCGGCAAGCACCATCGCAAACAGTTGCACGATGTTGGCCGACATGGCCCGTTTCTGCTGCCGGCGAATCATTTGGTGATACAGTGTCAGCGGGATGGCTCCGGACAGGCAGAGCAGCATGATCCACGCCTGGGCGGGTAAACCCAAGGCAGCCAGGCTGCTGTCATTCGGGGCAAAGCCACCCGTCGAAACCGCCGCGAAGGTGTGCAGCACCGCATCGAACAGTCCCAGCCCCGTCAGTAACGCGCCGACGATACCGATGACGGTCAGCACCGCGTAGACCGCGAGCACCCGTCGCGTGTGGGCTTTCGTGCCACCGATCAAATCGTCCGCTTCGGCTTCGTTCACGGCGAGCCCCTTCGCCAGAACACCCGACTGAAACACCAGCGCCAGAGAGAGCACGACGATGCCGAGACCGCCATACCATTGCATCCAGGCGCGAGCGAAGAGGAAGGTTGAGGGGACGCCCTCCATCGTTGGCAGCGTGCTAAGCCCGGTCGTCGTCACTCCCGAGACGGCTTCGAAAAAGGCATCCTGGAAACTCAACCCGAAACCCATCATTGGATAGGCCATCACCAGCGGGGTGAGGAGAAACATCAGCGCTACCACCACCATGCCCTCGTTCGCCTGCACCCGGGCCGGCGTCCGCAGCCGTGCCAAACCCGAGCCCACGGCCACGAGTCCGCCGATCACCACCCCATAGCGCAGGCTGATGTGCGTCTCGCCAAAGATGACCGACATTGCCAAGGGCACCAGCGTCAGCACCGCAAGCACCAGGCACAGTTGCCCGACATACTTCAGAATCACCTGAAAACGGACTGCCTGTCTGAGTTCTCTCGCCTGTTTACTCACGAATCAAGAAGGCCTCCTTTCTGCCGGTATTGAAATCATGATTGAAAAATAAAACAGAACCGAAAAATAAGCAAGAAAGCGGAAACCACGCGAGGTGCAGGAGGGATGGAGTTTGGATTCAATTACCTCTGGGAGGAGCGCTCCCTGCATTCCGTAGCGAATCTGACCCGCCAGGACGGGCGGGATTTCTTCAAGATCGTGGATGATTACGGCATCGACACGCGGATCACCACGTTTCCCCTGGACCAAGCCAACGAGGCACTCAAGGCGTTTCGGGAAGGCGGCGCGAAGGGAGTCTCGGTGCTGAAGATGATGGCGGACGAAGCCGACGGCGGGAACACTTCCGCTGGGTGAGCGCGGGATAGAAGCAACTCACCCCGGATTGTCCTCCTTTTGGGATTCTTCATCGGTTCTCGCTTCATCCGTACGAGCCTCTTCGTCCTCGGTTTTCTTATGTTTCTGAACCGCGTCCTCGTGGGCGGATTCTCCGGCGGGATCATTCCTGCGTTTGTCGAGCTCGTGCAGCCGCCCGGCGTTTCCGTAGAGAACCAGGCTGTCTCCCGCCATGACTTTGGCCGAGCCCTTGGGGACTCCGAGATAACTTCCGTCATCGCGGTAGATGCCGAGCACGAGCACGCCCTCTTCATCCAGCTGAATATCCGAAAGGGTTTTCCCCTCGATCCAGTCATCTTCCCGGATCTTGAGTTCCAGCACCCGGTATTCGCCCGACAACCGCAGGAGCGATCCGTAATCCCTGGTGTCGATGTCATACCAGCGCTGCAGCAAGGTCTCTATGCGCCGCACGAGGAAGCCGTTGACCGCGCGGATGTTGATCACCGCCCACAGGGCAAGAAGGCCGCCGACCAACACGGACAAGCGGACCAGGATTTCCATCTGGGTGCTGGTTCCGGCAAAGGAAAGGATCAGGGAAATGAGGACCGAGACCAGACCGGCGCTTCTCAACAGCATCATCAGGTTGATGATGCGGCGGCGCACCGGATGCTCAACCACCTTCTCGGACTCACGGGTCGTGAAACCGGTGCCCGTGAAGGCCGAGCGCGCTTGGAATTTTGCGGCCTCATGGGACAGCCCGGTGCTGGCCAGAGCGATCGTCGCAATCCGGATGACAATCATGGACAGCGCAAAAACCGTAAGCAGAGCGAGAATACCAACTAAACCAATCATAGGAAAACGTTGCTATTATTCCCCCGTTTCGGAACTGACTCAAGGATCGATCTCCAGACCCGGCTGACAAAAGATGTTCATCCGGTGATGGTTCAAGCGAAAATCATTCGTACCGGTGGTATTCCTCTCACTCCTGCTGGTCGCGCAATATGAACGCTAGGGGCTGCCGCCATCGGTGATCCTGAACGTGCCGATGTGCATCGTCGGCGCGATCGCCGGAGTGATGATCCGGCAGATGGACAACAACATCCTAACCCGGATCGGCTTCATCTTCGCTCCCGTCTTCTATATGCTCATCCGCCGCTTCTCGGCGGTGCAACGCTGGCGCAAGGCGTTCGCTCCCCTTTTATTCAGACTACCAAGAGGAGTCGTATATCAGGGTGAGCAGTTTCTCTTGATACAAACAGGCATGGCTTGGATCTATGAAACGTCCAAGAGTCGACGAGCAACATCTACCATATCCTGCTGAATCGTTGTTCGCCTAAACTTCATATCATCGGATTCCCCCGGTTCCGCAGCTCCCAGAACAAAGTGGCTAGCTTTAATCGGGCCGGGGCTCTTTTCACTTCCAAAATGCTCACGCAAAGACTTTAGCGCATCCTCGCATGCTGGATTATTCACGCGAACCTCCTCACCGAATGCAGCAATCGCTGTATCGGTACCACCATCGTAGTGCAGCATAGTGTAGAGAATATCGAAGGCGTCCTTAGGTTGTTGCCGGCGGCAGAATGCTCGCAATTTCAGTGCGATGAATGGTCCTACCTCACAAATACGCGCCGTAAGTTTCTGCTCTGCTCCAAGAAGGTCGATACCTTCGACCTCGACCGTTCTTGCCAACTCTAGAGCGCGATCAACTCCTGGCAGAATACCTGCCGTAATATCCACGACCTGAGTAGTGCCTTGTGTGAAGGGAGCACGCTCGACCAGAAAATCTACGGGCACAGTGACACCATTGATTACCTTCTCAAACCTAGACGGATTGTCTTTGTTCGGATGAAACCCCTGAGCACTCAGATCCCAAAATAGCTTCCCGTATTGCCCTGCATCCGCAGAGAACGCAATTCCTAGATCGACATCTAGCGTCGCGGGACGTGGTAATGAACGTGGTCCTGACAGGTCGCCGCAGAGATATTTCGGCACCAGTCCTCCGACAAGAACCAGGTCATCATGCCAAGTCCCTATACCAGACCATATCGTTAGAAAAGCACTCTCGGCCAATGCCGTATGGCCCTTATTGTATTCACTGTAGCTCTCATACTTCATGGTTTGCAAAACCCTTCCCATTCCAAGAGTGCTGCAGCCGCGTCCGGCCCTCGCAGCCCTGTTTGTTGCAAGTCTAAATAAATCTGCGCATCGGAGGCGAGAGACATTTCACGGCATTCTCTAACCTCCATAAAGACCCCTTCGTCATCCGGAACGTGAAGCCACAATTTGCCACCTTCGTCAACTTGTCGTAGTCCAAGAATTTTGAGGGTGGCCTCATCGGGTAATCGCGATACGTAGGCGGATGTGACTACCGGCTCGGTGTAAGGGTGCCTCAACCATGCAGCCAGCCAATGAGTGTGCGCTATTGAGACACCGTGGTGAACTGCCCAATCTCTTAGTTTCATCGCAAGCTCACCATGGGATCCGATAAACCCCGCGTATCTAACGGTATGGTTTCGCTTGGCAAAATGATCACTTCTCACCCACGTAAAGAGGAGCTCGCGAAAGTCACTTACACGAAACTCTCTAGGTGTAATTTTTTCAACATACCCTTGATGAATCAGATACTGCACGATCCTCGAAACAAGCCCTGAACTAGCGCCAGTCCGACCAACGATTTCCTTTTGTGTCCAAACCCGCTTACGATCAGTGAGCAGGCAACGAACGATCCGAACACTCTTCCCAACGAAAATGTTTCTAGGTTCCTGTTCGTAGTTAAAACTCCGGCCAGGCAATGAATGACGATCAACCAAGACGCCCTTTCTCCGTATCCACGCCCGACCATTTAGATCGATGACGGATAAGCGTCTTTTCTTACAAGCCTCCAGGAGACGCCTCGACAGCTTGGGGACGACCAACAAACATTGCTCACTCAATGCCCAGTCAAGGCTTCCCACCCAGTTGATGTTAGGCTTGAGTTCGTAAACCAATCTGAAAACGATCTCCTGACCATCCAACACTAATGCGAGATGATCCATGCCATCTCCGTCGATCTTTAGGGGAAGATCCCAATTCAAATCAGGATCATCACTCAAAAGCTCCTTAAAATGGAACACAAGTTCACTCAGATGGCGAACAGCCGTATTCTTACTGGATATATGCTCTTTCACTAATGGGTAAGAAAACCTATTCTCAGTAATTATTCAACTAATTCTTACCAGGATAGACAATCTTCACTAAGCGATAAAATAGCTTATTTTGGTAAAAATTCTAACTTTACGCTAAAGCGCACCCCCTCAAACCCAGTCCGCGCACAGCAACTCCGCTTGCTGCAACACCGTCTTCACGGCTTCTTCGGCTAGGTCAGGCGGATACCCGTGGCGGTTCAGGATGCGTTTCACCATCACCTTGATCTTCGCCCGGGCACTCTCGCGAAGCGTCCAGTCAATGGTCACACTCTTCTTTACCTGGGCGATCAGTTCCGCCGCGATGAGTTTGAGCTTATCATCACCCATGGCCTGCACCGCACTGTTGTTGGATGCCAGGGCATCGTAGAACGCGACCTCATCGTCTGTCAGACCGAGATCCTCTCCGCGCTTGGTGGCGGCGTCCAGGTCCTTGGCGAGTTTGATCAACTCCTCGATCACCTCCATCGTCGAGATCGCCCGGTTGTGATAGGCATTGAGCGTTTTCTTGAGCTTCTCGCTGAACACATGGCTCTGCACCACATTGCGCTTGGAGCGGACCTTGAGTTCATCCTTCAGCAGCTTTTCCAGCAATTCGGCGGCGACGTTCTTATGCTTCAACCCGCGCACTTCAGCGAGGAACTGATCACTCAGAATGCTGATGTCCGGCTTGGGCAGGCCGGCGGCGGTAAACACATCGATCACCTCACCTTCCGTGGTGATCGCATTACTCACGAGCTGACGAATCGCCGCATCCATCTGATCCGGGGTCTTACGGTTCTGGTTGCTCTGCTTATTCAACGCAGCTTGCAGGGCCTGGAAGAAACTCACGTCATCGCGAATCTCAGTCGCCGCATCGCTCGCCGCACAGAGCGCAAACGCACGAGAGAGTTCAGTCACCACCTGCACCCAGCGCTGCTTGCCGTCTTTTTGATTAAGAATGTGTTCCTGTCCGGCGGGTATCAGGGCGAGACGTTCCCCCGGCTTACCCGTCGTCCATAGCCTCCAATCAAACCCATGCATCATATCGCAGGCGATCCCGTGCTTCTCCAACATCACAGCGATTGCCTGTGCCGTGTCGAAAGTCGGGTTCCCCTGCCCTCCGCTCTCTGTATAAGTAATGAGAGCCTTCTTGAGTTGATCTGCCAGACCCAAATAATCCACCACCAATCCACCGGGCTTATCGCGGAAGACTCGGTTCACCCTGGCGATGGCCTGCATCAGACCGTGGCCCTGCATCGGCTTGTCCGCATACATCGTGTGAAGACATGGTGCATCAAATCCCGTCAACCACATGTCGCGCACGATCACGATTTTGAACGGGTTCTTCGCGTCCTTGAACTGGTTAGCCAATTCACGTCGCTGATTCTTGCTGCCGATGTGTTTCTGCCACGCGGGGCCGTCTTCGGCGCTACCCGTCATCACCACCTTCAGCGTGTCGGCCTCCCACTCCGGGCGCAGCTTGATTAGCGCGTTGTAGAGATCCACACAGATTCGGCGACTCATACAAACGATCATCGCCTTGCCATCCATCGCCTCCACCCGCTTTTCAAAATGCGTGACCAGATCAGCGGCCACGAGTGCGACACGTTTCGGATCGCCCACCAGCGCTTCCAGTGCCGCCCACTTCGTCTTGAGCTTCTCCTTCTTCGTCAGCTCCTGACCTTCGGTAATTTCCTCGAACTCCTCATCGATCTTCGGCATCTCGGAAGCATTGAGACTCAACTTGGAAATCCTACTCTCGTAGTAAATGGGAACTGTCGCCTTATCGGCCACAGCGCGCTGGATGTCATAGATCGAGATGTAGTCACCGAACACCCCTCTGGTGTTGGCGTCCGTCTTCTCAATCGGTGTGCCAGTGAACCCAATGAACGATGCATGTGGCAAGGCATCGCGCAGGTTGCTGGCGAAGCCGTAGGACATTTCGCCGGTCTTCTCATTCACCTTGCCACCGAACCCATACTGACTGCGGTGTGCTTCATCCGCGATGACGATGATGTTCTGTCTCGCGCTCAGTTCAGGCATTGCCTCGCCCTTCTCAGCCGCAAACTTATGGATCGTGGTGAATACCACACCGCCGCTTGCCCGGTTCAGTAGTTCGCGCAAATGATCCCGCCCTTCCGCCTGCACCGGCGTTTGTCCTAAAATATCCGCACAGCGTTGGAACTGTCCGTAAAGCTGCTCATCCAGATCGTTGCGATCCGTCAACACCACCAGCGTTGGATTCTTCATCGCAGGATGCCGCACCACACGCGCAGCGTAAAAGAGCATGGAGAACGACTTACCGCTTCCTTGCGTATGCCACACCACACCCGCGCGCCGGTCACCCGGTTTACCGCCGTGCATCCTACCCGCCCAATACGTGCCCTCATCCTCACCCACCCTTCCTGTGCTCGTCATCCCACTGGCCCGAACCGTTTCCTCCACCGCAGCGTTCACCGCATGGAACTGATGGTAGCCAGCGATGATCTTATGCAACTCGCCCGAGTCCGGGTCCTCCTCGAAAACAATAAAGTGATGCAGAAGATCCAAGAATCGCCGCCGATCAAACACGCCTCGAACCAAAGTCTCTAACTCCAGCGCAGAAACCGGCGCGTCGCTTTGACCGTCTATCGTGCGCCAGACCTTGAACCATTCCTGGTTCGCCGTGAGCGATCCCATCTTTGCAGCGAAGCCATCACTGGCCACCATCACCGCATTGTAATGCAGCAGCGAGGGAATCTCCGCCTTATAGGTTTCAAGCTGCTTGAACGAGGCATCGAACCAATCCTCACCCTCCTCAGGTTTCTTTAGTTCGACTAAACCCAGCGGCAGGCCATTGAGGAACACCACCAAATCCGGCCGGCGATTGTGCTGTCCTTCGATGACAGTGAACTGATTCACCACCAGCCAATCGTTGGCGGATACCTCATCGTAATCCACCAACCGCACATGATCTCCGGCAATGCTTCCATCAGCCCGGGTATACTCCACCGCCACCCCATCGCGAAGCATCTTATGAAATGCCCGGTTCGTCTGTTCCAACGATGGCGTCCCGACCCTAAGCACCTTGCGCACGGCATCCTCTTGAGCCTCGCCCGGTATTCCAGGATTCAGCTTTTGAATGGCGGCGCGCAAACGATCCACCAAAACCACATCGCCAAAAGTCTCCCGCTCCTCCGCCGGCTCGCCGGGCGCGAGGTGTGGCCCATGCCCGACGGCATAACCCAGCTCCCCGAACCATTCGAGCGCAGCTTCTTCAACGATGGATTCTGTGAGGCTCATGCGCGGCTAGACGGGAACCGGTAATGATTCGCTGAACCGCAGTTTGACCCAGCCCAGCATCTCAAGATTTCGGATGGCTTCCGCGAGGCTTTTTTGCTTAGATTCGTCCTTCTTCCAGAGCTTTTTCCATTCGAGGATGTAGTTGAAAAGGTCCGCCTCGCTTACTTCTTCCGGCTTTCTTTCCTGCTTCAGGTTCTGGACGGCGAAAATCACCGTGGCGACCTCTTCCGCCTGATCGGTGTTTTTGATTCGGCTGAACAAATCCACTGTCTTGTCGATCTTGCGCTGGAAGGGTTTCAATTCCTCGACAAGCTTCACACGGGCCTTCGCGTATTCAGGCCCTACCCGCAGTGCGGTCATTTGACCGAGTTGCTGTTCAGTCACCCAATTGTTATTCGCTAGAACGTTGATGGCTTCTTTTACCTCCTCTGCAAAGGGTCCATAGCTCTTTCGCTCGAATTGAAAACCCGTGTCCACACCCTGTTTCGTGAGGATATAGCAGATTTTCTGGAAGATCGTCCGCCCCACGGGGTTCGCGTATGGCTGCTGCTCCAACTCGTAAAGCACCTCGACCAATGCCGCCCATTCCGGACGCAACTTCTCCCGGCGCCGTCCCTTGACGCTGAACTCCATCTGCTTTTCCGCTCCGAGAAATTCCTCCTTCAACTGATGGGTTGGCGTGCCGAAGGGCGCATACAATTCCACCGGTATTCCTAGCCCTTTGAGCTTTGCATACATGAGCGGGCCGACCGTTGCCCACTCCAGTCCTCCGTTGCCGCAACCCAGCGGCGGGAAGGCAACCGAGGTGATTCCCCATTCCCGGAAATGCTTCACAAAGTCATCCAATCCGGCCTCCACGTCATCGAGACGCGTTGCCGCACGCCAGTGCCCCTTGGTGGGGAAGTTTACAATCGAGACGCCGGTCAAGTCCTTGTAATGGTAGGGCTCGCCGAGACGAACTTCCCCGCGTTCGCAGCGCTCCGCGTAATCCTCGAACATGTGCGGATACTTCTTCTTGAAAATCTGGGCGATCCCTTTGCCCATGACGCCCACACAGTTCACCGTGTTGACGACGGTCTGCATGTCGCTGGCAAACATGTCGCCGATCATGGCCTTGATGGTTGGCGGTGTGGTTATCATGGCTTAATGAAAAAATAAATCAGCTTGTGTCTCAATAGGAAGCGTAAAACCGATCCTGATCAATTCATTTCGCGCCGCATCGTCCACCACATAAGCTCCGAGGAGGTAATCGGGCGGAATATTTTTTGGAATCAGCACCTCCGCACACTTCGCGCTGCTGTGCCGCCATTCCTCGATCTGGTTGTCCGGGTGTTTCCAGTTCGCTGCGAAGATGTAATCCAAATCCATCAACTTCAAACGGTCGGGAGCCGAGAACTTCACATACTTACTCACCGCATTCTGATCCGTGATAACCGCTCCGGGAATCTTGAGGATTTCAGTGGAAACACGCAGCACGCAAAGGGAGTGCGCCTCGTTTCGCCTGCGGGACATCATCGGATTCCGGGCGTGAAAATACACGTTGGCGTATTCGTGCAACGCCCGCCCCCCTGAGATCTGAATCTTGTCCCGCTTGTCCTGAACCTCTTGCAGCGCCACCGAATGATGTGGCAACTTTGAAGCCTCCGCGTGCGAAAGTATCCCGTTCCGAAGAATGGAAGGAGTATTCTCAATAGGAGTGATGTTCTGGAATTCGGTAAGTTTCATGCCGTTTGCTTTTCCGGATGATACACGACTTCTTCGGCAGCCGACACGATCAATACTGGGTTCAGGCGGTGAATGGCCTCGCGCTAACGCCCCACCAGCACCACCTCACCATCTTTCTCCTTCTCCCACTGGGAGAAGGTCGGGATGAGGGCTGCCCTCGGCATTGCGAGTGCGGCTTCTTCGATGATGGATTCGTTGAGGCTCATTTGTCAGGGTTTCAGCGACTCTTCGCTAATCCGGATCAAATTCGGCACATCCCAAAGCGGATACCCATACAGTTCGCTGCTGATCTCGCAGCCTCCGACCAAAATAGCGAAGATCTGGCCAGTTGGATCGATGATCGGTGAACCACTTACTCCCTTGTAATGCGGATGGCCCTTGTGCTCCGGGATCGAGAACACATAAAGCCCGTGCTTGGTTTTTCTTCCCGTATATTTCATTTCAAGTTCGTAAGATGGCTCGCGTTCAAGATGCCGCTTCCCCAAAGCCTCAAAAATCACCACTCGGTTTTGCGAAGCGTAAATGTAAGGAGTTTCAGTCTGTGGTGTTTCGCCAAACGTGCCCTGGTAAGTCAGAAATTCGAAAGGCTTTCCGGACATATTCTTGTTTCCGGAGACGCCCTTTTGAAATGCCTCTAGGTCAATCTTCGCCCAGCTGACATCCACGCTTTCCAACTCCGACTTGCCGAGCGTGAAGCTTTTGATAATCCATGCACCATTCACCGGAATGCATGCAGTCCGGCACTCACTCTCGATCACCATATCGGTTTCTATGACCCACCCGCCTTCGTTGGGAGCGTGCCCAGCGGAAATC
Organism: Verrucomicrobiales bacterium; assembly: GCA_024636835.1. Classification (GTDB taxonomy): domain Bacteria; phylum Verrucomicrobiota; class Verrucomicrobiia; order Verrucomicrobiales; family SLCJ01; genus Sulfuriroseicoccus. The sequence continues at coordinate 99,572 of JAGXGH010000012.1, read as the reverse complement.
AAATAAGTCGATCCCTCCAATGACATTAGGAAGCCACTCGCAACTCCAGCAGGACTACGGTCTACCTTCTTTAGACATGTCAATCGAAGCGTAAGCGCTAGACAGTGGTTAATCAGGTCAGTTGCCGCTTTGGTGATTTCTGATTCATCCATAATTTGAGTCGCTTAAGACAAACGCCATGCACTTTTAATTTCCGACGCAACATGCTCCAAATCTGGAAATAGTGTCGCATCGGTTATTCCTAAGCGCCGCAGCATGAGTCTGACCGTTAGTTTAGCCTCTTTTGGGACCACGTATTTTGTGACGTTGGTTATGGCAGTTGGCGTGACCGAATATGTCGCTTCATCTTGCAGAGACAAGGTTTGGTCATTCAGCCACAGAGGTGGAGTGTGAAGAGTGAAGCACGACGATTGTTGAAGCATCCGCCCAGCATAAAGGTCGGGCAGCAGTGGAATTATAGTTGATTCAAAAGGAACGCTACGATCATCAAAGACAGCTTTAATCACATCTTCGACTTTGGAGTCGCGCATCTCAGCAAATGACCCTAGATCTTTCGGATTCATCACGAAGATGACGCCATCATCTTCAGATGAGCCAGAAGCTGCGAAAAACAAAGCCGATAGCGGGTTCATCGTCCAATCCATCAGACGTGTCGGAAGGCCGTGGTGCTGAGCAAGAAAATACAGGCTAACGATGTCCAATCGTGCAGGGACGAGGGATGACGACATACGCCGGAACTGACGGTTGAAGGTTCGCTCTTTGTTCCATAACCGTTGTCCGGCGGGATGCATCTTAACTTCGTCATTATCACAGGATAATAGAAACTTAGGCCTGAGAATACCGGGCTGAGGTGACAAGTCCCGCGACTGGCCTCGATACCATACGGAAGGGTATCCAAGACCGGGATCGAAGAATTTGGCCTCCCACTCAGAGATGACTTCTTCCAGGTCGGATACTGATTGGATGGTTTTCAATGTGCGCAAATTGGTTCGGGGATGCCAACATGCATGGCATCTCGCTCATGTAGACGGGCGCTTTCGATGACCAAGTCGTCGCTCATAAAGACACCTCCTTTTCCAATACCACCATACTCAGTTCCCCAAGCCAATCTAGAGTAGATACTAAGACTATGGATTCGATGAGGTTCACGGCTTCAATTAAATCGTTTATGGACGAGCATATGCTGCGAGTTCCATCCTGACGGACCTCCCAAGCCCTTCAAGGTCTCCGTAGATGCTTTTGCTCGTTATATTCGCCTGCCTCAAGAGTGCATAAACATTTTCATATAAAGTGCTAGGTATGCGGTATTTGATCATCTCTATATCGGAATAAATTGGGTTCCTAATCGCATCCTCAATTTTAGTTCGCCTATTGATTGACGTAAGAAATGTTCCCGCTTGGAGATCTAGACGCCGATTTATGACCTTTGGCTCTGAAACCCAAAGGAGTTCTAGCGTGAATCGATCAATAATTTCGTCAAAAACCGCGTCCTTATTGTCCTCTAAGGAGAATAAGTCATGACTGAATTTATTATCAAACTCTTGCAACTTCTCCAACGATCTCTTCATAAGAGATGTGCAATCAACCGTATACAACGCGAAGTCGTTTCCAGCTAACGGGTTGTAAGTCTCCAATGCAAAATATAGCGCAAGATAAGGACTTTCCGTAAAATCTACCAAACGAGTCGGCGCTCCGTAGTGCTGCATCAACGCCAGCGCTTCTAGCTTAGATGCAGGGTTGATCGAATCAGTGGAATAGAGGTGAAACTTACCCATGAATCGCTTCAAGGTGTAGTCTTCAAACTTCTTGAAATCAAAGCCATCCTCATCCCAGACAGGTTCTAGCATGCGCTCAAGGGAGGAAGTGAGGGGCCATGATGCATTAGCTTGTCCTCGGAAAACGAATCCGTTTGAGAATCCATTCACCACGTCAACCAGCTCTCTTGAATCCTTGATTGTGTGCTCCTTCATAACTATTAGTTTCGAATATTATGGTAGATCTTCAAGAACTGCTCCAAGACATCCTTGAGGCTATAGCGTGCCAGATCAATTCTTCGCTTAACCGGATCGCCCTCTAAGTGGATGGTTTCCGGCTTACTGCTGTTATATCTCTTAATTCTTGCGGACGCCGTGTTTCCAGTGGCCGCAGTGCTCTTAGAAACCTCAACCAAAGTTTCATTATCTAGATTCTCGCCTTTCACGGTTGTGCTCCCCTCATCTCCTCGAGCTGAGGCAAGATATACTGACATTGGTCGTTGGAAATACTCATCGGCATCGAACGGGTTAGGACCTCCAAATGAGGCTGTAAATCTAGTAACAAAGCTCGCCTTGCTCAATTGGCGAATAAATCCCTCAGGGTCCGGTATCGGAGCTATCTCCACTCGAATTTCATCTAAGAAAATGCCCGTATTGAGTGCTAGTAGTTTCTCGATCTTTTCGGCGATCTTTTCTGTCCTCTGGCTGAGGATATTGTTTTTTGCAATTACCACAATTCCTATTTCAGAATCGAAAAGGCAATGCGCATAGGGGCTCTCCATATGATCCACCTCAACGAAATTCTTTGTATTCTCGTCATACAAATCCACGGTCTTTTTGGAAGTCCTTCCAACCGCAAAGTGACCAGATGTTTTTGAGAAATATTCTAGATTTCCGATATGCCAGATAAACGGTTCTCTAATCTTCAAGGATGGTCGATCTTCCAACGCTGCCTTGAAATAATCGCCAGGGGTCTTTTCGTCATCGTGAAGAAAACTTTTTTGAGTGGGCTTAATAAACTTAATTCGAAATAGACTGAATTCTGTCGCAGGCATAGTTTTACGGGGCATTGGGTTCTAAAGAAACATCACCAGAAAGCAGCTTCGGCAGCAGCGTGTCGCGAACGGCGGCTAGGGAGCAGGATTCTTTGAGGTTGGAGGTAATTTGGGCGTAGATCGGCGCGATTTTGGAAGTAAAGGCGTCCATGACCTCTGCTGGCGGCAGAGTCACCAGGATCGGGCGAAAGTCTTTTTTGCTAATCTCCGCAAAGGTCGTGCCGGTAGCGCGACTATGGATCTCCGGCATGTTCGCCTGGCACCAGTTCAGTATGAAATAGTTCGACGCCCGATCATTGCACTTCATGGCGATGAACCCTTGGTTAATCGCTACCGGCATAGTGGCGATGGCGAGGTAACCAACAGGGGCACGAGAGGAAAGCAGAACTGTTCCGGAAGGAAGTAGCCCGGAAGAAATCTTTGCGAGGCCTGCATCAGTGATCTTTCGATTGGTTTCAAGAAGAATTGGGGACTGTAGTGATGAGAAGTCTTTGGGAGTCGTCCAGTGATGAGTGCCACCCTCCCAATATATAGGTTCCTTTGTGCTGGGCGTTGCTCCGCCGACAGTTGTCACGACATCTCCCACGGGCAACACTTTCCACCCTGCCGGGATGTGCCCGGCTTCGGAGTCTTGAAACGAGTCAGGGAACAGTGCAGCGGTGGCTTCATCCATGCCCTCGGGTTGGCGGCCGTCGAGTTTGGCGCGAACGGGATCGAAATCCACAAACCAGCTCTGGAACAGCGCTCGGGCCATCGCCTCCAGCGTTGCGTTCATCCGCCGGTTCAACTCGATCTTGTCGTCCAACGTCCCAAGCACATGAGCGATGGCTTCGAGTTCGTCTGGTGGTGGAATTGGTATCTGAAGCGCGCTGATGCTTTTTAGGCTGATGGTCTTCTGCGTCGAACCAACGACAACTTGTTCGATCTGCCAGCGTGCTTCCGCCGATTGCAAAAACAGGTGGAGGAAACGTCCGTTGATGCGCGGTGAAATCAGAGCCGTGTTTTGCCCCAAACAGAAGGGCGTGTCTGTTCTCGCGTAGCTAACGTTGCCGTAAGAACCCACACGGCTGAACACCATATCGCCTTTTTGGGGCGCATAGCGGCGAGTGAACTCCTGAAACACTTCTTCGGATACGCGGAGAGTCTTTGAGATCTCGAGGAATCCGCCTTGCACATCTGTGACACGAATCATTGGGCTACCCACATCGGAGTAGCTCGGCGTCTTGTGCAGAGAGTCGATGATGGTCGCAACTGCATCCAGCCGACGAACTTCCCATGCCTCAGGCAATGTTGGCGCGAGTTCACCCGCCATAACCCAGTCCCTTCAGGTTTGCATTGATGGCTTTCTCCAACTTCGCGGATTCCGCGAACTGGGCTTGAAGTTCAGCAACGAGGCGCGGCATTTTTTCTTCAAAAGGATCGCCGTCGTCTACGACTTCCTCGGCACCGACGTAGCGGCCCGGGGTCAACACATGACCGTGCGACGCGATTTGCTCCGTTGAGGCTGAAAAGCAGAATCCAGGCACATCGGCGTAAGCGACCCCGGAGTTTTCAGTTTTCAGTTTCAAGTTTTCAGGGGAAGAGCGCCATGCATGATAGGTGCTGGTAATCTTCTGAAGGTCATCCTCGGTCAGCTCTCGGTGAACGCGGTCGATGAGCGTGCCCATTTTACGCGCATCGATGAAGAGAGTCTCCTTGCGGCGGTCACGGAAGCCGCGTTTGGCATCGGCCTTCTTGTTCTTCGTGAGGAACCAAAGGCAGACCGGGATCTGCGTGCTGTAGAAGAGTTGACCCGGTAACGCCACCATGCAGTCCACGAGATCAGCCTCAATGAGTGCCTTGCGGATGTCCCCTTCCCCGGACTGGTTGGACGACATACTGCCATTGGCGAGCACAAAGCCAGCCATGCCCTGAGGCGAGAGATGATGGATGAAGTGCTGCACCCAGGCGAAGTTGGCATTGCCCTTGGGTGGAACGCCGAACTGCCAGCGCACGTCGTCATCCTTGCGGAACCAGTCGGAGTCGTTGAAAGGCGGGTTGGCCAGGACGTAGTCGGCGCGGAGGTCGGGGTGTTGAACGTTGCGGAAGGTATCGGCATGTTCTTTGCCGATGTCGGCCTCGATCCCGCGAATCGCCAGGTTCATGATGGCGAGCCGGCGGGTGGTCGCATTGCTCTCCTGACCGTAGATGCTGATGTCGCCCAGCTTACCACCGTGGGATTCGACGAACTTTTCGGACTGCACGAACATCCCACCGGAGCCGCAGGCAGGGTCATAGATACGCCCTTTGTAAGGAGCGAGCATTTCGACAAGACAGCGCACCACGCAGGACGGGGTGTAGAACTGTCCGCCGTTCTTCCCCTCGGCACTGGCGAAGCGGGTGAGGAAGTATTCGTAAACACGGCCAAGCAGATCGACGGAGCGATGCGTCTTCTCGCCCTCGCTGGCAGCGGTGAGCTCGATGGTGGCAATGACGTCGATAAGTTCACCGAGTCGTTGTTTGTCCAATCCAGGGCGGGCGTAGTCCTTGGGAAGCACACCTTTGAGACGCAGGTTGTCGCGCTCGATGGCAACCATCGCATCGTCCACGGTCTTGCCGATGGTCGGCTGCTTGGCGCTGGCTTGCAGATGAGCCCAACGGGCGTCCGTAGGCACCCAGAAAACATTCTCGGCTTTGTATTCGTCCGGGTCCTCCGGATCGGCACCTTCGTAGTCCCCCTCCCCAGCCAAAAGCTTGGCGCGGTGTTCCTCGAAGGTATCGGAGATGTATTTCAGGAAGATGAGACCGAGCACGACGTGCTTATACTCAGCAGCGTCCATGTTGTTGCGGAGCTTGTCCGCAGTGAGCCAGAGCTTGGCCTCGAAACCAAGGTTGGCGCTGGAGTCTTTCTTCTTCGCAGTCTTGCGGGCGAATTTACGTGCAGGCATGGATTGTCCGACGTTCCACTGAAAGCAAAGACTTGTTAAGCAAAATCGACTGCAATTTTCAAGAGAACCCCAGACACAGACCATCGCCCCACCCATTGATAGGTGAAGCCACCTCAAGTGAAAACACCCAGCAGCTAAAAAGACCGACGCAGGGGATGGCGTCGATCAGGGTGCCAGTGATCCGGCAAATGGAAATACTACGAGTGCGTCAGGAAAGCCTTTATGAGGCGGCGGAGTTCCATGGCTACACCGTGGATGGCGACACGTAGATCACCACGTGGCCACTGATTTATCTACTGATTGATCATTCCTTCCCCCACCAAACCTTCCAGTAAAGCCCGATGCGGCGGTTCAGATGCTTCGGTTTCTCAGCGAAAATGCGTGCACCCAGCGGAGCCGCTTCCTTCCTCAAGTCCTCTCTCCTCTGGTCGATAAGACCGAGCAGCGCCTCGTGTAATTCCCCTTCCGCCAACTCGTCCCCTTCCCGTGTTAGCATATCGCGAAATACGCTCAGGTCATGCTCGTCTCCCAGAATATCCGCCAGGCGCGAAAGTTCTGTCATGCGTGCCTCCATGACTTCCGGCCACACCTCCTGGAGTAGTCTGCAATGATACCAGTGGTACTTGGTGCGTTTCCGCCATTCGTGTAACCGCTCCGGAGATGGATCATTATAGGCGGCGGCCATCGCTTCGCGTCCACGGCGGTAGGTCTTCACCAAGCCGGGTGCCAGTGCATCAAATGTTGCCATACCTTTCGCCCACTTCGAAACCCGTTGCCGACCCGTTTCCATTCGCGCCCGTAAGGTGTCGAGCCGCTCGTCGATCGCGCTCTCCATCATTTTTTTATGGCGCAGCGTGAGCCGTCTCCGGACGATTCCGAAAGTGGATCGATCCACCTGTTCCTCGAAGTGCGTCATCAAGCCGTCATACGTTTCGATAAGCGTGGCGGCATCCCGGACGAAAGAAAGCTCGCGCGAGGCATCCCGGAACCAGACGTTCTCCCGCTTGTAAACCTTGCCATCATCCAAGGGAATGCGTGCCAGGCGGAGAACGGCGCGGACTTTCTTGCACCGCTTGCGGACCTGGTGAACCGTTTCGTCCTGATCCAGCTCCTTGTCATCGATCTCGCGGATCGCGCGGTCGATCTGCTCTTCAACGATGCGCCGGATTTCTTCCGGTAGGCGGCGTGGATCTTTGATTCGGTATGGCATGGTTTCTGATTTCCTAACAAGGCGTTTGCGCCAGAACTCTAATCGGAGCGTTTCAGCCAGCGCACAGCTTCGTTCCACTCATTGAGTTAAGGACAAGATGATGGATGGCTTGAAATCTTCACTACTGTTCGCCGCGGGTGTGATTTTTTTCGGTGGGCGGGTAGCCGCGGCTTTTGAGTGCGGCTGGCACTGCCGCTTTTGTTTTCTTTTGCGCGACGATGGAGCGTGGGCAGGAAACACCAAGGCATCCCCGCCTTGCCGTAAAAGCGGTGATGCTCACCGCACTCAAAAGCCTTCGGCAAAAACACCAATAAAAATCACACCCGTTCGCCGCCCATTGGGAAATCCGCACCGCCTGGAGCAACGTGACGGCGAAGAGCAGCACGCTGACCATTCCATGCTCAAGATCGAGAATGGAAAACGAGAGTATGTCGAAAAGCTGATGATCCTATGCGATCAGGTAGAGGAACCGGATTCTGAGATCCAGGCGAGCGCCTTTTCACGCTCCTCGATATCAAAGTATCTCACCTCGGCAGAGGTGAAGGGTTTCATCAGTTTGGTCATCCATTCCTCCCATTTCTTCTCGCCGACCATTGCCACGCGGGAGAAGTCCTTGGCGTGCTGGACGTCGAAGGTAGTGTCCTCCCAAATGCCGCCCACGGTCCAGCCGTGGAAGTCGTCCATTTCCCAGTAGAGCCGCAGGCTGCCGTGCGTCTCGATGCGTTTCTTGATTTCAGGCAGCATGCCCGCGTAGTCGTCTTGATCTAGGGTTCCACTCAGGCGTAGAGCTACGAGATCGTGTTCGGTTTGTGGTAGAATTTCAAACATGATGGTATTTCGAAATGGTTCGCCGGGCGCATTGTTAAATCACATATACAGCTTGCCTTTAGGCGGTTATTTGAAATTCTTCTTTGCCTTATCCATGGCTTCTTTAACGCTGTTCCAAGCGTTTTCAGCGCCCTCCTTAAGGTCTTCCCAAGCGTTCTCGTTGGCATTCTGGATTTCCTCGGCTTTCTTCTGCACCACGCTCATGCGTTCGCGGATTGAGGAGATCTGATCTTCGTATTTGATTTTCGTATCGGCATTGGCCTTATCCGCCTTGGCTTTCAAGCGATCAAGGTCAGCATTCCACTCGTCGAGTTGGGCGTGTAATTTTTTCAGGTAAAGATCTTTATTCATAATATTGATTCCATTTTGGGGTTCACGGGGCATCGAGCCAGATAGGAGCGATGCCTGTGTATTTATCATGACAGGAATCAAGGTTGCCTCAATTGGTGATCACCTAAGCCATGACTAGGGAAAACCCGTAGACGATATAGGTGGCTTCCTTGCATGGAGCAGAAAGCCCTTAGCTGTGCGGATGGCTGCGCCGGTTTTATACCGCTTCCGAATAAAAACATGACTATTAGCCGCGCACAAGTAGCTCTCGATCAACCAACTCCACGCCCACTTGTCAATCGCGTGCCGCGCAGCGGTTCTACGCGACGCGTCAGATCATTACCAAGATTTGGTATTATGCATCCTCTTGCTTCTTCGACAGCAGGTTTTCTTCCTTGGACTGCCGCTGCTCTTCCGCGACCTGCTTGTCGATGGTATGATCTGCGGATAGATCCTCCTCTGGAATCGTGAGGTCGGGAGTTGTTAGCGCGTTCCGTGGCTTCTGCTTTTCGCTTGTCTCTCCGCTTGGCGAGGACGGGGCAGTGTCGCGGATATGGATTCGATAGATCGGCTCCGGCATCTCCAGTCCAGCATCGTCGAAAGCCTCTTTGACCATGCGGATCGCTTGGCTGCGGGTTTTGTAGAAGTCATGCGTCGTCTGGTTCAGCCATGCCAGGCATTTCATATTGACGGTGCTGTCGCCGAGGTTGTCGATGAGCAAGATCGGCTTGGGTTCTGCGAGCACTCCGGGGTTCTTCGCCAGCGCGGCGAGGCCGATTTTCCGCGCTTCGCTGAGGTCGATATCAACCGACACGCCCACCATGAATTCGAAGCGTCGTAGCGGATTGCGCGTGAGGTTGAGCAACTCCGAATTGATCACCATGCTGTTGGGTATTCGCAGGTGGTTGCCGTCAAGGGTAACGAGCACGGTGTCCCTTGCGGTCAGCAGCGCGACCTTTCCGGTCTGACCCTTGATCTCAATCACGTCGCCGATTTCGAAGGGATTGCGAGTGCTCAGTAGAATGCCCGAGAGGTAGTTTTCCAAGATGTTTTGAAACGCGAAGCCGATTGCGATTCCGACCAGGCCGGCCGCTCCAAGCACCGCACCCACGGCGGCGGTGGCATTGAGAACTTCCAGCGCCAACACGACTCCAATACCGATGATGACAACCCTGACGAGACGACGGATCAAGGTTTGCCTCAATGATGAAACCCCCAATCGCCGGAACCACCTGTCCCGCTTGTTGATGAAATTCGCCACAGCTATGAAGACGATTCCAATAAGGAGGGCGATACCGATCAGCGGGAGTTTGGTCGTGATCGCCCGGCGGAGTTGCTTGAGCGATTCCACTGCGGGTGAAAGTTGCGAAGTGACGTCCGCTGGCTCGTCCTGGCGATCCACAGCCATGACCACACCTTCCGTCCGGCGCACCAGCGCCAAGGCGTCGTCGCGGGTTTGTGCGGATGGGACCTGGCCCGAGAGCGTGACCACCCCCGACTGAACGCTGACCTCGATTTTCTTAAATTCCTCGATCTGGGAAAAAACACCGACGATGCGATCGCGGATCTTCGTGTCCGGCGCGGGGTTGGTCACCTCGACGGACTGTGTTGGCTGTGGGGTTACATCGTCAGGTTTACCTTGCAGAGGCAGGCACAGCGAGAAAGCGATGAGAACGGCGAGGACAGAGAAGCGGTGCATGATTACCACAAGTATTCTGATTTTACAGCGCACTTCAATCCTCATATCGCCACTCACTGGCGAAGGATCAAAAGATCGGGAACATGGAGTGCCGGGAGCGGTAGGTTCACCGCTCACAACATCGCGTCCATATCTTATTAGCCTTCGTCCCATCGACGAAATCCGGACCAATCCTGCTATGGAACTGGGGAAAAAACCGTCCGATATGCGGGCGGAATCGTTTAGTTTATAGAGACAATCCACCCATCTGCGACCGTGGAACAAAGTTCTGAATACAAAAAAAAACTTCTGCAATTTGCGGAAGAAAAAGAACAGCGTGGCGACGGACCCGCAGTCACTTGGGAGCCGATTTGCGGCATGAATTCGGGAACCTTTCCGATCCCAGCAGAGCACATGGGTTCGAACTATCACCATTGCAGCGCGAACTGAGGAAATTTCTTATTCGTGCTCCAACCCCGAACAAGAATTATGAAAACAAGCGTTACAAACCAACTGAAACTCAGATCATTAAAAAACCTCGACGCTAAACAGATAGCGAAGCTGGCGGAGCCAGATGCTAATGGATCCCGAGTCGTGACCCTTCAAATGCCAATGGAGCGCAAGGGAGCGGATACTCGTAAGAATTCCATCGTTTTTAAAAACATGCTTTCCGAAGCAAGGGAACAGCTCGATGCGAGCGACGCCCTTCTAGCAAGACTCGACGAGTTGCAAGAGTTTGAAGACCCAGTGCATTCTTTCTGGCAAGAGCAGAAGGAAGGGCTGATCCTTGTCATACGCGAGGAAGGAGAAAACGATGCCTTCTTACTCCCGTTCTCCCTGGATTCCACCGTAACGATCGGTGAGTCCCCCTCACTGAGTCCCTTGTTCCTCTTAACCGGAGGCGGCCAATATCACCTACTGGCTCTCAATCTCGGTGGGCTGCGCCTGTTCAAGGCCTCGCGATGGGATCTTGAAGAAGAGATTCAGTTGACTCATGTTCCCTCCACGCTGGACGAGGCCATGAAATACGATGATCCGGAGGAAAGCCTCCAGTCCAGATCAGTTTCCTCTTCCAACATGCCCGGAGCAGGCGGGGGAAATGTCGCCTTCAACGGGCAGGGTGTCACCGGGGACGAGATGCGAAACAAAAAGATCCGCCGGTTTTTCGAAATGGTGGACAAGGGATTGCCCAAAAACTTCAATGACCTGGAAATGCCACTCGTCCTCATGGGGCCGGACTTCGAAATCAGCCTTTACCGTGAGGTGAATCACTACCCGCATCTTTGCGAGCAACACATCGCGACAAGCGTGGCACATTTGAGCGACGATGAACTGACGCAGACGATTTGCGAATGGGTGGCAGAAAGAGACGCCGCCGATAGGTCGCAAGAAATCGACAAGCTGAATGATCGCATTGGCCTCGGTGAGGCCTCGATTGATTTCAAAGAAATCGTCAAAGGCGCGGAAACCGCGCGGATAGACACGCTTCTCGTGGATGAAAAAGCACAACGCTGGGGAACGAGCGATCCCAGCAACGACCAAGTTATTTTACACGACGAACAGCAGCCGGACAGTCAGGAACTCGTCGGTGCCGCCACCTTGGCAGCCGCCGCCTCCGGCGCACGGATCCAATTCATCGAAGCTGGCGAGAAATTACCCGGGGAAGCACCGCTAGCGGCGGTTTTCCGGTATTAATCCGGTTTCACTAAGCTGATATACCACCGCGAGGCCGATCTTGAAAATCAGGCCGGAAAACTGCGCTCGGCTGGGATGTTGATCTGACCTTCTATTGCTTCATAGATGAGCCGTCCTCCTCCAGTTCGGATGCGGCTGGTTGAGAGTCGCCACCGACCGCGTGATCGGCATGATAAGCGCCTCTGGATCCCATCGATTTCTCCGGCCCGACGGTGGTGTCGTGGACGGTCTGATGTTCACACTCGCTGTTGATCTCAGCACCTAACAGAATCGCGTAGGCAGTGATGAAGAACCACAGCATCAAGACCACGATAGCGGACAGGCTGCCGTAGGTCTTCGACATGTTACCGAAGCTATCGATATACCATGCGAAACCCGCCGAACCCAGCAGCCAGAGCAGCATGGCAACGATCGAGCCCGGCGTGACCCAGAACCATTGGGGGCTCGTTCGGCGCGGGGCGACCTTGTAAAAAAACGTAAGGACACCAAACGCGATGATCACGATTAATGGCCAACGGAATACATTGAGGATGGTCTCGGTCATGACAGGCAGCGGAAGAGCTTTTAACACAGCGGGAATCACCGCCACCAGCGCTAGCAGTAGACTGCCTGCGATAATTGTCCCGAGTGTCACACCAAGCGTCAGCAAGTTGCGACGGATGAAGGAACGCGAGTCACTCTGGTTGTAAGCGATGTTGAGTCCAATAAAGAGCGCGTTTGTCCCCTTGTTGGCACTGAATACGCCGAGTAGGATACTGAGCGCCACACCCCAACCGAGCGACGGGCTGGTGCTGGTGGTTAGGGTATCCGCAAAATTGGCGATGAGTTGGTAGGATTCAGCGGGCAGCAGGGGCTGGAGCCGGCCTACTTGTTCCGCGGCTTTCTCGGGGCTAATGATCAAGCCGTAGAGCGAAAGAAACGCCGCGATGGCGGGAAACAGGCTCAGGAAAAAGTAGAACGCCACACCGGCGGAGACAATCTGGACATTGTCCTTGCCGACCTGTTGCCAGGCCCTTTTCGCGATCTGCAGCCAGCCGCGGAAGGGAATCTTCAGGGGATTGGCGGCGCCGTGGCCCGGATATTCATTGGTGGGTTGTGTATGCGCCATGCCCCTTTTTAACACAGCTGGTGTGCGAGGCAATACTCCAGAGGCCCGCCAATCTGAGAATACTTATCCATCATAATCGCTCACCATGACCACCAGCGCGTCCTGAGCCCCAAGATAACGTTGTAGATACTCGCGCTCATATGCGAGCGAACCATCGTAAAGGTAGGGATACTCACGAAACACGCGGATCCGCAACTCGCCCAGCGCATCGAGCCATGGCTCCAATGCACTCCCGGTCAATTCATGAATCTGGTAATCAGCCTCCATACATCCATCCTAGATTGCCGACCGTTATGTCCGCAATACACTAGTGCTCTCTATCCAGAAATCACTACCCCACTCTGCCATTCTTCATTCATTATCAACTCCGATCAGATACTCTATCACTTCTCCATTCACCGTCGGAGAGGGTGCGCCCCGCGCCCTTCATTGAGTGCACACCGCCCAGCGGCTACAACTCCTTAACTTCTCACTCTCATCATGTCCGCATCACCCGATGTGGGCGAGGCGCCCACACTCCATCGCAATAGCCTCCGGACAGCTGTCCTTCCGATTCTCCATCCTCCATTTACAATCGCGTGCGGAGCAGCCGTTTTACGCGACTCCATTCTCTAATATCTTAACTACTCCATGATCCCTACCCGCTTTCTCCACTCCGTCAGCACGCTCTTGTTACTCCTCTGTCTTGCCATCCTTCCGACCACGGCCGTGGCTGATGAGAAAACTGAGGGTTGGATCTCGCTGTGGAACGGTAAAGACTTCAGCGGATGGTCGACATGGATCAACAAGCCTCACCGCGACTCCAAGGTCGAGGGTTTAGAGAAGGACGAAAAAGGCAGATACACCAAACCGATCGGCACCGGTAAAGATCCTCTCAAGGTGTTCACCATTTCTCCGGACATCGACGGCGAGCCAGTAATCCACATCTCGGGAGAGTGTTTCGGCGAACTTCGGACTCAACAGTCCTTCAAAAACTACCACCTCAGTCTACAGTTCAAGTGGGGCGACAAGAAATGGGCGCCACGTCACGAAGCGAAGACCCCGCGCGATAGCGGACTGCTCTACCACGTGCATTCCGAGTCGGGCGCTGAAGAGCGTAACTGGTCGCGATCAATAGAACTGCAAATCCAGGAACGCGACTGCGGCGACCTCTATGCCGTCGGCTCCGCCATCGCGGTGCGTTCGCGCTTTGATCGCGAGATGAAAGTCCCGCAATACATCTACGACCCCAATGGTAATTGGGCATTCTTCTCACAGATCCCCGGCCAATCCGGCCGCTGCATCAAATCGCCCGATGCCGAAAACCCGACCGGCGAGTGGAACACGATAGAACTGATCTGCTTTGAGGACGAGGCGATTCACATCGTCAATGGCAAGGTCGTCATGCGCTTGCAGGGACCAATGCGCATCGACACCCCGACCCCGCAGCCGGTGACATCCGGTCCCATCATTTTGCAATCGGAAGGAGCCGAAATCTTCTATCGCGACATCCGCTATCGTCCGATCGATGCAGTTCCAGAGGCATACCGTCAAGACACGCCCGAATAGCAAATCGGTTAAAAAGTCAGTGTGAAACATAAAGTCTGGCAATCCTTGGTGAAAATAGTCGTCAATGAATGAAACCGACTTGGGCATTCGTTGACAGTTAAAGCTCAGCGCATAACGCTTTGAGTTTTTTCTTCAAAGGTGACTTATGACGATTTCTAAACTTGGCCTCCGATTTTTGCTCCTAACACTTCTGCTTGGAAATGGGGCATTAATTTCTCAATCGCATGCAGAAGAGCTCGAATCCGGGTTCTCTCAGCCAAAACACGAGAGCGGCATTCGAGCATTTTGGTGGTGGTTGAACAGCAATGTAACGCCCGAGGCCATCACCAAGGACTTGGAGGAAATGAAAGCCAAGGGTTTCAATGGCGCTCTGATCTTCGACGCCGATGGCAGTGCGCAACAAGGAAATGATCAGGTGCCCGCCGGTCCGGTTTTCGGCAGTGCAGAGTGGACCAAACTTTGGGTGCATGCCTGCAAAGAAGCGCATCGACTCAATTTGGTGCTCAGTCTCAACCTGCAGAGTGGTTGGAATTTGGGTGGACCATCAGTGACGGCGGCAGAAGCCCCGCAGCATGTGGTTTTCAGCAAGCTCGTGATAGAGGGCGGAAAAGACATTGATCTACAGCTCAAGAAACCCGTCGGCAAGGATGTGCACTACAAGGATCTCATGGTGCTGGCTGTGCCTGTGGTAGAAGGCAAGAGGGTTCCGATCAAGGATCTGCAACTGAAGGATGCATCACGTGCTCTCGGCATGGCTGCTCCTGATTGCCGACCTTTGCTTATCACACAACCCCCGGTTCCCGGTGAGGCTGTCGTGGAAGCGGAATCGATTATGGACGTCAGCGATAAGATGGCTAAAAATGGCCAGTTCAAATGGAATGCGCCTGCCGGCTCGTGGGAAGTCATCCGCGTTGGTCACACCGCCACCGGAGCGCACGTTTCGACACACACTCAGGGCGCTGGCGGACGGGTAATCAACTACCTCAGCCCTGAAATTCTTGAGCAATATTGGAAACGCGAAATCGACCCACTGATGAAAGCCATCGGACCATTGGCGGGAACGACAGTGAAATACGTGCACACGGACAGTTGGGAAGGTGGAGGCATGAACTGGACACCTGGATTCGCCGACGAGTTCCGCAAACGCCGCGGCTATGACATTGTGCATTGGGTGCCGGTTTTGGCCGGTCACGTGGTTGAAAGTCGTGAGGCGTCGAATGCATTTCTTGCGGACTTCCGTAAGACCGTTGCCGATTTGGTGGCCGACCATTATGCGAAATTAGCGGAGCTGGCTGCGCAGTATGGCATGGGCACCCACCCTGAATGTTCCGGCCCACATGCAGGCCCTTTGGACGGTCTGAAGAACTACGGACGCAGCGAGTTAATGATGAGCGAATTCTGGTCGCCTTCTCCGCACCGCCCAACTCCTGAGAGGCGCTTCTATGTAAAACAGGCGTCCTCCGCAGCTCACACTTACGGCAAGCAACTGGTGGGGGCCGAGGGGTTTACCACGATAGGGCCGCACTGGAACGATGTGCCGTGGCGCGACATGAAGCCGAGCTTCGATCGTGAGTTTTGTGCTGGGTTGAATCTTCTTTTTGTCCACACATTCACCTGTTCACCTAAGGAAATGGGATTGCCGGGGCAGGAGTATTTTGCAGGCACGCATTTCAACCCGCAGATCACCTGGTGGGATGAGTCACCAGCATTCATCGACTACATGCGCCGCTGCCAATATCTGGCACAGCAAGGAAAGTTCGTAGCCGATGTGCTGCATTATTATGGCGATCACATCCCCAATATTTTTGGTCGCAAGGCGGCGGATCCGACAGGCGCGCTACCGGGCTATGATTACGATGTGCTGAGTGAGGAATTGCTCATCGATCAACTTGACGTGAAGGATGGGCTATTGGTGTTGCCATCGGGTATGAGTTACAGGGTGCTGACTTTGCCAGACCATAAAGTCTTGTCACTAGGCGTTCTCAAGAAGTTGGACACCTTGGTAAAGGCCGGGGCAACGGTGCTGGGCTCCAAGCCTGAGAAAGCGGTTAGTCTGTCCGGTGGAGAAAACCGTGAAAAGATCTTCAACGAGTTGGCCGATGGTTTGTGGGGTGCGCAAACCGATCAGATCAGTGGCGTTCGCGAGGTCGGCAAAGGGCGCGTATTCTGGGGTATGACAGCCTCCGAGTGCTTGCAGAGCGTTGGCCTTGTTCCCGATGTTGAATGGAAACCGGCGGCAAAAGAGAACGCTGACATCGATTGGATCCATTACCGTATAGGAGACGACGATGTGTATTTCGTTGCTGAGTTGGGTGGTGCTGCTGTGGATGCCAAATTCGCATTCCGCGTCGATTCCCGCATCCCGGAACTATGGAATCCCGTTGATGGGTCTATTCATCAAGCTTCGGACTATCAAATTCAAGACGGCCGCACTCATGTGCCCTTGGAGTTGGGCGCTTTCGACAGTCTGTTTGTCGTCTTTCGCAAACCGGCTGGTGAGCAGCTTGTCGATAACAACAAAGCCAATCAGCTTTCGTGGATCCCTGTACAGGCTATCGATGGCCCATGGAAGGTGACCTTCGATCCTGAGTGGGGTGGCCCTAAGGAAGCATTACGCTTTGATAAGCTGACCGACTGGCTCGACCACAAGAATCCGGCGATCCAGAACTACTCCGGTAAGGCGGTGTATCGAACGAGCTTCAATGTGAAATCACCTGAGTCCGTCGAGGCTATCGAACTCGGCGAGGTGCGTGGAGTGGGTATCGCACGTGTGAAACTTAATGGCGTGGATCTCGGCGTGACGTGGAGGCCGCCATTTCGCGTTGAGCTCGCCGACACGTTGAAGCTTGGACAAAACCAGCTCGAGGTAGAAGTGTTCAACTCATGGCACAACCGCGTCATGGCCGATGAAGAGTTGCCCAAAGATCAGCGCTTCACACAGACCAACATCCGAGTACAAAAGAAAGGTCGCTTCGCATGGAAACCGGAACCGTCCGGGATGATCGGACCAGTGAAGCTAGTTGCTCCGGTGGAATAAATGCAAACTATTCGCCGCGCACAAGCAGCTCACGATCAACCAACTTCTCGCCCGATCGCGTCAAATCAATACCAAGATTTGGTATCAGTGATCATGCCCAACGTGATCACTAAGAAGATCTCGGCCAAAGTCGTTTGCGCTGTCGCGCCAAACGGCGTGGATGTGATTGCCCTTGTTTTGAACGTTGGCGACTTCCACTAGAAATGCCGTACCTTGGATGCGGTAGTAGTAGGGTTCGCCGCGCTTGAGACTGCCTGCCCAGCCAAAGCGGAGGTTTGTCATGTCGGCTTTGATATTTTTGAGGTCTTTATCGGCGAGTTCTTTACGGTGACGGTTCGCGTATTCCGCGATGAGTTCCATGAGCGCCGTCTGTTGAGCTGCGGTCATTTCCGAGGCTTGGATACCGACGAGGTCGAGTTGCTTCACCTTGCGGTCTTCGGAGGTGAGGATTTCGCCTGGAGGTTTTTCGGAGAATACCACATCCTTACCGCTTTCCTTTAAGGTGAGAGCCAGCGCGCGTGCGAGGTCTTCCTCGGCATGGAGGGGGCGGGTGCCTTTCATTTTATGCTCGATCACGATTTCGCTCGGATTAGCGGCGAAGAAAGATGGCGTTACCGAGACAGTTTTCCCTTCGACGACGGTGTAGTTGAGCGAGAGATGATGACCTTCAAAGCGCCACGCCCAGCTTCCAGTGCCTGAGGGCTTGCCAAAGATTGAGGTGAAATAAGCTTTGGGATTGCGAAATTCCGGACGTTTCTCGATTTCGCCAAGAAATGCCTCGAGAGCCATGATGGTATCGACTTTCTTCAGCCCCGGATCGCTGAGTGCGGTCTTGAGCAATCCTCGAACAAGAACGGTTTGCTGGTCATTGAGTTGTTCGAGCGGAAGCCCTTTGCGCGCCCTCGGAACAAACCCCCAGTTCTCACGCTGCTCGGATTGAAATGGAAAACAAGCCTGCTCTTTTTGCTTTTCATCCAATGACGCCACAAAAGCGTTTGCACAGCCAGCCATCTCGGTGAGGACTTTCTCAAGACCGATTGTTTGGGCACTTGTCGGCTGCTGGGCGTTGACGAATGTGGCAGCGAGAACGCCGCTGAGGATCAGAATTTTCATGGGAGATTTGATTCTATATGCCATTTTTTAACCGCTAAGGATATTAAAAAAACTACGCGAGGATCAGCGAGATGGAAGAATAAACCCACTTCTCTTCACACTCCGAGACAACCATCATCTGCCCGCCATCACCACTTGGAGAAAATAGGAACAGTATATGCTTTGGCACTCACTATCAGTGACTGACTCACCGATTGATCGAGACGATGGAAGCCGAAAAAACAGCCGAAGAAGTTCAACAGGTAGTGCGCAATCGAATCCCCGGACGCATCGCGGACGAGATGAAACGCTATCCTCCGTTCTCGATGCTTCCTACCGAGACGGTGGAATCGATCGCCGCCGGAGCGGCGGTGCAGGTCGCTGTAAAAGACGAAGCCATATGGAAGCAAGGTGACATCCCCAATGGAGAACTGCTTTTCCTGGGACGTGGACGGGTGGAATATTACTGGCGCAAAGAGGACCAGTCAGAACTCGTGGATGTGCGTGATGTCGGCGACCTGCTCGGACTAACGGCTCTGATGGAAGCCAACCCCTATCAGGTCACGGCAACCGCCGTTGAGGATTGTCTGCTGTTCGGATTGGAATGGAAAAAAATCTCCGCTCTTCTCGATCAGTTTGACGACGCCAAGCACTACGTCCGACGCCATCTTTTCTGGGCAACGCGAATCAGCGGATTGGTGCCGGTTTCCACCACCGCTGGAATCTCCACGCCCGGCGGTGTCCAGGGACGGGCGAAGACGATTCTCCAAGCGCATCTGGACAGTTCGCGTGTGTTGCATTCCAGAGGATCGGAGCGCCTGGTCGTTTGCAACAAGCGCGACTCGGCAGGCTTCGCAGCAGAACAAATGACACAACACAATCTGCGATCCATTCTGGTGGTGGACGCCAACCGCCACCCCATCGGCGTGGTCACTTCCGAAGATCACTCTCGATTTCCGACTCGATGCCTAATTCGATTAAACGATTCTTTTCCGCTAAACCGGTGACCCCGGAAGCCTCCCGCTACATCGAGGGGACAGCTCGCTCCGTACCTGCAAAATCGCCTGTCGATCAACTGCGTTTCGTCGTGCTGGATGCCGAAACCACAGGCTTCCGCATTGGCGAGGACAAACTTCTCTCGCTGGCTGGGCTGCCGGTGCTTGGTGGCCGGGCGCAGATCGCCGATATGGGTAGTTGGTTGGTGTATCAAGAGGATGCGCACGTCACCGCAGCAACCAAGATCCACGGCATCCTGCCAAGTGAAAGCACCTGCGGCGATCCGGAAAACGAAGTCATTGCCAACTTCATGGAAATGATGACGGGCGCAATCCTCGTCGGTCACCACGTCGGTTTCGACGCAGCGGTACTCGATTTCAGTATGCGCAAGCATTTCAATACCAAGATCAGAAACACGACACTCGACACCGCGGTGCTTAGCATGCAAGTGGTCGACGCCTTCCGACGCACCGGCTATGCCAACCAACGCCCGCCCGGCCTCGATGAAGTTTGCTCCCAGCTCGGCCTGCCCTCCGTCGAGCGCCACACCGCGGAAGGCGACACCTTCACCACTGCGCAACTTTTCCTGATCCTCTGCGCACGAATGCGGCAGAAATTGCAACGCCCACTCCTCGCCTCCGATCTACCGATTCTGAAAGGAGGGTGAGTAGTTAATATCCAAAGAACATCGCTCCGTAATGGTTAGCGGCGTCGAGATCTGGTCAATTAATCCCACACTCGCGCGCCAGCACCAAGCCCGACAAAGCCGCCGAGTTTATAGGGCCGCAGCCAATAATTGTGTCACGACTACCTTCCGCATCGAGCCGACGAGAAACTGCCCCCCAGACCAGGGCAGTTCAACGACGGCGATCGTTTCCTAGTTTTAAAGCTCACTAGGGATAATGGAAGACTATTCAAACACGATGAAAGCTACGTGCTCGGCGCTGTGGCGCTGGCGGCTGTCTTTAAACTCGTCCTCGGCGACGTGTAGGTTGAGGCTGGTGGCCGTCACATACGGGGTACCGGACAGCACCGCCCACGCACCGTCGTTACCGCTCATTCCACTCTGCGAGACGGCTGCCGTGCTCACCGTAGCGAGGCTGCCACTCAAGCTGTAACTGTAGGGCGTTGCCGAATCACCGAAGCACTGCACGGTCGCCGCACCAAGGCCGGCCTCATAGGCCACTCCGTTTGCCGTGCCGTTGCCGGCCTCGATGACAATATAACCGATCACCTCGTCCGCGCGCGTTCTGTTCGAATCCTGACCGACATGCTTACCGACATTCAGATTGCTCGCATCAACCGCATCCTGGCGGCTGGCTCCCATGCTCCAGAACGTCGACCAGTTCGCGTCGTTGCTGCTCATCACCTGGCCGATCACCACCGGCGTGGTGTAGCTGTTCTGATAGCTGCGGGACTCGGCGGCCCAGTTGTTGGTACCGTAGGCGGTGATCGTGGAAGTGAACTTCACGGCTTCCATAGTCACGCCATCAACGGCTTGGGTGTAAACCCCCTCATCCACCGCCACGATGGCGACATCGATGCTCACCGGAGCAGTCAACCCGTCGGCTCTATCGATCTTGAGGTCGAAGCCCGTGCTGGTGACATTGGTGATGCGGGTCACTACTGGCGGCAGGCTAGCGCTTGGGTAGATCGGAGTCGCGATAATCACCGCGTTGTTGTAGGTCTGACCGAGACCCACCGTGGTCCAACTGGTGTTGCTCACGGCAGTGACCGTGGTGCGAACCAACTTCGGTGAGATGTCGATACCAAGAGAAACCACAAGATCCACGGCGGAATTCACGGGCACGCTGGCACCTGCGCCCAAGCCCTGGCTGATCACGTCGCCAGCGGAAACGGTGGCGCTATACTCGGTGGTCACCGTGCCCACGGTCAGAAGCGCCGAGGTGATCGCGGACTCGGCACTTGCCTGGGCAAGACCGACCACATCGGGAACATTCACCATCTGAACGCCGAGCGAAACCACCAGATCCACAGGTGAACCAATCACCACGACGCTACCGCCGGTTGGGTTCTGGCTGACCACATCACCGGCAGGAACAACTGCATCGTATTGCGTTGTGATCGTGCCCACGGTCAGATTAGCCGAGGTGATGTCCGATTCGGCAGTCGCCTGAGCAAGACCGACCACATCGGGAACCGTCGTGGTGGCAGCATCCACCGTGATGGTGGTGTCATCCACGATGGCCAAAGCGGTATCCAGTGCATTTCCTGCGACATCCGTGAACACCGCACTGGCGGACACTTGCAGTTGCAGTGTTCCGGCATTGGTCGGAGTGGCTTCTACGGTGAAGACACCTGGTGAAGTTTCAGTGATCGTGCCGATGGTGACTGATGAAGTTCCCGCATTGGAGAAGTCCGTGGCATCAACGGTGGTCTCATCCATGTCCTCGCTAAAGGTCACGGTGTAGATCACCAGATCGTTCTCAGTGACGTTTGCTCCGCCCTTATCATCCACGATGTCACTGCCTGCCAAGGCCGGAGGCGTCGTGTCCGGTTCAACGGTGCCACCAATCACGCTATCGAATGTCTCACCAAACCGGATTTCATCAAAGGTATGCGGACCTCCGGCTGACTTCGCGGCAAAACTGATGGTATCAAGCAATGTCTGATCAAAGCTGACACTCGCAGTCGAGACCACTGAACCGAGATTCAATGCAGTGTCCGGCAAATAGATGTTGAGTGTGTCTGTGGCACCGAAGACCAATTCACCCACAACCAATATGGAGGTGCTTGCGCTTACTCCATTTCCATTATTCGTAGTGGACCTATTCAAATCAGTGCCGTTGCCGTCATTGGGATCCCACCATGTGGCATGGACTTGATTCTGCTTGATGGTGAATCCAAGTCCCAAGCCTCCATCACCAGCATCATTCATCGGTAGATTATTCGTGCTACCTATGTTGTTGGTGCCGAAGGCAAAACCAATATCCGGATTAGTTCCAATATCCGTGCCGGTATGCACTGCAACGCTGAACCACAGCCTATCACCATCATCTAGGTAACCGCTCAACGTGCCCCCCGTAGAGACTGATGCGTAATTAGCAGCAACTTCCACCTTGTTGCCTGAAACCGGCAGGCTTCCATAGCTGACATTGCCAGCCACGACCGTTGCTCCGCTTCCCGACCATGTTCCGGTCAGTCCCGTTCCCGCGGCATTACCATCAAGGGAAGAATCGGAGTCTTCGAATGACTCCACAATGAGTGCAGAGCTTGGGCTAGGGTTAGGTCCGTCAGAAACAATCAGATCTACACTTGATCCTTCATTCACTGAGGAACCACCTGTTGGGTTCTGACTGATGACATCACCAGACGGAACCGTTTCGCTGTATTGCGTGGTCACCGTGCCCACCACGAGATTGGCGGCGACGATGCTCGACTCTGCGGTCGCTTGAGCGAGACCGACCACATTCGGAACCTTTGTCATTACCGGTCCAAGCGAGATCACGAGGTCCACGCTTGAGCCTTCGGCAACACTGGTGGTGCCGATTGGGCTTTGACTGATCACATCACCAGCAGGAACCACCGCATCGTTCTGTGAAGTCACAGTTCCAACCACAAGGTTGGCAGCAACGATGCTCGACTCAGCGGTTGCTTGAGCGAGACCAACCACATTCGGAACGTTTGTCATCACCGGTCCAAGCGAGATCACGAGGTCCACGCTGGAGCCTTCGGCAACACTGGTGGTGCCGACCGGGCTTTGACTGATCACATCACCAGCAGGAACCACCGCATCGTTCTGCGAAGTTACGGCTCCAACCACAAGGTTGGCGGCGACGATGTTCGACTCAGCGGTTGCTTGAGCGAGACCTACCACATTCGGAACGTCTGTCATCACCGGTCCAAGCGAAATCACGAGGTCCACGCTTGAGCCTTCGGCAACACTGGTGGTGCCGATTGGGCTTTGACTGATCACATCACCAGCAGGAACCACCGCATCGTTCTGTGAAGTCACTGTTCCAACGACTAGGTTAGCAGCAACGATGCTCGACTCAGCGGTTGCTTGAGCGAGACCGACCACATTCGGAACGTCTGTCATTACCGGTCCGAGTGAGATCACGAGATCCACGCTTGAGCCTTCGGCAACACTGGTGGTGCCGATTGGGCTTTGACTGATCACATCACCAGCAGGAACCACCGCATCGTTCTGCGAAGTCACCGTTCCAACCACAAGGTTGGCGGCGACGATGTTCGACTCAGCGGTTGCTTGAGCGAGACCTACCACATTCGGAACGTCTGTCATTACCGGTCCGAGCGAGATCACGAGATCCACGCTTGAGCCTTCGGCAACACTGGTCGTGCCGACCGGGCTTTGGCTGATCACATCACCGGCAGGAACCACCGCATCGTTCTGTGAAGTCACCGTTCCAACCACAAGGTTGGCTGCGACGATGCTCGACTCAGCGGTTGCTTGAGCGAGACCTACCACATTCGGAACGTTTGTCATTACCGGTCCGAGTGAGATCACAAGATCAACGCTTGATCCTTCGGCAACACTGGTGGTGCCGACCGGGCTTTGGCTGATCACGTCACCGGCAGGAACCACTGCATCGTTCTGTGAAGTCACCGTGCCAACGACTAGGTTAGCAGCGACGATGCTCGACTCAGCGGTTGCTTGAGCGAGACCGACCACATTCGGAACGTCTGTCATTACCGGTCCGAGTGAGATCACAAGATCAACGCTGGATCCTTCGGCAACACTGGTGGTGCCGACCGGGCTTTGACTGATCACGTCACCGGCAGGAACGACCGCATCGTTCTGTGAAGTCACCGTGCCGACGACAAGGTTGGCGGCTACGATGCTCGACTCCGCTGTGGCTTGAGCGAGACCGACCACATTCGGCACCGTCGTGAGTGGAGGGCCAAGAGAGATCACTAAATCCACGCTGCTACCTTCAACCACGGTGGTATTCCCTACCGGGTTCTGACTAATCACGTTCCCTGCTGAAACTCCTGCGTCGTATTGACTGGTCACCGTGCCCACCACAAGGTTGGCAGCTACGATGTTGGATTCGGCCGTTGCTTGAACCTGACCAATGACATTCGGAACGGTTGTCTGAGGTGGTCCGAGTGAAACGACCAGATCCACAGGTGAACCAATCACCACGACGTTACCGCCAGTTGGGTTCTGACTGATCACATCACCGGCTGAAACTCCGACGTCGTATTGGGTAATGATGTTGCCCACTAAAAGGTTGGCTGACACGATATTTGACTCAGCAGTTGCTTGAGCCAGACCAACCACGTTCGGAACGGTGGTAGTCGGTTGATTTACTGTGATCGTCGTGTCATCCACGATGGCCGAAGCCGTATTAAGGGTATTACCCGCAACATCCGACAGCACTGCCGTGGCAGATACTTGGAGTTGAAGAGTGCCTGCGTCCGTCGGAGTTGCTTCAACGGTAAAGACTCCCGGGGTGGTCTCGGTAATCGTGCCGATGGTAACAGACGAGCTGCCCGCATTGGAGAAGTCAGCCGCATCCACGGTCGTCTCATCCATGTCTTCACTGAAGGTCACCGTGTAAGTAACCAGATCGTTCTCGGTAACATTCGCTCCAGCCTTATCATCCACGAAGTCGCTGGCGGCAAGGGTCGGAGCAATCGTATCACTGCCATCGTCCACCGTGATGGTCACCTGATCGGATGTCTGAGCGGTGCTGTCGTTAGCCGTCAACTCCAGAACATAGGTTCCTATCGCGGTGAAAGTCGCCGTCGTGTCTTCGGCAGCGGCATCCCCAAAGGTAACGCCCGCAGGACCACTTACAAAAGTCCATAAAGTTGTGAATGGATCACTGTCGGGATCGCTAACGGTTCCGTCGATATTTGCCACTGCAGCCGAACCGCCCGTAGGTGCGGCGCTCTTGTAGGGGTGACCTGCGGGAAGATTGGCTTCCAGGCCCCACTTATGGGCGAGGTAGCCTTCGATCTTCTGCTGCGTTTCCAAATCCTCGGTACCATCCGTCAGGATGATTTCGCCGATGGCTCCGTATTCCCAATACTGGTAGTTTTGGATGCCACCGAGCATACGCCACGTCTTGTTGGTGTGCGAAGCTGTGCCCTTGGCTGTCCACAGAGTTGCCCCCATCGGCAGGATGCCTAAGTCCGAACTGGTGGATGAACCGTCCTTATACTTATCGAAGCCCTTGCCGACCACCCAGTCATCGCTCCCTGCCTGCCCCTGTAGTTTGTTGGCGTTACCCGTGTCACTGAAGAAAACGCGGTGAGAATCAAATGAGTTGTCCGGATCATCATAGTAAGTGACGAAATACACATTCTTGATGGCTGCCAGATTTGGCGTATCGAGGAACTTATAGCCCTGATCGTAACCAATCGTCGGTAGACCGTTCAGACGGACATCACTGCCATTGTAAGTCGGCTGCAACGAGGCATTACCCTGATTGGCATGCTTGCCGTTGCCGCTCTTGTCGCGCCACTGGGAAACTGCGCCAGCACTCTCAGTGATGGTGGAGGCATCGGCCGCATCAAACCAAGCAACCGCCGTTGTTTCGGCTGGAGTCCATGCCCCGCCACCCGCAGTCAGACTAACGGTCTGGGTCGTTCCCGCATCTACCACTGGCGGATTATTCACCACCACCGCATTGACCGTGATCGAAAGGGTGGCGCTATCGCTTCCGCCATTACCATCGCTGACGATGACGGTGAAGGCATTGAGCCCAACGTCACCATTAGTCGCTGTCCCGGTGAGGTCGCCATTTGCGGCCACACTCAACCAAGTCGGCCCACCGACCTTGCTATAGCTCAGGGTATCGCCGGTATCGGCATCTGTGGCGCTACCTGCGATGCTATCGACATAGGCGACATTTTCAGTAGCGGCAGATGCGCTGAATGGATCAGCCGTGAAAACCGGAGCATTATTCGAAGGAGGCGCTGCGACCACATTGATCGTGGTGTCGTCAACAATTGCCGCGCTGGTATCGAGCGAATTACCGGCAAGATCATTAAGACTCGCACCCGCATTAATTTGAAGCTGAATGGTGCCAAGGCCGGTTGGCGTCACTCCTACCGTAAAGACACCAGGCGATGTTTCAGCAATTGTACCCATCGTGAGCGGAGCCGTCCCAGCGTTGCCGAAATCGGAGGCCTCAACCGTGGCCGCATTCATGTCCTCACTGAAGGTAACGGTGTAGGTCACCAAGGCATTTTCGGTGACATCTGCTCCACCCCGATCATCCACGATTTCCGAACTGGAAAGCGTCGGAGGCGTGGTATCGCTTCCAGCATTCACCGTAATCGTGACCTGATCAGATACGACCTCTTTGGTGTCATTCGCACTGAGCTGAAGAACATAGGTTCCTGCCTCAACCAAGGTTGCAGTGGTATCTACAGAAGATCCATTTCCGAAGGTAACGCCCTGAGGACCACTGACCATCGTCCAGAAAGTCGTAAGCGGATCATTGTCCTTGTCGTTCACGGTCGCATCCAATACAGCCAGTGCTGCCGGGCTTGTTGGCGCCTCCAACTTGTAAGGATGGTCCGCAGCCAGGCTGGCTTCCAGTCCCCACTTGTGGGCAAGGTAACCTTCCACCATCTGCTGGGTTTCGAGGCTCTCGCTACCGTCTGTCAGAATCACTTCAGCAAGTGCCCCATTCTGCCAACCGCTGTAGTTGACACTTCCGCCTAGAAGTATCCACTGGTCGAGGGTCGTCGCGTTTGCAGTAACGGTCCAAACGCTTGCAGACATCGGGAGCACTGCAGGGTTACTTCCATCGACCAGGTTTGCCGCACGATCGCCGTTCTGATAGGCGGTGCCAGTTTTCGCCGGACCTGAAGTGAGGTAATTTTGACCCGAGTTGCCGCCTACGAATCGAATCGTATTGCCCTTATCCGTAACGGCGTTGTGCCAGCTGCCGAATGTCGCCTGATCATAGTAGGTAACGACGTAGGCTCGTTGCGCAGTGAAGGAGTTGCCTGTAACCAGAGTTTTAAAGGCCTGATCGTAACCAACCGTCGGCAGGTTGTTCAGCTTGGCATCGCTGGCGTTGTAGCTCGGCTGTGTGGACGTGTTGCCTTGTGAGGCATGATTCCCATTGCCGCTTTTGTCATCCCATTTAGAAACCTTACCACCTGACTGGGTAATCGTAGCCGCATCGGCGGCATCATACCAAGCTGCGGCGTTCATCAGGTAAGGAGACCATGGCTGAGGTGAGTCCATGCTTACGGTTTGATCCGGACCTGCATCCACGGTCGGTGCGTAGTTGGCAGGCCGGACAATTGAAATAGTTTCTCTATCCACGATCGCTGAAGACGTATTCAAGGCATTGCCCAGCGCATCCTGAATGACCGCCCCCTGAGCAACCGCAAAGAGCAGGGTTCCGCCATCGATGCTATTCGGGATGACCTCAACGGTTATGACGCCGGGTGCAATCTCGTTGATCGACCCAATCACAATAGGAAGATCGCCCAGATTGATAAAGTCCCCCGCATCGATGGTAGCCGCATCCATATCCTGACTGAATGTCAGCGTATAATTGATCGTCGCCGGAAGCGTCACCGGAAGCGCTCCCTTGTCGTCCACGATATCAACCGACGCCAGTGTTGGCAGGGTCGGGTCTTGGCCAATCGAAATCTCGAGGGCCACCGCGCTACCATAAGCGGCTGACACGGGACCCACCGGACTCTGACTCAACACGTGCCCTGCCGGCACCGTCTGGCTGTAGGCGACGGCATCCGTCACGGTTCCAAGCACCATGCCGGCATCTGCCAGCAGGGTCTCAGCAATGGACTGCTCGATGCCGACCAGATTCGGCACCGTGCCCAAGGCCGGAATCGTTGCCGAGGCTGCTGCCGATGCCGCCGTTTCATTCAATCCGGGTGTCTTGTCGCGCGCCTTCACCGTGTAGCTGTAGGCGACACCCGGAGTCAGACCGGAGTTCGTATAGACATTGCTGTCCTGCCAACCGCTGTCGCTACCACCGGCACCGGCCGTGCACGTGAAGTAATATTCCACACCCAAGGGGTCATAGGCTGGGGTCGCTGTCATCGTGATCGAGTCCTGGCTCATCATTGAGGGCACAACCGCAAAGGTCATCGGATTCGGTGTCGGAGCAACACCGTCATTCGCGATTCCTCCCGCATCCACCGTGCCCATCAGCACGCTTTGCAGCGTCGAACCGAAGCGGATCTCATCCACCCAAACGTTCGAGCCACGCGACACTGTCAGGACGTCAAACTTCGACTGATCGACATTCGCGACCAAGGTAGAACTCGGCTGATCCGGAAGAATAATGCTGGCTCCAGCTTCGGGCAGAAGCGGTAGATACATTTCAACGGTGTCGGAAGAGGCGCCCCAGGTGATTTTACCCACGACCAAGCGAAGGTCTCCAAAGCGCACAAACTGGCCTGCCGCGGACAGATTAAAGTCCCCTCTCAAGGGCGTGCTTTGGGTCGCATCAAAGAATTGGACGGCATAAAATTGTTTGTCGGCGTTGAATTCAAACCCGAGCCCGGTTCCCGGATCGGCACCGTCATCCTGAATGAAATTCTTGGTGGATCCGAAGCTCGCGTTGCCCAGCGCAATTTGAACATCCCTAAGCCAAGTATCATCCGCACCGATCAGCACGCTGAACCAGAGAGTTGCGCCGTCGGCCAGCAGTCCGCTGTTGGTCAACGCATTCGGATTGATCGGTCGCGATTGACCAATACTATTCATGGCTCGGTTCCACAGCTTGGAACCCGTGGTCGGCAGAGGACCGTAGGCGTAACCTCCCGCCGCTGTGTTAGCAGACGCTGCATCAAACGCGTTATTTGGTGACGTGCCCCCTGTCGTCGCTGTAGCATCAACATAAATATCACCACCGGCCGTCCAGGTCGACGCATCCGCGAAGCCGATTTCAGTGGAACCGGAAAGACCGTTGAGCATGGCTGCATCAGCATAGTCGAAAGGCTCATAAATCGCGAGACCGACCGGAGCCCCCGTGTTCACCGTGATGCTCACCGTGCCGCTGGCCACCTGGCCTTCGCTGTCCATCACCTCAAAGCTGATGCTGTCAGAGCCTGTGTATCCGGCGGATGCGGTATAGACCAAGCTCGGAGCCGTTCCGGATAGCGTTCCGTTACTCGGACCGCTGGTCACCGTATAATCGAGTGAATAACCTTCCGGGTCGCTGCCGGTCAGCATAATTTGGGTCGGAGTGCCCTGAACAACGGTGACCGATTGGCCGTCCGCTGTTGGTGCCAAGTTGGGGTCCAAACCACCGCCAACTTTTTCAAGGGTCACCGCAACGGTTTGCGTCACTTCGCTAAAGCCCAGTGAGTCGGACACCTTCACCTCGAAGAGATATTCGCCCGGGGCGCCGTCGAAGATGACGGTCGTATCCTTCGCCGCAGCTGTGCCGTTCGGATAAAAGCTCACGTCGCCGGCACCATGGACCTTGCGCCAAGTGTATACGGTGTCGCCCTGTGCGAAATCATACGCTCCGACGTGCAGTCCGGTCCAGTAATCCGGCAATGTCAGCGTCGCATCGTCAGCATAAACCGTGTAAATCCGCTTGAAGGATTCTGGTTTTTCATAAGGTCCTGGATCGCCTACAATCGCATCCCGCACCCATTGGATATGGTTGTGCGTGCCGGCAGCCGGCCAATTTGAAGCATTGGTAAATGTTTGGCTGGCATCACCCGCCTCAAGGACATCGAGCCACTTGAGGACCTCGTGATCCGGTTCAACCAGCAGGGAGTCACCTGCGTAGGCGATCAGCGTGTTCAAGGCAGTAATACTGTTCAGCTCTTCAGTCAGGAACATGGCGATCGGCACGCCCTCGGCAAAATTGTGGGCCTGCATCAACTTGATTCCTTCCATGCGGATTGCCTGAGAAAACATCCGGTCCGCCGGAGCCTCGACCATTGAACCGTCAACCAAAATGTCTGCCAGTGCCTCGGCATCCTCTCTGGTCAATTCGGAATAAACCTTGCTGACAGACTCGCGGACTTTCCCCATGGGGTGCGTTGCCGCCGCATGAATGGCCGGGTACAATAAATTCCGATTAATTCCCACCAGATCGTGGCTAACGAGTATATCAGCAAAAAGCAAATTGACCACTGCTTGATGCGTGACGTGCACAGGATCCTCCGGATCGAGCGGTAGGGTCGGTTTTCCCATCGTCGCACAAGCGACCATGATGGCATTAAGCTCCGCCATCAACGCGCTTTGCGAAAAGGAACGCAAAGCATTGGCCGCCTGCCATTGAATCCGGGTGTCGGTATCGGAAAGCAATGCCACAAGATCCGGAACGGAACTGTCATCCGCGATCGCCCCCAGAGCCTTGCAGGCTCCCATCCGTGACTGCAGGGAACCATTGGTATCCATCGCCATGCTGTGCAAGGTCGGCAGCAAAGCTGCGTGCTCGGAGCTGCGTTGACCAATTTCCGCTGCGGTCGCAATGCGCGTCACCGGCGACCAGATCCCGAGGTCGGCGATTAACTCATTCGTGGTTCGGGTGGTGGCATCATATCCGGACGAAACCTGCACATCGTCGACCACTGTGGCGCTGAGCCACTCGGCCGAGTCGGCGGTATTTTTACCTGTCAGGAAGGTTTCGCGCAGCGGCACGGCATAAGGCAGCAGCATCGCCTGATACATCTGAAATTGCGTCCCACTCCATGTCTTGCCACCGTAACCGTATTGGCCGCCGTTTTGATAGCTATTGTAGGTGAAGGTGCCATCGTAGTTGCGAGCCAGATCGAAGCGCCAGCTCTGCTCGGCAAAGAATGCCGCCATCGCTTCTTCACCACCTGCGTTCGCACCAAGGGGTGTCCAGAGATAGTTGAGCCAAGGACCCTGGTGACCTGCATCCAGATTGTCCGCGGCTGAAGCAGCGAGCGTCGCGTAGTAGTTCGCGTCATAATTGCGTGTTCCCTCTGCCTTAAAACAAAGTGCGGCGATCCCGCTCTTGCCATTGTCTCCGTAATTGGTCCCGGGGCTATGCTCACCATAAGGTATCGTGCCACGATCCACATAGGCACTGTAGAAGTTAGCGGCACGCTCCACCGCATCCAAGACCGCCTGGTCCGTCACCCCTGCCTGCTTGGCCAAAGCCAAACCGAGGAAGCACTGCATATTGGCAGAACTGACCACACCGTAGCCGATGCCATAGGGGCCGTTGAGGGAACCGTCGGCTGCCTTCCGGGCAAACTGGTGGCCACTGGTCCCGAACATGGTCTGGCCATTGGCCGCGGCGATCGCGTAGGCGCGCAGCGATTCATAAACCGCCGGATCTCCGGTATGCAGGTAGTATTCCGCCAACGCCGTCAGTTGGAATCCGATCCTCCAGGCAATCTTGCTGTAGCTGAGCGGTTCGGGAGCGGTGTATTCCGCAATCTGCTCCGGAGTCAAAATCAGGGCATACGCTTCCTGCTGGGCGCGGGCCATCCTCGCCGCATTGTTAGGATTCGAAGGATCGTTGCCCGCCAGCAAGGTGATCAGTGAGAACTTCCATCCATCGCTCCCTCCCTGCGCCATGATAGCATCCAATCCCTTTTCCAAAACAGCGGCCGACTTCGGGCAGTTGTAGGGTGCTGTCGCGCTGTAGGCACCCAAAGTCTCCAGCGTAAGCGACATCGTCGAAGTCGTGCCAGCGCGCCAGACGAGCAATTTGAGAGTTGCAGGAGTGCTGGCCTCCGCATCCGCAATCGCGTAAGCAAAGGCCTTGCGTGCGTCGCTGGTGAAATTGACCGGGTTGGCACCGCTTCCATCCGCTCCTAGGATGACATCACCCACCTGCAGGATTCCAGCAGCTGGAGATCCCGTATCCACTGTCATCACCTCAATCTGACGGGCAAACTGCGTATTCCAGCCATCATATTTGGCGGTATAATTCGGTCGATAGAACCATCCCGACATGCCCGTCGGCCCAAGATTCCAATACAAATTGTCCAAGCGTGGCTCACCATTGGTCAGATCCGGGATCTGCGCGGAGACATTCGTAACTGAGCCACACGCCAAAGCTAGTAATAAGCCTACGTTCAAAAATGTGCGCCGCGCTGATGCCACAACACTATTGGTAGATAATGGATTTTGCATTGGTAACTGTTCGGGGGGTTGAGAATGGATCCTATTCTGATTAATACAGAAGCTCAGAAATCCAAACCAGGGGGATTAGGTGCGGATGCTGACGGTTTGACTATTGAGCGACAAATCTATTATACCTTTCCTACCTGCACAGATGTGGTACAGTTTTCCCATGAGTTATCTTTTGACCAATAGTTTAGCCGAACAAGTGACCGGCCATCTGCGAGAAGGTATAAAAACAGGGCGCTGGAAGGATTTAATGCCGGGGCGTAACCGCCTCGCCAAAGATCTAGGAATCAGCCCGACAACCATCACCCGGGCTCTGAATTCTCTTGAGCAGGAAGGCTTACTTGTCCCGCAAGGCGCAGGCCAGCGGCGGCGGATTGTGCTGCAAGAGCATGAATTCGAAAAACGCGCCCAACAAATCGCCTTGATGCTCGACGATTCCAATTACCACACCTCCGCAGTCATGCTCGAACTCTCCCATCAGTTGGAAAAAGCGGGGCACGCACCGTTTTTTCCAAATAAGACCTTAACGGATCTTGGCCGGAACCCACAGAGGGTCGTTCGCTATATCCAACGCACCGATGCCGATGCCTGGCTGATCACCAGTGGCCCACGAGACATCTTGAGCGCTGTTGCCGAGTTAGAAAAACCCGTATTTGCTTTATTCGGTCGTCACGGTGGCTTGAACATTGCCGGAGCGCGACCGGACAAAGCGCCTCCCTTAGCCTTGCTGACGCAGCGCCTGATCAGCATGGGGCATCAACGCATCTCATTCTTATGCGCCCCACAAATACGATCCCCGAAAAAGGCAAAACTTCTGGAAGTTTTTTTGGACGAACTTGAAGCGGCTGGCATTAAAACCGGCGAATACAACTGCCCGAACTGGGAAGAAAATCAGAGGGGGTTTATTCAAGTCCTCGACTCACTCTTCAAGGCCACGCCACCGACGGCCTTAATCCTGGATGAAGCCTATCTATTTCACGCAGCCTACCACTATCTTGCCCAACTGGGTTTGAGAGTGCCACAGGATGTCTCGCTTATTTGCATGGACGATGACCCGAGCTTTTTATGGTGCAGACTCTCTGTCAGTCATATCAAATGGGAATATCTCCCAATTGTGAGACGCATCGTCCGCTGGACAAACAATGTCGCAAAGGGCAAAGCGGACAACAGGCAAACTGTGACCAAAGCGAAATTAGTCGTTGGCGGCACCATTGGGCCCGCCAAAACATAAGCGCATCATCAGGTGGATTCATGATATCAGTGCCATTCAAATCAAGCCCTTACGGATCGCCGCTGCAACGGCTGCTGCGACGTTAGGCACCTGTAGTTTCTCATAAATGTTCGACGTGTAGAGTGCCACAGCACTGTAACTAATGCCTAGTTCATCAGCGACTTCTTTCTTCACGTAGCCTTGCGCCATCAGTTCGAGCACTTGAATCTCCCGTTTACTCAAGGGGCTCGTTTCGGCAATCGTTGCTATTCCTCCCTGAAAAACTTTCAGAACGAGTCGCGAAAGTTGAGGGTCGATGACACTACCTCCCTCATGGACATCACGGATAATCCGCCGCAACTCCGCCACGGGGGTATCCTTTAAAACATATCCCACCACTCCCAACCTGATGGCCTCGAGAACGGTGTGGTAATCATCGTTGCTAGTGAGCACCACGATGCCAGCATTGGGAGCGCTCTTGCGAAGGAGCGGAACCAGCGAAAGGCCATCACCATCCGGAAGTTTCAAATCGAGGAGAACAATATCTGTCTCAGGGGGTGGAGTCTGTTGGAACTCGCGACTGCACGCCCCGGCGGTTATGTATGTGCCGACACATTCCATATCCTCGCTGGTCTCGATAATAGCCTGCAATGAGCGGATATAGGTCTGATTATCCTCGACGATGGTGATACAAATTTTTTCGCCCATAACTTACGCTGACTTGAAATAAATCGTAATACTGGCGCCTTGCTCAGGCCGACTATCAATTTCCAATTTTCCACGCAGCATTGTCGCTCTCTCTTCGAGACGTCGACAGGATGTAGACTCCTGAGAAAACCCTCGACCGTTGTCAACAACCTGTAACCTCAGTTGCCGATCCTGCCGGGATGTTGCGATCTTGACCTCACTGGCTTCCGCGTGCTTGATAATGTTATTCAGCGCCTCTTTATAGAAAAGAAGCAGGTTCCATTTCGCTGCAGGATTCAGCGCGTTGAAACTGCGTGTGTTTTCTAACGAGAAGACACTTGGTATGGTGCCCAAAATTTGATCTGCCACCTGCGTCAATTGCTGAGCGATGTCATGAGAATGATTCTCCCCTTCGATGAAGCGAATGAAATGTTTGGTTTCCCTATAAGTGAGGCGGGCATTTTCAACGAGGTTTCCGAGCAGCCGGCTCTGTGCTTGGCTGGGCTGATTGATGCTCTCGGCCAGTAGCTCGGTTGTATGTGCCATACTGCTGACGTTGGCGCCAATCTCGTCGTGCAGGTCGCAGGCGATACGCTCGCGCATTCGTGCTGCTCTGCGCCGGGCGGCCACCCGAACCAACCAAATAATCTGTATAAGTATCAGGATACAACCAATCGCTACGAGCAGGATGGTTCTGGATCGGCGATCTTCCAATCGCTGAGCCTCGTCAAGCTGGTCTCGGAGTGAGCGCAATTTAGCCTCGAGTTGCACCCTTCGTTTAAACTGATCGAGCCACTGCCGCAGGGGGAGGATTTGGCCTTCATTGCTGCGTCCATCAGTCAAGCTAACAACCCTATTTTTGTCCTCCTCAGAAAGTTTCTGGACGTGAATCGAGACGCCTCGAGAAAGATTCTTCCCATTTCCAAGAATCTCAATCTCACTGAGCGATATCCGCGCAAGATGCTGCGGTGGGTTTCGCATAAAATCGGGAAACCCTTTGCTGAGCCGTAATTTCAAAAAGCGCCCCTCCGTGGGTTGGGTTTGGTGCATGAATGGCCCGGCTCCAGGGCGATAGATGAGATTATCGCTCTCATAGATCACCTTCGAATTGGAGAAGTCTTTGAACTGCGAGGACTCAAGACGAATGCTTAACGGGAAGCCCATTCCACTCGAGGGTGGAAAGTTATGCTGTATGGCATGCACGACCGGCCAGAGGTGAAATTCATCGATCCGATGCACTTCGCCCAAATCAATTTCCAACTGCAGTTCTTTCAGGCCATGCCCGACAATGTTGTTCTCGGGATCCTCCACATCATGGAAAAGTGGGGAAAAGAGTGTGAACCCGTCGGTCAAACATTTTGTCGACCACATGAAGCCAAATTCATTAGAGGAAGTGGCTTTCACCTCAGCATTAAGAGCTACATTCCGCTCACCAGAGAAGGCATAGAGCTCGCTGAAAGAGACAATGTGCGGGGCTCGCCACCAAGTGTCATTGGCTGCTGCTTCAGTAACTGTGATTCGCAAGCCGCTTGCTGGAACCGGATTTGGGCAAGGAAAAAACTGCGGGGCAATCCCCGGGATCGGGTAATCCTTATCGCGATAATCAGCTATGATGTCGGTGCTCCCGTCCGGTAATACTCGCTCGATCATAAACCTCACGGGAAAACCCCAGGATTGGACTTTATTCCGTTGATCCGTGAATGAAGAAGGCATCAGAGCCACGAGATCAATGACTGCCGTCTGCGGAAAGCTGATTGCTATCCTAACCGGCATCTGAGGTTCTTCATGTTGTGCAGTGCTGTAGCCCATCGTCCAGGGACTCTTGTTCATCGGGAAGACCGGGAGTGCAGCCAACTCAGCCTCGACGCTCTCCATCTTTTCCCGGATGGGGCTTGTCAGCGAAGGAAAGATCAAAGAGGCGTGTGAAACCCCCGAAAATAGGGCGACAAGAAAGACCGCCACTACAAACCACCTGAAGCAGATCAACAGGTGTGCGAGAGGCTGAACGTTGGTGCGCATAAACTTGGAAACATAGCAAAACCTTGCCGTGTTCACATAATGAGTAATTGGACAGTTTCGGTCGAGTGCAGAAGTAATTTTTAGTCAATTGACCATATTGCCAAATTTTAACAGCGGTGACATTCAATGTATAACGCTCGGATACCCCTCTGTTATCTCAAACAGATAAACCCAATATTTCCGACGAAACCATCTTCCAAGAAGCTGTAAAAACCCCTGTAACCAACAACCTACAACACGAACAAATAGATGATACACACGAAGCTAAAAACGAAAATCGCATTGAGCCTCGTCGGCCTCGGACTTGTTGCCGCTTCGGCAAATGCAGCTACCGTCCTCATCGACTGGTCGACCAATCAGACTGCCCCC
This sequence comes from Verrucomicrobiales bacterium, assembly GCA_024636835.1. Lineage (GTDB taxonomy): Bacteria > Verrucomicrobiota > Verrucomicrobiia > Verrucomicrobiales > SLCJ01 > Sulfuriroseicoccus. The sequence continues at coordinate 62,975 of JAGXGH010000012.1, read as the reverse complement.
AGCCCCGATACCAATGGCAACTACTGGAATACTCTGGGTCCGGCTGGCGTTGGAAGCGACTTCACAGCAACCGCACTTACCGCATCAAATAATACTGCATCAGGTTGGAGTGTGGCCGCCACCCTCGACGCCGTTACCAGCAATAGTACCGGTGCCGGTTTCGGAGGAGCCGGGATTAACGGTCCCGTAGGTGCCACCAGCCCGTTCAACACTACAGGAGGCGACCGGCCAACAGTCGACGGCATGTATTCCAACTACAATGCCAATGGAACCGCCGTGATCACGTTCACTGGTCTGGCAGCCAACACCCAATACGATTTCTCCGCGATTGGCGGCCGGGCCAGCGGCGGCAATGACGGTTTCATCAAGGTGATCACGGGAGCATTCGGTGCCGGTGGAAGCGATATCGATTTACTTGAGACATCGGGAGGTACTGGTAAATATGCGGCTGACGATTTTCTCGACACCTTTTCCCTTCTGAATGATGGAACGATCCTGAACTTCTCGGTGACATCAGATGGCAGCGGTTCGATCGCCTTCGATTTCTTCGAAGGACAAAACGATACCGATGGCGGAAGCAACTCGACCTTCAATGCCCTGAGTATTACCGAGATCCCCGAGCCTTCCGCCGCTCTTCTCGGCGGACTCGGATTCATGATGCTGCTGCGCCGCCGCCGCTAAACCGGAAAGTTAAATAGAGTTTCCAGCCCCGCTGTGGCAAACGCCGTATTACTCTTTATGTCTCTTTGAATAAGGAAATCAAGCAATCCCCGGATGCCAAACCGATGGCCTTTGGCAAAGGCCATGTTCCTCAAGATATTACATTCCGTGGCCTGGTTGACGAACTCTACAGTTTCGACGGAGTTCTCTCGCAAGAAGCTATAAACCTTGGCAATCAACAAGTTACAAGAAAAATACATGAAACAAAAAACATTGGAAAACTATAGCTGTCTACCCTGTCTCGCAGCCATTGCGATCCTCGCAAACTCCGCTCATGGCGCTCTTGTTGCTCATTATGAGTTCGAAGAAACATCTGGCACGGCGCTGGTCGATTCCTCGGGCAATAGCAATGACGGCATACTTCAAGGATCTGGCGATCTTAATGTTACTGGCCAATTCGGCTCAGGGTACGCACCCGGGGCTGATGCAGGAGCCGGCAATTACGGGGAAATCGACAATGGCGTGACCACTTTTGGATTCGGAGGCAACAATTCCCGAACAATATCCCTTTGGTTTAATACATCTAGTTTCAACAGTGGCGACCCAGATGACCAATTCCGTCTTATCGGAATGGGCGATGGAGCCGGTGCCTCATTTGATATTGTAGCTGAAAGTAATGCGAGCGCTAATCGTGTCGGACTCCGTTATGGGAATGGCAATGTTTTCTTCGATTCGGATAATAGTGGCACCGCTTTCTCGGTAGATACCTGGTACCATTTGGCGGTTGTTTATGACGGAACAAACCTCGACTTTGAAACGACTGGCGCTTCAGATGGAGTCGGATTGAGTTTCTACGTCAATGGTGCCTTGGTAGACATTGCAGGTGGCAATGGAAACAATGGCACACAGGCACTGGTGACTTCTGCCACTGATATCGCCATCGGTGCCAAGTTTGATGGTTCTATTTCTAGCGGGGCCTCTGAAGGTTACCCTGGACTACTCGATGATGTCCGGTTTTACGACAATGCTCTCACTTCCTCCGAAGTGGCTGTTCTAGCTACCGTTGCCGTTCCTGAGCCATCGGCTGTTCTGCTTGGTGGGCTCGGCCTTCTGTTCATGCTGCGTCGCCGTCGCTAACCCCCCACAAGTTAAATGAAGTTTCCAGCCCCGCTCTGGCTTGTGCCGGGCGGGGCTTTTTTGGACAAATCAAGACAAGTGATTCGAATACTCTATCCGCCATTTGTTTTGCGAGGGTAAGAGATTTTCGCAACGACCGGCTCTTACCGTGATTTAGGGAACAAAACCTGATTATGTCTCGAATAGCTACTAGGAAACGGTTCTTGCGTGCTTTTGCAATCATCATTTTTGCAGCAATGGCAGTCGGAATCACTTCCGCAGCTCCCATCGCTCAATACTCCTTTGATAATGCCGACATTATTGGATCTGCCGCTCAAGAAGACCAGATTGGCAGCAACGATACCAGTGAGCCACTGAGTGCGGTCTCAACGGGTAGCACAGGCAAGTTCGATCAAGCTTACAGCTTCGCTGGTGGTGCCAATAACCTGATGACGATTCCTGCTGGCCTTGTCCCCTCGGGTGCTGCCGCGCGCACCATCTCCATCTGGTTCAATCAGACGACGGATCAGGCTTCTTTGCAGGATAAGCTCTTCGGCTACGGGGCGGGCAGTTCAGGCAATGCATTCGATATTTCGCTGGAGGACGGCGGGATACGCATCCGCCACTTCGGAGGCACCGTCGCATGGGGCTCGGGTTTTGATTTCGACGGCACCGATGAGGGCTGGCACCACCTCGCCGTTCGCGTCAACGCGAGTGCTTCGACCTTTGCCGATGTGGATGTCTTTCTCGACGGAGTCCAACTCGTAGTGACGGATAACAGCGGGCAAGGCGTCACGATCAACACGACCGATAGCAGCTTTGGCATCGGCACGTCGTCGATTACGACAAGTTCTTCCAATACACAGGGGTTTAATGGCTTACTCGACGAACTCCGCATCTTCAACAGCGCTTTGACTGAGTCGGAAATCGCCACTCTTGCCCTGCTGGACAGCGCCCCTCCCACTCTGGCAGGAAGCGACATCGTGGATGATCAGAGCGGTGGGCCGGTCGAAGTCGGCACCCGAGTGACTTACACCGTGACCTTCAGCGAAGACATCAACGTCAGCACGGTCAGCTCTGCGGATTTTGACAACGCCGGCAGCTCCGCCATTAGCTTCGGCACGATCACGGAAAGCAGCGCCGGTGTGTTGACCGTCGAAGTCACCCCCACGACAACCGGAACCCTCCAACTCCGCGTTCCCACGACCGCGACGATCGAGGATTTGGCAGGTAACCCGCTCGACAGCGATCCGGCGATTCTGGATGATACCACGATCACCGTCACAGCCGATAGCACTGCACCTACCCTCACAGGCAGCGACATCGTCGATGATCGCAGCGGCGCGCAAGTTCCCACCGGCTCAGTCGTCACCTACACCCTGACCTTCAGCGAGGACATCGATGACAGCACGGTCGACTCTGCAGATTTCGCCAATGCCGGAACGGCTGCCATCACCATCGGAGCGATCACCGAAACCTCCCCCGGAATTTTCACCTTAGAAGTCACCCCAAGCACCGTTGGCTCACTTCAATTGCGCATCGCATCGGATGCCTTCATCACCGACGCAGCAGGCCTGACCTTGGCAAGCAGTCCTGCCATTGTCGACGACACCACGATCACGGTGGTCGAGCGCCAGCCGAACATCGTGCTCTTCCTCGTCGATGACATGGGGGTTCACGACACCTCGGTGCCCTTTCTGCTGAACGGCTCCGGCCAGCCGACGAGCTATAATTTCAACAACTTCTATCAGACCCCGAACATGGAGACGCTTGCCTCGCAGGGCATGCGATTCACGACTGCTTACGCCCAGACCGTTTGCAGCCCCACACGCGTCGGCCTTCTCACAGGACGCACCAGCGCCCGCCACGGCGTGACCGATTGGGTGGGGGCCAACGATCCAGGTTCGCCAACAAACTGGCGCGTCAACGGCATCACAGAGTCTGAAGCCACCCTGCCGAAGCAGCTGCAGGCTGCCGGCTACCGAACCATCCACTGCGGCAAGGCCCATTTTGCGGCAAGCAGTGTCAACATCAACAACCTTGGATTTGACGTAAACATTGCGGGCAATGAGAAAGGCGAACCCGGGCGCTACATCGGCTCAGGTGGCTATGGCGTGCCCGATTTAGGAGCCTATGACAGCTCCAGTGTTTTCCTCACCAAAGCCCTCACCATCGAGGCGAATGCCGCGATTGGAAATGCAGTGAATGCCGGCCTGCCCTTTTTCCTGAACATGAGCTTTTATGCATTGCATACACCCTTCGCGACCAACCCGGATGCGACAGGGAATTACTCCGCAGCCGTCAATTCGAACCATCGGAAGTATGCCACCATGGTCGAGGGCATGGACATCGCGATCGGCGAGATTCGCCAGAAGTTGATCGATCTGGGTGTTGCGGAAGATACACTGATCGTATTCGTGGGTGACAATGGCACTGATAGCCCAGCAACAGGCCAGGACAGCCTACCCTCAGGTAGTTTCAGCGATTGGCCGATGCGCGGCAAAAAAGCCTCAAAGTGGGAAGGTGGGGCACGCGTCCCCTTCATCACCACCTGGGCCGTCCCCGATGCTGGGAACCCTCTTCAGCAAGCACTGCCGATCCCCGCAAACAGCATCGAAACCGATATCGTAACGACATGGGATATCCCCGCGACTCTGTTGGAACTCGCCGGCCTGCCTGTCCCGGTAAGTTTCGGTGAGGACTCGCACAGCCTGCTGCCCTACTTCTCTGGCACTCCGGGAACGCACCGCCCACAAGAGATTGCCGTTCATTATCCACATGAGCACCGCAGCGACTTCTTTTCGTGGATTCGCCAGGGAGACATGAAGCTGATCTACAACTTCCAGAGTAACACACACGAACTCTACAACCTTGCCACGGACCCGACAGAGAGCACCAACCTCGCCGCCAGCCAACCGGCCACTGCAATGGCCCTGACCCGCCGATTGGCGCAGATGCTGGACGATGAGTGGGGTCCTGCCGGTGTCCTGCTGCCCACGATCAGCTCTTCTGCACCTGCGGGCAATGTTGTCTCCATCCCCAACCAAGTCGGAATCGACCTCGATAACGACGGGATTGATGACCGCGACGAAGACCCAAACCTCAACGGTATCGTCGATGCGGGCGAGACCGACCCGGATAACGACAACAGCGACAACGACAACATCACCGACGGAGAAGAAGCGCAACTCGGCACCGACCCGCTGGATCCCAACAGCTATTTCTTTCTCACCGGCAACCCGCAAGCGAATGGCTCGACCCTCCTCACTTGGCCATCGCAGCCCGGCACATCCTTTGAAGTCCGGAGCAGCACCGACCTGAGTGACTGGTCCACGCTGATTGACCCGAACGTCCCAGCTGCGGATCCGGGCACCAGCACCAGTTATACCATCCCGGCCTCCACCTCTCCACAGGAGTTTTATCGCATCAGCTTGAGGTAAAACCATCTCGCCCAAACCACCATGAAACAGACCCCATTTCTACTCATTGTCGCTTATCTCCTCATAGTGCTGACATCTGCAAACGCCGCACTGGTGGCCCATTATGAGTTCGAGGAGACGAGCGGGACGACATTGGGCGATTCTTCGGGCAATGGGTATAACGGCAACGTCATAGGAAGCGGCGATCTCAATGTGTCCGGAGTCGTCGGCTCGGCCTACGAACCGGGAGGCTCCGGCAGCTACGGCAGAGTCACCGGCGGGGTGAGCACCTTCGGCATCGGCGGCAATAATGCCCGCACGATTTCGCTCTGGTTCAAGACCCCGGGCTTCGGTGGCACCAACGACCAATATCGATTGATCGGATTTGGCTCCGGAGCTGCGGCATCCTTCAGCATCGTCGCCGAGGCAGGCACGAATGCGGGAGGCTCGAACCGAGTCGGACTCCGCTACGGAAACGGTAATGTTTACTTCGACGCCGATAACAGCGGCACCGCCTTCGCCACCAACACCTGGTATCATCTGGCCGTGGTTTACGATGGCACCACTTTAGATCTTGAGTCCATCGGCACTGCCTCCGACAGCACCGGCCTCATCTTCTACGTCAATGGCGTGGAGGTGGACACTGCGGCAGGGAACCTCAACAATGGCACTCAAGCTCTCAACACCGAGTTGAGCGATTTCGTTATGGGTGCCCCGGCGAATGGAGACGAGAGCCTTGGCAGCTACCCAGGACTCCTCGACGACGTACGAGTCTATAGCAGTGTTCTGAGCGCAGCCGAAATTGATACCCTCGCGAGTGCCGCTGGGTCACTCCCCAGCATTCAATCCTTCACTTCGAGCGACTCCTCTGTCGAAGAGGGTGCACAAGTCACGCTCTCGTGGTCAGCCTCCGACTACGACACCCTCGTCATCGAACCCGGCAGTATCGATGCCGCTGCTCTCAGCACCAACGGCAGTGGCTCCACTCAAGTGACGGTAAACGCAACAACCACCTTTACACTCACCGCCAGCAACAACGGAAACGATGCGACCAGTGATGTGGAAGTATCCATTCAGGTCGATAACCCGAACACACTCGACAAAGTCGGTCGCTCCATCTGGACGGAGTGGTATCGCCCGGTGGATTCGCCGGTTTTCTCGATAAGCGATGGCAACAATCACGACCCGATCATTTTCTACGAACCAACTGGTTCCACCTACAAATACTATCTGATCATCAGCCACGAAGCCTCGAACGCCTTCCTCTGGGGCACCAACAGCTTTTCATCGGACAGCGCCGACTGGACTTTGATTGAGGGTAATTACCAAATTGATCCACAATATGAATTCGATGATGCGGTCAAAGTGGGCGGCAACTATTACCTCTACGAAGAAGGCAAGGTTTTCACTTACACCGGAGACCTAGTGAATTCGAGTGGCAACTGGACACTTGCTGGCACCACGCCCAAAGGCCCTGCCAGTAATCCCACATGCGATGACATCGGCGTGTTTTATGAAAATGGCCTGTTCCACATTTTCGGTGAAAACGGTGTCTATCCCGACGGTTTCGACGGGTTACGACTCTCCCACTACACCTCGCCAACCGGGGTCGGCGACTGGACGCTCGTCAGCACCCATGCGGTCGACCCGAATACCGACGGAGGCAGCACCTACGGCGTCGGCGACCCAACCATTGCCAAGATAGGTGACGTCTATTATCTCTTCTGCGACCGGGAATCCATAGGCAGCCCCTACCGGGTCACCGCTTGGTCCAGCACGGACATTAACCAACCCTTCGAATATCTAGGCGTAGCCATGGCACCCCGATCCAGCGAGACCGACGACTGGGACAACTACCGCATTCAGGATGCCGACATTCAATACATCCCGGAACTCAAGCGCTTCATTATGGTCTGCAACATGATGGATACCGACGGAACGAACCCGGATGGCGTCCCTCCGTTTTTGCCGAACAACACAACCCGTGTCGTCGGCACCTTCTACTCCAAAGCGACCGATGGAGGGTTCGATACTTTCATGGCAGGATTCCTGGGCCTGACTGGTGCCGATGCGCTCGTCGATGCGGATCCGGATCTAGATGGTGCGACCAATGGTGAAGAATACGCTGGAGGCACCCTACCTGATGATCCTTCGAGTTTACCTGTCTTTGAATATTCCATCGTGGATGACGGAGGCATGGACTACCCGACGATTATCTTTGACCGAATCACCATTGATCCGAATACTACCCGTTTTGGCGAAACGAGCAATGCCGGCAGTCTACAGCCCGGCTCCTTTTTGCCAGCTAACGGTATAGAAAGCGTAACAGGTATCAGCGAAATCGGCGGATTTTACGAGCAGGTCATCTATCGCTCGATCACTCGTGTCGACTCATCGGACTCTCAATTTCTCCGCACGAAAACGATAATTAGGAATACGCCCTAGAACCCTAAATGAATCTACCATTAGAAAAGGATTCCCGTTCATATGCTAATGAAATACCTGACAATTCTGACGATTCTAGTCAGCCTGAATAGCTCGGCAACTGCCAATACCGTATTGATCGATTGGTCAACGGCTACCAAGGTTTCGAATCCTGCTGGTGACGGCAAGTATTGGAATAGCCTAGGTATTAATAATGGCGGTGACGTGGTGACAACCGCTCTTGTCGACGTGACCAATACACCTTCCGGCTTCAGTGTTGCTGTCGACATCACGATCAATGACACGAATGAAGGTTCTGGCTTCGGAGGCAATGGCATCAATGGACCAGCGGGTGCTGATCCTTTCGATGAAGCAGGTGCGGTCACCGATGGCATTTTTGTAAACAGTAATTCGGTAGGAACCGCCGTGATCACTCTCACTGGCTTGGCCTCATCCACACAATACGACTTTGTCGCCATTGGTGGACGAGCCGCAAACGGTGGAACAGGAGTGATCGCAGTGAATCAAGGCACTTCAAGTTCAGATAGCTACAAGCTCTTGAACAATGGCACACTTCTGAGCTTTTCTGTGACATCAACCGTAGGCGGAGTGATCCAGTTTGATTTCTCTGAACTTCTCAATGACGCAAACGGCCTGACAAATGCCACTTGGAATGCACTGAGTATCACATCTGATACTGGTCCCGCAGCCACCTCGAAGGAGCTAACCTTTGCCGACTGGATTAGTGGCTTCAGCGGTCTCGGCGGCTCTACGGGATTTAATGAGGATGCCGACGGAGACGGCATCCAAAACGGCATCGAATACTATTTTGGCACCCACCCCGGCGAACCCTCACAGGGACTTGCTATAGTAAATGTTTCCAGCAATGCCTTCACCTTTACCCATCCATTGAACAACTCTCCAGCATCAGACATCTCGGTCGAATATCGATGGTCGAAAGATGAAACCAATTTTTTTTCCAACGGGGTATCTCATCAAGGCACCACGGCAAGTTTCAGCCAGGGTGCCCCCAATGAAGGAATGGCAATAATCACGGGAACAATCACCGGATCACCGATTGATCAACTCTTCGTAGATGTGAAAGTGAGTCAGAATTAAGTCCCAATCTGGATCCCGGCAACTTGCCGAACTGGTGAAACAATCCGTATTAGGTCCATTCCAATTTCAGCAGAATTAAGATAATGAAAAAGAACAAATCCCATATTTCAAGATTCACCGCATCACTGATACTTCTAGCTTCGCTGGCAGGATGTTTAATCAGTGCGGCGGCAGAAAAATCCTACTACCAGGACGAGAAGAACCAGATTTTCCGTCCCTATCCTAAAGATGTTGGAAGAGAGGGCAACAAATCCTGGAGAATCCGCTACTTTGGTCCGGTCGGGATTGGTATCGATCTGAAGCGACCTGGCATGACGATGGAGATCGCCAATGTCGAAGAAGGTTCTCCCGCAGACAAGACCGGGAAACTCAAGAAGGGGCAGATCATCGAGAGTATTAACGGTGTTGTCCTCAAAGATAACGATCCTCGTGTGATTTTAGGAAATATCATCACGAAAGCCGAGGAGACGGATGGAAGAATTAATCTGAAGATTAAAGGTGAGGGCAATGTGTTGGTCGAAATCCCAGTGATGGGAGCCTACAGCGAAACTTGGCCTGTCAATTGTCCGAAGTCCGACAAGATTGTCCGACAGTTGGCGGATCTCATTGGTCAGGAAAACAAGCCTTCCTGGGGGTCGGTAATCTTTCTCTTATCCACGGGAGAGGACAAGGACTTGAGGGTTGTCCGGAATTGGATGCGAGGCATAGAGACCATCGGCAGCATGAACTGGGAAAAAGGATACAAAGGCCTGGGGCTTTGTGAGTATTACCTCCGTACCGGCGACAGTTCTGTGTTGCCGGTCATTAAGAAGATGACCGAAGATTTGAAGGCCAATATGTATAACGGTGGTTGGAGTGGTCGCAGCTCGCCTGCGGCCTTTACCTATTCGACCGGCACCGGACAGGTCCATGCTTCGGGAATGCATTGTCTGACGTTTATTCTCATGGCTCGATTGTGTGGAGTGGAAGTCGATGAATACATGCTTAACGAATCGCTTACCCAGTTCTACCGCTTCGGCGGGCACGGCAATGTCGCCTACGGCAATGGTCCACCCGAAGGAGGATTTCGCGACAATGGAAAAACCAGCGGACTCGCCGTTGCCATGGCTGTAGCGGCGCAACTGACGCCACAAGGCGAGGACTCCGTGTATGCTAAAGCCCGTGACAACTCGGCAATGAAGGCATTCTATGCCACCAACTGGTTCCACTCCGCACATACCGGTGGCGGCATGGGGGAAATCTGGCACCATGGAGCGATGGCTCTGGTGCGTGAGAAACGCCCCACTCCATATCGTAGCTATCATGACACGAGGCGCTGGGTGATGGAACTTTCCCGTAGACATGATGGCAGCATCGGCATCGCCGGCATGGATGATCGTTACAACCGCACGTTGACGGATGCTGAGGCTGGTCGCGCATGGGGCACCTATTTCGCCCTCACCTACACCTACCCGCGCAAAGCACTCCAAATCTGGGGTGCACCACGCAGCCAATGGGCGAAGCATTATCAACTGCCCGAGCGACCATGGGGAAATGCCGCTGACGATATTTTCAACTCCCCGGACCCGATCGTCTATAAAGGAGGCACACCACTGAACAAGGATGAGCTTTTGAAGGAAACCGTGCTAAAAGATGCCTCGCTCGCCGTCATGTATGAGCACCAAAATCCGGATTTGACCGTCGATGACATTTCCAAGCGTCTATTTCACCCGGAATATGCCTACCGAGCTGGTGCGATGGCCACTATCGTTGGGAAACAATGGCTGCATCTCATCGTGCCACTGATGCAAGCAGAAGACCCACGTCTCCGGCAGACAGGATTGTTGGCGATTACAGGAATGTTCAAAGGCCCGTCCCTTAAGAATGATCAGATCACCTCAGAGATGTTTGATCTGGTAGGTACCATGATAGAAGATCCTGAAGAATCTTGGTGGGTAACTCTCTATGCCATTAAAGCGCTTAGCCGAGCGGACGCAAAACGCATCGCTCAACACCGCGACCGCCTACTTGAACTGCTGGAATACGATAGTGATTGGATCCAAGCGGATGCCATCCTCACCCTCTGTAAAATCGCTACCGATTCCGATCATTATAAAATCGTTCTGCCTGCTATTATCAATAAGGCGTCAGCGCTTACGGTTGATTCATCATCATACAATGCCACTCGTGCCATTCGGGAAGCCGTTCAGTCGGCTGATCCAAAGGTCAAGGATTATGCCAACGAAATCCTTCAGAAATCCTACGCCAATTTCCCTAGAGAACTGATGGACCCTCAAACCGGTGCCGTCATGATGTATGGAGCGAAAACCGTGCGGAAGCGGATCGGATCGATTATTCAAGAGCTGCCGGGAGGTGAGGAATTCGTGCGCAGAATACCAAAGACCACACTGGAATCCTACATCAGTGGCAAGGACTCGGACATGTATGTGTATGATGGCAAATTCAAGCCAAACGACAAACTAGTCGGCACGTGGAAATGGGCGGTTCACCCTACCCCTACGAATCCCAGTGATATCGATTCTACGATTGAAGGCTGGATGAAAACTAGATACAAAGACGGAGCCTTAAGGTTGGATGGAGCCAAGGATATTCTTGTGTTGGGGGATAAGGGGAAGGTTTCCAAATCCCATTACTATCCCAATCATTTCTGGACCGATGGAATGTTGATTGGAATCGACGAGGGGCACGCTCTCAAAATAGAAGTCAGAACTTATAAGAATATTGATTTTCTGATTGTTGAAAAAGGCAAATTCGGGGGCGGAGCGGATGATGATGGACTCGCCGAGATCCCCAAGGATTACCACTGCGGATATTTCGTCTATGTCAGGGATGAATAGGGTCGAGAACAGTGCCTGTCGATTGAGTGCGTTAATGCATCAGGAGCGCGCACGATTTATGGCAACTCCAAACCGCACCGAACCGACAGGAGTGTCGGTGCTCCGATGATTGAAACTGCAGATTAGGCAGATGATCGCAGATGTATGGAGTGCTTCACTTGTCCGAAATCTTCTCGTGACAATGGGCATTTGGAAGTCCCATAGCCGATTTCAAAATAGTGCCATCCGGACCGGTATCATTGATCCTTATTCGTCCTTAAAATCATAGAATGAAGAAAAGATGAAATTTTGATTGATTCGCATGGTATCGGTAATGGATGCTTCCATCCTCACAACACTGTATCATATGGAAAATCGTAAATCGTTATTAACTGCTGGATTCTTGGCACTCGTTGCTGCCGGTGTAGGCTTTGCCGTTCGCGGCGGGCTTCTCGGGGAATGGTCATCACTCTATGGATTCACCTTCACTGAACTCGGGCAGATTACCGGAGGTGGACTACTGGGGTTTGGATTGGTGATTTTGCTGACGAGTTTAATTGTCGACGTCGTTGGCTACAAAAAGTTGATGGTTCTGGCATTGGTGTGTCACATCGTCTCGGCTGCGATGTTGTTCTTCACCACTGCGGTATTCAACTCGGCGGGTAAGGAAGCCACTTATCAACTGCTCTTCTGGTCGTCATTTATCTTTGCTGTCGGTAATGGCATTTGCGAGGGCGTAATCAACCCGCTGACCTCGACGCTTTATCCCGAACGGAAGACCCACTACCTCAACTTGCTGCATGCCGGTTGGCCTGCGGGATTGGTCCTCGGGGGTATTATTGCCTTCGGTGCCGGATCCGTTCGTTGGGAGTTGCTGCTGGCGACCTATTTAATCCCTACCGCTATCTACGGTTATATCGTCTTCATGAACAAGTTCCCGAAGACGGCGGCACAAGAGGGAAGTATCTCCTATGGAGGAATGATCAAAACTTTGATAGGGCCGTTCTTTTTGGTGCTGCTCGTTGCTCATGCCTGCGTGGGATATGTCGAGCTCGGAACGGACAGCTGGATCAACCGGATCACCGGGTCGATCCTGAAGAGCGCGGCTCTTGGCACCGCGTTGTTCATATACACCTCAATGTTAATGACGATTCTACGCTTCTTTGCAGGGCCCATTGTTCATCGTATTTCATCCTTGGGATTGCTTTTCGCCAGTGCCCTCGTAGGTGCTCTCGGACTGTATCTCATTAGCATTGGCAACAGTGTTCCGTTCATGTTCTTTGCCGCTACGGTGTATGCCCTGGGTAAGACCTTCCTGTGGCCGACCATGCTCGGTGTGGTTGGCGAGAGATTTCCCAAGAGCGCGACCATTGCAATGGGTCTTCTAGGTGCGGTTGGAATGATTTCCGCTGGATACCTGGGCGGCCCTGGGATTGGTTACAAACAGGATTACTTTGCCACCGAATACATCAAGCAGAACGCACCAGAAACCTACGAGCGTGTCAAAGCTCCGGATGAGAACGGATTCTTGTTCTTCCCCGAAGTGGTCGCACTGGACGGTGCGAAGGCAGGAATGCTTGCAGACAATGCCGAGCGTGTGCTGGGTGATGTTAAGATTGCCGGCGCGGCGATTGAGAATCCCGAGTTCAATGGTCTCCGTGCGCAGCGCGATTGGTGGATGGATAACAAGAAGTTTGCTGAAGTCGATGCTGGTCCGGTTGCTGAAGCGGGACTTTACGGCAGCCGTATGGCGATTCGACTTACCGCCCTAGTTCCGGTAACGATGGCATTCCTATTCATCATCTTGATGCTTCTGGGACGAACCCGACCGATTCAAAATGAAGGATAAGAACTACTGACAAGCCTTGCACTTGTCGGTTTCACCACCTCACCCTTGTTCCCCAATGGATCAAGGGTGAGGTTTTTTTGTATCCCCTGGGTAAGGGGGAGTGCGCAATCGATCTTACTTTACCCTGGTCGGTAACATCTCGCCACTGCCCGCGAAGATGCCAACCAAAGCTCGTTGGCAAAGATTGCCATTTTCCCCGGCATTATGCTTGTCTGCTATATTGGACTGATCTTCTACTTCAAAGGTAAAGGCGGCTACAAGCCGGAGGACATCTCAACAAAAAAAAGCAGCGGGTGGCACCGAAGCTCCCGCGGAATTCTAATCGTCGCCGAGAGGCTACCCAATCAAGCGCGCTTCCTTTCGGGGAAGCGCGTTTTTTTGTCTCGTCGAAGAACTCACTACACCACCCGATGGGGACGAGGGCGTCCCCACTCCATCACCAAACCCTTCGACGAGTGATCTTTATTACGCTGGGCTATGGACTTGGTCGGAAGATGGACAATTCTGTTCACACCCTTGATGAACACGACGGCCATTGGCCCATCTCGCCATCTGTATAGTTTCGTAGAAGATCTGGACAATAACTGCGTATTCACTCGGAGTGTTTTTAGCCAAGCCCAGCTGTATTCGTTTCCCCATCCATCCACATGACAACTATCCGATCCCTCACCCTTGCCGTCCTTGGAACCCTCGTCTCCGCCTATGGAGATCTAGTGGTTTACGAACCCTTCGACTACGCACCGGTCAACGATGAAACCTTTGGCCAATTGGCGGGCCGTAGTGGCGGGCTGGGTTTTAGCGCTGCATGGAAGGATAGCACAGGCAGAGGCAATGAAGGTGAGGCGTTCATCTACGACCAACAAGGCAACCCAGAGGAACTTTACGGTGGCGATTGGGGTAAGGGACTACCAAACTGGGATGGCGTGGTGGACAACTTGCAAACCATGGGCGGCCATGTTGGTGTCTCGGATTGGTCTGGTTGGGGCGATAGAATGAACGCATCGCGCAAGCTAGCGAAGAGCGCCGGTGAGATGGCGGCAAAGAATGACGGCGTGTTGTGGCTCAGCGCCGTGTGGCATTTTCCTGAAGGTTCTTACTTTGCCCCAGTGGGCATCGCGCTGACATCAGATAATGGCGGTTTTATCGAGCGCGCTGTATCGGTCAGCAATAACGCCAACGCTATCGGCGTTGGCAACGGTCAGGATTTCAAGAAGGACATGAAGCGTCTTAACCCGATGGTTTGGGAGAAGGGTGTGAGTGCCACGCGCGTACCTGGCACCAACATTGATGGCAAAAAAGACAACATCATCATTCTCAAATTCGAGTTCGGCGAAACCGATACCGTCAGCACGTGGTATTTCACCGAAGATCAAGAATTAAGCGAAGAGACATTCAATGCCAATGCGATCTCCACGAGTTCATCCATTGATGAGAGCACACTCGACACCTTGGCCTTTAGCACGATTCGCAAAGGCAATGCAGTAGATGAGTTTCGCATCGCGACCAGTTTCAAGGATGTTATTTCCGGCAGCATCCCAGCGCGCCAAGAGGTGAAAATCACCCAGCAACTCTACGACAAGAAAAGCGATCGCTACTTCCTCAAGTGGACCTCCAATCCAGGCGAGGTTTATGGCATCTATGAATCGGTGGATGCTGGTGGGTTCAAGCCGTGCATTTCTGCAGCAGTTGAAGCACATCCGACCGCAAAGGAAACGACCTTTGGCCCATTCACCAATCCGCGTAAAGGCATCGCCAAACTGCAATTTGAAATCGGCCTACCTGACTTGACCCAACCAGTGCTCGATCGGGCATGGGGCAACGGCACTACTATCAGTCTGCACTTCAGCGAGGCGATGTTGCCGACGACCGCACTTGATCCCAGTAACTACTCGGTGGCCAATGACGGTGGTAACAAAGTAGCGGTCACCTCAGCGACCTTTAGTCCAGTCAATGACACCGTGGTGCTGACTACAGCTCAACCACTCGACGCCTCAGCAACTTATACCGTGTCCACAAATGATCTCACCGATCGTGCGAACCTCTCTCTGACCGAAGCGGATGTTAAATTTCAAACTTGGGATAACAACCCGAATGGAGTGAAGGTGTTCATCCTCGCAGGTCAGTCAAACATGGTCGGTCGCGGCCAGTATGACAAAGGTCAGAATGATGAGATCGGCGGTGTGGGAAGCTTGCGTGAACAGGTGGAGAAGGATTCAAAAAACTACGGCTATCTCGTCGACGACGATGGAAAGTGGAAGGAGATTGAATCAATGAAGTTCTGGTGGAACCGCGCCGACCTCGGTGGCGGACCACGGGTTACCAAAGGGAATCTAACTGTAGGCTATGGTTCCGGTCCAGACTGCGTCGGTCCTGAGTATGGGTTCGGCTGGGGAATTCATCAGCTTTACAAGGATCAGCCGGTGCTGATTATCAAGATCGCTTGGGGCGGCAAAAGTCTGCACACCGACTATTGTTCGCCAACGGCAGCGGCGGGTCGCGATGGCAAGATCGGTCCCTACTACCTGCAGATGATGGATCAAGTGCATCAAGTGTTGGATAACCTGGATGAGCAATTCCCCGAGTTCGAAGAGAAGGGTTATCAGATCACCGGCTTTGGTTGGCACCAAGGTTACAACGACATGCTTAGCGATGTGATGACCAATGCCTATGAAGAAAACATGGCGACGTTCATTCGCGACATCCGTGCGGAGTTTGGTAAGCCGACGTTGCCATTCAGTATCGCCACCACCGGTCACGGCGGCATGGAGGTGACGCTGGAAAAACGCCCGACGCTGGCAGGTCAACTCGCCGTGGCGGACCCGAAGAAATACCCGGAATTCGCCGGCAACGTATTCACCATCGACACCCGCCCGCTTCAACGCAGTGTTGAAGTATCACCGAAGCAAGACGGCAGCCACTGGAACAACAACGGCGATACACTCTACCTCATCGGCAAAGGCATGGGTGATGGTATGGTCAAGATGCTCGAAAACTAAGAACTCGGCATTGGCAATCGCGAGGGTTTCCAGCAGGATGTGATGCATGAGAATTTTACTGTGCGTTATTTTGCTGCTGAGCTCTGGGGTCGTGATGGCAGCGTTGCCTGAGCAAGGACTCTTGTTAGATCTGGATGCGTCCAAAGGCTTGAAGCTTGATGAAGGTAACCGGGTCACGGTGTGGGAGAATCAAGCACCCGGCAAGGAAGCTCGCCGTTTTGCGCATCGCGACGAAGGACGCAAAGTGGCGGGTGAAGGTCGGCCGACTCTAAGAAAGAATGTGGCGACTTTGAATGGCGCTGCGGCGCTCGTTTTCCGTCAGCAGGAATTGGTTTGTGATGAGGAAGACACCTTTGACGGTCTCATTAAAGGCAAGGGACATACATGGATCGGCATCATCGCGGTGCATGAACAACGGGTGGGCCTGAAAGGGGTAAACTCCTTCTTCGGCAACCTCCGTAACGGCGGCTACTACGAAGGCATCTGGGGCTGCGTCGATGACGACAACCACCTTTGGTGGGGTGCGCGCAACGGCCGCAGCTTCGGCCGCTTCGACAGCAACAACCCAAAGCTCGATGGTCCGAAGTTATCGAAACGCTCCTTCCATCTAGTGGCAGGCCGTATGGCAGCAGGAAAAGAAAACGCCAAGCTCGAGCTCTTCATCAACGGCACCAAAGCGGTTGCCGAAGCCGACTTCCCAGTGAACACCGAAGCAAACCCCTCCCGCATGACGATTGGTCAGGAGCGCGACGCCATCGAGCATCCAGGCCACGAATCCTTCGATGGAGAAATCGCGCGCCTTCTCATCTGGGAGCGACCGCTGACGGATGCGGAATTGAAGCAGACCGTCAACGAGTTGATGATACGTTACGGTTTGGAAAGCACCCTCTGAAAAATCCGTGTATTCCTGTATTCCGTGAATAACCCGCATCATCCAGGCTTACTCCATCTGATACACCCGTGCGTAATCGATTTCGTAACGCACTGGAAAGTTGGTTCCTTTGGGACTGCCTGCGGCATCACCACCGATGGCGAGGTTGAGCAAAAGATAGTGCGGTTGGTGAAAGGGATTCTTGGGACCATCAGCGGTCGGATTGATCGTCTTGCTCAGATCGGTGGTGTTGAGCAGCTTACCATCGATGTAGAGCTTGATTGACTTCGCGTCCCAATCCATACGCCAGACGTGGAACTTCTCTGCCCAGTTGGGATCATTGAAGGATGCGACCGGTGTCTTCTTGGCATTCCATTTGGGCTTGAAGCGCTTCTTTGTTCCCCAACAGGTGTTGGCAAGAATCTGCCCTTTGTAGTATTCGAGGATATCCACCTCACCATTGCTGGGCCATTGTCCATCGACACCGAGTGTCCAGATAGCTGGCCATAGGCCTGCGCCTGTAGAGATTTTCGCCCGGATCTCGAAACGGCCATATTGCCAACTTTGAAGCCCCACCGTCTTTAAACACGATGAGGTGTAATTGATAGTCTTTCTGGAGGTTTTCCAGTGACTACTACCCTTTTCGTAGTTCGGATTCGGCTTGTTCACCTTTCGACCTTCAATGACAAGCTTGCCATCTTTGCAGGTAGCGTTCTCTTGCTGATACCATTGGAGTTCTCGATTTCGCTTAAAACCCTCTTCGAAAACCCAGTTCTTTGGGTTAGGGCGACCGTCTTGATCGAATTCATCAGCCCACACGAGTTTGTAACCTTCGTATTTTGTCGGCTCAGCATGACCAGTGACGGTCAGCATCAGGGGAAAGAAGAAGTATGCGATGAATTTCATGGTGATTTAAAGCTACGGGGTTTTTACGAGAAGAATATTTTGGCGGCCTAGGAGATTCACTCGATGCATGTAGTGTGCCCCCCTACTCCCCCCTCTCAATCACCAAGAGCGCGCTATCGATGAGACCGAGGGCAGAGCTGAAGGATTCATCGACATAGTAAAGGTTCCAAGTTTGCTTACCATTCTCGTCATCATCGCCGCGCTTGGGATAACCATTCAAATCCAAGATCTGATAGGTACTGGGCAAGGCGTTGTCGATTTCAACAGCATAGACCAAGGACGGCTGATCATCATTGGCTTGGTTGATCTCAAGCAGTAACCGATAGGGTGTCGAATCCTCATCATCACCGGGTAGGATGTAGTCGGCGGGGTCGAACGAGCCATTGGGCGTCGGTGAGGACACGGCATCAACCTCTCCCAACTCTTCCGCATGACGCCTGGCCTTTTCCCATCCCGCGTGCTTAAATGACCAATAGGGCAATGCTGCGGCATCCTCGGGGGCGAGCAGTGTTTTAATGTGATAGGCTCCTTGGTTCTCTAACCAAATGGCAAGCTGAGGTGGAGTGCCATCCTGATATGAGGAGCCAGCCTTGACCATCAGACGCATTTTGTAGTCCGGCGAGGGGCTGTAATCAAAGACCATTTCGTCACCACTCATCTCAAAGCGCTCCAAGGCTGGACCAAGGTTACCGCTCCAACCGAGCACGGCCCTCACGGGCGCTGGTTGCCACCAGAACAGCAGGGTGAGCGCAGCTGTTAGCACAAGAGTCGCCCACAGCGCCTTGCTGCGCAGGTAGCTTGCCAGAGGATGTCTGTTATTCAGAACATGCAATCCGATCAGGGCAATAAAGAGAAAACCCATCAGCGAATGAAGGCCGATGATACCGATGGAGAACGGTTGGATGAATGCGAGAACGCCCGTGACGGCAAGAACCAGAAAGGTCAGCGCGGCGAGCAGAGAAATCGAGCGACGACGAAGCGTGCCGAGCTGCGGGGATTTCCTCTTAGACATCACCTGGAATAATCGCACCGTGGGTACGGAGCATGTCGTGAATTTGCTTGAGTGGCACATCAAGCGGGGTGGTGTTCGATTTCGCAGCCAGAGCGGCAGCCACCCCAGCCGCCTGCCCCATTCCCATGCACGACGCCTGCACCCGCAGTCCGGAATTCGCCAGGCGATCGCTGCTTACACAGCGTCCGGCGACGATGATATTGCGACTGCCTTTGGGGATCAGTGCGCTCAGCGGAACAGTCGGCACGATGCCAGGCTTGAGAGGTTCGGGCTTCACGCCATTCTTGGTGTGGAGATCCACTGGGTAGAAGGCATGGCAAATAGCGTCGACGAACTTTTTCCCCGAGCGGTAATCGTTCACCGTGATCATGGTTTCGCCTTCGATTCGGTAGCTTTCGCGGAAACCGGTTTCTGGCTGCATGTGCATGAGTCGCTGCCCCTTCGCACGCAACTGTGCGAGAATCGATTTTCGTCCCGTAAGGTTGGCATGCGTGACGGTGCGCGAGTTCGTGGAATCCGCGCCATGGACGTAAAGTCGGTGAATTTGATTGCGCCCCGGCTCGTGGGCTTTCCCCATCATGTAAAGATACGAGCCAGGCTGACGCTCGTCCTCACGCAAGCGAGCAAATCCCAACATCCCAACAACTTCCGCTCCACCGGTGCAATCGATGATTTGTTTGCAATTCACGCGGCGCTTGGTGCCGAAACCGACGCAATCCACCTGCCAGCCGTCGTCGGTTTTAATCACAGCCTGCGGGAATTCATAGTAGGCAATTTCCACGCCTGCCTTCTCGCATTTCTCCTCGGCCAAAACCGCATAAAGAAACTGATTGATGTAAACTTGGTTTTGCCAATGTCTATTCGGCACCTTGGCAAAATCCGGTAAATCACCGCCATCGAGTTCAACACTCTCTTTGACTAACTCCCAGCCGATCCCCGCGATAATTTGCTTGCCCCAGGCATCAAATAGCCCCGGAAATGCCACCCCACCGGTAGTCATCGTGCCACCAAGTTGGCTGCCTCGTTCGACCAACAGAACTTTAGCTCCGGCACGTCCAGCTTGGATTGCTGCGATTGTTCCAGCAG
Source organism: Verrucomicrobiales bacterium (assembly GCA_024636835.1). Lineage (GTDB taxonomy): Bacteria > Verrucomicrobiota > Verrucomicrobiia > Verrucomicrobiales > SLCJ01 > Sulfuriroseicoccus. Next base: position 42,701 of record JAGXGH010000012.1, on the reverse strand, counting down.
TGCCACCACCGACCACGAGCACGTCAATATCCTGAGTGATTTCTGGCTCAGCGGCATCGGTTAAGGGCTCGGCATGCACATCCGATGTCGACGCAACGCCAAGGCCAAGACCGGCGCTACCAAGCAAGGTATGTTGAAGGAATTTTCTGCGAGTGCTTTTCATAGCGCGGGTGATTTCAAACTAACGTTGAGTGGGCATGGGTTCTTGCACCGTCCGAACTTTTACCTCGCGGACACCGGGCAGTTTGCGCAACGCCATAGCATCATCAACTCCGAGCACGCAAGCCGCAGTCGCAAGTGGGTCGCTGAGTTTCGCTTCATCGGCGATCACGCTGACTGCGATCCGCTGAGTCAGGCCAAGGCCAGTTGCAGGATTAAGAAGGTGTGAATACCTCACACCTTCGATCTCGACTGATTGATAGAGATCCCCAGAAGTAGAAACCGCTGCGTTAACGAGAACGATCACCTCGTCGGGTCGCGCGGGATCAAATGTCTGTAGAGCCACCCGCCAGCCTTCGCGCCCCGGCGGCGCATCACCGAGACGGATGTCGCCACCGGCAGCGATCAAAACCCGGGGAAATCCAGCCGCAGCGAGCGATTCAAACATCAGATCCGCCGCATAACCTTTTGCCACACCGCCAAGATCAAAGGCCATGTGGTTTTGGTGCAGGGTGATGCTGCGGGATTTTGCGTCCAAGGTGAAGTTCTGCCACCCGACCGCCGACCGCGCTGCACGGAGAATTTCCGGTTTTGGTAACCGACCTTGGTCACGAGCCTTACGCCAAAGTTTGGTTAGCGGACCAAGACTGGGATCAAATGCACCATCGGCCGCTTCTGCCAAACGACGTGAATGATCCAACAGCACGTAAAGCGATGCCGACAACGGAACCGGTGTTTCCGCCGCTTGGGTGCCGAGCCGCGAAAGCTCGCTCTCAGCAATGTAATCGGAAGCCGTGTCATTCAACGCCCCGGCAATCTCAAATGCCGCATTCACCGCTTGCGTTGCCTCCTTTACTTGAGAGCGATTATCGATATGACAAACGACCCTGAAACGTGTGCCCATCAACGTACGCTCAAAGCTCAGCTCTTCCGCACCAATCGGCAAAACCGCAAAGAGGAAAAGCATCGTCATCGTAGAAATTCGAATCGTCATGAAGTTGGCAAGCTACTCAAAACATCATGATGAATCTCACCCGTCAGTAAAGGGTAGATGGTGATCACTCGACACCGAAGATCAAGCTGTGAATGCCCACCAAGTGAGTGAGTGATGGCTGCGGATATGAGAAAGATTATACGACTTTGTTGCGTATTTAATGACTATCATGACCCAAAAAGCACCCCGCACTTTCCTCCACTCATTGCGCTTGCATGCTATGTTGGCGGCCATTTCTATCCTACCTGCAATGGCGGCGACCATTCCTGCCGAATTACCGGCACCGGATGCCAATCCGCCAAGCAAGGACAAGCCAGTAAAAGTGTATATCCTCTCAGGGCAGTCCAACTGTCTGGGATTTGGTCGCGTCGAAGGCGCCATTCCTTTCTATGAAAGCGTCTACTTATCGGCGGACCCTGCGGTAACCCCCAGTAAGATGCCGGTGGGTAACTCGGCCATTCTTCCCCACGGTATCTATCAATCGGCTGACGGTGATGCGCCGAAAGGAGCCATCGCCAAAGTCTACGAAGGGGCATACGATCCGAAAGCGGACTACGCGCAGATGAAGCCAGTGAAAATGGAACCGGTGGCTTTGGGCACGGTGTCAGCCGAACTGCCAACGCTCAGTGGTCAGTCGACGGTCGTGGTGGAAGGTACGCTCGAAGTGCCGGTGAATGGCAACTTTCAAGTTCACGCTGGGTTTGAGGACAGCAGCCTGTGCATTGCTCAAATCGACGGCAAGGAGGTCTACCGTAAGACGACGGCGGGGAAGCCGAAGATCACAGAGATCCATCTCAAAAAAGGTCAGCGCCATCCGATCCGCATCACCTATCTCAAAAACGGTTCCGCCGCGCTATGGCTGGAGAAGACCGACATGAAAGGCATGGGCGATTTACGCTGGGTGACCGAGGAATCAGGAAAATTCAAAAGCCTAGTCACTGAAGATGGGGAATGGGTCGAGCGGCCGGATGTCATCCTTTGCGATGCCTACATGGGCAAGGGCAAGAGCGACCCGCTCAGCGCCAAGGCGGTGGGGCCAACGTTCGGACCCGAACTCGGCTTTGGCTGGGTGATGGGCGAGTTTCACGACGAGCCGGTGATCGTGATGAAGGCCGACATTGGCAACCGCAGTCTCGGCTGGGATATTTTACCGCCCGGCACCGAATCCTGGGAACACGAAGGGACGGCCTATCCCGGGTATGGCTTGAAGCTGGACGACAACGGCAAACTGGTGAAGCCCAAGGCTGGCGAGTGGTATGCCGGCAAACAATATGACGACTACACCGCATCGATCCACGCCGTGCTGGACAACTTTGGTGAGAAATATCCTCAGTACAAAGATCAAGGGTTTGAAGTGGCAGGCTTCGTCTGGTGGCAAGGTCACAAAGACGGACCCAACCCAGGCCACAACGCGCGTTACGAACAAAACCTGGCCAACTTGATCAAAGCATGGCGCAAGGAATTCAAAGCACCCGATGCCACATGGGCGATTGCCACCGTGGGTTTCCATGGCAAGGACATGGTGGATCATTACGTGAAAATCGCCGAGGCACAGATGGCTGTTGCCGATCCGCAGAAGCATCCCGAATTTGTCGGCACGGTGAAAACCATTGATACCCGTCCGTTCTGGAGAGATGCTGGTGTTTCTCCAAAGAATCAGGACTACCACTACAACCACAACGCAGAGACCTACATGCTCACCGGCGATGCATTAGGTCGTGCGATGGTTGAGCTCAAAGGTGGGCAAGTCGAGTATCCGTCTGGCGAGTTAGATACCTCTGTGGATTTTATCCCGACCATGCAAGCGATTACCGACGAAGAGTTGGCCATTCTTAAGCCAGCGCTGTTACCCATCATGATGGATCAAATCATTCCCGAGTATGCGGCGAGCACCTTGGGAACTCCAAGGTATCGACGTTATGGGCAACCCATCGAAATGGTCTTGAAAAACAAGGCACCAGAAAAAAACCACAAAGAGTCTTATGTGGTGAAGAGTCAACTCGACAAGCTCATTGAATACTACGAGCTCGCGAGCATTGATGAATACGCTTGGAAAAGCTGGGGACCTGAGATGCAGACGGCCGGGTGGCAGTATTTCTCGTTCGATCCTAAAGAACCCGCTCCAAAAAAGAACGGAGCACTGGTGCGCTACCGTGATGTGGCTCTGCCTCAGGGCATGGAAAACTGGTATGCTGTCGATTTTGATGCCGCCAAAGCTGGTTGGAAAACTGGCAAGGCTCCGTTCGGTCAGAACAATGGCGAGCTAAAAGCAGTTCGTCAGAATTGTGGTGTGGACTACTGCGGATGCGATATCACGCCCAACACAATGTGGGAAAACGAGGTTCTGTTGATGCGTCAGACCTTCAGGGTACCTGCTTTTGATCCGAGCCATCGTTATCGATTGGTGGTCGGCGGCGCTGGACACGCATGGAGTGGTGAGGGCATGGCGCTCTACGTGAATGGCAATCTGGTTAGCGAGATGGATTCCGGATATTACAAGAGCGGAGGCGATGCTCGTGGTGTGTTCCTATTTGAAGATTTACAAAAGGAGATGGCCGGCAAGGAAGTAACCATCGCAGTGAAAAGTTTCCTCAGGATGTCGGGACACAAGTCCAGCCCTGCACCACCTGTGGGCCACCTCAGTGCCTGGATACAAGCAGCGAAATTGCCCCCGACAGCCATTGAGTTGATGGCGTCTCTTGAGAAGGAGTGAAGACGAAAATCGATGACAGGGCGCTTGGACGTATGCGATTTCTAAAATCCACGATCATTGGCATAACACTAGCGACAACGTCATTGGTAGTGGCGGCCGAATTGAAAGAAGCCGACATCATCGTCTATTCTGGCATGCCATGTGGTATTGCGGCGTCTATCAGCGCGACGCGCGGGGGTGCGAAAGTCATACTCGTTGAACCGACACGGCACGTCGGTGGATTAAGTACGAGCGGACTCAACACTGCGGAGACCGAACACATGCTGAAGTGGACCATTGGCGGATTCGCTGATGAGTTTTACCACCAACTCGGAAAGCACTATGGCAGGGAGAAGCCAGCCTATAATTTCGAATCCAGCGTCGCTGAGAAGGTGTATCTCGACATGCTCAAGGAAGGCGATGCACACCCAGCGCCGATGAATTACAACTTCCGCCTCACGGTCACGAGGGACTCAAGGTTGTTAGTGCCTTTCCCAGCGCCAAAGCACTACGACGCTGATCGCTATGCATTACTCCGCAATTGGCTGGAAGAACAGGTGGCACAAAATGAGCCAGTGACGCTGAAGCGTTTCCTCGACTTCTATGGGCGACGTAACGGCAAGTTTGAATTAAACAACAAACAGTCCGCCATCTTCTCATTAGGCCATTTCGGTGGACAATTCGATTGGCCGGATGCCAGCTATGAAGAACGAGAAAAGATCTTTGAAGACCATATGGAATACACGCTTGGTCTGTTTCACTTTCTCGCCAATGACGACTCTGTCCCTGCAAACGTAAAGGAGGAGATGAAGGCGGTAGGGCTACATAAGGGTGAGTTTGCTGATAACGGTCACCTTCCCTACCAGCTTTACGTTCGTGAAGCGCGCCGCATGAGGGGCGAGTATGTGGTCAGGCAGCAAGACGTGCAAACCGACCGCCGCAAGCCCGACGGCATTGGCATCAGCAGCCACTTCATCGATTGTCACCACGTTCAACGCGTGGCCTTGAACGAAAATGAGTTCGTCAATGAAGGTCGCATCTGGCGCATCGGATACGCGTATCAAATTCCGTATCGCTCCATCATTCCGAAACCTACTGAATGCACCAACCTACTCGTCCCAGGAGCCGCGAGCTTCACCCATGTCGCCTACTGCACGCTTCGACTTGAGAGTGTCTGGATGATCACCGGACATGCCGCCGGAGTCGCTGCCACAATAACCGCAATGAACGATACAGATGTTCAGAAAATAAACATCCCCTTGCTTCAAGACAAACTCCGCGCCCAAAAGCAGGTGATTGATTTTCTCCCCGGCAAGCCCGAGAAATGCGAAGACCTGAATGGCCCGCCGGAATTTTAATCCTATGACTAAGCTACTATCTACTCTGATCATCGGGCAGTTGTTAACGTGTATCTTACACGCTGATCCCGTAACTGAAGGAACTTCTATCGAAGACAGCGATACAGCCAGCTTCGTCTGGCCGTCGGCAATTCCTGACGACTGTCCCTTTGAGCAATCTCAAACACTCACCGGCATCCGATTTACCGGGCGCCACAGCGACTACCATTGCGGTGATACTTTTTATCCAAGCTGGGCGAGTGATGGAAACCTCTACTCACCCTGGACCGATGGGCACACCGATGGGGTAAGCTGCACATCAGGCGGCGGCATGCCAAACGGTTTCCGCACCGGCCAGGCGGTGATGATCGGCGACGATCCTCTCAATCTCGAAATCAAGAACACCTCACCTCCCAAGCAAGCGCTGGCAACTCCCTACCGTGGAAGATACCCAGCCGGATCTCTCGTTCACGACGGCATTTGGTATTATGGCACCTACTGTCTCGGCCCCAGTGCCAGCTACACGCACCACGGACTCAGTTGGAACTGGCCCAACCTCGGCCCGATGCCAGGCTTCCATATCTCGCGTGACCTCGGTAAAACCTGGGAAGCCCCAGCAACCTCAGTAAGTAATCCGCTGTTTCCCGAACCTGCCGAATTCCTCGGGCCGGTAAAAATGGGCGCGCCACACTTCGTGGATTATGGCAAGAACATGGAACACTCGCCGGACGGCAAAGCCTACGTCGTCGCCATGGGTGCCGAGACCAATGACCCCCTGCCCCGCCCGTGCCTGAAACTGGCCGACGACGGGAGCGGCTACGTGATCAATGACAAGTGCGATGAACCGATGCACATCGAGATGCGTCAGGGCGAGAAAATCAAAGAACCCTTCCGGTCGGCATGTGAAGCCGCCTTCCCACAAGCCAACGGCAAACCCTTCGCCCATGGCAACCTGAGCTGGATCTCGGCGGATCAGATCTACCTCGCCCGTGTCACGCCGTCTCCGCAAACCATCAACGACATCAAGGCTTGGGAATTTTTCGCTGGTCATGATGCTTCAGGTGAAGCGTTGTGGACCGATGACTTTTCGAAAATCAAACCGCTCATCGAATGGAACAACCACATGGGCTGCGTCACCGTCACCTGGGTGCCGGGGCTGAAGAAATACCTCATGTGCGTCACCGACGGTTGGCCCACCGTGGCGAAGATGAACTCCTACATTCTCGAGGCTGATTCTCTCACCGGCCCCTGGCGCATGGTCAGTTACATGGAAGGATTCGGTGAGCAGGCCTACTTCCTCAACTTTCCCAGCAAGTTCATCTCCGAGGACGGTCGCACTCTGTGGCTGGCTTACTCGGCCAACTTTACCACCAACAACGGAAAAAAATTGAATGGCCTAGACCTAAAAATCAACCCACCCGGCGGTCGTTACGGCTTGAGCCTGCATGAGGTGAAGCTTGTGGGAGGAAAGAAATAACTCCTAACTCCTAAATCATGAAATATTCGAACATTCAGAATGCGATTGCCTTCGCCCTTCTAGGCTGCTGTCTCAGCGCAAATGCCAATGAACCCGCGAACGAGTGGCAGATCGACACCACGGAAGAATGGACATCAGCCGCCGCCAAGAGCGAGAATTTAGAGTTCAAGGACGGCCTGGCCACGCCGTCTGCGCAGACCTCGGTTTATTCCAGTGTCGTAAAAACCTTCGAGAACAAGCAGACCTTCGACAAAATGACGCTGACCCAGTCTCCCGCATGGCAGAACTGGAACCCCATTGACAAGGTGGGACCAAGCAACCTCGAAGACGCACCGGTTTTCTTGGTAAAAGGCCCCGGCGATTATTGGCTCTTTGGCCTTTACGGACCTTACAATAATAGTAGCTCAAAACATGACAAGGAAGCCGCGAGGAAAGGGCGCTGGAAGGATTTCAAAGCACAAGCAGCTACACTCAAGGGTTTTGATATTCCGTTGACCACTACCCCTTACCCCAATCAATTCGATGCCCCAGGCGGCTTGAAGCCAGATCTCGGCGGATACCACGCATGGCAAAGCAAGGACATGGTCAACTGGGTGCACCACGGCCCTGTGACAGAAAGTGTATCGCGCTGGGTAACAACCGCCGAGCAGGTCGACGGAAAGACTTACCTCTACTATGACTATCCGAATGACCAGGACCCGCATCTCTTCATCGATGAAGATCTCACCGACGGCATGCCGGGTAAAAACATGGGCCTCGCATTCAAAGATCCATCGGACGGCTCGGACTGCAGCTTCATTCGCGATCTCGAAGGCAACTTCCATGTCATCTACGAGGATTGGTCGCCCATCAACGCTCGCACTCATTCATGGGACTCGCCCTTGGCGGGACACGCAGTCAGCAAGGACGGAACCAAGGAGTTCAGCATCCTTCCACCCGCCGTGGATCTGCGCACCAAACCGACTGGGAAGAAAGCGACCTATCAGCACCCCCATTGGATGCAACACCCCGACTGGAAGAGCAATACTGCCGAATATGAAGTTCATGAACCCGCACAGGATGCCTTCGGTGACTGGGCCGCCATCAGCATCGGCGGACAGTATTATCTCTTCAGCGACTACCATTCCACGGATGGAAAAATACGCATCGCATGGTTCACCTCCGAAAGTCTTGATAAACCGTTCACCTTCTGTGGTGAAATCGGCCAAGGGCATCCCGATCCAGACATCGGCTTTGCTGAGGGAAAATTCTACCTGATCAACCAGACGAGATCAGACTACGTCAGCCCCGGCCCCTGGGTCGAATCCGTCGAAGCTCGTGCCGGAGTGGACACCAGCGGCGATGGCAACATCGACACCTGGACGGAGTGGCAGGCTGTTAAAGAGTCCTACGATTACATCGAAGGATTCTCCAAGCAGATCAAACGCACGCCCGCGGAATTGGATCTATCCAGTTTACCGGCTGCTCGTGGTTTTGGCTTTGAACTGCGGCTCACAGACACAAGCAAGAATCCCTCCAAGCCCATTCTAGATCAGATAAGCATCTCGATGAAATAAGCTCAACACACTCGACAAATTTTAAGTTACAAACTCATACGAATATGCTCCCCCAACCTTACCGCCCATTCATCGTGGCGATGTCGCTCACATTGACTGTGATTAACTCCCAATCGCAGGAAACCAGCCCGCAATTCTCGGATCCTATTTCGACTTCCTCCAGCACAACCGCGCCCGAAAAAATTCACGACGCCTACTGGCACAGTGAATTTGAACGCGTCAACAAAGAGGTCGCCAAGGCCGATGGCTCGCAGGTGGTTTTCTTTGGCGACTCGATCACACTTGCCTGGTCGATAGGAAAAGCCGCGGGCAAAACCGTCTGGGAAAAGCAGTTTGCCAAGTATCATCCGATCAACATGGGCAACTCTGGCGACATCACGCCGGTAATGTTATACCGAGTGACCAATGGCAACCTCGATTTTGCAGAAGGCCAGGCACCGCGTGTCGCCATCTTACTATGCGGCACGAATAACTACGGAGTCATGCAAAGCGATGGCGGCAATGTAAAATGGGATCTTGGTATGGACACACCACCCAGCGAGGTCGCCGATGGTGTGCGCGCTGTTGCGCAGACCTTTCGCAACAAGCTACCAATGACACGTGTGATCGTGCTCGGCATCCTGCCGGTGAAGGACAAGACAAAGTGGGCGAAGTGCCGCGAGACCAACCGTATCCTCGCCAGCTACAGCTATCCCAAGGATGAGGTCGTCTTCATGGATTTGGAAGATCGCTTCCTGAACGCAGAGGGCTCGATCAAACCCGAATTGTTCAGCGATGGCACGCACCTCACGCCCGCAGGCTATGCGGTTATGGCTGATGCACTGATCCCACAGATCGAGCGATTGATCGGTTTGGGAGTGGTCAAGTCGGAATAATATCCCTCCGTCCCAACCACTCGCCGTGCTCGGAAAGCGCTCGAAAGCGGAGCGTGGTAAACTTGTGGTGAAAGTCTTTACGATTTCGTTCATCCATCGCCTTGGCGTGGTGGTCTGCTCCAGAACCTGAGGCCTTACCATGCACCATGTCCCAGATCTCTAGTAGGTGGACGACAGAAGACCCTCGCCGTTGTGACAGGTGACGTCTCTACAAGATGGAAGCTGAAGATTGGCATGCGATGAAATCTGATACTCACGGAGTCGGATGAAGCCCCTTAGGAATAGCAGAGTGTGACTGAGCGCGACCCCAAGCTAAAGCACAAAGCCCAAGACCCACGTGGCCGATGGCATTGACAATGCCGTGATATCGTACCATTTCAAAAATATCGAAAATCGGAATACCCCATGCCCAAGCGAGCGCGGGCACCATGGTCACAAGGGGGACGCTCAGAGCAAACAGGAGGAGAACCAAAGGGGCACGAGCCATGCGGGTAGGTTTTCCAAAAACGACCGCACCCAATTGTATAAGGAAAATAATCGCGTAAGTCGTCGTCGCTATCTCATCACAATAGCGATAGCCAAGAATGCCAGCCGCAGTCACCAAATAGGTAACAGGATGGGCGATGAGGAGAATCCGAAGGATTTTCAAAGCCCGCTTGTTCGTCACCACACGACAAGACAGCGCAGTGACGGTCAATGCTCCATAGCCCGCAAAGGTAAAGTGAGCCGCCGTGATCCACGTCCATGGTGAGGCGAAGCCAAGAAGGGTAGATCCATTAAGATAGGCGCCAAGCCAAACCATGCTACCAACGACAAAGACCCATGCCGCAGCAAGTGCAAATTCTTCGGGTAGGAGCTTCTCGCGCGCAAAGGCGCGCCTCAAAAGAATGCTACCCACTGTAATTGCCGACAGCACCGGTACGGTGAGTATAGCGATAACGGCGGCCATAGTCATAGAGAGTCAGTGGGGAGCGAATCAAGATAGACCTCAGGTCAATCATTTAGACATTCTTCGATTCACCATTATCCGATAATGGTTACTATGCGCTTGGTATCGGGCACTAAGACAGACACCATTGACCCACTTTGCCACATTCCTAATTCACCCTTGGATGACTAGCAAGAGCGACGTCTCCGAGAAATCAAAAACGCGGCTCCAGCTAGGGACATCAGCCCTACAGAGGGTTCAGGAACCGCTGTTGCTGTAATCGAGTTAACATTGAAATCTGCTCCTCTAGGGGCTGTGAAGCGTGCAGTGATGGAATCAATATCAGAGAAATTAACACTAGCGTAATTCGGATCGCTGAATTCAAAAGTAAGAATACCACCGTCCGTTGTAAGCGAGCGGACAAGCGTACCAGAACCTGCTGAGCTATTCAAAAGGAGAGAAACGACGAGCGACTGACCTCCCGGCAAATCATAGCTTTCAAAATCGATTTCAAATTGGCTATTGCCTAACATATTGAAATTGAGCGGCGTTGTCACACCGTATTGCAACTCCAGGTATCCTCCTGCACCGCTTGAGGATGAATATTGAAGAAAATATGGTGATGCAGTGGAAATGGAGGCGGTGATCCGGCGATCACCAGCACCTGTCGCGACGGTGCGGACTATGGTAAAACGGCGCTCACCACCCAAAACCCCCGAAATCCCGGTACCTGTGAAAGTAGCGGTAGTAGGGGTTGCCGAAGGAAGTGTCTGGATCAGGAGATCAACCGTTCCACCACTTGCGGTGTTGTTGAACTGATCGATCAACACAGCACCTTGAAGCGATGATGAGGCGAGGATGGGGGCAAGTATGATTAGCTTGCAGAATTTGACTAGTTGCATGGGGAGGTAGGCTACTAACCCTGTAAATCGCATGTAAAATTAACGATCACGCTACAATTTGAGCGATACTACATTATAAGTCAATAGAATTATCTGATCAATCAGGGGAAAATCGTGCTGGATCTGACTCCGAGAGGGCCCATGCCATTACGATGCAAGCTGGCTATGAAAAGGAAAGGAAAGTTGCCCATGCCAATTCCCCATCCATACGCAGCTGATAGCGGTAGACTCCAGCTTGAACAGTGCGGCTACGGACACCTACTCTCCAACCACACAAGGAACCATCACGGCGTCGGTCATTCCGTGGAGGATTTTTTTATCGGCAGGGCAGATGGTAGCATGAACGCCGCCGAGTGAGACGGTGTCATCGTTTCTACTCACAAAATAGTATGGAGTGAGCCGCACGCGTCCATCCATGGTTTCCATTTCGCCGCGCTGTTCATTCCAGAACTGATGCTTCACCACTCGACCTTTGTGAAATCTTTGGAGAACATGCGGATGGCTTCCAAAGGCGCCGAGGGCGTCATCGAGGGCGATTGACCACTCGGGAGATGATATATCGTGACCAATCTTCACTCCACGACTCCCCCACGCCGTGTCATCGAATCCGCTGATCTTCAGGACCAACTCCCGCTCTGACTGGGAGAACTGTTTCACCTCATCCCAACTCTGCACTTCAAGGCGGGGTAACACGGCATGTGGTGGCAGCGGCGTCGGATCGACGACCCATCCGTAAGGAATCACATTCGACAATCCCTCCCAGTGGTTGCGCCGCATGGCCTTTGCCCAGATTTCTCGCAACGGAGCAGACCAAAACAAAGCGAGCCATAGCTTTTCTTCGATCCACGGTTTAACCGGCGCGGAAATCCTCACATCGCCCGCAGCCGCTCGTTGCGCCAATTCACGAGATCCTGCGATGTTCTCAAAATCGAACAATTCAAAGAATCGGTAAACGTCTCTTCCGCTGGCGACCTGCGCGCCCTCGGCATCGTGAACGGCAAAATGCTCACCACCCAAGGCATTGAGCTCACCCGCCAACCATTCCATCTCCGGGCGGTAGTCGGCGCTCTCTTGGGACACCAAGAGGTCTGCGCCATTCGGAAACAACGAAGCGAAACCATCAATCATTCCGTTCGCTCCGCCAATGACCTTTTCACCTAGCGCTGCATAGGTGCGATTCTTCCAGCCGAGTAGTCCAACCCCGCCAGGCACGCTATCGAGTTCACTCATCGCAAAACCATCATCCGTCAAAATAAGATCTGGCCGCAACACCCGAGGAAACTCATTCGTCATCCCCTTCTCAGAGACAAGATCGATCATCCATTTCGGCTTACCCGCAGACAGTAAATCAGCCACCCAAGCAGGAGCCTTGCCCTGTTGGCTCCAACGATAGATCAAATCACAGGCCTGAACATATTGCCACAAGCGATAGCCGAGCTTCTCCAGTTCCTTGTGCTCACTCTTCGTCAACACGAAGGGATCCGGTGAGATTCGCCATTCCATGCCTGCGAACATACCTCCCTCAGGCATCGCAGATTTCACCGCAGCCACACGTTCCACAGGAGAAAGCCCCTCACGAAGATCTAATTGAGCGTTTTTCGTCATCACCTTCACTCTTACGCACGGCATCGGCAAATCAACGTCGAAGGATGCAGTCTATTTCCTAATTCAACTGCTTCAAAGCCGCACGAATCAAGCCATCGGCGGAGAGTTCATTATCGCCAGCAAGTTTCGTAGCGGCGGCTAGCGCTTTCTGCGCGTCGACTTGCTTGTAGCCGAGTGAGATCAATGCCAACAAGGCTTCGCTCGCCGCGCGTCCACCAGCAGACGCACCAGCATCGGCAACCGCCTGCCAGGCGTCCGCAACCCCAACCTTGTCCTTCAGCTCAAGAATCACTCGTTCAGCCGTTTTCTTGCCGACACCCTTCACTTTCGAGAGTGCCGTCAGGTCACCCGCGACCACACAGGCTCGGAAATCCTCCACCGACATTCCACCGAGCACCGACATCGCCAACTTCGGGCCTACCCCGCTGACACGTTCAATGAGTAGCAGGAAGAGATCTCGTTGATCCGCAGTGGCGAAACCAAACAACACGTGTGCATTCTCTCGGACGTGAAGATGAGTAAGCACTTTCACTGTCGCACCCACCTGAAAGGAATCGAACGCACCGCTTGGCACATCAACCGAATACCCAACGCCATTGACATCGACGATCAGTTGCTGAGCGAGGTTGCGTTCGAGGGTTCCTTTAAGAAATGCGATCATGCGTGTGAGAGAAACGTTCTCACTCAGTGTTCAGAATCCATACGAGGAAGCAACAGGTAATCGCACCAACTGAGGCCAAATCTTGGCATTGATCTGACACGAGTGTGCGCGGAGTTGGTTGATAGAAAATACTTGTGCGGCGGATACTCATATTTTTAATCGAAACCGGTAGAAGACATTCCCCGCACAGCATGTTCGGAAGCGCTTGCCATCGTCAAACGATCACGCCAACGTGTTTATGTGACCAGCCCGAGTTCGCGCCCACTTCCGATCCTGATGAGTTCCCGATTCGGCCTCATTTTCATCTGCCTAGTCGTGGCTGGGCTTATTGTCGCGCTTGTCCAGATCGCGCCGAACGATGAAGGAAAGGCCGGAGTCAATCAGCAGAATGAAGACCTCACTATACCACCCTTGAGTTCCACTGAGCGGCTCTCCGAATGGCATGGTAATCTACAAAAAAGCGACGACACAGGTAGCCGCGAGCAACTGACTCGGGCGTGGGATGCCTTCTGTGGTAAATTCAGTCCGCTGCCCAAGTTCGATGAACTGCCTGCAACATTTCGCATCAGCACGCTCGCCGCTGGACATGGCGAATACTCCGGCTTCACCATCGCCATGTGCAGCGAATGGGATGCCGAAACCATCGCCGAAAAACTCCGCCCATTCCGCAATCGATTGAGCACGCTCGCCGCCCACCGTGTAGATATCGACCGCCTGGAGAACGGGGTACTCGTTGAGACACACGAGATAAAGCCCTCGGCTAACATCTACATTCTCCGTTACGCATCATGGCTGATCGTAACGAACTCAGAATCGAACATTCCAATGCTCGCGAAAGCAGCAGTGGAGCAACAGCACACCGAGAGAGAAGAAATCACGCCAGCAACATACACGATGCTGAACGAAATCCTCATCACCCTTGGAGTCGATGTCGATAAGGAAACGCAGAGCGAGTAGTCCCTTCAGCCTTTCAATACAATCTTGTAAACACTCGCATGTTTGTTCGGCAACTCGCCATCTATCACGAAACTCAAAGAACCGTCATCAGCCGATAGGCTCAGCGGTTGCGCTTTTGGTTCAGTGAGAGATCGGACATTTCCGACAGGTGCACCGGCAAGCCCTTTAAGCACGATCTTACCACCTTCAGGCTTGTTAAACACAAACACGTGGATGGTGAGGGTGCCGTCGGCATTCTCCTTGATTGTCAGGCGTCCATCAAACTCAGGCTTTCCGATCGGACTCGCTTTGGTGCCGTAGATCGCAGAGCTATGAACTCTCATCCATTCACCCATTCCCTTCAATCTCTCGACGATTGCCTCAGGGAATGTGCCATCGGGCTTGGGTCCAACATTCAGCAAGTAATTGCCGCCCTTGGAGGAAACATCCACAAGGTTGCGAATGAGAGTCGTCGTGGATTTCCAGTCGGTGTCGCGCGTCTTGTATCCCCAGGAGTCATTAATGGTCATGCACGACTCCCAATAGACGCCTTCCGGAAATCCCGTTTCAGGGATCTGCTGTTCAGGTGTGCTGAAATCTCCTGCGAAACCTGCGCTCTTGTTCATCCCATCCATTCCCTTGCGTCCGGTGTCGACTCGGTTGTTGACCAAGGTATTTGGCTGGAGGCTGCGGCAGTAGTTGTAAAGATCCAAGCCACGCTCGTGGGTCCACGCTTCCTTCTCCCATTCACCGTCGAACCAAACAGTGCCGATATCCCCATAATTAGTGAGCAGTTCAGCGAGCTGATTTTTCATGTACCCTGTGTAGGCGTCCATGTCCGGGCTCGGATTTGAGGCATTACCACGCCAACTTTTCTTGAAACCATAGTCAGGATGATGCCAATCCAGAATGGAGTGATACCAGCACATCTTGAGCCCGTTCTTGCGCGCGGCCTCAGCCAGCGGCTTCAGCAGATCCTTGCCATAAGGAGTCGATGCCACATCAAAATCGGTGTATTTCGAGTCCCAAAGGCAAAACCCTTCGTGATGTTTCGAGGTGATGACCACGTATTTCATTCCCGCGAATGCAGCGAGTTCCATCCATTTCTCGGGATCGTATTTCGTCGGGTTAAACTGATGAATAAGCTCTGAGTAATCGGCAGATGGAATTTGCGCGTGTGACTGTATCCACTCGGCATTATTGCGCTTCACCGGTTCACCTTTCCAATCACCTGCGGGGACGGAATAAAGCCCCCAGTGGATGAACATGCCGAACCGAGCATCGCCAAACCATTCCATGCGCTTGCCACGCTCTTGGGCCGTTTCTTTTCCGAAGAACTCCTTGGTTTTCACAGATTTCCAACCATCCTCCGCGCAAAGGGAAGAGAAGGAAAACACTGTCACGAGTGATGCAGAACATGCCCATTTGAGGAAAGAAAAGCTATTCGTCATACCCTCCCAACGCATCGAACACGGAGACCCATTTCATCTGCACGAGCGATAATCACTCATGGTGCAATTTCCAGCTATTACCTTGAAAATAAGATCACAGCGATGGGATTTACCCCCATATCATTGAGAAAATGGTCGGGCTGACAGGATTCGAACCTGCGACCTCCTGCACCCCATGCAGGCGCGCTACCAAACTGCGCTACAGCCCGTGAACCGAGAGGCGAACTATGTCCTCATCATCGGTAGTGACGCAAGCGGAATTTTACCGGATTGCATCTCATATGAAGGACTTCTTACTAGCGGCGTTTGCGCTTACGCAAATAGGCCGGAGTATCGAGATCTTCACCGTCGATAATCGTTGGCTCAGACTTGGCGAAACGACCCTCACCTGACTTCTCAAGATCGAGTTGAGGTTGGCCTTTCTTGGTCGATTTCTCTGATTCGTTCGGGTCGTCCAAACCCTGGCGTGAACCTTGGTGACGAGTATCACTGCTGGATTGTTCCGTCTTCGGAGCATCGCTAGAATCACGTACCACCTCGGGGCGGAGTGGGATACGTACTGTGGGATCATTCACGAAAACATGTCTTTCATCATCTTGCGACTCAGGCCGGGACATCGTACGAGGTTTTGACATAAACGCGGAATCATCCTCTTCAGGGGACTCCTTGGACTCTGGTTTATCGCTCTCTTGAGATGGCTCAGGCTCTTCTACTGGAGCCTCAGGCTCGGGGTGAGCTTCCATGTCAGGCTCATAATCCTCGTTCTTTGTTTCTTCGATTGACGGCGAGTCATCGATCAATAAAACCTCTTCATCGCTATTGTCGGCAGTCTCTTCACTCTCATCTGCAGTGGATGTAGGTTCATCGAACAGCGAGCTCTCAGTCTCTTTTTCTGACTCCGGAGCATTCTCTGACTCCGAAACCTCAGAATCTTCGACATTCTCCTCCTTGGCCTCTGGCTCGTCAGCTTCGACAGGAGGCATGGTCTCTGCGGCCATTGGCAGTACCTCCTCAGACTTTCCCGAATCGTGAGAAAGTGAGCTGAACAAAGTCACAGAAAGCTCCTTCTTCAGCGCTGGATCGATCGCTGCACCAAAGAGCAGTTGAGCCTCTTCTGGAACGGACTTCCCGAGTTCGCGCATCAGACCTTCGATCTCGTGTAAGCGCAGGTCTTCCCCGCCGGTGATGTGCACCAAGATATTGCTCGCGGACGAGAACATTTTGCCCTTCGTCAAGAGCGGACTATTGAGCGCCAATCGAAGCGCTTCCTTCGCACGGTTTTCACCGCTTGCACGACCGCTGCCAAACAAACAACGCGAATCAGAATTGCGCAGTGCGGTGAGTAGATCGTCGAGGCCGATCTTGATCAAACCCGGACGGGTAACCAATGCGGCTACTCCACGAATACTCCCGGCGATCAATTTATCGCACTCTTCGAATGCTTTCTGGATGCCATCACTCTCGACAATGAGTTCACCCATGCGGTCATTATCAAACGTGATCAAAGCATTGGCCTCGCGGCGCATTGCTTCCAAGGCCTCGTTCGCCTGCTTGAGTCTCCGTGGGCCTTCGAACGAGAATGGCATGGTAACGAACGCGACGACGAACGCCCCGGCTTCGCGCGCCATGCGCACCACTTCAGGAGCAGCACCAGATCCGGTGCCGCCACCGAGACCGACGCACACGAAAACCATTTTGTAGCGGTTCACTGCGGCGCGAATTTCTTCTTCGGCTTCGAGTGCTGCTTGACGACCAATTTCAGGATCGCCACCGGCACCTAGACCGTGGGTCAATTTCTTACCTAACTGCACACGGTTGCTGGTCACGGCATTCGCCAGCGCACGCACGTCGGTGTGGACACTTAGTAGGCCTGCTCCGTCCATGGATTCCATGGCCAAGCGGTCGACGACATTGCTGCCCGCTCCACCTACGCCAATGATTTTAGCGGTCGACGCTGCGGCTTCGGGGATTTCCTGCTGCTCGTTTTGGTTGAATTCGATCATAAATTTTTCGGGGGTAAGATACAATATAGGGTGCTCACCTCAATTCGCTACCTCATGATGAATGAAACGGAGAGGCTTGACGAGGTCATCTTGGAAGTTTTTATAGCAATTCTCAGCGTTTGCCGAGGAAGCGGCCAAACTTATCCTTGAGAAAGCCGCTGAGTCCTCGGCCGCGTGATGTTTCGGCATCTTGAATCTGCGCGTAGCGGATAAGGCCTATCGCTGTTGAGTAACGTGGGTCTTCGAATGTTGCCGTGAGCCCGCTAACAGAAGTGGATTTGGAACGATGCACCGGCATACGGAAAACCTCTTCGACCAGTCTGTCGAGACCAAGCATACGGCTACTCCCACCAGTAAGGAATACACCAGCACCAATACCTTCGAGCCCTGGGCCACGGTCGATATTGTCGTAAAGAAGGTCCAACACTTCACCGAGCCGCGCATTGATGATGGAGTCGAGCACTTCTCGCTCCACATCGCGTCCAACAAAACCAGTCTCATCCGCGAGATAGATAATCGGCGGAGCTCCTTCATCGCCTGGAATCGCACATCCCTCCTCACATTTGAGCTTTTCTGCTTTTGAAAGTGGGATTTTCAACACTGCTGCAATGTCGTTGGTCACGTGATCTCCACCAACCGGTATACATCCGCTATCAACAATCACCCCGTCGCGGTAAAGCACGTAGTCCGTGGTGCCGCCGCCGATATCGATCATCAGCGCACCACGCTCTTTAGCTTCGCGGTTGAGCACCACTTGCGCGGATGCGAGCGGAGCAAAAATGACATCTTCGACTTCCAGTGGAATTTCCCGCACACAGCGAATCGAGTTTTGAATCCGATTACGAATGCCATGGATAATGTGATAGTCCGCCTCGAGTTTATCGCCCTGCCTGCCGATCGGATCGAGAATACGATTCTGACCGTCGACATGGTAATGTTGGATCACACTATGGAGGAACACATTCTCCTTAGGGATGGATACATCACGGGCGATGTTTTTCACCTCTTCGACGTCCTCCTCAGTGATCTCGCTCGCGTCGTCGGGCATCCGCAGGCAGCCGCGGTTATTCAGCGATTCAATATGCCCACCAGTGATGCTTAAGAACACATTGCGGATCATGACATCGCTACGATCCTCGGCGCGAACCAATGCATCATGAAGGCATGTCTGAGCCGTTTCGAAATCGATGATCTCACCTTTTCGAACTCCACGCGAAGGCGTCGTCGCCACACCAAGGATCTTAATGGCGCCGTCAGGCTTCACTTCGCCAACGACCACACTGATCTCAGTGGTGCCAATCTCCAATCCAACATAAATCTGCGATTTTGCCATCAGTGTGTGCTCTCGGCCAAAATTACTATAAACTCAACCGCGATTCAATATGGCTGAGAGATCGTCGTCAACTGAACTTCCACGGTTTCCTCCGCTTTCGCGCGATTCGTTGAGGGGTTGTAGACTATCTGGATCAACCGCCCGCGCACGCAGGATCATCGGTTCAGACTCATTTCGGGCAGAATGCACGTCCGGTCGGGGTCGGGATTCGCGCGTCCGCTCGAGAAAAACCAAGGGAACGTTGCGCTGAGCGAGCAAATTCACTCTCCATGCACGTTGATCCACGAGTTTGCGACTCAGTTCCTGATAGGCCGTGGCAAAACGCGTCATGTCGCTCTCGACCTGGTCATTGGAAATAATCGCCTCTTCACCAGAATTTAATACAACCAGCAAGGAGTAATCATTACGGGCATGAATCTCGGTGATCGATGCACGGATCGGCATCAAAATATCGGATCCCTTGTCCAGACAATGAAGTGCCGCCTTGAGGGAATCAGACTCGATCTTACGTCCAGTCACTACTGCAGTAAGGTCACTCACTTCGATCACCGGGAACGACATGTATTCAATCCGCAAACGATCGCAGGCAATGGCATGTCCCTCGGCATCGATGAGTTGACCTGAGGTCGAGCTACGCGGACGAATCCCCAGCGAAGAACAAGACAACCACGCGACCGGTTGGCGCTCGCTGATCTCGATGGACAAACCATTCGGCAAACGCTTCTCCACCTTGACCTCGGCAACGGTTGGCAATTGACTAATCACGTTCTCCACCTTCTGCAGGTCGAGTTCGAGCAAATTCTCGCTTCCGACGAGACCCGTTTTATCGAGAACTACAGCACGCGACAACTTTCCGTCAGTCCGGAATTCAATATCCTGCAAGGAAAAGTGCTCGTTCTGAAAGAGCATCCGATGAAACGCATGCTTCACCATCACGAAAGCCATCACCAAGGCAATGGTGCACATAGCTATCTTGAATGTCTGACGAATCACCACCGCGCGACGAATCCCCCGACTCTTCCGAGAGTCCGACCGCACATTGAGCACGCGCCAATCGTCACCCTTACGGGAAGACCCTGAGCGTGAGTGAGATGTAATGGATTTTCTAGGAGGCATAGGACGTTGATGGATTGTGTTTTGGAGCTGTGAGAACTCGACTGACAATCTTGTTAAGATTGTTTCACAGTTAAGACTGCTTTTGAATCGATAAATCAATAATTTTCACACAGAGTTCGGCGAATTCGATGCCCGCGGCTCGCGCGGCTTTGGGTAACAAACTACTCTCTGTCATGCCGGGGATGGTATTCGCCTCGAGCACCCATGGTTGGTTATCTTCATCGAGCAAAACATCGACGCGAGAGTAGACTTCGATTCCCAGCGACTGGTGCGCCGTCAAAGCAGCGGCCTGAACGCTTTCTGTCACCTCAGGCGACAGGTCGGCGGGGCAAAAATAGTCCGTCCCCCCGCCCCCGGCCATCCATGGGTATTTGTTACTCATGTCATAGAAACCAGAGCGCGGACAAATCTGGACAACAGGGAAAACCTCATCACCGAGAACACCTACAGTCAGTTCTTTGCCGACAATCAGTTGCTCGATCAAAATCTCTTCGCCATACTTCGCAACATCATCCAGTGCCGCTTGTAAATTCTCCTGTGCATGCACCAGATGCACGCCGACACTCGACCCCTCGCGAGCAGGTTTCACCACCAAAGGCAGACTCATTTTCGGCATCTCACCCGGCTTAATAATCTCCGAGGCCGGGGTCGGAACGTTCGCAGCGACGAAGGCACGCTTCGAGTCCACCTTATCAAAGGCCAACTCACTAGACGCCACACCCGCACCCGTATATGGCACACCCATTCCGCCGATCACTCGCTGCAGTCCTCCATCTTCACCAAAAGTTCCGTGAATCACATTGAAAGCGACAGCCGTTCCCTCCGGCAGATCGACATGTTTGGTAGTCACGTCAACGGGCACCGCATTGTAACCCGCGTCTTGCAGCGCTTTCACCACACTTCTCCCAGACGCCAACGACACTTCACGCTCGTAGCCTGGACCGCCCATAAGGACGGCTATCAATGATTCTTTTTCGATCGTATTCATACTTTCTCTAAAATGTCACTTCGTCTTCACCAATGATCTGCACCTCGGTGTGCATCTCAATGTTGCGCTCTTGCTTCGCTTTCACTTTGATCTTTTCGATTAATCCGAGCACATCACGCGCCTTTGCTCCGCCGGTATTAACGATGAAATTCCCGTGGATATCTGACACTTGAGCGTTGCCGATAGTAACCGATTTCATCCCCAGTTCATCGACCAATTTACCCGCGGGACATTCCTGCGGGTTTTTGAAAATACATCCCGCACTCGCGGCGATCGGTTGGCTCGACTTGCGATGAGTGCGCGAACGTTCGATCTCAGCAGCGATGTCATCGGGCTCACCTGCGGTGCCCTCAAAGGTCGCAGCCAATGCGAACTCTTCGGTCAACTCGGGCACGTTGCGGTAGTTGGCGACCATTTTCGATCCAGGTCGCCACTCCAGCACTCCCTCGCTGTTCACAAGCAACACCGAAACCACATTATCGAAGGTGCTCCACCCCATCGCACCAGCGTTCATCCGCAATCCTCCACCAACATTCCCAGGGATACCTTCCATCCATTCAAAACCGTGAATCCCTGCCTCGCGAGCGACCGCTGTTAACTTCTTAAACCGCGTGCCAACTCCGGCAACGATTCTCATTCCCTTGACTTTGGTATCGGTAAACTCACCACCAGCAGGGTGAATCACCACTCCTGGAATCCCGCCATCGCGCACTAATAAATTCGATCCACGACCGACCACGCGCACCGGAATTCCATTCTTACGGCAATAACGAACAATCCCCGCGAACCCATCAAAAGTCGTTGGTTCTAACCAGAATTGCGCAGGACCACCGATCAAAATCGTTGTGTGCCGTCGCATCGGCTCATAGAGCCGGGCACTGATATCGCTCTCGCCACTGGCATCGATGAGCGCATCAAGCGTCGCCATATCACGAGCGAGCGGTGTCGCGCATTCGTGAACATTTCCCGCCCCCAGGGTCATCACCATATCGCCGGGGCGCAGCATATTACCAATCGCTAAACGCGCCTGCTTCAACACCTCGATATATTTGCTGGTGACATCCAACTCCTTCGCTTTCGCGTTCTCTCCAATCGCATCGACAATCATCTGGCCGGTCACTCCCTCTATAGCTTGTTCACTGGCTGGATAAATTCCGGAAACCACGACCGAATTCGCCATCCAAAACGCCTCGCCGAATTCATCGCGAAGTCTCAGTGTCCGCGAATAGCGATGCGGTTGAAAGAGCACCAACAAACGCTGTGGATCAATGGATTTTCCAGCGCCAAGTGTCGCCTCGATCTCGGTTGGATGATGACCGTAGTCATCGATCAACGTAAAGCGATCCGAGCGGTAACGGGCTTCGAATCGCCGGCGAGCGCCGTGGAATGTTTTCAAGGCCTCGCGGATCGATGTATCATCTACACCCAAATCTTGAGCCAAAGCGATCGCCGCAAGAGCGTTAAGCACATTGTGATTACCCGGCACACCGAGCACAAATTCTCCGAGATCCTTGCCGTCACGCGTCACGCTGAACTGGGTCATCCGGCGGGTAAAGGTGACACCTTGCGCGTAAATGTCGCACGAGTCATCCCACCCATAGCTGACCGTATTCTTGCGTTTAGCGCACATCGCCGCAGCGTGCTCATCCGCTTTACAATAGTAGATCGTGCCGGAAGTCTGATCGCAAAGCTGGCAAAACACCACATTGATCTCATCGAGACCCGAATAAAAGTCGAGATGATCCTCTTCGATGTTCAGAAGAATTGTGTGCTCGGGATGGTATTTCACCAGCGTACCGTCGCTCTCATCGCCCTCGGCGACAAAATACCCCATGTCCGCCTCGACGTGGGCGTTCGTTCCTAATAGGGGGATTTCCGCGCCGACGTAGTGTCCAGGCTTCACACCACCGATGCGCAACATATGCGCCGTCAGCGATGAAGTTGTCGTCTTGCCGTGTGTTCCCGCAACGACGATTCCGCGCCGTCCGTTCAAGATCGCTGCGAGGGCATCCGCGCGGCGGATCATCGTCGTTCCCGCATCGCTCGCCGCATCGTAAGCGACATTTCCCGGTTTAATTGCTGAGGAATAGATCACAAGATCCACTCCGCCAACGCAGCCCGAAGTGTGAGGCGAGGTGAATTCCAACCCGTGTTCGATCAATCGCGCAGTCTCTTGAGAACTCACTCTATCTGAGCCACTCACCCGATGACCTATCTGCAGAAGCATCTCCGCGATTCCACTCATTCCCGAACCCGCAACTCCGATCAAATGCACACGAAGGGACTCGCTCCCAGTTGAGAGCGCGTCGAGATAACTGGCGGAATTTGCGGAATCTGTCATTGGTTACTTTTCCACTTGCAGCACGCGATTTGCAATCGTCTCCGCAGGAGAATCCTGGAACATCACAGCCATCGCTGAAGACATCTCTTGAAGTCGTTCTCTATCTTCAGCTAGAGCACTCAATGTGTCTGCTAAAACTCCCTCACCAAGCTCGTTTTCATGGAACAACAACGCCGCTCCGCGATCCGCGTAATTCTTCGCGTTGTGCGTCTGATGATCATCAGCAGCAAACGGATAGGGTATCAAAATCGCAGGCAAACCAACTGCGGAAAACTCCGTCAAGGTCGATGCACCCGCTCTCGCCACTGCGATATCGGCCGCAATCAGCGCGTCTTCCATGCGACTACAAAAGTCGACCACTTTCACGGTCTGCTTTAACTTCGCCACTTCTTCGTTCACTCGCTGATACTCGTTCGGCCCGGTGATCCAGAACACTTGCAACGCGTCGGCAGGAAGTTTCTCCAAGGCGGCAACCATCGCCGAATTCACCGCGCGTGCGCCTTGGCTTCCACCCGTGACGACGACCGTCATCCGCTCACCATCCAATCCCAGACTTTCGCGCGCTGCTGATTTATCTTCGGCGCTTGCATCGCGGCGGGAAAGAATCGCCTCGCGCACCGGCGTGCCGACGAGTGAAGTTTTGTAAGCTGTAAAATATTTTGCCGTTGCCTCCATCCCGATGAAAACTTCATCGCAAAACCTAGCTGCCAAACGGTTCGCCTTTCCAGGAAACGCATTGGAGTCGTGAACAAAAGTTGGCAACTTGGCTCGATGCCCCGCAATCACCGGCGGCAACGAGGTGAACCCACCCATGCCAATCACGGAGGTAATGTCGTAGCGCCTTAGAATGCTTCGACACTCCGAGAGCGAGCGGAAGAACCGCCACAAGAACATCGGAAATTTGAGCGACAACACTCGCGGCATCGCTATCGCCGGAAGCGGGACAAACGTCAGCTCCGGATAATCGTCCGACGCTGTTTTGTCGATCGCTTTCTCCGAAATCAGCAGAATCGCCTTCCCTCCTTGCTTGGTAATTTCCTGCGCCACGGCAATCCCGGGAAACAAGTGTCCTCCGGTCCCGCCGCAAGCAATGAGGATGTTAGATTTAGATATCACTATAGACTTTGCAAGTATTTCGACATTCTCAGATTCTCGGGGTCACTTTTCTGCGTTTCACGGCGTAGATATCGGGCGAATCAGGATCTTCTCCTTGGCGGTAGATATTGATTAAAATTCCAACGCATGCGAGGGAGCAAAGCATGCTCGACCCGCCGTAACTCACGAAGGGCAGCGGCAGTCCCGTGTTGGGCAGCGTCGCTGTAGTCACGCCAATGTTTAGAGCGGCTTCGATGGCAATGAGCGTAGTCACGCCACAGCCGAGAAGTGTTCCAAATCTATCTGGTGCATTCAGTGAAATGGCGAACCCACAGACCGTGAAAAGAACAAATGCGAAGACAACGCCGAGAGTAAACACGGCACCGAGTTCTTCACCAAGCATCGGGAAAATAAAATCCGTGTGGGCATAAGGCATGTAGAACATTTTCTCCCGACCATTCCCAAGACCGAGACCAAAAAGCCCACCGGAACCAAGTGCGAGAAGTGCTCGCCATTGCTGCAAACCTTCATCCATCCGATAGGTTTCCAAATCCATCAGCGCGAGGAAGCGGACTGCACGGTTGGGAATCATTAGCACCAGCCCGGTGAGAGCTGCGGCTCCTGCGGTAAACACCGACCCAAGATAAAACCAATGCGTGCCAGCGATATACATCATGCCGAAAACTACGGCGAACATAGTAGCCGCTGACCCAAGGTCTTTTTCAAATAGCACGAGCAGCGTAGGAATGGCCACAAGCACGCCTGGAATCACGAAGCCTTTGGTAAACTTCCGCTCCTCCCCTTCGAACTTGGTGAACATGTATGCCATCGCCGTAATGACGAGGATTTTTGCAAGTTCCGAGGGCTGAAAACGCAACCAATTCAAACCCACCAACTTCGCGCCAATCCAACGCTTCTCGCCGTTGGCCGGCTGACTAATACCCGGCACATAACATAGAATAAGTAAAACACAGGTGACCACAAAGAACGGCCAGAAAAAGCGCTTCAGGTTGTGGTAATCGATCATCGCCGTAAACACACAAACCACCGTTCCCAGTCCCAGCCATAACCCTTGTTGGCGGAGACCTCGGTAGTTTTCTCCCATGCCATCCGTCGCGTAGGCGCTTGTACTGGCGAGCATAACCAGTCCAAGCGTGATCAAAACGACCACGGAGGCGAGGAGCACGTGAAGTGAATAGCGGCGATACATTAGATAGAGATGTCGATGGCTGAGAGCAGTCGCTTAGCGACCCGGGATTTTCAAGGTCGCGCCAACCTTCAATGAACGCGCGTCCTTGATTCCGTTGGCTGCCATGATCGCATCAGATGTGACATTGTATTTACGGGAGATCCCCCAAAGCGTCTCACCCTTCGTAACAGTGTGTGTTCCCGCAGCACTGGCAGGCAACACTGAGGATGCCGTCACTGGACGTGCGCGACGAACCTCAGCTGTCCCCGATGCCGGGCCTGCGTTGGTCCTTGTCATAGCAGCTGCGACTGATTCTCTATCCGGGCGCACTGCAATGATCTCACGCGACGGAATCACGAGCAGCATTCCGGTGCGGAAGGGGTTATCGACACCGATTTTGTTGATGGATTCCAAGGCCGAACGTGTCACAGCATACTCCCCGGCGATCTCATCAAGATTCTCCAGCGGACGAACACGGTGCTTGATGAGTCCATCAAACTCTGCAGCGTTCGCGCGGAATGATGCTCCGACAGAATTCATAGCCGAAGTCGTTGATTTTGCAGCTTCTGAGCTAGCTGCAGACGACGTGCCGGAGGACGCCGATGCGTCTGCCGTATCGTCAGCCACAGGACCTCCGAATTGCCTGAACACCAAGACCCCAACAACCAAGGCAATGTGGAGGGCAAGGATAACAAGAAACGCAGTCGAGAGCTTGATGCTCGGCACGTCATTGCTCCAGTCGTGTTCTTCCGTCGCGGTGGCGGAAAGTTTTTTCCTACGTGGGTTCGCAGCTAGTTTAAAGAGCCCTTTCTCCCGCCCTTTGCGGGTTTGGCTCCGTGATGTCTTTGCGGTGTATTTTCTGCTCATTTTAATTTTAGGTATTTGGGTTTGGGAATTCTGAGTGACTTGGGCTTACGGGCACGTTGAGTTTGGCAACAGCTTCACGGAAACATTCGCCGCGGTGCTCGTAATTATCGAACATGTCGAATGATGATGTGCCTGGAGAGAACAACACGACGCCATCGGGCGCTGCGAGTTCCGCAGCTTTCTCCACTGCATCGCGGAGCTCGCACACGACTTCCACCGGCACCCCCCCCGCCCACCAAGTTGCAAGTTTTTGACGGTTCTCACCGAACACGACCACGGCGGAAGTTCTATTACGCACCAGCGGAGCTAGCGAGCTGAAGTTCAGCCCCTTGTCCTTACCGCCAGCGATCAACACAACCTTTTCCGCCTCCGCGTGGAGTGCGGCCTCCAGCGAGTGTAGGTTGGTTGATTTTGAATCATTGATAAAAGTCACGCCGCGCACGATATCGACTACTTCGAAACGATGCGGCTGACCATTGAAATGACGTAAGGCAGCCAAGCAATGCTTCTCATCGAGGTCGAGCTGCAAACAGGCGCCAAGCGCTGCTGCTGCATTCGCGTAGTTGTGACGACCACGCACCGACCACTGATCGACACGATCGGCTTCGCGCCCACGAATCGTCAACACACCGTCAGTGCTCACCGCTATATCCGCCTCCCCTGCCATGCCCGGGCTAATGGAATACGAGATGGTGCGCAGGTCGTGCAACGGCAGTTCGTTAATCTCGGAATACGGTGCCACCACCGGATCGTCGCTGGAAAGGTTCTCGAAGATGCGCTCCTTGGCGAGTCGGTATTCTTCCATCGATGCGTAACGGTCGAGATGATCGGCCGCGAAATTCAGCCACACGGCGATGTCGGGTCGGAAGGTGACGATCGTTTCCAATTGGAACGACGAAAGCTCCAGCGAGATCAATTGAACGTCCGGGTGGTCGATCACCACATCGCACAGCGGCAGACCAAAGTTCCCCGCTTCGATGGCAGAGATTCCATTCTCACGCGCCATCGAGGCAACCATTGCAGTGGTCGTCGTTTTTCCGTTAGTCCCCGTGATCCCGACAACTTTCACATGCTCGGGAATGAATCTAAAACCAAACTCAATCTCGCCGATCACCTGTAAAGCTTTTGCAGTAACTTGCTGCCCCCACCCCGATTCAAGCGGAATACCTGGACTGACCACCGCAAGATCAGCCTTACCGTCGAATACTTTAGCCGCATCGCCGGTGATCAACTTCACCGAGGGTAATTGCTCGTTGACTCGCTGTGCAATCTGCGTAGCTCGATCCCCGTCCACCGTATCGAGAATCGTCACACCAGCACCCTTCAACACAGCAAGCCGTGCCGCAGCAAATCCGCTGCGGCCGGCGCCGAGAACGAGAACATTGTGATCTTGGATATTCATGAACAAAGGAAAGACGAAATTAGACTAGCGAATCTTCAATGTAGCGAAGCCAATAACGGCTAAAATTACAGACAGCATCCAGAAGCGCAGGATGACTTGATTTTCATGCCACCCCCGAAGTTCAAAATGATGGTGAATTGGTGCCATTCGGAAAATTCTCTTACGGGTAAGTTTGAACGACCCGACCTGTAGAATAACGCTCATTGCTTCCATCACAAAAACGCCGCCAATGATGACCAGCAAAAACTCTTGGCAGGTAACGATTGAAAGGGTGCCGAGCGAGCCACCAATCGCCAATGATCCAGTATCACCCATGAACACTCTAGCCGGGTGGCAGTTGAACCATAGGAATCCTGTCGTTGCTCCGACTAGTGCTGCACAAAAAATCGCAACCTCTCCGAGTAGCGCGCTCTCTGGAATCGACAAATACTCCGCGATCAAAGTTGTCGCCCCCATGTAAGAAAGCAGACCAAAGGACCCGACGCTGGTGATCGTGCAACCGGCAGCCAGTCCGTCAAGCCCGTCGGTTAAATTCACCGCATTCGAGGCCCCAACAATAACCAAAACAAAGAATGGAACCGCTAAAAAACCCATATCAATGAGGATTGGCTCGTCGAAAAACGGGATGTAAAGTTGGCGGATAA
The DNA here is from genome assembly GCA_024636835.1 of Verrucomicrobiales bacterium. Lineage (GTDB taxonomy): Bacteria > Verrucomicrobiota > Verrucomicrobiia > Verrucomicrobiales > SLCJ01 > Sulfuriroseicoccus. The sequence continues at coordinate 14,150 of JAGXGH010000012.1, read as the reverse complement.
AGCTACCTACCATCGGGTGATAGGCGAGGAAAGCGCCCACCAAAGCGGCTGCCCCAACCTGAGCCAGCAGCTTCCCACGTGAACTCATGCCATCCGACTTCCTGCGTTTTACTTTGAGATAATCATCAACAAATCCAATCGCTCCAGTGAGCAGCATGATCGCAACCAGTGCGTGGATAAATGGATTCAATGGCTTACACCACAGGATAGTCGAGAGAAGAGTCGTTCCCAAAATCATGATTCCGCCCATGGTCGGCGTTCCCGCTTTTCCGCCATGAAGTTCGTGCAATTTATGCACTTCCTCTTCAGTGCGAATTGGCTGACCAACCTTGAGTGAAATCAATCGACGAATCACACGCTCGCCCAACAACAAGGAAAGAATAAAGCATGTCAAAAACGCCATCGTGGCGCGAAACGGAATCGATTCGAAAATCCGAAATGGACCGAAGATATTTTCACTAAGTTCGTGGAGATAGAAAAGCATGTCGGAGATCTACGGTCGAAGAGCTTGAAGAATAATTTCGATTCGGCTGGTGCGACTGCCTTTGAAGAGCACCACGTCGCCGTCGTTGAAAAAGTTTTTGGATAGTTCGGCAGCAGCCGATTCGGTAGTGTCAAAGCAAGTGAAAATCATCTCACCGGCAGCCTCGCCAATGGTCTTGGTCGCGGGACCAACGAGAACAATTTGATCGATACAACTGGAAGCCAAGCGGGCTCCGACTTTCCGATATCCGTCTTCGGCATGATCACCCAACTCGCCCATCTCACCGAGCACTGCGATACGACGCTTGGCATTCGGCCACGAGGCGAGAACATCCACCGCAGCAGACATCGAGTCTGGATTTGCGTTGTACGTATCGTCGATGGCGGTGATGCCACCAATTTGCAAACTCGTCATACGCCCGCCGCTCAGTTGGACATTCTCCAAACCCTTCACGACTTCATCCAAGCTCAACCCGCACGACATTCCAACGGTAGCAGCGATCACCGCATTGTTGACCATGTGACGACCGGGCAATGGCAAAGTGACCGTGGCTTGCTGACCGCTCGATGTCTTGATGGTAAATCGGGTAGCATTGCCCAAGCCTTCCAAGTCCGTCGCCGAAACATCGCCGCCATCAATGCCCGCACGCATCACTCGCACTTGGGTCATCCCTGCCAAGGCATCGGCGAATTCGTCGTTCGCATTGATCACCGCGAGACCGTCCGAACCGAGAGCCGCAAGGAGCGAACCCTTCTCCGCTGCGATCGCGTCCTGCGTTTTCATGAACTCAATATGAGCGACGCCTATGTTCGTGACCACGGCTATGTCCGGCGCAGCTAACTCTGCCAACGGCGCGATTTCCCCCGGATGATTCATGCCAATTTCTGTGATCAGATGAGTCTCATCACCGGACAAACTCAACAGGGTCATCGGAACTCCGATGTGGTTGTTAAAGTTTCCAGCGGTTGCGGCAACGGTGAACCGTTGACTCAATACACTGCGAATCAGGTCTTTGGTGCTGGTCTTGCCGTTACTGCCCGTCACAGCGATCACTTTCGGATTCAACTCAGCCCGATACGCGGCGGACCACTTCTGGAACGCCGACAATGTATCTTCAACGAGAATCCCGACAACGCCCGCATCAGTGAGTTTCCCCACCACATCCTCACGCGAGATCAAACAGGCCGACGCACCATTCGCCAACGCAGCGTCGACAAAATCATGACCATCGCGGTCGGAAACCAAAGCAACAAACACATCGCCCACTGAGATTTTGCGCGAGTCGAAATGAACGCCACGACACACCACTGCCCCATCGCCGGTCGCCAATCGACCGCCGCTCATTCGGGCAATATGTTCTGTGGTGGTGGGATTCATCAGGAGAATTTTTCGCTATCTCAAATCATTACTCGGTGCGGAAATATCTCGCAGACGATCGGCAGAAAGAGCTTCGGCACGGTCTGAGAACGGGAAGCGCTCGCCGTTGATCTCTTGGTAATCTTCGTGGCCCTTTCCTGCGATCAGCACCACTTCATCGGGACCTGCGGCAGCGATCGCCAACTTGATCGCCTCTCGCCGATCGACGATCTTTTTGTAACGCCCTTGCATACCGCGCTCGACATCGGCAAGGATGGCTTCCGGGTCTTCGTTCCGTGGGTTATCAGAGGTCAAAATACACACATCCGAATGCTGCGATGCGGCGCGCCCCATCAATGGACGCTTCGCTTTATCGCGATCCCCTCCGCAACCGAACACAGTGATGATTCGAGCCGGCTTCAGTGTCTTCAAGGTTGTCAGGACGTTCTCTAAAGCATCAGGTGTGTGTGCGTAGTCGACGAACACCCGATAGGGGCGCTGCTCGATCACACTCTGCATCCGACCAGGGACCTGCGGAGCCTCGGCTAGCGCCGCTACGGCGCTCCGGAAATTGAGGTTCAGATGATCTGCTACAGCAAGGGCAGCCAATGCATTGTAAACATTGAAGCGTCCAATCAATGGCATGCGAACGAGATATTCCCTGCCCTTCGCTGAAAGTTTGAACGAAGTCCCGCGGATACCGAGATCTATCGAGAGCGCGCGAAACTGTGCTTTAGCGCTAAACCCGTATGTCACCACCGGAACGCGACCTTCGACCTTACGAGCGTAGCGCTGACCTTGAATATCGTCGATATTGATCACCATTGCCGGCTTTTTATCACCACCTTGATTCGCCAACTGCTCGCCGAGTAATGCCTTCGCCTCGAAGTAATCATCCATCGTCTTGTGAAAATCGAGATGGTCGCGCGACAGGTTGGTGAAAACGCCGACATCAAACTCAACATCACGGACGCGCCCAAGAGAGAGCGCATGGGAAGAAACCTCGATCGCCGAAGCGCGGCAACCACTATCCACCGTCGCGGCAAGCATCCGTTGAAGATCGCAAGCTTCTGGCGTGGTGCGCTCGGCTTTCGTTAGTCCGCTGCCATCATCGTATTCGATAGTGCCAATCATTCCACAACTGCGGAGCGATGAAGCGATCAGGTGTCGACAAAGATACGCGGTGGTGGTTTTTCCGTTCGTCCCCGTGATACCGACTACCGCCAACTTCTGCGATGGACGGTCGTAAACCACAGCGGCAATTTGACTTAACGCGGCTCGTGCGTCCTTGACCTGAATCCACGAACAATCTGAATGTGTCCGATCCACTTCACCTTCCGCAACAATCAATCCTGCCCCCGCCTCAATCGCAGCTGATGCAAAATCGCGACCGTCCACATTTTTGCCAGACACCGCCACAAACACACTACCCGATTCCACAGCTCGACTGTCGTTGGTCACTCCGGAAAGCTCCGAGTCACCGGCGACGTGTTTGTCGATGTAATCGATATTTGTAAGTAATTCGTTAAGTGTCATTCAGGGGAAGTGTTGAAAAATTAAGCTTATTGGGTCGAAACCAGTTCACTCTCCTCATCTCCATCAATAGGAAGTGTGGGAGCGACGTCTCGATGAGCAAGAACACGGCGCATAATGCGACTAAAAATCGGCGCCGCAACAGTACCACCATAGGCCGGAACGTCATTGCGGGGACGTGGATTATCTACAACCACAACGCACACGACCTCAGGATCTGTGGCAGGCGCGAAACCGGCAAACGACGTGACGTAACGACTGTCGTAATATCTTCCAGTCTGCATGTTGAGCTTTTTGGTGGTTCCGGTTTTGCCAGCAGCCGGATATCCCGGTATCGCGGCGAGCTTTGCGGTACCCTTTTCACTGATAACCGACTCAAGCATGGTGCGAAGTTGTGACGCGGTTTGTGAGGATATCGCCCGTTCAAGAATCTGCGGCTTGGTCTGACGAAGCACGGTTCCATCTTCCTTCACCACCTTGGCGAGCAAGCGTGGACGCATGAGATTTCCGCCATTCGCGACTGCCGAATACGCCATCGCCACCTGCAGCGGTGTGGTATTCACAGCGTAGCCATAACAAAGGCGGGAAAAATCGATAAGATTACCGTTCATCCTTACCACCCCGCGCGCCTCGGCGCTCAGTTCGATTCCGGTGCGCCGCCCGAACCCAAACTTACTAATATAGCTATAGTAAGTTTTCATCCCAGCCATCCGAGCAAGAAAAAATGCGCCGATGTTACTCGATTTTTGGAGCACTCCACCGACGGTCAAATCGCCGTAGGGATGGTGATCTCGGATACTCAGCTTGCCTTCCCGGAAGTAGCCATTATGGCAAAAGATCACATCCCGAGGACTGACCGCCTTGGAGTCCAATGCCGCCGCTGCCGCAATGATTTTGAAGGTTGAGCCAGGTTCGTAAACATCGGTGATGAGGCAATTCTTACGCTCGCCTACGCGTGTATTCGGATCGAAAGCCGGGGTGTTGGCAAGTGCGAGAATGTCACCGGTAAACGGATCGATCAACACCGCCATCATGGCATCTGCACGAAATTCCTCCATCGCTGCGCGCAACTCCTGCTCGACGATCACTTGCAAATCACTATCAACCGTAAGATGAATATTCGCCCCTGGTTGCGCATGTTTTTCCTCACCCCGATAAGCACTGATTTCTCGACCACGGCGGTCGACTTGGATATTTCGAAACCCTTCCTCGCCAGCGAGAACACTGTCGAATGTTCGCTCGACGCCCTCGCGACCGTCTTGTTCGCGATCTACGTATCCAAGCACGTGGGCCATTATCTCCCCACCTGGATAAAAACGCTCAACGCCGTCACGCAAACGCACACCTCGGATACCCGCCTCAGAAAACTTAGCTTCGAGGCGATCCGCATCGGCTTTACTCAAACCAGAAGCGATGATCACTTCCTTTTTCTCGCCAAACTTTAACAAAGCACGAAGCTCGTCGAATGGCATGTCCAACTCTGGAGCCGCCACCGCCGCGATATAGTCCATGTAGTCGGCAAAGAGTTTGTCGAGATCGGGCTTACGGACACCGTATTCTTCCGTCACCTCATCCACCGAAAGCCCTCGTGAAGCAGCCACACCACTGATCAAAACACGGTAGTCGTTGAGCTGATACCAGTCGGCAATAACAGTGCGCACCGGACGGTTGTGAACCAATTGCTCACCATCGCAGTCGAATATCACACCGCGCTCTGATGGCTCGATGATTTTACGCGTGTAGTCCTTCTCCGCGCGTGCCTCCCATTCGTCATGCTGAAATATCTGCACGAATATCAGACGCGCCGACAACCCGCTGAACCCCATAACGAGGAACAGAGTCAGCATGATTGCGCGGCCTTTTAGTGTCATCTTAAGAAAGTCGGTTATCGTCCGTCGTTGGCGGTGGCGATTCCAGTTTGGTTGTCGATCAATGCCGGGTTTCCGACGCGATTTTCTATGTAACGCACTTCATTCACTGGAATTTCGATAAGCACAGAGTTCAACTCAACGAGTCGATTGCGAAGGGTCTCACGGTTGAGTAAAGATGCCTGAAGACTACGCTGGGATTCGATCTCATCCTCGTAATCGCGCATCTCCGCCATCATCCGCTCGATGTCATTTTCACGAGTTGTCTTACGGTGAGAAAGAAACACATGCGCACCTCCAAACGCAGCAGCCAAAACCATGGCTACGACGATGAATAACAGACCAGAGGCACGGACTGGATTTGTATAAGGACTTTTTGATTGATTGCGAGTGGACATGATGGCTTGGAAGCTAAGGTTCTAAAAATTGGGGAGAGCTAGAATCTGGGGAGCCGTTCCGCGATTCGCACCTTTGCACTGCGTGCACGGGGGTTGGTGCGCACCTCGGAGTCGCTGGGCAAGTAAGGTTTGCGGCGTGGAAGAGAAAATACATATTCGGGGTTTGGCTTCGGTTCCGGCCAAGTCGGATCGTCGAGTGTCGCCGTCGAGCACCGGTGGAAGTAAACCTTCACCGCACGGTCCTCTAGCGAATGGAATGTGATGATCGCAGCGCGTCCACCATCAACGAGGAGTGTGGGTAGCGAATGGAGCACCGACTCAAGCACTTCGAGTTCGCGGTTCACCGCGATACGCAAAGCCTGAAACACGCGCGTAGCCGGATGCTTCGGCCCACGTCTTGGAGCAATTCGTTCGATCAGATCCGCCAACTCCGCTGTGGTCTCGAAAGGATTGCTGACACGGCGATCGACAATTTCACGCGCAATGCGGCGGGAAAACTTCTCCTCACCGTAGTCAAAAAACACGCGCATCAACTCTTCCATGTCCTTGGTGTTCACCCAGTCGGCAGCTGTCGGCAGCGTCGAATCAGTAGCATCCATCCGCATGTCGAGTGGACCTTCACGCATGAAGGAAAACCCACGCTCAGCAGCATCGAGCTGACGAGAGCTCACTCCCAGATCAATCAGCACGCCATCCACTTGAGTCACACCACGAAGCGCCAACTCCTCAGCCACTCGGCAGAAGTTACTGTGCACCGGGATGAACTGCGAACCAAAACGAGCCAAGCGCTCGGAAGCGAACTGAATCGCTTCGAGATCCTGGTCAAAGCCGTAAACCGTTGCCCCTTCTTGAAGAAGTTTTTCACTGTGACCACCACCACCCAAGGTCAGATCGACAATGATCTTGCCCTCACCCGGCATCAAGCCTGCCAGACATTCGTCAGGCATCACTGGCGCATGGTAATCGCCCATCGGCGTGATACCACGCCCGCCTTCACATGCAAATCCACTCGACCACAGCTTACCGTTGCGAGTGCGTGCAGGCGCACCCATCGAACTCCAAAAGCTGACCACTGAGCGCGGCAACACATCACCCCCAAGCGACACGCGCATGGTGTTGGAGTAAATATTGGCTGTGTTGGCTAGTGTGCCCATAATGAAGTTGCAGGAAAATGATGAATAACGTGCCACCCGATAAGTGACCGTCACTCCAACCGAACGGATCCGCGAAAATCGCTTACCGCACAGGCTGTGGGAGAAGCTCCGCGCAATCCGCGAAGCAAGGATTTCAGATGAAAAAGATCAGAGACCTTTGTTGGTCGCCATTGCGTAGAAGTCGTCGTCATCGTCATCATTAAGAGCCGACCATTCGATCGCATTCCAGATTTCGATTCGAGCACCGACGCCAAGAAGACAAACCTCGCGCTCGTCACCGAACATCGCTGTCATCTCCTGCGGAAGCAGCACACGACCAGACTTGTCGATCGGGCACTCGCGCGCTCTAGCGAAAAACTTTCGGCGGTATTTCTGCCGCTCAGCCGGAGACATTGTCTCATCGGTGTAAGCCGAATCGCCCAATAGATTAAACTCATCCCGCGGCATCAAAATGACGTATTTCCCGTCATTCGTCTTATTCACTAACGCAACCAAGCAGGGAACGTCGTTCGAACGCCAACACGACGGCACCGTCACTCGATTCTTTTCATCGAGTGTGCGGGGAAATTCCCCGCTGTAGCGGTTGATGGACTGGGCTTCCAAAGGACGGGTTAGGTGAGATCTCAGACGCGGGGGAGTGGGTGCACTCCACATTTTCCCCCACGATCCCCCACTTATCCCCATTCCGCCCCACCTCGTCAATGTATTTTCTTAAGAAACTGTTGATTCTTCTCCACCAATACCAATCCCCAACCCCCTCAATATGACCACTTTAAACGAAAGTTAAACAAACTAAAGAATAATAAATCTACCAAGTTCACCCCAACTGATGACGGATTGGCCTCGTAAATAGTTTAAGAGGGCCAAAATCGATGGTGATGCCGTCACCCCCGAATCAACCCAACAACACAACAAGCCATGAAATATACTACAATCACAACAATCATAGCAGCCGCCATTCTCACACCGCTACAGGCCGAGGAACCCGCTAAGGCCAACTACAACAAAGCAATGACGGAATCTGACGCTCTCGACAAAGATACAACAGATAAAGCCGTTCATGCCAATTACGCGAAGTCCTTAACCAAATCTGACGCGCTCTCTAAGAAAGAGGGCGATGACGCTGCGAACGCGAACTACGTGGACTCCAAGACTAACTCCGACGCACTCGAAAAAAAGGATAAAGCCTTAGTCACTCTCTTTAAAACTGCTGAGCACGCCGGCACATTCGACACCTTCATCACTGCGGTCAAGGCTGCGGGATTAGCCGAATTTTTGACGGCATCAGACACGAATGTCACAATATTCGCACCCAACGACGAGGCATTTGATAGATTACCTGACGGAACTTTAGAGGAGTTGCTCAAGCCGGAGAACAAGGATAAACTCATTTCCGTGCTGAAATACCACATCATTCCCGATCGCGCCATGGCAGGTGATATCATCTCATCCGAGATTATGACGCTCAATGGAGAAATATTTACCGTCATGGTGACAGAGAAAGGCGAAGTCATGGTCAACAAAGCCAATGTCATCGCTACCGACACGGAAGCTTCCAACGGACTCATCCACGAAATTGATATGGTTCTAATACCAGAATCCTAACCCTTGATTCCTCCCATCAATCCCACTCCGTCCATCGTGACTGGGTGGGATTTTTTTATGCTCTGGCCGCTCAACGGTTCTGATACCGCTTTCGAACAAAAACCTTACCCCTCTGTCAGTTCGCCACGCTGCTCGGAATAGCGCATTAACGAAGCCAAATCACCTCGATGAGACGCCATATAACGCGTAAATGCTTCATCGGCCTCAGTCACCATATCCAAAGACAGATATGCTCGGGCTCGGTAGACGTCGTAAAACCCCACCTCATCATCCTCGCGATCACGCAGCAGCCTCAGCACTTCAATTCCATCTTCGAGGTGAATCAAAATCTCTAGGTAACTAGGGCTCAACCATGGAGCATCGACGAACTTCCCCTCATCAATGCCACCAAGATCAGCCGCTTTACGCGCTTCCTCCCAGCGCCCCAGCATTCGGTAAGCCAGCATTTTAAAGCGTTCGCGGTGTTCGTTCTCCATCAGCTCGGGGTGCTGCCTTAAAACCTTCAGGATATCCTGCCAACGCCCCAAGCCACGAGCCACTGAGAACATCCATTCCGCATCGCGCTCGGCAAGCGGCAACTCAAACATTTCCGCAAGAGACCCTTCCACATCATTAGGCTCCATCTCTACCTGCTCGCCCGCAGGCAAAAGCTGGGGAAACATGATCGCCGTGAACCACTCGACCTGATTTGCAATTTTCATGGTAGCCATCAGCTGCCCCTCGACCAGCTCTTGATCATCAGCTCGAATGTAAATCTCACTATCGATCGCAACGTAGCCGCTGGTTAGCCCCCCATCGAAGCGGACATTAAACCCGGAACCATTGAGGAAATAGGCCAACTGAACAGCAAACGAGCTATCGGGCACCAGAGCTCTACCCGCCACAAAGCCCAGCTGAAGCTTGGCGTGGACGTCGTTCACCGCCTGAATCTGCCCAACAATGCTGTGTCGCTGGTCGAGAACGGCGCTCAGAAGTATGTGATCGTCATCCGGTATCGATTCGATCAACATATCGAGCCCGCCATCCTCATTGGGAATGGCTCGCTCAATCAGTAAAGGTTGGATCACTTCAAAAGCAATCATTTCCGCCAGCTCCATCGGCTTGCTCAACGGTTCGCTAGATCGTTTATTCATCAGTATAAGTTCCGCGCACCAAACCTTCTTTTAAGTAAGGGCTGATGAAACCGAATGAATCAAAGCACTGGCAGCCTACCGGCGCAAGCTTGCGAAGGAGGATCTCCGCCCGTTCCCGATCATTCATTGCAGAGCAATGGTAATTGTTTTCGATTGAACCAGCACTTACCCAGCCCTCATGAGTGAGCGCTAGATTTGGCGATGCTGATTTCAATATACCACAATGATCAAAAGTTGCAGAAACTTTACCAAGTGCATTGCCTACACATGATCGGATTCCAGCTCTTCTTCGCTAAGAATTGGCTTTATCCCACTGGTTTTTGAAGCATTATTCGACGCATCACTAGAACCCTCGTCCTTCTATTTACCGAGGTAATCAGGCAATTCGACGCCCACATTCCATCCAGATGTTAGTGATACAAATCGGAAATCCCGAGCGTAGCAATAAATGCACAAGCACGCGTCTACTCCTATTCATCATGAAGCCTACCCTCATCACCATTCTCAGTCTCGCAACCATCATCTCTGCCGCTGCACAGAAAGTAAAAATCCCACCGATCCTCCCACCGGATGATGCATGGGTTGCCAAGGTCGTGGCTGCGGCTCCAAAGGAACCAAGAGTGATGCCCGCCAAGCCGCGCAAGGTGCTCGTCTGCTCGCTGGCGACCGGCTACTGCCACGACGTCATCCCGCATGTAAAAGTGGTGATGGATACGCTGGCGAAAACCGGCGCGTTCGAAGTGACGCATTCGGACGATATTGCCATGTTCGAGCCAGCCAAACTGGCGACTTTCGATGCAGTGATACTCAACAATACCTGCACCAAACGCGAACACCGCAATTGGTTCATGGACGTGCTGGCGGAGGACAAGTCGCTCAATCCGAAACAACGGAAGCAAAAAGCCGCAGAGCTGGAAAAAGGGCTGATCGAATACGTCGAAAGCGGCAAGGGCATCGTCGCCGTCCACGGTGGAATTGTCTTTCTCAACAACTCGATGGAGTTCAGCCGAATGATGGGTGCCAGCTTCGAAAAGCACCCGAAGCTCCAGCAGATCACCCTGCGTTTGGTCGAACCCGAACACCCGCTGTTAAAAGCATTCAACGGCAAACCCTTTACCCACATCGACGAACCTTATCTGTTCATGAATGCCTACAAGGAAAAGAACTTCCGACCACTTCTCGATATGGACTTGGGTTCTCTCGATGACAACGCCCGCAAAGCGGCAGCCGGCGACCAGCGCTTCGTTTCATGGATCCGCCCGCAGGGCAAGGGCCGCGTGTTTTATGTTTCACCTTCCCATCACCCGAACACCTACGAGCGCGAGGAAATGCTCCAGTATTATCTGGACGGTATCCAATACGCACTCGGAGACCTCAAGGTCGACGACACGCCAAAGGTGAAGTGACGCTCACTCGACTTTCCACTCCTGCCACAGCTTATCCGCCTCGTCCGGCGAGATCACTCGGTCGGCAACGATAAGGCGATAGCGGCGGTCACTGACTCGCTTGTTCTCGGGCTTCAACTCCTCGGACGTTTTCATCACCGGGTTGAAGTTCACGAAAGGCGCACCGCCATGCATTTTGGAATCCCACACGCGCAATTGCTCGGCTTCCCCCCCCTTGGCAGCGACACTCATCATCAACATCGTCGCACGACCACCCGGAGTGGCACCGTCAACTGTCACCCAGTTCGCCTGTTGGCTGTTGGCGTTGTCGCGATTGTTTCCACCGCTGGTTCGCATCTCGCTGTTTTCCTTGTTCCAGTCGCCCGTGCCACGCCAGGAAAAACCGCTGTAACGGTATTTGGTCACCGTCACATCGATGCCCTCAACCGGCTGTTGCACAATATGGATATCGAGCCCGTAAGCATCTTTCGCGACCCGAAAAAACCGCAATTCCACTTGTTCGTCGAGGATAGGCTTGCCCTCTCCCCCCGTGGGCCGGATGAGCGTCTGGTTGTTCGCTTCGATCACTACTTCATCCGCAGACTCTTTAATAACCTTTGCTCCCACGGCGACATGCTGCCCCTCCTTATTTTGCATCTCCCAGGTCACGTAGTCCTTGCCGTCGACGGTAACCATCTTCCACGGCCACCAGACGCCTAAATGGTGCAGGTGGTCGTCGGGTTGAATCTTGGTCAACTCAAACCCGGATGGCGTGTGAAGCGGGTGGATGAACGCGCTAGCGGAAAAAATCTCGCCACCCTTCGGCTCTTGCAAAGGCTTGGCCTGCCAGCCAAAAATCAACTGGTCGCCATCGTGAATCTCCAAGCGACCCTGGTTTTCTTTCACCTCAAATCCGGCCATTGCCGGAAAGATAAGGATAGTGGATATGAGTAATGTAAGGATGTGTTTCATAGCGTGTTTTTAACGACTCATCTTGTAGGCCTGCATGATGGTGTAGTGCTTCATCAACATATTCGGCACCTCCCAGTCAGGAAGGTTTCCTGCCTTGAGATATTCAAGATAAGCTTCGGTCACTTGAGCAAAATGAGCCTCGTGGCCGATTCTGTATTTCTCCGGAATCCGCACCACCCAGCCCTTGTCGTCAGGTTCCGCCGTGACTCCCGGCCAGCGATCCTGAAGCGATGCCATCGCGGAGGCCACTTGCTCTTCAAGCTCCTGTCCTGAAACAGGCTCGATGTAGAGCGTCGGCGTATAATTCTGCTCCGCACCCTGACGGATAATCAACGCACATTGACTTCCCTGCATCAGCGAATAGTGCGTATCCTTCGCGCCCTCCGGCGCCTCATAATTCCAGATCACCGAAACTTTGCAGTGCACCCCCTTAAGTTTGTATGTCATCTCGCCATTGCAAACGTAAACCAGCAAGCCGTCGTCATTGACATTGCCGCGCAAACTCTCGGGAAAGCCCTCGATCCCCGTGGCCTTGGCAAACTGTGCTTCGGTGATCAGTGTCGGCCATTTTTTTGCCGCGAGCATTTCCACATCTGAAGGCTTGAGAATTACGCCGGGAAAACACTCCCACTGAATCAGATCGACCAGATGGGTGCCGACGTCGCACAATCCCTCGCCCTCAATCTCCTCGTCAAAAAACCAAGCCGGCCGCTGCAGCGGCTTGCCGGAGACATACTTGAACAAATGGTGCACGCTCTCCTTGGTCACCGCCGGGTTTTCAGGCGTGCCAGGATCCTGACTGCCATAAAGCGCCGGAATGAGCGACAACTCGCGCTGCAAGATGGAGTTGATTTCATGGCGCTCGGTCATCACATCGTAGAGCAACACATCATTCTGCTCGGCCACCTTGAACGCTTCTTTCAGCAACTCGTAATCCTGTGGATTGATCGCCATCGGCTTGTCGGCCAGCACATTCAATCCGGCTTTCACCGAAGCCAGAATGCGCTCGGTCTTGAGCTGGTTGTTGCCGGAAAGCACCACCACGTTGCCCGGTTTCTGAGCGAGCATTTCCTCGCGTGGGTTAGAACTGGTGTGAACCACCGTCTGCCACGAGGTCGGGTTGTCGGCGCGTGTGTTGAACCCCTCAATGCGCGCCAAGTGCAAGTCGAGATCGGATCCCTCCGCTGCGTAGACGTGCACTTCCGGGTCGACTTGTGGATACATCGACTTCTGCACCAAGGCCGCGTGAAAGTGCCCAGGGTCCAGCGTCATCAGCTTGACCTTCTCCTGCGAAGCGCCGGCTGTCAGCGCGACACCGCAGAAACCACAGGTCAACGAACCTACCCATTTTCCAAATCGGATTTTGTTGATCATGTAGCGCCGGGGTTAGATATCGAGTTTTTTCGCCAACTGAAGCGCGCCGTAGTTGCCGCGTTCCTCGCGGGCAATCATCGAGTTCGCCTCGTCGTCATCGAATCGCTCGGCAACCGGATCCCACTTCAGCGGGCGGCCAAGCTTCATTCCAATCCACGAGACCATGCACGCTGAGTTCGAGCGATGACCGGTGTCGACATTCGTTCCGGCATCCTCACCCTTCTGAATTGCCGTGAGCCAATCGAGATGATGATCCCAATTCGGCGCGCGATGCAATTGCACCTCGTCCTTGGACAAATCCGTGGTAAGCCATTCTTTGTTGCTGGCATCCAAGGCCTTGCTGCCTTTACCCGAACTTGGATCCGTCTTGGTCACCGAGTAATTGCCGCGGCTCACCCAAACCCACCCGTCATCGCCTTCAAAACGAATGCCGTTCGGGTATTTGTGACTGATGTGCATTTCCACCCCATTGGCATAGGACAGCTTGATGTCGTAATCCCCATGGACGTCCCAAAAACTCTCTGGCCCCGGCCATTTGGCCTTGGCATCAACAGCGATCGGACCGGTGTATTCGGTATCCATCCCCCAATGAGCGATATCAAGGTGGTGCGACCCCCAGCCGGTAATCATGCCACAGGTAAATTGATTCTGGCGCAGCCAGCCTGGACGATCACTGAACCCACCTTGCGGGTGACAACGATCAACCGCATAAGGCACGTCCTTGGTCCAGCCCAGCCATTGATCATAATCCAGGTTTTCCGGAACGGGAATCACCTTACCATTGCCACCCGACGGGTCGCTGGGCAGGCCGATTTCGACCCTACGCACCTTGCCGATGCGGCCGTTGCGCACCAACCGACAGGCACGGTGGAATTGCTCGGTCGACCG